>NZ_JPUX01000001.1:3083876-3767753 GCF_000738675.1 Serratia nematodiphila DZ0503SBS1 | reverse complement strand
GCGCTAAAGCCGTAAACGGCGGACTGCAGGAAGTTGTAGCCGAGGTTGACGTTAAGCAGCGCCACGCCCAGCACCGCACAGTTGGTGGTGATCAGCGGCAGGAAGATGCCCAGCAGGCGGTAGAGCGCCGGGCTGGTTTTGCGCACCACCATCTCGGTGAACTGCACGACGACGGCGATCACCAGAATGAAAGAGAGCGTGCGCAGATACACCAGATCCAGCGGAACCAGAATAAAGGTGTTGATCACCCAGGCGCTGACGGAGGCCAGCGTCATGACGAAGGTGGTGGCCATTCCCATGCCGATGGCGCTTTCCAGCTTCTTGGAAACGCCGAGGAACGGGCACAGGCCAAGAAACTTCACCAGAACGAAGTTGTTCACCAGTACGGTGCCGACAAACAGGAGCAGGTATTCGGTCATTGCGATGCCTAAAAAAATAAAAGCCGCCTATTATCGGGAATCGGCGGCCGGACGACAACATATGAATCGCAGGGGTATTGCCTTTTTTGGCGAAAATTTACACAAAATACCCGATAAAACGTGCTGCAACCGCCTTTAACGTTCGGTAAAGGTGCCTTTGACCCGCTGCGAACGCTTGATGTAAGGCACCAGCAACGCCGCCATCAGCAGCGGCCAGCCGAGGCTGCGCACCGCCACTTCGTCCGGCACCGGCGCGAAGGCGAAGGCTTTCACCGCCAGGATCACCGTGATCAGCAGCCACAGCAGGAACAGTTTAGGGAAGCGCTGCGATCGCTGGCAGAACAGAAACACCAGCCACAGGGTAAAGCCCCACATCAAGAGCGTGGTCAGCACCGAAAAGTACCATTGCAGGGTAAACGCCTGGGCGTTGGTCAACAGATAGTCGCGCGACTCGGGCATGAAGATCGCCATGGCGTACAGGAGCAGCATCAGGCTGGCGCTGAGCAGGGTAACGATCAGATAGGCCAGCGGGGCCAGCAACCAACCGCCGATACGAGAGTATTCAGCTTGAGACATAAAACGGCTTCCTGATTGAATCGGGGATCACAGGCGGCATAGCTTAGCGGGTAATATAGGCTTCGTCATCTCTATCAAGCGGATAGCTCGGCATCGCGACGCCAGGCCGCACGTTTGGCTACTCCGGCCTCGCTTCAAATTAACATCTCATTTACTTCTTGTTCCATCCGGCCGCATGGTGTCAAATCGAAAGGGTCTGTCGTGAGCCTGCAAGAGGAAATCCCATGGCTGAAAAAATTCGTGTCGGGCTGGTCGGTTACGGCTACGCCGGTAAAACCTTTCATGCGCCGCTAATCGCCGGTACGCCGGGGCTGGAACTGGCCGCCGTTTCCAGCAGCGATGCCGGCAAAGTGCACGCCGACTGGCCGTCGATGACGGTCGTGGGGGATGCGCAAGCGCTGTTCGCCGATCCGGCCCTCGATCTGATCGTAATTCCCACCCCCAACGATACCCATTTCCCGCTGGCGCAACAGGCGCTGGCCGCCGGCAAGCACGTGGTGGTGGATAAACCATTTACCGTGACGCTGTCACAAGCACAGGCGCTGCAACAGCAGGCGCAGCAGAGCGGTTTACTGCTGTCGGTGTTCCACAACCGTCGCTGGGACAGCGATTTCCTTACCCTTAAGGCGCTGCTGAACGACGGTTCGTTGGGCGAGGTGGTGTATTTCGAGTCGCATTTCGATCGCTACCGGCCGCAGGTGCGCCAGCGCTGGCGCGAACAGGGCGGCGCCGGCAGCGGCATCTGGTTCGATTTGGGGCCGCATCTGCTCGATCAGGCGCTGCAACTCTTCGGCAAACCCGAGCGGCTGTTCGTCGATCTGGGTGAGCTGCGGCCGGGGGCGCAGGCGGTGGACTATTTTCACGCGCTGCTGAGCTATGGCGATCGCCGCGTGGTGCTGCACGCCAGCATGCTGGCGGCGGCGGAGAGCCCGCGCTACGTCGTGCACGGCACCCGCGGCAGCTATGTCAAATACGGCCTCGATCCGCAGGAGGACCGGCTGAAGGCCGGCGAGCGTTTGCCGCAGGCCGATTGGGGCTATGACATGCGCGACGGCGTGGTGACGCTGTCACGTGACGATCTGCTGGCGGAGCAACCGCTGCTCAACATTCCCGGCAATTATCCGGCTTATTACGCGGCGGTGCGCGACGCGATCACCGGCATAGGCGAAAACCCGGTGCCGGCCGCCGACGCCATCGCGGTGATGGCATTGATTGAACTGGGGCTGGAATCGGCCCGGCTGCAGCAGGCGCTGCCGGTGGTTTGATACCGCCCATTTCTCTGTGCCCGGCGAAGCGTCGGGCCTTTTTACGACTTTACGTGCAAGGAAATTCGTTTCATGTCCTGGTTGCAGCGTTTGCGCATTGATAAATTTTTGCTGGTTCTGATTTTGGTGGTGATCGTCGCCTCGCTGTTCCCCTGCGAAGGCATCTGGAAAACCTTCTTTGAACACCTGACCACCGCCGCCATCGCGCTGCTGTTCTTTATGCACGGCGCCAAGCTGTCGCGCGAGGCGATCGTCGCCGGCATGAGCCACTGGAAGCTGCATCTGCTGGTGTTCCTCAGCACCTTTGCGCTGTTCCCGCTGCTCGGGCTGGCGATGAATCTGCTGGTGCCGGGCATCATGACGCCGACGGTCTATCTCGGCTTCCTCTATCTGTGCGCGCTGCCGGCCACGGTGCAGTCGGCCATCGCCTTTACCTCGGCGGCGGGCGGCAACGTGGCGGCGGCGATCTGCAGCGCCTCGGCGTCCAGCATTCTTGGCGTGTTCCTGTCGCCGCTGCTGGTGGGAGCGTTGATGCATACCCAGGGCGGCAATACCGACGTGCTGCACGCCATTGGCTCAATCATTCTGCAACTGATGGTGCCGTTCGTGATCGGCCATCTGGCGCGGCCGCTGATCGGCAAGTGGATCGACCGCCATCGCAAACTGATTAACCTGACCGACCGTTCGTCGATCCTGCTGGTGGTGTATACCGCGTTCAGTGCGGCGGTGGTGGAAGGGATTTGGCACCGTATCGACGGCTGGTCGCTGCTGACCATCCTGGTGATGTCGCTGGTGCTGCTGACGGTGGTGCTGGTGATCAACACCTACGCGGCGCGCTGGCTGGGCTTCAACACCGCCGATGAAATCACCATCGTCTTCTGCGGTTCGAAAAAGAGCCTGGCGAACGGCATTCCTATGGCCAACGTGCTGTTCCCGGCCGCGGCGGTGGGCGCCATGGTGCTGCCGCTGATGATTTTCCACCAGGTGCAACTGATGGTGTGCGCGGTGCTGGCGCAGCGCTATGCGCGTAAAACCGCCAAACAGCGGGCCGAGGCGGAGGCGCTGGCGGCCAAATAGGCCGCAGGCCGCTAACGGTGGCTCAGCGCGTCGAGCAGAAAGTCGGCGCGCTCATCGGGTGAGGCGCGCGGCAGCTCTTGCAGCCGATAGCCATAACGGCGATAGATGGCCACCATCGCCCGATAGGTTTGCTCGGCTTCGGCGAAAGACTGTTTTCTCTCGCTGTCCTGCGCATAAATCGCTCGCCACGGCGGGGCGATGAACACCGTATCGGCATAGCGAAAGGCGTCGATCGCCGCCGTTAAGGGGCGGGGATCGATAATCCGCACAGCGTCAGGTAACCGGCGATATCCGGCAGGCCGCGATCGAAGAACCAGCATGTTGCGCCCGTCGCTTCGCGCCATGAACGCAGTTCCCAATCGAGCATCCGCTCGGCGAAAGCCTGGCGATCGCCCCACGGCAGCGCATTGCCGCCAATACTCACCTGATCCTGAATAATCGCCCGGCCCGCCTCCTGGGAATGCGGGTAACCGCGGCGATGAAGAACGTCGATGAGCGTGCTTTTGCCCGAACCCGGGCCGCCGGTCAGCACGATACGGCGTAGTTTGTCAGACATGCGGAATTCCTCTCTTGCAACAGAGTGATGGGGTGAAAACAGCGATAAAGACGAACAGGCGGAGGAAAACGGGGGATGAGAAGAAGGCGCCGTTTGGCGCCTGGGGAGATTAGCCCTGAACTTTGGCGCGCAGCGCCTGTTTTTCCTGCTCGCTGAGGAAGGCCAGCTTCAGGCCGTTTTCCTGCGCGGTGCGGATTTCTTCCGGCGTCAGCCCGGCCTGCGGCGCGGCGACGCGGTATTCATGCTCGATCTCGATGCCCTGAACCGCCGGATCGTCGGTGTTGATCGACGCCAGCACGCCATGGCGCAGGAAGGTGGCCAGCGGATGCTGCGCCAGTGACGGCACGGTGCTGGTCTGGATGTTGGAGGTCAGGCAGGATTCGATGCCGATGCCGTGTTCCGCCAGGAAGTCCATCAGCGCCGGATCTTCGATCGCTTTCACCCCGTGGCCGATACGTTCGGCGCCCAGCTCGCGGATCGCCTGCCAGATGCTTTCCGGGCCGGCGGCTTCGCCCGCGTGCACGGTGATGCGCAGGCCGGCGTCGCGGGCGCGGTTGAAGTGGCTGAGGAACAGGCTGCCGGGGAAGCCCAGCTCATCGCCCGCCAAATCCAGCGCGGTAATGCCGTCGCGGTGCGCCAGCAATCCTTCCAGTTCCTGCAGACAGGCGGCCTCGCCGAAGGTGCGGCTCATGATGCCGATCAGGCGAATGTCGATGTCGCGATCGCGGCAGCCCGAACGGATCCCGTCGATCACCGCTTCCACCACGCCGGCGACCGGCAGCTGATGCTTCATCGCCATGTAGTAAGGGGAGAAACGCAGCTCGGCATAGTGCAGGCCGGCGTTGGCGGCGTCCTCGACGTTTTCGTAGGCCACCCGGCGGCAGGCGTCCAGATCGCCCAGCACCGCTACGCCCCAGTCCAGTTTCTGCAGGAAGCTGACCAGATCCGGTTCGGCGTGGGTGATCTGCACGTGCGGGCGCAGGCTCTCCAAATCGTTGGCCGGCAGGGCGAGATTGAACTGGCGACCGAGGTCGAGAATAGTCTGCGCGCGGATGTTGCCGTCGAGATGGCGGTGAATGTCGGTAAGCGGTAGGCGGGGATCGATCATGCTGGGCACTCGCTAATTTATCGTAGGTAAAGTGCAGAACAGTATAAAAACAAATGAATGAAACTTACCATCTCGTTGCATAAAAAAGTGATGTGAGTCACAAATAATGCGCGATATATCGCATTATCGACGCGAATCAGGCTTTCAACACGCTGACGCCCGCCTGCTGCAACGGCGCGAGCAGCGCGTCGTCGGTGGCCCGCTCAACGATGACAGTGTGCGCCAGCGTAATATCGCCGATCGCATACTGTGAGGCGGCGTTAAGCTTGGCGGCGGAGGCCAGCACTACGGTTTCCGCCGCGCGGGCCGCCAGCGCCCGCTTGATGTAGGCCTCTTCCAGATCGCCGGTGCTCAGCCCCGCGGTGGGGTGCACGCCGGTCACGCCCATAAAATAGATATCGGCGCGAATATGCGACATCGCTTCCACCGCGGCGGCGCCGACGCTGACGATCGAATGCTTGTACAACCGGCCGCCGATCAGGATCACCTCCACCGTGGGATGATCGGCCAGGCCCACGGCGACGCTGGGGCTGTGGGTGACGATGGTGGCGTTGAGGTTGGCTGGCAGCTGCCTGACCAGCTCGGCGGAGGTGGTGCCGCCGTCGATGATCACCACCTGGCCGGGGGCGATCAGCGCCGCCGCCGCTTTGGCGATCGCGCGTTTGGCGCCGGATTCCAACTGATTGCGTTCGGCGAAGCTGGCGATGGCGGATGAAACCGGCAGGGCGCCGCCGTGCACCCGCTGCAGCAACCCCTCGGCGTCCAGTTCGCGCAGATCGCGCCGGACAGTGTCTTCCGACAGCCCGAACAGCTCGCTGAGCTGCTTGGCCAACACCTGGCCGTCCTGAGCCAGTTTCTCCAGGATGATTTTCTTGCGCTGGCTGGTCAACATGGCCATTTTTCCCTCAAATTTGCATTGCACGAAATATCTTGATCATACACGAAACTGCACGATAGTATCAATTTCCTTCCTCTGGCGGAGTAAACCGATGATAGCCACCAAAGACCGAGTTCGCATTGTCGAAACCCGGGTGTTGTCCGATGACTGGTACCTGCTGAAAAAAACCACCTTTGATTTTCTGCGGCGCGACGGCGTCTGGCAGCGGCAAAGCCGTGAGACTTACGATCGCGGTGACGGCGCGGTGATTTTGCTGTTCAACCGGCAGGCGCAGACGGTGATCCTGACGCGCCAGTTCCGCTTTCCGGTGTTCGTCAACGGTCATGACGGCATGCTGATTGAGGCCGCCGCCGGGCTGCTGGACAACGCGTCGCCGGAGGCGCGCATCAGAGCCGAAGCGGAAGAGGAAACCGGCTATTTCGTGCAGAACGTGGAGAAAGTGTTTGAAGCCTACATGAGCCCAGGTTCGGTCACCGAGAAGCTGCACTTTTTCGTCGGTGAATATCAGGCGGGCGATCGCGTCAACGAGGGCGGCGGGGTGGCGGCGGAGGGCGAGGATCTGGAGGTGATCGAGCTGCCGCTGGCGCAGGCCCTGCAGGCGATTCGTCAGGGCGCGATTGTTGACGCCAAGACCATCATGCTGCTGCAGTTTGTCGCCTTGAACCGGACGTTGGAGGAAGAACGATGAAAGCACAACAAATCCTGATCGCCGGCCCCTATCGCAGCGGCACCGATGGCGATCCGCAGCGTATCGCCGCCAATCTGGCGCGCCTGGAACAGGCGGCGCTGGCGGTCTACCTGCGTGGGCACGTGCCGGTGATCGGCGAGTGGCTGGCGCTGCCTTTGGCGGCGGCGGCAGGCTCCACTCAGGTTGGCGATGCGGTGAGCGAGGCGTTTCTTTACCCGGTGGCCCATCGGCTGATTGCGCAGTGTCAGGCGGTGTATCGCATCGAAGGGGCATCTGCGGGGGCCGATAACGACGTGCGGTTGGCTAACGAATGGGGATTGACGGTCTATCGTCATCTGGAGGAAATTCCGTCTGTTCAGGCGTAACCGAGGGGCGGGCAGAGGCTCGCCCCCTCGCATTATTGCTCGTCCAGCACCACCCTTAATCCGGCGATCAGCTTGTCCATGCCGGCCTCCAGCTTGCCGCGCGGGCAGCCGACGTTGAGACGCAGGAACCCGCGGCCTTCCTCGCCGTAGGTAAAGCCCGGCATGATCGCCACCTTTTCGCGCTCAATCAGCACCTGCTGCAGCGCCCGATCGTCTACGGCCAGCGGCCGCAGATCGATCCAGGCCAGGTAGGTGGCCTGCGGCGGGCGCCAGCCCAGCGCGGGAAACGCCTGCTCCAGCCGTTCGGCGACGTAGCTCAGATTATCCTGCAGATAGTCGCGCAGGGCGTTCAGCCAGGGTTCGCCGTGGCGATAGGCAGCCACATGCGCCGCCACCGCCAGCACCGCCGGCGAGGAGAGGCCGTCGCGGGCTTTGAGCTGCTGGAAGTAGGCTTCGCGGCTGGCGTCGTCGCTGATAAAGCCGTAGGCGCCGGTCAGTGCCGGAATGTTGAAACTCTTGGAGCCGGAGGTCAGCAAGGCCCAGGCGCCGGTCGCCACCTGGCTCCACGGTGTATGGCGGTGTTCACCCCATGCCATATCCATGTGGATCTCATCGCTGATGACGCGCACGTCGTGGCGCTCGCACAGTTCGGCCATCTGCTGCAACTCGTCGCGGCGCCACACTTTGCCGGTGGGATTATGCGGGCTGCACAGCAGCAGGATCTTGGTTTGCGGCCGCGCCAGCAACGCCTCAAGGTGCGCCATGTCGCAGCGCCAGTCGTCGCCGGCCTTGTGCAGCGGGCAGGCCAACAGCTGGCGTTGGTTGGCGAGGATCACCTTGTAGAAGGCGTCGTAGGCCGGGGTATGGGTCACCACATAATCGCCCGGTACGGACCATTGGCGGATCAGCTGCGCCGCCATGTAGATAACGGAGGGGCCGTACACCGCCGTTGCGGTGTCGATGGCGACGTTGAAACGTTGCTGATACCAGTGGCGCAGCGCGCCGAGAAAATCTTCGTGCTGCCAGCGGCTGTAGCCCAGCACGCCGTGCTGCAGGCGTTGCTGCAACGCCTCGAGAATGCACGGCGCGGTGGCGAAATCCATATCGGAGATGGTGAACGGCAGCAGGTCGTCGCTGCCGAAACGATCGGCGATATAGTCCCACTGGGTGCACCAGGTGCCGTGGCGGTCGATCGGGGTGGAGAAATCAAACATGGGTGGCTCCCTGCAGCGCCGCGGCAGGTTGCGCCGTGGCTATCAGTGAGTCTAATTCATCTTTCACCGATTGCACCTGCGGGCCGATCACCACCTGCAGATTATGGTCGTTGAGATGCACTACGCCGATGGCGCGGTTGGCCTTCAGCGCCGCATCGTCCACCCGGCTCATGTCGTTGACCGACAGGCGCAGGCGGGTGATGCAGTTGTCCAGCGTGATAACGTTGCCCGGGCCGCCGAGGGCCGCCAGAATCGCCGGCACGTTGTAGCCGGATTTGCCCACCGCGCCGCTCGGCGCGCTTTGGCTGACGGCGCTGTCGCTTTCGCGGCCCGGCGTTTTGATGTTAAAGCGCTGGATGGCGAAGCGGAAAATGGCGTAATAGCCGACGAACCAGACGGCGGCCACCACCGGCACCAGATACCACTTGGTGGCGGTGCCGTGCAGAATGCCGAACACCACGAAGTCGATGATGTTGCCGTCGGTGTTGCCGATGGTCACGCCCAGCAGCGCCATCACGGTAAAGCCCAACCCGGTGAGCAGCGCGTGGATCAGATACAGGAACGGCGCGACGAACAGGAACAAAAATTCGATCGGTTCGGTGGTGCCGCCGACCACGCAGGCTACCACGCCGGAAATCAACAGCCCTTTGATTTTATGGCGGTTCTCCGGTTTGGCGCAGTGGTACATCGCCAGCGCCGCGCCCGGAAGGCCGCCGAGGAATGCCGGCATTTTACCCTGTGACAGGAAGCGGGTGGCGCTCTCGGCGAAGCCGGTGGTGGTCGGGCAGGAGAGCTGCGCCTGGAAGATGGTCAGGGCGCCGCTGACGCTGTGGCCGCACACCTCCATCGTGCCGCCCGCCTCGGTAAAGCGGATCAGCGCCACCAGAATGTGCTGCAGGCCGAACGGCAGCAGCAAGCGTTCGCCGGTGCCGAACAGCATCGGGCCAAAGGCGCCGGCGCTGTTGATCACCCAGCCCAGCCCGGTGATGCCGGCGGCAAACCACGGCCAGATCAGCGGGATCACCAGGCCGCAAAGGCCCAGCACTACGGTGGTGACGATTGGCACGAAGCGCGTGCCGCCGAAAAACGCCAGTGCGTCCGGCAGGCGGATGGTGTGGAAGCGTTCATGCAGGCGATAGACGATGATGCCGACGATCACCGCGCCGAGGATGCCGGTATCGATCGACTGAATGCCGAGGATGTTCTGGATATTGTTGGCTTTCAGCACCAGCGGATCGCTGGTGGGCAGCACGCCGGCGGCGGTCAGGTAGAAGTTGGTGCCCAGATTCAGCACGGCGAAGCCGACGAAACCGGAGAACGCGGCGACGCCTTTGTTTTCGCGCGCCATGCCCAGCGGAATGGCGATGGCGAACATCACCGGCAGGAAGCTGAAGGCGAAGGAGCCAACCTTGCTCATCCAGGTGAAGATCAGCTGGAAGATCGGGTGGCCGATAAACGGCATCAGGGTGATCACGTCGCGGCTGCTCAGCGAGCTGCCGATCCCCAGCATGATGCCGCAGAAAGAGAGCAAGGCGACGGGCAACATGAACGTTTTGCCCAGGCTCTGGAAGAACTCCCAGAGGGTGATTTTGGGTTTGTTGGCTGCTGACATAACCGACTTCTCCTGGCGAAAAGACGAGCAAAAAGGGGACTGTTGATTAGGTAAAAAGAAGATAAAACGTTTTACCTAGCAAAAATGCGCCACCAATCACAAATCTGCCGCCCGGTTTTTGGCGACAATGCGGCAGGCAGTAAAACGTTTTACTGAGCTAACGGATTCGGTATACCCTTGATCATTACGGCGCGGGTTGCCCAGGAACGGGTTCGCAGAGACTATGAGCATCAAAAAAATCACCATCACCGATGTGGCGCAGCAGGCGGGCGTGTCGGTCACCACGGTTTCCCTGGTGTTGAGCGGCAAGGGGCGGATTTCGCCGACCACCGTCGAGAAGGTCAATCAGGCGATAGAGCTGCTGGGCTACGTGCGCAATCGTCAGGCGGCGACGCTGCGCGGCGGTGAATCCGGGGTGATCGGCCTCGTTCTGCGCGACATTTGCGAACCCTTCTATGCCGAAATGACCGCCGGGCTGAGCGAAGCGCTGGAGGCGCACGACAAACTGCTGTTTTTAACCCAGAGCGGGCGCGACGGCCAGGGCTTGCAGCGGGCGTTTGACGCGCTGCTGGCGCAGGGCGTCGACGGTATCGTGCTGGCCGGCGGCATTCGCGCGGCGGCTGGGTTGAAGGAGAAGGCGGCCGAGCAGGGCGTACCGCTGGTGTGCGTGGCGCGCTCCAGCGGTCTCGATGGGGTGGACGTGGTGCGGCCGGACAACATGCAGGCCGCCAAACTGGCCACCGAATTTTTGATCAAACGCGGCCACAGCCAAATCGCCTACCTTGGCGGCCAGAGCGACTCATTGACGCGTGCCGAGCGGTTGGGCGGCTTTTGCGCCACGCTGGTGCAGTACGGCCTGCCGTTTCGCAGCGAATGGATCGTCGAGTGCGATTGCCGGCAGCGTGAGGCGGCGCAAGCGGCGGAACAGCTGCTGCGCCACTACCCGAACATTACCGCTGTCGTCTGCCACAAGGCTTCGGTGGCGCTTGGCGCCTATTTTGGCCTGACGCGCAGCGGCCGCAGCATCGGCTCGGACGGGGTCGACGCCTACTACGGCCGGCAGGTGGCGCTGATCGGCTTCGGCGACGTGCCGGAGGCCGAGCTGACCGAGCCGCCGCTGACCTTCGTCTCCAGCTCGGCGCGGGAAGTGGGGCGCAGCGCCGCCGCGCGCCTGCTGCAGCGCATCGGTGACGCCGACCTGCCGGCGCAGAACGTCATTCTGCCGCCGACGCTGATCCGGCGTGGCTCCGCCTAATCCCGCCGCTGTTCCTCTTCCGCCTCCCGGCGGATCCAGCCGATAAAGGTTTTCATCGCCGGCGTCAGGTCCCGCGACTTCAAATGGGTCAGCCAATAGGCGCCAAGCGCGGCCTCGGCGGCGAACGGCCGCTGCAGCACGCCGGCGGCCAGTTCGCGGCGGAACATGCTGACCGGCGCCAGCGCCACACCGTCGCACTGGATCGCGCCTTCCACCATCAGTCTTGACGAGTCGAACACCGGGCCGTTGATCCGCCACGGCGTCACCTGCGCAGCCGTGAACCAGCGCTCCCATTCATCTTTGCGGTAGGTGCGCATCAGCTGCTCGTGCTGCAGATCCTGCGGCGTGCGCAGGCGCGCGGCGACCGCCGGCGGGCAGAGCACCGTCAGCGGCGCGTCGAACAGCTTGATATTGCAGGTGGCGGGCCAGAGGCCTTCGCCGAAGCGGATGGCGAAATCCATGCCGTCGGCCGACAGATTGACCAGGTTGTTGTGGGTCAGCACCCGTAGATCGATAAACGGGTGCGCCGTGCGGAACGCCGCCAGCCTCGGCATCAGCCAGCCGACGGCGAAGGTGCCGACCACTGCCACCGTCAGCACCTCGTGGAAATGCCCGCCTTCGAACTGTTGCAGCACCGCCTCGATGCGGTCGAAGGCGTCGTTCAACACCGGCAGCAGCGCCTGGCCTTCTTCGGTCAGATCCAGCCCGCGCGGCAGGCGGCGGAACAGCTGAATGCCCAGCTGTTCTTCCAGCATGCGCACCTGCTGGCTGACGGCGGCCTGGGTGACGCGCAGCTCCAGGCCGGCGCGGGTGAAGTTCAGGTGGCGGGCGGAGGATTCGAACGCCCGCAGGGCGTTGAGGGGAAGTCGATTGCGCATTGTCGATAGCCATAAGTTTTTCTTTATGCTGGCTGAAATTATTATCGCTTGTCAACCCGGCGGCAAAATCCGATATTTGGCGCGGCTGCTGAGAGCGTCGCGGCAGCCGTAAAGGAATGACATCATCAACCAGGGAAAGCGCCGTGCATAACGCCAATAAAAACTTTTGGCCGCGGCCGATGCCCTGCAACCTGAGAGCTTCTATCATGACGAAAATGAACCGCCTGGCGGCCGCGTTGATCGCCGCGCTGATCCTGCCGACCGCACAGGCCGCGCAGCAGCAGGATATCGACGCCGTTATTCAGCCGCTGATGAAAAAATATGGCGTGCCGGGCATGGCGATCGCCGTGTCGGTCGACGGCAAACAGCAGATTTACCCGTATGGCGTGGCCTCGAAGCAGACCGGCAAACCGATCACCGAGCAGACGCTGTTCGAAGTGGGCTCACTGAGCAAAACCTTCACTGCGACGCTGGCGGTCTATGCGCAGCAGCAGGGCAAGCTGTCGTTCAACGATCCGGCCAGCCGCTACCTGCCCGAGCTGCGCGGCAGCGCCTTCGACGGCGTCAGCCTGCTGAATCTGGCGACGCATACCTCCGGCCTGCCGCTGTTCGTGCCGGACGACGTCACCGACAACGCGCAATTGATGGCCTACTACCGGGCCTGGCAGCCGAAACATCCGGCGGGCAGCTACCGGGTCTATTCCAATCTCGGTATCGGCATGCTGGGCATGATCGCCGCCAAAAGCCTCGACCAGCCGTTTATCCAGGCGATGGAACAGGGGATGTTGCCGGCGCTGGGCATGAGCCACACCTACGTTCAGGTGCCGGCGGCGCAGATGGCCAACTATGCGCAGGGTTACAACAAGGACGATAAGCCGGTGCGGGTCAATCCCGGCCCGCTGGACGCCGAGTCTTACGGCATCAAGTCCAACGCTCGCGATCTGATTCGCTATCTGGACGCCAACCTGCAGCAGGTGAAGGTCGCACAGCCGTGGCGCGACGCGCTGGCCGGGACGCACGTCGGCTATTATAAGGCGGGCGCGTTCACGCAGGATCTGATGTGGGAGAACTACCCGTATCCGGTGAAACTGTCGCGTTTGATCGAGGGCAACAACGCCGGGATGATCATGAACGGCACGCCGGCTACCGCCATCACGCCGCCGCAGCCGGAATTGCGCGCCGGCTGGTATAACAAAACCGGCTCTACCGGCGGTTTCTCCACCTACGCGGTGTTCATCCCGGCGAAGAATATCGCCGTGGTGATGCTGGCCAACAAATGGTTCCCGAACGACGATCGGGTCGAGGCGACTTATCGCATCATCCAGGCGCTGGAGAAGCGCTGACAATCAGGGGCGCCGGCGGGGCGCCCCTACCACCGATGCTGCCGTTCACGTTGCTCGCGCATGAAATCGATAAAGGCGCGCAGTTTGAGCGGCAGATGTCTGCCGGCGGGGAAGTAGATGAAAAATCCCGATGCTTCGCTGGCGTAACCCGGCAGCACTTCCACCAGTTGCCCCTGTGCCAGCTCCTGCAACACCGTGCCCTGAAAACGCTGTGCGATACCCAGCCCCGCCAACGCCGCATCCTTGATCAGCCTGTCTTCGTTAAAAATCAAACTGCCGCTGACGTCCAGCGCGCGTTCATCGTCGCCCAGGCTGAAATACCAGGGTTCCAGTTTGCCGCTGCCGGGAAAACGGTAGCGCAGGCAATGGTGCGCGAGCAGATCGTCCGGCGTGGCCGGTGCGCCGCAGCGCGCCAGATAGTCAGGCGAAGCGACCAGCACCCGGCGCTGGCCGTTATCGATCGGCACGGCGATCATGTCCTTTTGCAGCATGGCGTGCATGCGAATGCCGGCATCGAAACTGCCCAGCACCAGATCGGAAAAGCGGTCTTCGGTAAACAGCTCCAGCTGCACCTCGGGATAGCGCCGCTGAAACGCCGCCAGATGCGGCATCACCAGCAGCGAAGCGGCCAACTGCGGCAGCGTAATGCGCAGCAGGCCTGCCGGCTGTGCGCCCAGGGCGCGCACATCGTCCGCCGCCACATCGATCTGGCCCATGGCCGGCGATACCTTCTGATAGAACAACCGGCCTTCGTCGCTGAGGCGCACCGAGCGGCTGGTGCGGTGAAATAACCGCACTCCCAGCTGATTCTCCAGCGCCTGAATGTTTTGCGACACCGCCGGCGGCGTGACGCCCAGTTGGCTGGCCGCGCGGGTAAAGTTGCCCAGGCGTGCCACGGCTTCGAAATAGGGCAGCAGTTGCAGGAGTGAACTCATCTATCAATAACCTGTGCTTAATGATTCATTAAATTATGCCTTATTTTAATTTATGAAGAACGTTTTAGACTGATTTTTACTTTCCCTCAGAGAGATTAAAATCATGTCGGCAATACAACAGGCGTTAACAGAAAGGATCGCGGCGATCGATCAACAGGCGATGGCCGAAGGGCGCATCGTGGGCAGCGTGGTGCTGGTGGCGCGGCGGGGTGAAATTTGCTACGCCGATGCGGCCGGCTATGCCGATCGCGAAGCGCGGCAACCGATGCGGCGGGAAACGCAGTTTCGGCTGTCGTCGGTTTCCAAACCCTATACCACGCTGGCGGCGTTGCGTTTGATTGAGCAAGGCAAGCTGAGCCTGGACGATGCGGTCAGCGACTGGCTGCCGTGGTTTACCCCGGCACTGGCGGACGGCCGGCGCCCGACGATCAAGATCCGTCATTTGCTGAGCCATACCGCCGGGCTGGACTATCGGCTGAACCAACCGCCGGCGGGCGTTTACCATCAGTTGGGGATCCAGGACGGCGTGGAGCTGTCGACGCTGACGCTGGAGCAAAACCTGCGGCTGTTGGCGCAGGCGCCGTTGCTGTCGGCGCCGGGGGAGCGCTTCAATTATTCGCTGGCGATCGATGTGCTTGGCGCGGTGCTGGAGCGGGTGACGGGCATGTCGCTGCCGCAACTGTTTGTCGAATGGGTGGCGCAGCCGCTGGGGCTTGGCAACACCGCATTCCATGCGACGGACGCCGCGAACCTGGCGACGCCGTATTACAACACCCCGCAAGGGCCACTGCGCATGTATGAAGACCTGCGGGTGGCGCTGCCGGAGGAGATGGCGGGGGGCGAGGTGCTGTTTTCACCCGCGCGGGCGCTTAACGCGGAGGCTTATCCTTCCGGCGGCGCGGGCATGGTCGGCGATGCCGACGACGTGCTGAAGCTGGTGGAAGCGCTGCGCAGCGGCGGGCAGGGCATGTTGCAGCCGGACACGGTGGCGTTGCTGCGCAGCCCGCACGTGGGCGCGCAGGCGCAAACGCAAGGGCCGGGCTGGGGCTTCGGCTTTGGCGGCGCGCTGCTGGTGGATCCAGACGCCGCGCAGACGCCGCAGCACGCCGGCACGCTGACCTGGGGCGGCGTTTACGGCCACAGCTGGTTCTTTGATCCACAGGCGCAGCTGAGCGTGGTTGTCTTGACCAATACCGCATTTGAGGGCATGTGCGGCCGCTACCCGCAGCAGATCCGCGATGCGGTTTATGCGGCGTAAATAAAAAGGGCCCCGCAGGGGGCCCTTGTTAGGTTTTCAGGCGATTACTGCGCCGGTACCGGAGCGGGTTCCGCTTCCTGAGCCGGTTCAGCGTCTTCCGCCGGGGCGCCCAGCATGGCGAACTGGCCGATGAACTCCTGCAGCGACATCTTGTTGCCGTTCAGGTCAACCTGATTGTCAGCGTAGTGGAACTTGCTCGCGATCACGCCGTCTTTCTGGGTGGTCAGCTTGAACATCTGACCCATGGCCGCCAGGCCCTGCACTTGCTGCTGCGCCAGTTTCTGCGCGTCTTCCGCATTATAGCCCTGCAACAAGGCGGTCTTCGCGGTCACTTCGGTAGCCATCGCTTCCGGAATGGTCAGGTTGATATCCAGCTTTTTAACCGCCTGAGCGATCAGCTGATCCGGCGACTGTGCCGGGGAGGCGGCCTTGCTCGGATCGGTCATCGCCAGATCCAGCGTGAAGACGCTCTCACCCTTGCTGTTTTTCCAGCTCAGCGGGGCGATGCTGAGGCTCGGGTTGCCTTTCAGCAGCATCGGCAGGTTCTTTTGCAGCATCTCGGAGGTCTGCTGTTCGTAGACGTCCGGATCCAGGTTCTCGCCCTGCTGCAGCAGCGCCATGGTTTGGCGGTTGTAGCTGTCGGAGAAGTCTTTCAGCGCCTTGCCGTCGACGTTGTCGATTTTCAGCGTCAGTTTACCGGCACCGAAGTCGTTGCCCTGCACCTTGAGCGCGTCCATGGTGTAGTCGATCTGGCCGCCGATATTGCTGCTGCCTTGCTCGCCAAACTTGCTCACCAGATTGAAACCGTCCAACGCCACGGTATCTTTACCGTCGATCGTCAGTTTGAACTGCTTCAGCGTCATCGTCTGATCGCCGAGCTTCACGCCGAACTTGCTTTCGTTGCTGTTGCCTTTCAGGTTGAAGCCCTGGAAGGTGATCTGCTCGTTTTGGCCGAATTCGTTCGGGCTGGCGAACACGATAGTGTCGCTATTGGCGTCCAGCGCGAATTTTTTCAGATCGCGGGACACATCGGCGTCAATGGTGGCGCCGCTGAATTTCAGCGAAGATTTATCCTTCTGGTAGTCCAGTGGGATAAAGTCGATGGTGGACGCGGTATCGCCGCTGTACGAGATGCGCGAATCGGCGGTAAACAGCGATTTGCCTTTGGTGGTTTCAAACAGGCCTTTCACCGCCGGGGTGTTTTCCAGCTCGGTATGCACTGACGCCATGCTCGGCAGCAGGTTGAATTTTTTCAGCTGCGCGAACGGGAACGGACCGTGATCGATGGTTTCCAGGAACGCCACTTCTTCACCGGCTTTCAGCGCCGCGTTTTCGCTGGTATCCGTGCCGTCGGAACGCAGCACATAACGCACTTTACTGCTGAACAGGCCGCGCTGGTAATTTTCATAGCTCAGCTTGACGCCGGCTTTCGGCAGGTAGGCTTTCAGTTGGCCATTGGCGTTGTCGACGACTTCGCCCATGTGCTGCTCGATCTGTTTCCCGGTGTACCAGGATGCCCCGGTCCATGCTGCGCCAAGAACGACAATGACGCTGACAGCGACTAACGATTTTTTCATAGCTCTGTTTCATCCTTTTTTCTTATCACCCTCCGTTGCATGGGAGGGGCAAATAGGGGCCGATAAAAAACGCCCGCAGGCGTTTAATTGTGGGGGTAGCTCTCGCTTTCAGCAAGCAATTTGCTGAAATTTATCAACGGTTAGGCCAGCTGGTTATAAACACGGGCGATGCGGCCGCTGCCGCTGACGTTGACTGGGGATTCGAACGCCCCGATAAAGCAGGATTCGCCCGGTTTGAGCGTCAGGCGTTGCCCGGATTTCTCCAGCGTCGCTTCGCCGGCGACGCAGAACACGATGGCGGCGCTTCGCTGTGCCAGCGCCTGTGGTGCGGCGGTCAAATCGTGCAGTGAGAAGGCGAAATCCTCCACCGGGATCGGGAAGAACAGCTCGTTGCCGCGTTGCTCCGGTTGGGTCAGCAGGCCGGAAGCCGGTTGCGGGCGGAACTGCAGGTTGGCCAGCAGCTCGGGCACGTCGATGAATTTCGGCGTCAGGCCCGCGCGCAGCACGTTATCCGAGTTGGCCATCACCTCCAGCGCTACGCCTTTCAGGTAGGCGTGCGGCGTTTCGGCATACAGGAACATCGCCTCGCCCGGCGCGAGCTGCACCACGTTCAGCAGCAGCGGTGAGAACAGACCGCTGTCGTCCGGATAGAAGCCGGCGATAAAGCGCACGGTATCCCAGGGTTCCCCCTGCTGGTTGTTGAGCGCGGCTTTCAGCACGCCGAGCGCCAGCGCTTTTTGTTCGCCACTCATCGTCAACAGGCTGGCGAACAGGGTCGCGAGGTGCGCGGTGTCCGGCTGTTGCAGGAAGGCGGCGATGTCGTGGTGCGCGCCCGCGATCGGTTGCAACAGGGAAACGATATCGGCCAGTTCGCGGAAGCCGTTCATCGCCAGGAACGGCGTCAGGGCGAACACCAGCTCGGGTTTGTGGTTGGGATCTTTATAGTTGCGTTCGGCGGCGCTCAGCGGGATGCCGGCGGCATTTTCTTTCGCGAAGCCGACCTCGGCAGCCGCTTTACTTGGGTGAACCTGGATCGACAGTGGCTGATCGGCGCAGAGCACTTTAAACAGGAACGGCAGCTCGCCAAAACGGCTGGCGACGTTGGCGCCCAGCTGTTTTGGCTGGTCTTCATCGATCAACTCGCGCAGCGAACGCAGTTCGCCGTCGGCGCCCGGCACGCGGGAAGGGCTTTTGGGATGGGCGCCCATCCACAGTTCGGCCATCGGCTGATTATCCGGGTTGGCGATGCCGTAAAGACGGGTCAGCGCATCGTGGCTGCCCCAGGCGTAATTCTGTACCGCGTTGGTCATTTTTTGCATGTCGATAAACGTCCTTAACGTCATTGTCGCACTGGATGACAATAACTTACTAATTTTATACGGTTAACTAAATCTGTGCCGACAGCTATCCTACGCCCGCGTCGGCAGGAAAAATCATGGGCGCGATCAAAAAAACGCCGGATAACGTCGCGCCCGGCAATGGGGCCAAAGTATAACGTGATAACGATCGGGGTCTCAATTGGCGCGCAGGTCTCAAGGCGGCCCGGAAAACCCGCCGATCGATTATTATGTGGCCCAACGGGGATTATTGCCGTTAGCCTGGTCATTCTACGTCATTATTTATTTTTTCAGCATGTCAAACTATGTCGGCTGAATTTATTTTTTACCGTCTGAGCCATTCCCTTATTATTATTCTCGCGCTGCACCGGGCTATCACACGCTGAGCTTAAACCTGGGCGTCAGACCCATTTACCGTAACGGCTAACACGTCGATTTAACGAAACAAGAGGTCTGTTGCATGAAAACACTGTTGTTGCTGTTGGGGTTTTGCACCGGCGCAGCACAGGCGGCGGTGATTGTCGCCTATCCCTACGTGGCGCCGCGCGCCGTGGTGATCGCGCCGGCGCCGATCGTCGTTGCACCCGCGCCGGTCGCGGTTCCCGCCGCGATCGCGCCTGTGGCGCATCCGCTGGCACTCACCGCCGGTGCGGTGGCGACCGGGGCGTATCGGCATCATGAACGGCAGGACGCCTACAACGAGATCAATCATCTGCAGCAGCAACGGATCGATGAGCTCAATCATTTACAGGCGCAGCGCATCAATAATTTTAATGCGCGTCATCCGCGTTAATGGTTATCCAGATTTTTATTCTCCAGGCTCATTCCCGGCCGTTTATTTCACCGCGGGTTAACCGGCGGAAAATAACCGCGTCGTTAATGGGTAAAAGAGATGAAACGTGCTGTGAGATAACTCTCTTAATGCGAATAGTTATTATGTCACTATACTGGGAGTGCATGCCGACGAGGGGGAGCGCGTCGGCCTAACCCTACAATTTTAGGAATTATGCTAAGGAGATCGTGATGGCAGGCGTTCGTATCGAAAAAGACTCTATGGGCCCCATCGAAGTACCGGCCGACAAGCTGTGGGGCGCGCAAACCCAGCGTTCGTTGGCGCATTTCCGTATTTCCTCCGAAAAAATGCCGACCGCGCTGATCCACGCGCTGGCGTTGACCAAGCGCGCCGCCGCGCAGGTGAACGTGGATCTGGGGCTGCTGCCGGCCGAGCGGGGCGCCGCTATCATCAATGCCGCCGACGAAGTGCTGGCGGACAGCCATGCCGACCAGTTCCCGTTGTCAATCTGGCAAACCGGCTCCGGCACCCAGACCAACATGAACATGAACGAAGTGTTGGCCAACCGCGCCAGCGAGCTGCTGGGCGGCGTGCGCGGTGAAGAGCGCAAGGTGCACCCGAACGACGACGTCAATAAAAGCCAGAGCTCCAACGATGTGTTTCCCACCGCGATGCACGTGGCGGCGGTGATTGCGCTGCGTGAACACTTGATCCCCGAGCTGAAAGTGCTGCACAAGACGCTGAGCGACAAGGCCGAAGCCTACCGCGATATCGTCAAAATCGGCCGCACCCATCTGCAGGACGCCACGCCGCTGACCCTGGGGCAGGAGATATCCGGTTGGGCGGCGATGCTGGCGCACAATCTGAAACACATCGAGGACAGTATCCCGCACATTGCCGAGCTGGCGCTGGGCGGCACGGCGGTCGGCACCGGCCTGAACACCCATCCGGAGTACGCGGTGCGCGTCGCTAAAGCGCTGGCGGAATTGACCCATCAGCCGTTCGTCACGGCGCCGAACAAGTTCGAAGCGCTGGCGACCTGCGATGCGCTGGTGCAAGGGCATGGCGCGCTGAAAGGGCTGGCGGCTTCGCTGATGAAGATCGCCAACGACGTGCGTTGGCTGGCGTCCGGCCCGCGCTGCGGCATTGGTGAGATTTCGATCCCGGAGAACGAGCCGGGCAGCTCCATCATGCCGGGCAAGGTCAACCCGACCCAGTGCGAAGCGATGACCATGCTGTGCGCTCAGGTGCTGGGTAACGACGTGGCGGTGAACATCGGCGGCGCTTCCGGCAACTTCGAGTTGAACGTGTTCCGCCCGATGGTGATCCACAACTACCTGCAGTCGATTCGCCTGCTGGCCGACGGCATGCAGGGCTTTAACGAGCACTGCGCGGTGGGAATTGAACCGAACCGCGATCGCATCTCCCAATTGCTGAACGAATCGCTGATGCTGGTGACGGCGCTCAATACCCATATCGGTTATGACAAGGCGGCGGAAATCGCCAAGAAAGCGCACAAGGAAGGGCTGACGCTGAAAGCCGCGGCGCTGAAGCTCGGCTACCTGACCGAAGCGCAGTTCGACGAGTGGGTGCGGCCGGAAGCGATGGTCGGCAGCATGCAGAAATAATGACGTCATGCCTAAATGGGGCGCGGTTGCGCCCCGTCTTTTCAAGCCAACATCTCTAGCACCGATAACAGCGCCTGCGGCTCCGGCCGCTGGGTGTAATCGGCGTGCGCTTCGGCGTAGACAATACGGCCATCGCGGGCGATGACGAATCGCGCCGGCAGCGGCAGCGTCCAGCTGTCATCCTGGTTGAACTGCGCCAGATCGAGGCCGAGCCGCTGTTGATACAGGGCGATCAGCGTGTCCGGCAGGCGGTAACGCAGGCCGAACTGGGCCGCCAGACGGTTGCCTGTATCGCTGAGCAACGGGAAGGTGAGATCGTGATCGCGCGCGGCCTTGCGGTTATGCACCGCGCTCTGCGGCGAAACGGCCAACAGCTGCGCGCCGTACTGCGTGATGGCGGGGAGTGCGGCCTGCAGCACCTGCAGATCGAGCGTACAGTAAGGGCACCAGATCCCGCGATAGAAACTGACGACCAGCGGCCCTTTTGCCAACAGCGCCGTGGAAGAGCATGGTCGGTTTTCGCTGTCCGACAGAGTAAAGCCGGGCGCGGCGTCGCCGACCTTCAGGGCGCGTTCGGCCATGCCCGACGCGATCTGCGCCTGGATCGCCTCACGCATCAGCGCGTGATCTTGCGCCGCGAGTTTGAACGGCAGTTGGTCGGCTTCGAATGCCGCTTTGAAGGCATCGAGTTTGTCTTGCAGTGTCATGCGTTCTCCTGACAGGAATGAGGGGGAGCGCTCATCTTGCCCATTCCGAAATAGCGCGTGTAGACTGCAATAAATGCTAACCGTTATTCCAGTAAGGAATGTCATGGGTAAATTTGCCGATTACGAAACCTATGCCTGCGTTTACGAGAGCGGCTCCTTTACCGCGGCGGCGCGGCGGCTGCACGTGGGGCAGCCGGCGGTCTCAAAAGCGGTGGCGCGGCTGGAACAGCAGCTCGGCACGCGCCTGATGCTGCGCTCGACCCACGGCCTGCAGCCGACGGATGCGGGACAGCAGCTGTATCAACGCACCCGGCGCATCCTGAACGAGCTGGCGGAGACGGAAGCGCTGGTGCAGAGCGCCGGCGAGACACTGAGCGGCCGGTTGCGGGTCGCTTCGGCGGCGGTGTTTGCCCGCATCGTTCCCTTGCCTGATTTGACGGCGTTTATGCGCGCCAATCCACGGTTGCATGTTGATCTGCTGCTGGATGACGGCAATCTGTCGCTGATTGAAGAAGGCATCGATATTGCCCTGTGTGTTGGCGAGTTGGAGGATTCCGGTTTTACCGCCCGCAAGCTGGGTGAGGTAAAGCAATGCGTGATCGGCACGCCCGGCTATTTTGCCGCTGCCGGTATGCCGCAGCGGCCGGAAGATCTGTTGCAGCACGAGATGGTGATTTACCATCGCCGTGGCGGCGGCTGTGAACTGTGGCGCTTCAGCCGCGAAGGGGAACAGCGCGCGCTGCGGCTGCCGGGGCGCATGCGGGTTAACGCGGCGGAGTGCGTACGCGAGCTGGTGCTGGCGGGCTTTGGCGCCACCGTCGCCAGCGAAGGCCTGTTTCGCAGCGAGCTGCAAAGCGGGGCGGCGATCGCGGTATTAGCGGACTGGCAACTGCCGCCGCTGGCGCTGTGGGCGGTGTTCCCCGGCGGCCATTTCGTTTCGGCCAAGGCGCGGGCCTTTGCCGATTTTGTCCAAACCGCGCTATGCAGGGAGCCGTGATATGTCGCGCGCACAACGTTTACTCGATCTGATGCAGCTGCTGCGCAACCACCGTTATCCGGTGGCGGGCCATGCGCTGGCGCAGACGCTGGGCATCAGCATGCGCACCCTGTACCGCGATATCGCCACGCTGCAGCAGCAGGGGGCGGAAATCGCCGGTGAGGCGGGCGTCGGCTATGTGCTGCGCCCCGGCTTTATGCTGCCGCCGCTGATGTTCTCGCCGGCGGAGACAGAAGCGCTGGTGCTGGGGATGCGCTGGGTCAGCCGCCGCGGCGACAGCCAACTGGCGAGCGCGGCGGGTCAGGCGCTGGCCAAGATCGCCGCGGTGTTGCCGCCGGCGCTGCGGGAGGAGCTGGAGGCCAATACGCTGCTTATCGCGCCGGTTCAGGCGCCGCCGGTGGCGGATGAGATGCGGGTGCTGATCCGAGACACCATCCGCTGCGAGCGCAAACTGCATATCGACTACCTCGATCTGGCGGGGCGGCGCAGCGAACGCCTGCTGTGGCCCTTTGCGCTGGGTTTTTTCGATCAGTTTCAGATGTTGGTCGCCTGGTGCGAGCTGCGTCAGGCCTTTCGCCATTTTCGTCTCGATCGCATTCAGGCCGCTACGCCGCTTGAACAGCGCTATCCGCGTGGCCGGCGGCGGCTGCTGCAAGAGTGGCGCCTCAGCGAGGGCATTGCGGAGCAATAGCGGCACGCTGCTGCCATAAACTGTCAGTCGCGCGCCTTAGTCTGTGCCTATCGGGAACCGGCCGGTTCCCATCACCCAAAGGACAGACCAATGACTCTTCCCTGCATGACCCTGCTTTATGTCGACAACCCGCTCAACAGCGCCGCCTTTTATCAACGCCTGCTGGGGCAGGCGCCGGTGGAGCTTTCACCCGGCTTTGCCCTGTTCGTGCTCAACAACGGCTTCAAGCTGGGGATGTGGGCCAAACAGGGGGTAAAACCCGCCGCCACGCTGACCGGCGGCGGCGGTGAACTGGGCTTTTTATGCCTGGATCCGCAAGAGGTGGAGGCGCGCTATAACCAGTGGCGTGAGCTTGGGCTGACTATCGAGCAAACGCCGACCGAGATGGAGTTCGGTTACACCTTCGTGGCGCGAGATCCGGACGGCCATCGCCTGCGGGTGTATGCTCTCAGCGAGTAGCGTCGTCGGTGTACAGGTGCAGACGCGGCACCAGCAGCCGCAGCGGCCTGGCGTCGGGTTTGTAACGGTGTTTCACCGCCTCGGCGTCGTAGTTGAGCAGTTCGCCGATCTTCGGCACCGCGGCGCCGCTTTCAACCTGACACAGGGCGATCAGCGGCAGCGGGCAGGGGTGCTGCACCTGTTTTTGCTGCTGCTGATACCACACCCGGGCGATCGGCTGCACTTTTACCGGCCGTTTGATCTTCAGCGTCGCCTGCTGCGGCAGCCGGCTGACGTCGTCTATTTCGCGGCTGACCAGGGCGGCCCACTGTTCACGGCTGTGCGGCGGCACCGCGCGGCCGGCTTTCAGGCTTTTCTCCAGCTGCGCCAGAATGTCGTCCCGCTTGACGTTTTTGATGATGTGCTTGTTGGCCCAGCCGAAGCGCACCGAGTCGGGATTGGTCAGGGCGGTGAGGGTGCGATAGGCGCTGAGGGTAATCAGCCCGTGCAGATGGGTGTGCACGAACTCGAAACGCTGCTCCGGCGCCAGGCCGGAATCGACGGTGATAATCTGTTCCAGTTCACCCTTCAGGCGGTTGATCAGCGCCAGCTGCATTTGCAACGTCTGATATTCCGGTTGCTCCACTGCCAGACAGATGACGCCGGGCAGGCGCACGGCGGCCTTGCTGCTGACATTCTCCCGGTTATGGTGGATGAACAACCGTTGATAATGCTCCAGCGCCAGATCGCGCGCCGCTTGCCCCACATGCTGCTCGACCGCGATATGCGAAATGGCCTGATGTTCCTGGCCTTTTTCAACCTCCGGCAGGCTGAACACCCGCGCCGCCAGCAACCGCAGCGGGGCGATCTGCTGCTGCAATGCGCCGAGCGCCTGCTCCAGCTCGGCAAAGCAGGCGTTCATTCGGCCAATCACATCGTATCTGCTCATCGCACACTCCCATATTAGTTACAACATACTATAGAAGAGTGGCCGACTGGGGGCAACATCGGCAAACGAAGAGGGAGCGGCTTCACTGGCCACCCGGCTTACCAGCAGAAAATACGCCATAACGGCTTTTGGCAGCAGGGCACACAATACACCCGCTATACATAGTGTTTTGATTCATTGATGGATTTTCTCCTGTTCGTTTGTCTTCTGTTTAATCCATTTTCCGTTTGCCGTTGTCCAATTGCTGGAACAAACAGAATGGCAGGACGCTATGAGCCCCTCGGGTTATCTTTTCTTCTGTCATTAACGGGTGCTTTAAACGGAGGTTTACTGTGGATATTAAACAGAAAGTCAAAAACATGACGCTGGAAGAGAAGATCGGGCAAAAAATCATGCTGGATTTTCGCTACTGGGATCAGAACGGTAGCAGCAATCAGGATATGACCGTTCCCGATGCAGCCATTGGCAAGCTGATCACCGATAACCACATCGGTGGGGTGATCCTGTTTGCCAATAATCTGAAAGACAAGCAGCAGATCAAAACGTTGACGGCCTGGTATGCCGCGCTGAAAACCCACGCGGGCGTTCGTTTGTTTATTGGCACGGATAACGAAGGCGGTAACGTTTTCCGGCTGCCGCGCGGCGACTACGCCTCATTCCCCGGCAATATGGCGCTGGCGGCGGCGATCGAGGGCGTTGCGGATAAACAGCTCGCCGTTGAACAGGGCAAACTGATGGCCCAGGATATGCGCGCGTTGCATATCAATACCAACTTTGCCCCGGTCGTGGACGTCAACACCAACCCGTTCAACCCGGTGATTAACGTTCGCGCCTTCAGCGATGATAAGAGCGCCGTTTCCCGCCTGGCCGAGAAAATGGTGGCGGGCATGAAACAGCAGGGGCTGATCACCGCGTACAAACACTTTCCCGGCCATGGCAGCACCTCCACCGACTCGCATACCGGTTTGCCGCGCGTCGATCGTACGCGGGAAGAAGCTTTTGCCATTGATATCGCCCCTTATAAACAGGCCATCGATCGCTGCGCGGCGCCGGACATGGTCATGACTGCGCATATTCAGTACCCTGCACTGGATAACAGCCAGCTCGACACCCGCAACGGTGAAAAAATCACGGTGCCGGCCACCATGTCGCGCGAAATCCAGACCCAGATCCTGCGCAATGAGCTGGGTTATGCCGGCGTAACGATTTCAGACGCGCTGGATATGGGCGCGATTGCCGAGCATTTCAGCCAGCAAGCGGCGGCTGAAAACGTCTTTACCGCCGGGGTGGATATTGCTCTGATGCCTGTCAGCATCGCTTCGCCGGCGCAGGCGAGCCTGCTGCCCGAGCTTATCCGCTACATTGCGCAGCGGGTGAAAACCGGGCATCTCAGCGAGGCCGATATTGATGCCTCTGTCGAGCGCATTTTGCGCCTCAAATTGCGCCATCACCTGATGGGCCATAGCGATAAACCCTGTTCCCACGACGTTTCGTCCTCCGCGCATCAGCTGGAGAAACGGATTGCCGATCGTTCCATTACCGTGGTTATCAACCGTCAATGCCTGCTGCCGTTAAAGGACAAAGCGCTGCGCTACTTTATTCTGACTCCGTGGGGCGAGCAGGCCAAAGGCATTGCGAACGTGATGGCGCAGGAGGGCTATCAGAACGTCGTGGCCGCGAAGGAAACGGAACTGAGCGACGCCCAGGTCAGGGAACATATTGCCGGCTGCGACGTGTTCTTGCTTGGAACCCTCTCAACCCGCTTTACGCCTGCCGAGCAGGATGGCGTCGTGACCGCCGCCACCGGATCGGGTAATGACAGCAGCCCTTACCCGGGCTGGCTGAAATACGCCGCCGAGCAGGGGAAAAAAAGCGTTCACCTCTCATTGCGCGCGCCTTACGATATCGTGAACTATGCCGCAGACGTGGATGCGGCTGTCGCCACCTATTCTTACTACGGGTATGACAGCGGCGTATGGCGTGGCCCTTCGATGATATCGCTGGCGCAGGTGCTGACGGGGAAAATCAAACCGCACGGAAAACTGCCGGTTAATACCTGGCATGACTACGATGAGCAAACCAATACCGGCAAGGTGGCGTTCCCTCGCGGGACTGGGCTGAGCTGGTGATGGGATAAGTACCGGCGTCGCCAGAAAGGGCGGCGCCGGTCGCTGGATGGCGTTGATAAAGCGGGCGGTTTCTTGCTCCGCACGCCGCGAGATGGGATAACCGTCACTCACGGAAGGAGAACATTTATGCCGACAGGCGCAACAAAACTAGGCGGATGGCTGTTGATGGCCGCCATGCTGGGCGTGAGCGGATGCGCCAAACCCCCTGAGCCGGAAAAGCCTCCGCAGCCTGTACCGCCGGCAACGCCGATGCGGGGCATCTGGCTGGCTACGGTCATTGGCTTGGACTGGCCGCCGGCGGCCTCGCTGAAAGCGGAATCCACGCAAGAGCGGGTGCGTCTGCAGCAGCAGGGGCTGACGGACGCGCTGGACGACATGGTGAAAACCGGGATTAACACGGTGTATTTTCAGGTTAAACCGGACGGCACGGCCCTGTGGCGTTCTGACATCTTGCCCTGGTCGGAGGTATTGACCGGCACCGTGGGCCAGGATCCGGGTTATGATCCGCTGGCCTTTATGCTGACAGAAGCGCACCGACGCGGCATCAAAGTGCATGCCTGGCTGAACCCTTATCGGGTTTCCATGAATACCCGACAGCAAACGATTGATGCACTCAATCATACGCTGCAGTCGCCGCCGGCCAGCGTCTATGCGCTGCATCCCGACTGGATACGCACCGCCAGCGATCGCTTCGTGCTCGACCCCGGCCTGCCCGAGGTGCGCAACTGGATCACCGGCGTGGTGGCTGAAGTCGTCAAAAACTATGATGTCGACGGCATTCAGTTTGACGATTATTTCTATTACGAAACGCCGCAATCGCCGCTGGATGATGAAAAGACGTATCGCGCATACGGCAAAGGGTTTGCAGACAAGGCCGACTGGCGAAGAGACAACACGCTGCAATTGATAAAACAGGTTTCCGCCACCGTCAAAGCACTGAAGCCCGCGGTCGCGTTTGGCGTCAGCCCGGCGGGCGTATGGCGAAACAAAGCGGACGATCCTGCCGGCTCGGCGACGCGGGCCGGCGCGCCGTCGTACGATACGGCCTATGCCGATACGCGCCAGTGGGTCAAACTGGGGCTGCTCGACTATATCGCGCCGCAGCTGTACTGGCCTTTCGATCGTGAAATTGTTCGCTACGACGTGCTGGCCAACTGGTGGGCCGAGGTGGTGAAAGACACGCCGGTTCGGCTCTATGCCGGGGTGGCGCTGTATAAAGTGGGCACGCCATCGGCCAGCGAGCCGGCCTGGACCGTCGACGGCGGCGTCCCCGAGCTGAAAAGGCAGTTGGATCTCAACGAGAGCCTGCCGGGGATGGGGGGAACCATCCTGTTCCGGCAACGTTATCTGACCGAGCCGCAAACGGACAAGGCGGTGGAGTACCTGCAAACTCGCTGGAAACCCGGTCAATAATCACGGGCTCTGGCATGACGAGCCGCGGCTAACCACCGCGGCTTTTTCCATTCACAGGCGCGCCGCTTCCGGCAGCCGTTTCAGGTAATGCACCACCAGCAGCGCCAGCAATAGCATCAGGCTGATAAACGCCGCCACGCCATTCCAGCCGAAGCTGTGCCAGAACACGCCGCCCAGGGTGCCGGCCACGCTGGAGCCGACGTAATAGCAGAACAGATACAGCGACGACGCCTGGCCTTTGGCGCGGCGCGCACGGCGGCCGATCCAGCTGCTGGCCACCGAGTGGGCGGCGAAGAAACCGGCGGTGAACAGCATCATGCCGATAAAGATCGCCGGCACCTGCGGCAGCGCGGTAATCAGGATCCCGATCAGCATAATCACGATCGACGCCAGCAGCACCGGGCCACGCCCGAAGCGTGAGGTGAGCGCACCGGCCTTGGGCGAACTGTAGGAGCCGGTGAGATACACCACCGACAGCAGGCCGACGATCGCCTGGCTCAGGTGATAAGGATCCGCCAGCAGGCGATAACCGATGTAGTTGAACAGGGTGACGAAGCTGCCCATCAGCAGGAAACCTTCCGCGAACAGCAGCGGCAACCCTTTATCGTGCCAATGCAGTTTAAAGTTGATCAGCAGGGTGCGCGGGCGCAGCGAGCTGGCGCGGAAATGCCGCGAGGCGGGCAGGATGCGCCAGAACATGCAGGCGGCGGCGAGGGCGAACAGGCCGATGACGCCAAGCGATACGCGCCAGGAGAAGAAGTCGGTCAACACCCCGGTCACCAGGCGGCCGCTCATGCCGCCGATCGAGTTGCCGCTGATATACAGCCCCATCGAGAAGGCGACGAAGCTTGGGTGGATCTCTTCGCTGAGGTAGGTCATGCCGACCGCTGCGACGCCGCTCAGCGACAGGCCGATCAATGCGCGCATCAGTAAAATGCCGTGCCAGCTGGTCATAAAGGCGCAAATCAGCGTGCAAACCGCCGCCAGCAGCAGCGCCACCACCATCACCGACTTGCGGCCGATGGCGTCGGACAACGGCCCGGTAAACATCAGGCCGATCGCCAGCAGGCCGGTAGAGACCGAAAGCGACAGGCTGCTTTCCGCCGGCGAGACGCCGAAGTCTTGCGACAGCACCGGCAGGATCGGCTGCACGCAGTAGAGCAGCGCGAAGGTCGCCAACCCGGCGGAAAACAGCGCCAGCGTAACGCGCATAAACTGCGGCGTGCCGCGTTCGATATAGGGGAGTTTGTTGTTGAGGGTGGAGCGTTTTACTTTAGGCGCAGCGGCCGCGTCATCGTTGGCGGCCAGCGTCGACGGCATCACGGCCGCAGAACGCACAGGGGTTGTCACAGCGTTTCCTTACCGAACTTCGGGGAGATAAACAGACATTTTGCAGATAACAAAATGATAGGGAGCGGCGAATTTTTTGTCTAATATATTAATAATTACAATTAAGACTTTTTAAATATGAATATCGAATTGAGACACCTGCGTTACTTTATCGCCGTGGCCGAAGAGCTGCATTTTGGCCGCGCCGCCGAGCGGTTGCGCATCTCCCAGCCGCCGCTCAGCCAGCAAATTCAGGCGCTGGAAGAGATGGTCGGCGCGCGGCTGCTGGCGCGCAACAACCGCAACGTCAGTTTGACCCAGGCCGGGGAGATGTTTCTTAAAGAAGCCTATCAGGTGCTCGATCAGGTCGGGCGCGCGGCGGAAAAGGCGGCGCGTCTGGATCGCGGTGAACTGGGGGAAATGACCATCGGGTTTACCTCCTCCGCGCCCTTTATCGGCGTGGTGGCGCGCAGCCTGCGCGCCTTTCGCCAGCAGTCCCCGCAGGTGCACATCAAGATGCGCGAAATCAACACCAAACAGCAGATCGAACCGCTGCTGAACGGTGAGCTGGATCTGGGGGTGATGCGCAATACGCGGCTGCCGGAGGCGCTGCACTATCAGCTGCTGCTGCGTGAACCGCTGGTGGCGGTGGTGCCGGAAGGGCATCCGCTGGCGGAAACGCCCGGCGGCGCGCTGCGGTTTCAACATTTGGCGCGGGAGCCGTTCGTGTTCTTCTCGCGCGAAGTGGGCACCGCGCTGTACGACGAAATTCTGCTGCTGCTCGGCAAGGCCGGCATCACCCCGTATATCACCCAGGAAGTGGGGGAAGCGATGACTATCATCGGGCTGGTCTCCGCCGGGTTGGGAGTCTCGATTCTGCCGGCGTCTTTCGCCCGGGTGCGGGTGGACGGCGTGCGCTATTTGCCGCTGGCGGAGCCGGACGCCACCACCGAAGTGTGGCTGGTGCACCACCGCCGGCGGCCGTTGACCGCGGCGGCGCAGTCGCTGATGGCGTTGATGCTGAAATGACGTTGAGCTTGGGCAAATAAAAATCAATTCACGCTGAAATTGCGAGGAATTTGTGCAGCAAATCACATAACGAATCAAATAGTTGACGCTGTATGACAAAAGCCCCACCATAACCCCTAGTCTTTATTTAGAAGCGCGAAAAATAGTAGGAGCCGGTTTGTGATTGCGGTTGGGCAGCCTGGGCATATCGATCAAATCAAACAGACCAATGCGGGGGCGGTTTATCGGCTAATCGATCAACTGGGTCCGATTTCGCGCATCGAACTGTCAAAACGCGCGCAGCTGGCGCCCGCCAGCATCACCAAGATCGTGCGCGAACTGCTGGAAGCCCATCTGGTCAAGGAAACCGAGTACCAGGAGATCGGCAGCCGGGGGCGCCCGGCGGTGGGGCTGGTGTTGGACACCGAAGCCTGGCACTACCTGTCCGCCCGCATCAGCCGCGGCAGCATCACGCTGGCGCTGCGCGATCTCAGCAGCAAGCTGGTGGTGGAGGAGCAGCTGCCGCTGGCGGCCGAACATCCCGAACCGTTGCTGAAGCGCATCCTGACCGAAGTCGATCAGTTCTTTATCCGCCACCAAAGCAAGCTGGAACGGCTGACGGCGATCGCTATTACGCTGCCGGGCATGATCGACGTCCAGTCCGGCGTGGTGCACCGCATGCCGTTTTACGACGTGCTGGAGATGCCGCTCGGCCCGGCGCTGGAAACCCGCACCGGTCTGCCGGTTTACCTGCAGCACGACATCAGCGCCTGGACCATGGCCGAGGCGCTGTACGGCGCCTCGCGCGGCAGCCAGAACGTGATTCAGGTGGTGATCGACCACAACGTCGGCGCCGGGGTGATCACCGGCGGCCATGTGTTGCACGCCGGCAGCCACAGCGTGGTGGAGATCGGCCACACCCAGGTCGATCCCTACGGCAAACGCTGCTACTGCGGCAACCACGGCTGTCTCGAAACCGTGGCCAGCATTGAGAACATGCTGGAGATCGCCCAGCAGCGGCTGAGCGGCTCGATGAGTTCCAGCCTGCACGGTGCGCCGCTGACCGTCGAATCGCTGTGCGACGCCGCGCTGGCGGGCGATCAACTGGCGCGAGACATCATTCTCGGTGTCGGCCACAGCGTGGGGCGCATTCTGGCTATCATGGTCAACCTGTTCAATCCCGAGAAGATCCTGGTGGGCTCGCCGCTCAACCGCGCGGCGGAGATCCTGCACCCGGCCATCGCCTCCTGCATTCGCCAACAGGCGCTGCCGGCCTACAGCGAGCAGGTCAAGGTCGAATCCACGCAGTTCTTCAATCAGGGCACCATGCCCGGCGCGGCACTGGTGAAAGAGGCGCTGTATAATGGTTCATTGTTGGTGCAGCTGCTGCAAGGCTAACATCAGAACCTCTTATTAATCCCGCAAAAGATTGAGCTACCTCAAGCCCCTACGCGGCAGCATCCCCTAGAATTTTTCCGAAAGACTTCTTCGCCGCCGGTGCGGCGATACATTGTTAACGGGGCATTCTGGGGCATTTTATTCATGTTGAAGCGTTTATTTGTGACAGGCACGGATACCGACGTCGGTAAAACCGTGGTTTCCCGCGGGTTGATGCAGGCGCTGGCCGCCGAAGGCCGTTCGGTGGCCGGCTACAAGCCGATCGCCGCGCGCTGCCAGGAAACCAGCGAGGGCATCCGCAATAAAGACGCTTTGGTATTGCAAGCATCTTCAACCCTGCCGCTGTCCTACGAGGAGATCAATCCCATCACCTGCCTGGATGAGGTGTTTCACGCGCATGCGACCGAGGACATCAACTATGGCGTGATGAGCAGCGGTCTGCGGGATCTTTCGGCCAAAGCCGATACGGTGGTGGTGGAAGGCAGCGGCGGTTGGCGGGTGTTGATGAACGATCTACGGCCTTACGCCGAGTGGGTGGTGCAGGAACAGCTGCCGGTGGTGTTGGTGGTGGGCATCAAGCTGGGCTGCGTCAGCCACGCGTTGCTGACGGCACAGTCGATTATCAACGACGGCCTGCCGTTGCTGGGCTGGGTCGCCAACCGCATCAACCCGGGGTTGGCGCACTATGCCGAAACCATCGCGGCGCTGCAGCAGCGCATTTCCGCGCCGCTGCTGGGTGAAATTCCGTATCTGCCGCGCGCGGAGCAGCGCGAACTGGCGCACTATCTCGACATCTCCACGCTGCTGCGCTAGCGCGCTCAGGCCAGCAAAGGGGCCAACAAACGGGCGGAGACAAACAGCCCCAGGCCGTACACCGTATGCACCAGCAGGCTGATGATGCGGCTACGCGCCGGGTTGGGGGTATTCGCCGCCGCCACGCCAAAGCCCAACGCCGGCTGCATCACGAAGAAGGGCGCCGCCAGGCTCAGCCAGCCGCTCAACAGCGCGACCAGCGGCGTCGGCGCGGCGTACCACGCGATGCCCGCCAGGCCGAGCGGGATAAAGGCGAAGGCGACGCCGATCGCGTAGTGCAGCAGCCATCCCATCGCTTTTTCTCCCCGCCGCACCGGCGCAGCCATGATCGGAGCGTGATAAAACCGGCCGTCGAACAGGCCGATAAACCAGCGGCCAACCAGCGCGTAGTTAAGGGGCGGGATGCCCAGCACGCGCTTTTGCACGATGGCCCACAGATCGGTGCACAGCGTGGCGCCCACCCCGGTCAGCATAATCATCAGTAAAATTTCTGTCGTCATTTTCGTGCCCTTAAAGTCACTCATGGTGTAATGTGCGCACAGTGTGCAACTTAAAGTCGACTTCAAGTCAATGGGAAAAGAACTGGATATTGGCGAGGTGGCGCGTTTGAGCGGCATCGCGCCCTCGGCGCTGCGGCATTACGAGAAAAAAGGGCTAATCGCCTCGATAGGCCGCAACGGTTTACGTCGCCAATACGCCGCCGGCGTGCTGGATCAACTGAAGCTGATCGCCCTCGGGCGGCTGGCGGGGTTTACGCTGGATGAGATCGCCTCGCTGTTTGACGAGCGGGGGCGCATCGCCCTCGATCGCCGGCTGCTGGCGGCGCGGATTGAAGAACTGGATCGCACCCTGCGGCGTCTGGGGCAGGTGCGCGCCGGTTTGCAGCACATGGTCGATTGCCCTGAACCGGAGCACCTGCAGTGCCCGCAGTTCAGGAAGTTGCTGCAGCAGGGCGAGTTTTAAGCCTCGCGTTTGGGCGGCGGCGCGGTGTGGTAGACCGATACCGGCCGCAGGCCGCGCGACACGGTGGTGGCGATCACGCAGGCCAGCAGAATGCCGGGCAGCAGCGCGTATTCGCCGGTCATTTCAAACACCATCAGCGCCGCCATGATCGGCGCATGGGTGGTGGCGGCCAGCAGGGTGGCCATGCCGGTCAGCGCCAGCAGCAGCGGCACCGCCGCATCCATGCCCGGCCACAGGCCAAACAGCTGACCGATCATCGAACCGAGCGCGGCGCCGACGAACAGCGTCGGGGTGAAGACCCCGCCGGGCGCGCCCGACCCGCTGCTGGCGAGGATCGCCAGCAGCTTGCATACCAGGATCGCCCCCAGCAGCAACACTCCCGGCGGCGCGATCAGCAGCGCCTGTACCACGCTGTAGCCATTGCCCCATACCTGCGGGAACAACAGCGAAAGCAGCCCGACGATCAGGCCGCCCAGCGCCAGCTGCAGCGGCGGCTTCAGGCGCAGCGATCGGAACGCGCGGCCGGTGGCGGTCATCAACCACAAAAACAGCGGCCCGCCGGCGCCGGCCACCACGCCGACCAGCGCCATCAGCAGGTATTGCGTCGGCAAGGGGGCGGCGAGCGGCGTCACCAGGTAGAGCGGCGCCTGGCCGCCGTTGAGCAGATTGGTCATCAGCAGGGCGCTGACCGCGGCGATCACCACCGGGCCGAGCGAGGCCAGCATCAGGGTGCCGAACAGGATCTCGGCGATAAACAGGCTGCCCGCCAGCGGCGCATGGTAGGCGCTGGCCATCCCGGCTGCGGCGGCGCAGGCCACCCACAGTTTCCATTCTTTCTCGTGCGTAAAGCGCTGAGCGAACAGCGAGCCCACCAGCGCCGCCAGCAGGATCATCGCGCCTTCACGGCCGATGGCGCTGCCGCTCGACACCACCAGCAGCGACGCCAGACACTTCACCAGGCTGGCGCCGGTATCCAGCTTGCCGTTGCCGGTCTCGATCGCTTCCATATAGTCGGTGGGCGCCGCCGGGCGCTGGTGGCGGTAGCGCTGGTGAACATACAGCAGCAGGCCTGCCGCCAGCCCGCCCAACGCAGGCGTCAGGGCGCGCCGCCAGCCGGGCAGCGCGGCGGCGGCGGCCACCAGACTGCCGTCGGCATTGCCGAGCAACAGCCACTCGAGGCCAATCATCGAACGGTGGAACAGCCACACCGCCAGGGCGGCGGCGACGCCGATGAACACGGCGATAAACAGGCTGCGCAGCAGGGCGCGATAGTGGTGCAGGTGGACCAATCTTTTCATGCGTGGGCGGCGTCGTGAGAAAAATCAAAGGGTCATCAGCGCATTGTGCTTGGCGCTCCGGCCGATGACCAGTGAATCTTTATCAAACTGCGGCATGGGCGGGGCGGTCGGCGCCCCGGCGGAGGTTATTGCGGCGTCAGCACCCGGCGCGTGCGGCCGGAGCTGAGGTAGTCGGCGATATAATCCTGCGAGATTTCGCCGCTGTAGCGGCCGTCTTCATCGACGATCGGCATCCAGGACGTATTGTGCTCATACAGCTTCGACAGCACCACGCGCAGGTTCTCTTCCGCGCGGGCGGTGACGCGAAAGCGGTGCAGGCTGTCGGCGCATACCCCCGGCGCACCGCGCGCCTCGCGGCGTTTGACGTAACCCAGCGGTTTGCCGTCGGCGTCCACTACCGTCACCGAACGGGCGTCGATATCGTCCATCAACCCGAATGCCTCTGTCAGCGGCGTTTCCCGGCGCACCGTCACCGTCTCTTGTTGGTCTGCCACGTCGCCGGCCTGCACCAGCAGCAGGCGCTTCAGCGTGCGATCCTGGCCGACAAAGGAGGCGACGAAGTCGTTCGCCGGGCGCGCCAGCAGCTCATCGGCGCTGGCGTTCTGCACGATCTTGCCCTGGCGGAACACCGCGATGCGATCGCCGAGCTTCAGCGCTTCGTCGATGTCGTGGCTGACCAGCATCACGGTCTTCTTCAGCTGACGCTGCATGTCGAGAAACTCGTTTTGGATGGTTTCGCGGTTGATCGGATCCACCGCGCCGAAGGGTTCATCCATCAGCAGCACCGGCGGATCGGCCGCCAGCGCGCGGATCACGCCGATGCGCTGCTGCTGCCCGCCGGACATCTCTTTCGGGTAGCGGTGCAAAAAGCGCTTGGGATCCAGCGCCACCATGCTCATCAGCTCCTCGGCGCGATCGTGGCAGCGTTTTTTGTCCCAGCCCAGCATGCGCGGCACTACGGTGATGTTCTCCTCGATGGTCATGTTGGGGAACAGACCGATCTGCTGGATGACGTAGCCGATTTTGCGGCGCAGGCTGACGGTATCCAGCGCGCTGGTGTCTTCGCCGTTGATCAGAATGGTGCCGCCGGTGGGTTCGATCAAGCGGTTGATCATCTTCAGCGTGGTGGTTTTGCCGCAGCCGGATGGGCCGAGCAGCACGCAAATTTCGCCTTCCGGCACGTCCAGATTGATGTTGTCGACGGCGTTGAACGGCGTGCCGTTCTTTTGCATGAACTGTTTGGTCAGATTTTCCAATTTAATCATGAGCGGATCCCCTTGGGCGTGAGCGCAATTTGCAAGCGGTGCAATAACCAATCGAGGACGATCGCCAGCAGGCTGATCATCACGGCGCCGGTAATCAACTGGCGGATGTCGCTGCTGCTGATGCCGTTGAGCAGCAGCAGGCCGAGGCCGCCGGCGCCGATCACCGCGGCGATCGCCATCACGCCGATATTCATCACCACGGCGGTGCGAATGCCGCCGAAAATGACCGGCAGCGCTACCGGGATCTCCACCCAGCGCAGGCGTTGCCAGAACGTCATGCCGATGCCGCGGCCGGCTTCGCGCAGCCCGCCGGGCAGGTTGTCGAGCGCGGTGTGGGTGTTGCGCACGATCGGCAGCAGCGAATAGAGGAACACCGCGGTGATCGCCGGCACGTAGCCGATGCCGTGGCCGATTAAGGAAAACAGCGGGATCATCAGCCCGAACAGGGCGATGGAGGGCACGGTCAGCACCAGCGTGGCCAGGCTCAGCACCGGCGTCGCCAGCCATTTGTGGCGGACGATCAGCACGCCGAGCGGCACGCCGATCAGGATCGCCAGGCCGACGGCGATGCCGACCAGCAGCAGGTGTTCCAGCGTCAATCCGGCGATATAGGCCCAGTTTTGCCAGGCGTAAAGTAAGGTATTCATCATGCCTCCTAAATCAGGCCGCGCTGCTTGAGGAACGCGTCGGCGACCTGTTGCGGCGTCTGGTAGTCGATATCCACCTTGGCGTTAAGCTCGGTGATCACCTGATTGTTGAACTGTTTCGACAGCGTGTTCAGCGCCGCTTCCAGCCCCGGCGTGTTTTGCAACACGTCGGCGCGCACCACCGGCGTGACCGCATAGCTCGGGAAATAGCCTTTGTCGTCTTCCAGCACCTGCAGATCGAAGCCTTTCACCCGGCCGTCGGTGGTGTACACCAGCCCGGCGTCGACGAAGCCATCGCGGATGGCGTTGTAGACCAGGCCGGGATCCATCTGGCGGATTTGCGGGCGATCCAGCGGCATGTCGTACAGCGCCTGCATCGGCTTCAGGCCGTCCGAGCGGCCGGCGAACTCCAGATCCAGCCCCAGCAGCCAGTTGTGTTTCGGGTCGGTTTTACGCACCTGTTCCACTTTGGCCACCAGTTGCGACATCGTGCGGATCTGCTCTTTTTCCGCTCGCCGGCGCTGCATGGCGAAGGCGTAGGTGTTGTTCATGTCCGCCGGCTGCAGCCACACCAGGCCGAGTTTGGCGTCGAGCTTTTTCACCGTTTCGTAGGTTTCCTGCGGCGACATGCGCTTATTGATGTGGTTAAAGATGATCAGCGAGGTGCCGGTGTATTCCCAGGTCATGTCGATCTGCTTGTTGATCATCGCGTTGCGGGTGATCACCGTAGCCAGATTGGTTTTGGGTTCGACCTGAAAACCTTTGGCCCGCAGGTATTGCACGGTGATCGCCGACAGAATGCGCTGTTCGGTAAAGTTCTTGCTCGCCAGCGTCAGCGGGGCGGCCCAGGCGGCCGCGCCGGTCATCAGCAAGGAGAACAGCAGCGCGTGGCGGAGTCGTTGTAACCATCGAGTCATCGCGTTTCTCCCATCAGGATGCGGTGTGCGGGCTGAGCCGGCGGCCGAGACCGGCCAGCGCCAGATCGAGCAGCAGGGCGATCAGCGCGGTGGCGGCGGCGCCGAGGATCAGCGTCGGGAAGTCGTTCAGGTAGATGCCGGGGAAGATCAGCTCGCCATAGCTGCTGGCGCCGATCAAAAACGCCAGCGGCGCGGTGCCGACGTTAATCGCCATCGCGATGCGCACCCCGGCGAAGATCACCGGCAGGGCGTTAGGCAGTTCGACCTGGCGCAGCCGCTGTCCGGCGGTCATGCCAATACCGTTGGCGGCCTCGACCAGCGCCGGCGGCACCGAACGCAGGCCGGCATAGGTATTGCGCACGATAGGCAGCAGCGAGGCGAGGAACAACGCCACCACCGCCGGCCGGTCGCCGATGCCGATGATCACCATCGCCAATGCCAACACTGCCAGCGGCGGCAGGGTGTTGCCGACGTTAAAGATCTGCATCACGTGCTCCGCCCAGCGGCGGGCGAAAGGGCGGCTCAGCAGGATACCGCTGGGAATGCCGACCAGCAGCGACAGCAGCATCGAACACACCACCAGGAACATGTGCTGCTGACCGAGGTAAATCAAATCTTCCCGGCGCGACTTGAGGGTTTCCCAACCGATGCCGTAAACCAGCAGCGCGATGACGGCGATAAACAGCAGGCTCCCGAGGAGCAGGCGCCGGTATGGCGCTGACTTGTGCATGATGTTGCGTCCTCCGTTGCGCGGAGCGGCCGACGAGACGGCGCATTCCGCTCTGATTGTTACCCACGGCCCGGCGGGCGTGGCGGTACAAAACGGGCGTTTCGCATGAGGTTAGCGACATTGAGCGAAGGGTGCGTTCGGCACAGCGTGCTGAACGTAGGCTCAATACGTGAGTAAATCAGCATAAGGTACTGATATTTAAACCCGAGAAAGCACGAAGCCCAAAGGCGCCGGCTAGGGAAGGTATAGCACCCTGTCGTTGACCGTGCCAAGTTTTATGAACAAAATCAGCTGATTGAGTTTGCCCGTATTGGCGCCGCAGCCCGCGTCAGCGCTGGGATGCGGGTAAAATGAAAAAAATCCACGGCAAAACGTTACGCCGTAACAGTTAGTCCAAATGGTGCGATTCGCCGCCGGCAAAGGCAGGATGTGAGGGCGGATAGACTTGGCACAGGCGCTTGCTGATATACTCAGGGAAAATAAAAACGCCAGGAAACCTGCATAACGCCATGACAAATAACGTTTCACCCGCACCCATTGCCCACCGCCCGCTGATCCTGATCGCCTGCATGCTGGCGATGTTCATGTCGGCGATCGAAGCCACCATCGTCGCCACCGCCATGCCGACCATCATCGGCGATCTCGGCGGCTTCTCGCTGCTGGGCTGGGTGTTCGCGGTCTATTTGCTGGCGCAGGCGATCACCATTCCCATCTACGGCCGGCTGGCGGATCTCTACGGCCGCAAGCGGGTGTTTTTCTTCGGCGCGACGCTGTTCCTGCTGGGATCGGTGCTGTGCGGCTACGCCCCCGACATGTATTGGCTGATCGGCTTCCGCTTATTGCAGGGATTGGGCGCCGGCGCCATCATGCCGATCGCGTCCACCATCATCGGCGACATCTACAGCGCCACCGAGCGGCCGAAGGTGATGGGCTACCTGTCGAGCGTGTGGGGCGTATCGGCGATCATCGGCCCGCTGCTGGGCGCGTTTATCGTGCAACACCTGCCGTGGGCGCTGGTGTTCTGGGTCAACCTGCCGATCGGCCTGTTGGCGATGTTCTTCCTCTGGCGCTATCTGCCGGCGCATCAGCAACTGCGGCGGCACGCGCTGGATCTGGCGGGCACCGCTTGGCTGACGCTGTTCGTTTCGGCGCTGCTGCTGGCGCTGTTGCAGATGGAAAGTTTCGGATGGTGGGTGGCGCCGTTGCTGGCGCTGGCGGCGGCGTCGCTGGCGCTGCTGATCCGTCAGGAGCGGCGCGCGGTTGAGCCGCTGTTCCCGCTGGCGCTGTGGCAAAGCCGGGTGATCGTCGCCGGCAACATCGGCGGGCTGGTGATCGGCGCGGCGATGATGGGCATCAGCGCCTTTCTGCCCACCTTCATTCAGGGCGTGATGGGCGGCTCACCGCTGGAGGCGGGCACCACGCTGGCCTTGATGTCGATCGGCTGGCCGCTGGCCAGCACGCTGAGCGGCCGTTTGATGCTGATGACTTCGTATCGCGCCACGGCGTTGCTGGGCGCACTGCTGTTGGTGGCGGGCGGCCTGATCCTGCTGATGCTGCAGCCGAACGGCGGTCTGCTGTGGGGCCGGGTGGCGGCGTTTATGGTCGGCGCCGGCATGGGATTGTGCAACACGACGTTTTTAGTGTCGGTGCAGAACGCGGCGCATTACAGCATTCGCGGCATTGCCACCGCCTGTACGGTGTTTACCCGCATGGTGGGCTCGGCCATCGGCACCGCGATTTTGGGCGCCACGCTGAACCTCAACCTGCAGTGGCGTTTGCCGGAGATTGACGATCCGGTGCAGCGGCTGATGGAGCCGGCGGTGCGGCACAGCATGGGGAGCGAAGCGCTGGCGCAGCTTATCCAGCAGGTGGCGGCTTCGCTGCATTGGGTGTTCCTGGTATCGGCGTTGGTGTCGTTGCTGGCGCTGGCGGCGGCGATGCTGATCCCGGCGCGTTGTCGGCCGCAAGGCGAAGAGGAAGAGGCGGAGCAGACGTAAAGGAAAAGGAAAGGGCGCGGCTGTTGCGCGCCCTGGGTAGCCGATGCGGCTTACTGCGCGTTGGAGGTGTCCTGGCTGGTGCCGGTCTGCGCCGCGTCACCACTATCGTCGCCGTTGTTCAGGCGGGTATAAACGATCTTCTGGGTGTCGTTTTCGCAGTGGCCGACCACCTGGCCGCCCGCTTGATCGGCCTGATCGTTAGGCACGATCTCCAGTTTGAAGCCGGACTCCGGAACGCCGTTATTGACGATTTTTTGCGAAATGTCCGCTTTCACGCTTTCACAGGAGGCCAGAGCCGCCAATGGGGCGCCGGCCAGCAATACAGCGGTTAATATCAGCGTTTTCTTCATCACGTCATCCTTTTAGACAATGAACTTCCTGTAACAGGATAGCAGCAACGGCGGCCGGGTTTCACGCTTGCCCGCCCGCCGCAGGCGGATTAAGGATTAATCCGACGCCCGGTCTGGCGATCCAGACATTTACGGGTGTCCGGTTCCCAGTACGCGTTGACGTTGTTGCTGTCGTTGCAGCGGTCTTCGTCATCCGCCGCGCGATCGATCTTGTCGAATTCTTTCTCGACGCGGGTGTTAACCTTGTGGCGCAGGGATTTGGTATCATTCCACTGCTCTTTGCTCTGGCGCGCTTCTTCGGTGCTCATCGCGCCGCTGCCTTTGCCATCGACGGTGACGCAGGTGCTGCCCTGCGTGCAGGTGGCGGCCAGCGCCGGCGCCTGCCAGGCGCCCATAACGGCCAGCATGGCGACCGGCAGCATCCCGCGCAGCAGTCGTTGGGTCGAAAATGTTTTCATCGTTTCATCCTTATGAGTGAGTGCGCCTGATGATGGCGACACTGGCGTTACCTCGCCCGCAGGCGTGGTGATAAATATACCACCGCGCTCCTGGAATTCACCAGCCAAGCGCCGATTCGTTTACTTTACCGAGAGAAAACTGCGACCGATGTTAAAAACCACGCTGTTGTTTTTCGCCACCGCCCTGGCTGAAATTATCGGCTGTTTCCTGCCTTACCTATGGCTGAAGAAGCAGGGCAGCGCCTGGCTGCTGCTGCCGGCGGCATTAAGCCTGATGCTGTTTGTCTGGCTGTTGACGCTGCATCCGGCGGCCAGCGGGAGGGTCTATGCGGCCTACGGCGGTGTGTATGTGGCGACGGCGCTGCTGTGGCTGCGGGTGGTGGACGGGGTGAAGCTGTCTGCGCTGGATTGGGTCGGCGCCGGCGTGGCGCTGGCGGGCATGCTGATTATCGTTTCCGGCTGGCGCGCGGCCTGAGGAAACGCGGCGGGAGTCGCCTCCCGCCGTCGCGGCTCAGGCGCCGCGGTGGATGTTCAGCCCGGCGAAGGACTGGCTGACCGGCATCATTTCCAGCGTGTTGATGTTGACGCGCGCCGGCAACGTCGCGACCCAGAACACCGACTCGGCGATGTCTTCCGGCGTCAGCGCATCGGCGCCTTCGTAGGTTTTGTTGACCTTGCCGTCATCACCCTTGAAGCGCACGTTGGAGAACTCGGTGCCGCCCACCAGGCCCGGCTCGATATCGGTTACGCGAATGCGCGTGCCGTGCAGATCGGCGCGCAGGCCCAGGCTGAACTGTTTGACGAACGCCTTGGTGGCGCCGTACACGTTGCCGCCGGCGTAAGGCCAGTTGGCGGCGGTGGATCCGATGTTGATCACGTGGCCGACGTTGCGCTCGACCATGGCCGGCAACAGCGCGCGCGTCATGTTCACCAGCCCCTTGGCGTTGGTGTCGATCATGGTTTCCCAGTCATCGGCGTTGGCCTTGTGCGCCGGCTCCAGCCCCAGCGCCAGCCCGGCGTTGTTCACCAGCACGTCGATCTGGCGCAGCTCGGCCGGCAGTGCTTCGATCGCCTGTTGAATGGCGGCGCGATTGCGCACGTCGAGCCGCACGATGTGCAGCGCTTGGCCGAGTTCTTCCTGCAGCGCTTCAAGACGCTCAAGGCGGCGCCCGGCGGCGATCACCTGGTGGCCTTCACGGATAAAACGGCGCGCGATGGCCTCGCCGAAACCGGAGGTGGCGCCGGTAACAAAAATAATCATGTTGCTGTTCCTCAACTGTTTTTACCCTACATGCCTCTATCATTAGCACAAACCCGCAGGCAGTGGCAGCGGTTATCACGGCGGAAAGCAAAAAAGATGACACCGGGCCGGCGGCCCGATGCTGACTAGCGCTGAGGCGGCAGGTGATACACCACGGCGTCATACTTGATGCGCTCGCAACGGCCGGCCAGCACGCCGCCCAGCGACTCGACGAGGCGGCGGCTGGCGGTATTCTGCTCGGCCACCGGGTAGAGAAAGTGCGGCGGCTGAAAGCGCTCGCTGGCCCAGCGCGCGATGCCCTGCACGATTTCGCGGCCGTAGCCCTGGCCATGCAGGCTCTCTTTAACCCAGATGCCCAGCTCCGGGGTGTGGCTGCGCAGATTATGCGCGCCGCCGACGCCGACGAACTGCCGGTCTTCGCGCCGGCGGGCGACGAAGATCACTTCTTCACCCTCGCGCATCAACGGCAGCCAGCCTTGCCAGACGTTGGCGAAATCTTCCGGCGACGCCTCCGGCTCAAAGGTCATAAAGCGCGTCAGAGTGGGGGTGATCGCCTGGTAAACATCGTCGGCGTCTGCTGCGGTAAAGGGGGCAATCAACAAACGGTCGGTGTCAACGCGGCACTGAGAAAGGTCATTATGATTCATCTTATTCCCTCGCTTTTCAGGCCAGAATGGCAAAAAAGTCCGCGCCCATAAATCGGGGCGGATCGTCGATATTACGCGCATTGGCGGCAGAAGCGACTTATTTTTCACCGCTGCGGCGGCGCGGAGGAACGGCTTTATGTGACGGTGTCACGTTGATGAGAAAGACGGCGGGCACGGTTAAACGCGCCCGCCGTTGAGGATCAGAACTTCACCGAACCTTGCAGATAAATCGTGCGCGGCTGGCCGATGTACAGACCCTTGTTGTTGTCGTCATAGGCGCGGGTGAAATACTCGTGGTTGAACAGGTTTTTCACGCCGACGCCCAGATTCAGGCCGGCCATTTCCGGGCCGAAATCATAGGCGGCGCGCACGCCCCACAGCATGTAGCCGGGAATGCGGCCGGTGCTGCCGTCGGCGCTTTCCGCCACGGTGTTGGCGTTGTCGGCGAACTGGCTGGACTGGAACTCGCCGTTAAGGTTAAACGCCCAGTTGCCCGGCGTGTAGTCCAGCCCCAGCGTGCCTTTATGCTTCGGCGAGAAAGGCACCTGGTTGCCTTTGTAGCCGCCGTCTTCGCGGATGGTGGCGTTGACGTAGGCGTAGCTGGCGTAGGCAGTCAGGTCGTCCAGTTTCGGCGTTAGCTGCGACAGATCGTAACGCAGGCTGCCTTCCAGCCCGGCGTGGCGGGTTTTGCCGCGCGCGGTCACGCTGTCGGTCACCTGGTTGGAGTCATACTGGTTGTTGAAGTTGATCAGGAACAGCCCGATTTCGCCGGTCAGCGCATCGCCGGCGTAGCGGGTGCCCAGCTCCCAGGTGCGCGCCTTCTCCGGTTCAATCTTGCCGCTGTCGACCGCTTTGCCCATCTGGCTGTACTGCACGGTGCCGAAGGAGCCTTCGGTGTTGGCGTACAGGTTCCAGTATTCATTCAGGTGATACATCACGTTCAACGCCGGCAGCGGCGCGTTATAGCTGACGTCGAGGCGGTTGTTCTTGATGTAGTTGTTCTGATACGACTTGATGTATTCGTAACGCATGCCCGGCGTGAGGGTCCAGTCGCCGATGTCGATGCGATCGTCGATATAGAACGCGTGCGCCTCGGTGCCTGACTGGGTGTCGCGATCGTACGGGCTGGCGGTGGACGGCAGCCTGCCGGTGCTGGCTTTAGTGTAGTAGCGCAGCTCGTGGGTGGATTCGCTGACGTAACGGTAGCCGACGCCGACCTCGTGCGCCGAGTCGCCCCAGCGGAAGCTCTGGCTGTAGCGCGGTTCTACGCCGCGCACCCAGTATTCGCGCGGCGACAGCGTCAGGTTCTTGCCCTGATCCAGATAGCCGCTGCGCAGGGTGTAGGTGTAGAAGCTCTGCACGTCGAACTTGTGCTGCTGATCCGGCTGATACTGGTAGCCGAAGTTCGCCAACTGGCGGCGGCCCCAGAACTTGTCGTACGGGCGCGTCGACTGGAACGGGTTGGCGTTGTAGTCCGCCCGGCTCAGGCCGCCCGGCATTTCAGCTTCGCCTTCGTAGTATTGCAGCAGGCTGTTGAAGGTGTGCACCTCGTTCGGCGCGTAACGGCTTTTCAGCATCACGTCGTCGATTTTGGTCGAGCTGTGCTCGCGCCAGTCGCTGCCGCGGGTGCCGGAGTAGAGCAGCGCCGCGCCGAAGCCGTTGTCGGCGGTGCCGCCGATCATCAGGTTGCCGGTGCCTTTCGGGTGATCCTGGCGCGAGGTCGGGCTGAGTTGCCCCTGCATGCCGGCCGTCATGCCGAAGGTTTTCGGGATGGCGCGGGTGACGAAGTTGACCACGCCGCCGACGCTCTGCGGCCCGTAGCGCACCGCGCCGCCGCCGCGCACCACGTCAATCGCGTCCATATTACCGAGCGAGACCGGCGCCAGCGATAGCTGCGGCTGGCCGTAAGGGGCGAAGGGCACCGGAATGCCGTCCATCAGCACGGTGGAGCGGCTGGCGAGGCGCGGGTTGAGGCCGCGTATGCCGAAGTTCAGCGCCATATCGTGGCTACCGGTGCCGTTGTTTTCCGGCGCCACCACGCCCGGCACGCGGTTCAACGCTTCGCGCACGGTGGTGGTGCCGGTTTTGACGAAGTCTTCGCGGCGCACCACGTCGCGCGCGCCGGGGTGTTCGAACACGTCTGCCTGACGGCCTTCCGCCAGCCAGTCACCGACTACCGTGATGTCCTCTTCCTTCTGCGGCTGCGGCAGTGTGGCCAGCGTGTAACCGTTGTTGCCGAGCGTTTTAGCCTGCAGGCCGCTGCCCGCCAGCAGGGCGTTCAGGCCGTCGTCGACACCGTAGCTGCCGTTCAGGCCCGGCGAACGTTTGCCGGCGGTCAGCGTGCCGTCCACCGAGAGCGCGATGCCGGCGCGCGCGGCGAAAGCGTTCAGCGCGCCGTCCAGCTCACCGGCCGGAATGTGGTAGGCGGCAGCGGCGCTGGCGGCGCTCGCCATCTGCGGTGCAGCGAAGACCAGGCCAATGGCCACGGCCAGCGGCGTGGCCCGTTTTCCCCAAAGCGAAGCCGGAGCGGCCTTTCCCCAAGCGTTGTTCATACCTTCTCCTGAATCATTTTTTATTTATTGCTGCAGTGTTTTCCTGGGAGTCGGATGAGCGAAGCAAAAGGGACAATCAAGAATGCGATTTTTTATCATTTTTATTTAAAAAAATTCAGGCGGGGACGATTTGCAGCCAATAGCGGGTAAAGCTTTGCAGACGAACCGGCAGCGTCTGGCTGAGCAGGACGAGGGCGCGATCGGTATCGTTGAGCGGGAAACTGCCGCTGACGCGCAGGCCGGCGACGGCCGGATCGCAGCTCAGGTGGCCGCGCCGGTAGCGCGCCAGTTCGGCGATCACCCGGTCCAGCCGCCACTGGCTGACGCTCAGCACGCCGCGCAGCCAGCCGTCCTCCGCCGCAGCTGATTGCTTGTCGCCGAAGGCCGTGGCGCTGAAGCTAATCTGTTCGCCGGCGTTCACCCGGCGCGTTTGCCGCGCGTCCTGCGCCAGCTGCGCTTCAACCGCATGCTCCAGCACCGTCAGGCGCGTCTCGCCAGCGCTCTCGCGCACCAAAAAGCGGGTGCCGAGCGCGCGCATCGCCCCCTGCGGGCTTTGCACCCACAGCGGCCGGGGGTCGCGTCCGGTAATCAGGCTGATTTCCCCAGCGTGCAAGCGGATCAGCCGTTGACGATCGTCGTAATGCACGTCCACCGCGCTGGCGGTGTTCAGCACCAGCTGGGTGCCGTCGCTTAACACAATGGGTTTGATCTCGCCGGTGGCGGTGCGGTAGTCGGCGCGTAGCTCCCGGCCGAACGGCGACTGGTAAAGGAAGCCGCCGCCCACGCCGAGCAATAACAGCAGGCTTTTCAGCAGGGTGCGGCGATCGATCGCCGATTGACGGCCGGCGCGATCGAGCGCGCGATAGCTGAATTTGCCCGGCACGCCCTGCAGCTGGCTCTGCAACGCTTCGACGCGCTGCCAGGCCCAGCGGTGATCGTCATGCTGCTGGTGCCAGGCTTGCCACTGTTGGCGCTGGCGTTCGGTGACGTGCTCGTCGCACAGCAGCGCATACCAGTGTGCGGCCATTTTCAGCGCCTGGCGCTGCTCGGGGGTGATGGCGTTGCTCATGAATAAACGTCGTTTTCGAGGCTGAACAGCAGGCAATGCTCGGTGGCTTTGGCCATGTATTTTTTAACCGAGCTGACCGAGACGCCGAGGCGCGCGGCGATGTCCACATAGCCCAAACCTTCGAGCTGCGACAACAGAAAGGCCTGTTTTACCTTCGGCCCCAGGCCGTCGAGCATCGCGTCGATCTGCTGCAGGCTGTCCAGCAGGCTCTGGCGCTGCTCCGGCGACGGGGCGTAGCCTTCCGGGATCAGCGCCAGCATCTCCAGATAGGCGCGCTCCAGCGTTCTGCGGCGGAACAGATCGACCATCACCCGTTTGGCGACGGTGACCAGAAAGTCTTTCGGTTCGCGCAGGGTCGCCGCGGCGTCGCTTCTCAGCAGGCGCATAAAGGTGTCCTGCGCCACATCGTCCGCATCGAACGCGCAGCCCAGCCGGCGGTGCAGCCATCCCTGCAACCAGGCATGATGGGTGGCGTAAAGGCGCGACAGCGCGGCGTGCGGGGCAGAAGCGGTGGCGGACATGGTTTTCGCATTGCTGGTCAAAAAGATGCGCGGATGATAATTGAGAATGGTTATCGTTTCAAGTTTGACCGTTGTCCTTAGGCCGAGATTCAATCCTCAGGCGCGCTGTTGAAATAAGCCGTGCGCCGTGAAGATATTCGCCTGCCCATTCAAGGTGCAGCGGCGCGATGTTATTTTGGCAGGCAAACGGTTGCTATTAATCTGCCGGCGAAGGCTGAGCGTGGGTCTTATTCTCTTTCGTCGGCCTATGCTTTTAGATTAATTACTAATTAATTGTTTTTATTTGAAAATGTATTTTATCTCCGCCTGTTGACATGCGGCTTGCTATGCTTAATCCGGTCTTTGCGTTTGGGCAAAAAAGCCTTGTTTCATCGGCGCAGGTTATTTCGCGGGTGAGCTTGGCCGGTCGTCACAAGGAAGAAAATAATGGCACTGCAATTCACCACGGCTATTCGTGGCAATTTTTTTGATATCGCAGCCTGTGTGGAGGCGCCGCAACAGCTTGAGGAACGCCTGCGGCATGTTCCCGACGGTTTGCTGCTGCTGAACGACGGCGTCATCGTCTGGTTCGGCAGCTGGCAGCAGGGCGAGGCGCTGCTGCCGCCGGGCTTCACGGTCACGGAATATCGCGACAAGCTGATCGTGCCGGGATTTATCGATACCCACATCCACTACCCGCAAACCGAAATGATTGGCGCCTATGGCGACCAGCTGCTGGACTGGTTAAACAATTACACCTTCCCGACCGAAAGCCGTTATGACTGTGAGCAGCACACCGAGGCGATGTCGGCCTTCTTTCTGCAGCAGTTGCTGAGTAACGGCACCACCACCGCGCTGGTGTTCGGCACCGTGCATCCACAGTCGGTCGATGCGCTGTTCAGCCAGGCGGCAGCGCTGAACATGCGCCTGATCGCCGGCAAGGTGATGATGGATCGCCATGCGCCGGAGGCGCTGCTGGAAACGCCGGCGCAGAGTTATCGCCAGACGCGTGAGCTGATTGAACGCTGGCACGGCAAAGGCCGCCTCGGTTACGCCATTACGCCGCGCTTTGCGCCTACCAGTACGCCGGCGCTGCTGGCGCAGGTGCAGCGGCTGCGCGAAGAGTATCCCGACGTTTGGCTGCAGACGCACCTGAGCGAGAACCCGCAGGAAGTGGCCTGGGTAAAAGCGCTGTTTCCGCAGCACCGCAGCTATCTGGATGTTTACCACCGCTACGGCATGACCGGCGATAAAAGCGTGTTCGCCCACTGCCTGCACCTGGAGGAGCAGGAGTGGGACTGCCTGTGCGATACCCGCTCGGCGATCGCCTTTTGTCCCACCTCCAACCTGTTTCTCGGCAGCGGGCTGTTTGACCTGCAGCAGGCCTGGCACAAGCGGGTGAAGCTCGGTATCGGCACCGACGTGGGGGCCGGCACCACCTTCAATATGCTGCGCACGTTAGGCGAGGCGTACAAGGTCGGCCAGCTGCAGCATTACCGGCTCTCCGCCGTAGAAGCGTTCTACCACGCCACCCTGGGCGGCGCCCGCGCGCTGGCGCTGGACGACAAAATCGGCAACTTCAACGTCGGTAAAGAGGCGGATTTCGTGGTGCTCGATCCGGCGGTCACGCCGCTGCAGCAGTTGCGTCATGCCAACAGCGCCACGTCGGCGGAACAAGGCTTCGTGCTGATGACCCTGGGGGACGATCGCAATATTTATCGCACCTATGTGGACGGCAAGGTGGTTTATGAGGCGGTGAGGTCAGACTGATTTCATTCGCGGCGTTGGCGCAAAGGCATGTCGGAATACGCCGACACCGCGTGGCGGCAATTTCAATGATAAGGAAGTGAAAGCCTTGATAACGTTATTGCTGCACGCCTTGTGGATGAAAAATAGACAATCAAGGGTAGCGCATGATTATTTATTGCACATGATGGGAGGTAGAATAAATAGGGTTATTTGATTAGGAGGCTCTTTATTGGTTTTTTATCGATATGCATAGTGATATACGGCTATGTGGCTGGATAAGTGCGTAAAAAACATTGCATTTCTTCGGGACGCCCGATATCATAATGAGAATAATTATCCTTACGATATCGCTAATTAAAAACAACAGGCCTGTTTTAATCTCTGTTGCTGCTTTTTCGATATGCTTCTGCATTTTACGAGCCAAGGCTGGCGCGAATTTTATTTCTGGAAAGGGATTTCATGCGTGATTTGTTTCGACAGGAAGCCACGGATCATCAGCGGGCGAAATGGGCGGGTAAGGCCTTATTGATAAACGGCTTGCCCGCCTGGTGTTTTGGTCTTTTATCGTTTTTATTTATTCTTGTTTTCCTCTCTTTTCTTATATTCAGTCATTATACACGCCGCATTAATGTTTATGGTGAAATCACCACCTTCCCCCGCTCAGTCAACGTGTTTGCGCCCCAACAGGGTTTTATCTCGGAACGCTTCGTCGAAGTGGGGGATGCGGTTAAAAAAGGCCAGCGTCTTTATCAGATTGATGTCAGCCGAGTGACGGATAACGGGAAAGTGAGCGCCAATACGCGCCTGGCGCTTGAAAACCAGTTAAAACACGTCGACAGCATCATTCTTAAGTTGCAAGACAACAAGCGCATGACGCTGGAAAATCTACGCGCGCAAAAAAAACAGTATGAATTGGCGCACATGCAGTCCAAACAGCTGTTGGATAACGCGCGGGAAGGGGTGGCATTTGCTCAGGACAACATGCGTTCCTATAAGGAATATCAACAGCGCGGTCTGATTACCAAAGATCAGCTTAGCGGACAAACCTATTCGTTTTATCAACAACAAAGCCTGTTTCAAAACCTGCATAGTCAACATATTCAGGAATCACTGCAAATTACGAATTTGGAAAGTGACATCGTTACGCGCGCGGCGGATTTCGATAACCAAATTTCGCAGTACGAGTTTCAGCGCAATGATTTGCAACGGCAGTTAGCGGAAGCCGATGCCAGCGGCGCATTGATCGTGAACGCCCCGAGCGATGGCCGTATTGAGTCTCTCAGCGTTACGCCGGGTCAGATGGTCAATAGCGGTGACAGCTTGGTACAGATTATTCCACGTAATGGCGCGATTTATCAGCTAGTTTTATGGTTGCCGAACACCAGTGTGCCCTATGTTTCAGCAGGGGACGGCATTAACATTCGCTATGACGCTTTCCCTTATGAGAAGTTCGGCCAGTTTCCCGGCAGGATAGAAAGCATTGCTTATGTACCGGCCTCCATTCAAGAAATGTCAACTTACAGCAGTTCTCCCGTGCATCAGCCCAGCGTGCAAACGGCATCTTTTTACAAGGTGACCGTTTCCCTGGATGAAACGCATATCAGTTACCAGGGCAAAGCGTTGCAGCTCACTAACGGCATGCGGGCCCAATCCACGCTGTTTTTGGAAAAAAGACCTTTATATCAATGGATGTTCTCACCTTTCTACGATATGAAAAACAGCCTGATGGGGCCAATCAATGACTGAATCGTATTTAGACGCGCTAAAGGGCAAACTCAATTTGTCGCTGCGCCGCAAAGTGCCGCAGATCCTGCAAACTGAAGCCTCGGAATGCGGGCTGGCCAGTTTAGCGATGGTATGCCATTACCATGGTTTGCAAATCGATCTGTTTAATCTGCGCAGCCGCTACGGCTTTTCTTCACGCGGGGCAACGCTGTCCGCATTGATTGACATCGCGAGCGCACTGAAACTGCAATCCAGAGCGTTATCGTTGAATATCGATGAGCTTAAAGCGTTGAAAATGCCCTGTATTCTGCATTGGGACATGAAGCATTTCGTGGTGCTTGTCAGTGTCAGCCGAGGGCGGGCGGTGATCCATGATCCTGCTTTTGGCCGTAAAGTGCTGGGGTTGCATGAACTGTCGCGGCATTTTACTGGCGTAGCGCTTGAGCTATGGCCAGACAGTGAATTTCAGCCGATCAAACAGCAAAGCAGATTGCGTTTTCGCAAGCTGATGAGCAATGTGCGCGGCCTCAAGGGGGCCTTGCTAAAGATCTTCTGCCTGTCGATCGTAATTGAAGCGGTTAATCTGCTGTTGCCCGTCGGTACGCAGTTGGTCATGGATCATGTGATTTTGGCCGGCGATCATGATCTTTTGGCGCTGATATGTATAGGATTGCTGTTCTTTATTTTATTCCGCACCGGCGTTTCCATGTTGCGCTCGTGGATCTCTATCGTCATGGGCGCGTTGATAGACGTGCAATGGAAGGCTGGCGTGTTTGATCATCTGATGAAATTGCCGCTTTCCTTCTTTGAGAAGCGCAAGTTGGGTGATATTCAATCCCGTTTCGGCTCATTGGATACGATAAGAGCGACTTTCACTACCAGCATCGTCAGCAGCATTATTGATGGCATCATGTCTGTAGGGGTATTTATCATGATGTTGCTCTATGGCGGCTGGTTAGTTTGGGTGGTGCTCGGCTTTACGGCGATATACGTCATTCTCAGGCTGTCGACTTATCAACATTATCGGCAGCTGTCGGAAGAGCAGTTGGTGAAGGGCGCGCGGGCAGGGTCGCATTTCATGGAGACGTTATATAGCGTCAGTACGTTAAAGGCGTTGGGGTTATCTGAAACCCGTTCGCAGTATTGGCTGAATCTAAACGTAGAAACGATCAATGCCGGTATCAAGCTGACCAAGTTAAACATGATGTTTGGCGGGTTGGGGGCGTTTATTGCCACCTGTGATCAGGTGATCATCCTTTGGCTCGGCGCGGCATTGGTCATAGACAATCAAATGACGATCGGGATGTTTATCGCGTTTAACGCCTACCGTGGTCAGTTCTCGGAGCGTGCCAGCAGCCTGATTGACATGATGCTTCAGCTGCGAATGCTAAGTTTGCATAATGAAAGGGTGGCTGACATTGTGCTGTCGTCACCGGAACCGCAAATGCCCGCGCGTCAGCTGTTCACAAAAGGCAACGCCGCAGAGCTTCAGGTGCGGAATTTGCGCTACCAGTATGATCGTTTGGCGAAACCCATTATCGCGGATTTGAATCTCAGCATTGCGGCGGGAGAAAGCGTGGCGATTGTCGGTCCCTCCGGCGTGGGTAAAACCACGTTGATGAAGTTAATGTGTGGGCTGCTGTCTCCAGATGAAGGGGCCGTGTTGGTCGACGGTATGGATATCAGCAACATTGGCGTAAATAATTATCGCCAATGTATCGCTTGCGTGCTGCAGGATGACAAGCTGCTGGCGGGATCTATCGCTGAAAATATTTCAGGATTTGACGCCGAAATGGATCTGAAACGTATTGAGGCGTGCGCACAGCGTTGCAATATGCATGATGATATTCAAAACATGCCGATGGGCTACGAAACATTGATCGGCGAGTTGGGGGGAAGCCTTTCTGGCGGGCAGAAACAGCGTTTATTGATAGCCCGCGCGCTCTATCGTCGCCCCAGCATTCTGTTTATGGACGAAGCGACCAGCCACCTGGATCTCGATAATGAAACACATATTAACCGCGCTATTTCACAACTGAACATTACCCGCGTGATTATTGCACACCGTCCATCGACGATTGCCTCTGCGGATAGAGTCATTCGGCTCGGATAACGCCAGCGTCGCTTTACCTGTCTTTTTCACCTCGACATTTTCGCTACGCCAAACGCGCAGCTCACCCTGTGGTGTGAGCCCATGACAAAAAGGGTTATCACAATGATAACCCTGGCATGAAGTGATGTTTAGACGCTGAAGCCAGCGTTAACCGCTGAGGTCAGCCGCGAGACTTGCAGAGCCTCGATCAGTTCGAATCGGTATTGTTGTTGTTTCCCCACATGGTACCGCCGCCGTTACTCCCGCCCCAGGGAATGCCTGATGGGCCAATAGAGCCGGGAGCGCGATCGCCGGTGACATAGTTCCCGACAGCACCGCCGACAATGGTGCCGACAACGCCGCCTGCGACGCCGCCGATAGAACCGATGCCACCGCCGATCGCTGCGCCGACAGTTTCTGCGGAAACCGTCAATGTACCGCTGCGATCTCCTGCACCGGAAATGATTGAACATTCTTCAGAGGTAAGATTGCGCATATTTTTTCCTTAATCATTAAATTTTAAAATAAGCCACATTCATCATGCCGTGCGTTGCCCGCGATCGCTATTGAGCAATTTATGCGTGACGATAACGGCAAAGGCGATAAGAGCGTATTTCAAGAAACGATTGAGGGTGAAATAATCCGCAATCGTGCCAGCAATAAGCCCAATTAAAATGGCGAACAAGATAATGAGTAACTTTTTCATATGATAAACACGAATCTTCCGACATTAGTTACTGTCGGCAGGATTATTCGTCGATGTTTGTTTATTGCCACCTAACATGGATTCCACCATTTTGCCAGCGGTATAGGCGGCACCACCGATAACGGCACCGGCAACAGCGCCTGGGCCGGCACCGACACCGCCGGCCATGGCGCCGGTCATCGCGCCACCAACCGCGCCGGCAGCGACGGCCCCGCCCAATTCCGCATAGCTGAAATCCCCAGCGGCCGCGATAAAGTTAACTTCATTAATTGTAAGCTCTCTCATAACTACTTCCTTATATTATTGGTGTTTGTTTTTTGCAGTTTTCCGATACCAGAAAAATGCCACTAGCAAGGTTGAAAAGATAAAGGATTGAATGATTGTGCTGGTAAACCTCCTGTCTTCGGTAAAAAATAACGAATAAAAAATGTCCATGAATGTATAGTAAAAACAGAACAAAAAAATCCAACTGCTGGGTAATTTCATCAGTGCCTCGATAGATTTGATGGGATATGGGAATTTTCTCGCATTAATATCATGATGTTGACAACGAGCGGAGCAGCCGCGTTAGCGCTTCAAGAAGTTGAGCGTTGTTTAAAATGCTGTAATGCGTTTCTGCACAATAGGTGAGTTGAACGCCATGTGAGGATTGCCTCTCCCAGCGTTGTGCAAGATTGGGCTGTTTACGCTGACGTTGCTGGCTGAGCCAAAGCGTAAGCGGTATCGCTATCTGCGGCAAAGGACCGGCGTTATTCGTCAGTTCAAACGATTTTTTCAGCGCCCAACAAAAGGCTTCGGCATGTTCCAGCGTGATCTTCTCCGCAAGCACGCTCTGATTCAGCGCATAGTGCATTTTTATCTCGTTGGCGAAGCTGTCTATCGCATTCGTTGCTTGATGCCGACACAAATGTCGCGCAATACCGAGAGAGTCGAACAGACTGAGGTAACTTTGCGCCACGCTGAAACGTCGATTCACTGAGGGTTGCCGGGCGGGCAAACCGCTGTCGACAACCACCACATGCGCAAAAGGCGCGCCTTGTTCCGTCGCCTGCGCCGCTATATGGACAGCTAATTGGCCGCCCAATGACCAGCCGGCGATAACGGCAGTGTCGCGTTTGGCACGCGGTATGGCCGCCAAATGAGAGGCGGCCAATCGCTGCAGGGTGAGTGTGTCGTCTGCACCTGGCGCGGCCAATCCCGGACTGGCGATGGTGATGATGTTGGCGCAGGCGCAAAGCTGTTTTGTCCACTTTGCATATTGATGCACCTGACCACCGGCACCATGCACCAAATACAAGGTGGGCAGGGAGGAGCGATCGGCTGCGCCGGACAGCATCGATAACGGCAGGGGTGCGCTATCGCGCAGACGCTCGGCAAGTTTATCGAGCTGTGAGTAGCCAAGGATTTCCGCCAGGGTTAATTCCACATTAAGGGCGCGCTTGATGTTGCCCAAAAACGTGATGCCGGAAAGCGAGCTGCCGCCATTGCTGAAGAAACTGGCATGTGGGTCGATCTTGTCTGGAGTACAGCCTAACGTATCCGCCAACAGCTCTCGTAGCAGCATGAGCTCCGCGGATGCGGCTGGCGCAGCCGCATCGCTGGCCTGACTCCGCTCGGTTCCTGGCGATAGCAAGGTGCGATCCAATTTGCCGTTGCGTGAAAGCGGGAAACGTTCAATGAGATGATATCGGGATGGCGCCATATACGCGGGCAATACGGCCGTAACCTCTTCGCGTATTCTTCGCTCCGCCTGGACGCTGGCTTTTCCCGCCTCGGTCAATGTGATATAGGCTTCCAGATACGGTGTGCCGTTCCCGGTTTCATCGCGACAGAGGACACATGCTTCAGCGACCAGTTTGCTGCTTTTGAGTGCGAATTCGACGTCACCCAATTCGACGCGAAAACCTTGCAGTTTCACCTGTTGGTCTTCGCGGCCGAGAAACTCGATATAACCGCTGCGGTGCCAACGGCCGCGATCGCCGGTGCGGTACACGCGTTCACCGGTAGTTGGGAAAAGAACAAAGCTGCCGGCGGTGGTTTGCCTATCCCGCCAATACTCGCGGGCAACGCCAACGCCGCCGATATAAATGTCGCCGGTAACGCCGAAACCGCACGGCTCAAGTTTTTCATTCAACACCCACATGCTCTGATTCGGCAATGCGGTTCCATAGGGGATGGCGTTTCTGTAGTGCGTATCCCGTGTAACTGGATGATAAATTGACCATATTGCCCCTTCGGTGGCACCACCAAGACTGGTGATGGTGGCGTTGGGGCAAAGCTGATGTGCCTGGGCGATCAGCCGCGGAGAGATACGATCGCCGCTCAGCCAAATATGCCGCAGTTGAGGCAGCGACAGGATGTTTTCTTGTGCACAATATTGCACCAGCATTTGCAAGATGGCGGGAACCGAGTTCCAGATGCTGATTTGCCGCTGGCGTATCGCATGTAGCCATGCTGACGGCTCTTTAGCGTGGTGCGGCGATAACACCGTTACCGATGCGCCGGCTAGCCAACTGCCGAACAGGTCATAGACCGATAAATCGAAGGCCAGGTCGGCGAGAGCCAATACGTTGTCACGATGAGAGACGTTAAACAGTCGGTTCATGGTCAGTAGGGTGTTGGTGACGGCGCCGTGTTCCATAGCCACGCCTTTTGGCGTGCCGGTCGTCCCCGACGTATAAATAACATACGCGAGCGCTTCTGCTTCGCCTGGCGGGAAGGGCGCTGTGCCTGTGACATGGCGGGAAAACAGCGCCTCCAGATCCTGAACGCGGGTTGTCTGCGGATAGCGGGCGCGATGGTGAGCCAGGTTGCTCAAAACCCAGGCGCAACCCGATATTCGCATAATGGCCGCTACGCGGGCATCCGGCAATCCTTCGGCCAACGGCAAGTAGGCGCGTCCGGCGAGGATCACGCCGAGCGCCGCAATAGCTTGATGAGCGCCGCGTGGAAGATCGATGGCGATGAGTGCGCCTGGGGCGGTATGGGCTATCAGCCAATGCGCCACGAGGCCGGCGTGGTGCAATAGCCGATCGTAATGCCACACCTGGTCGCCCTCGAACAACGCCGGGCGATCCGTATGCTGGTGGGCAGCGCGTAACAGCCGATCAGAAAGAGGTTGCCGCAAGCATGCTGGCATCGCCTGCCCGACGGAGAGCTGTCGCAATTGCCGGTTATCGGCCATTGGCGCCAGCGAATAGTGGTCGACGGCCCGCGAAGGATCACAGGCAATTTGCTGCAACAGCAATGCGTAAGCTTGCGCCAATCCGTTAATGCGCTCCGGCGTAAACAGCTTGGCGTTGTATTGCCACTCCAACAGAATGCCCTCTGCGCCGGAAATCACTTCCAGCACCAAATCAAACTTGGGCGGCGCATAGCGTCTCGGCAGGGTGTTAACCTGTGCACGGCCAACATTCAGTTCGTTGCTTTTGCGATGTTGGCAGACGAACATGATTTGAAAAATGGGGTGGAACTTGCCGCGCGTGGGCTTGAGTTGTTCAACCAGGTAAGAGAAGGGCAACCCCTGATGTTTGAAGGCGCGCGCAAATTTATTCGCGTTCTTCTGCAGCAGCGTGGTGAAACTGTCGTCGCCAGTGACGCGAAATTGGTGAGCGACCGTGTTGACGAAGCTGCCCACGGCGCTGTTTAACGTCGGCTCGTTCCTGTTGGCGATCGGGCTGCCGATGACCACGCGATCCGTCGCCGATGCTCTGGCAATCAGTAAGGCGAAGGCGGAGTGCAACAGCGTAAACAGCGTCGTACCGTTATGTTTGGCTAACTGAGTCAGCACTGGCTGCAGTTCGTCCGCCAGCGATGTTCTGACGATATTCTGCGTTTTGCCTGCCTCCGTGATGGCGATATCGTATTCAAGCGCGTGTTTTTCCGGCGCACCATCCAGTTCATCGCGCCAAAATGCCAGGCTGTCATCGACATTGGCGACGGCGAGGAAAGGATCCTCAAGAAACCGGAAAAAAGCCTGACCGTTGTCATAATGGCAATGCGCTTCGTGCGCTTGATAATCACGGCTCAGTTCATCCACCAGCAAATTGGCCGTCCAGCCGTCGACCACGCAATGGTGAAAGGTCAAGAAGAGATAGTGGTGCTGCGCGCTCTTTCTCAAGATTCGGCAGCGCAGGGGATACTCAGCACCGAGGTCAAACGGCATCGTACACTGGGCGTTAAGCGCCGCCAGTATACTTTCTTGCTGCTCTTCACTATTCAGACCGCTGATGTCCTCGAGGCAGTGTTCGAAAATGGTTTCATCAGGATGCGCAATGTCAACGGTGATGGTTTCACCGTCGAGCCGGTAGCGACCGCAAAGCGCGCCGTGTCGCTTGAGCAGTTTTTTCAGCGCAGCGAGCAAACGCGCGGGTTCAAAGTCCCCCAGAATCTCTTTGGCGATTGGAATGTTATACAGCGGGCTGTTCTTGGTGAAGTTTTCATACAGCCACAGGTATTGCCCCGCGTAGTGATTGACGGTGTAACACGGCTTCTCCCCGGTGTGTCGCTCTGAATTATCTGGCGCGCAGACAGATAAAAAGGCGATGATGTCTTCCTGCACCGTACGGAGTACGGCGGCGTCGACATGCTCGATGGTTTGGCGGCGAGGCGACAGCTCGCCGAATGTTGCTCCCTGTTTCGCCAGTTCCATCAGATTGATCAGGCCGATGACGCTCATCAGTGCACTCCTTCCATGTTGACGTTGATAGCTTTCCCTGTTCGACCGCTTTTATTCGGGCGTTTGTCGCTGTGGGCGGAAATCAGATTCAGCCAATGTGACAAGCTACACAACTGCACTCCCGGGTTTCTCCGCTGCGCCATTGTGAAGGCGGCGCGATGATCGATGTTGTCACCATCTTCGAAACCGAAGATCTTCAGTACGCAACCGTTCAATCGCTCATTGGCCGTATCGAACCGGATGTGCGGGAAATAGCCAAGCCGTGCAGAAAGGGTTATCAACTCAGTAACGCCGGCGTCGACGGCTTGCTGGCGCGAATTGACTTTATGCAGCAACAGCAGCCGCTCATGCCGAAAATCGTGCAACAGGCCTTGCGTGAGATTGGCGCCGCCTACCGTATCATGCATAAATATCATGTAGTTAACTCGGTCCGGCAGGGAATGCAGCAGGGCCGAAAGCGCGTCGAGCCAAGGTGCATATTGCGTGGCTTCGTTCGGTACGTTGAATATGATCGCGTTCAGCGGCCAATCAGCATGCAACGGCAGCGCCTGCGGCGACAGAATGTCCACACCGTGCTTGTCAGCGAGGGCGGCTAACAAAAGCCGTTCATCTGCGCCTTCGGGAGATTGAATAAACAGCCGGTTGCTGGTCGGCGCCTCGGTTGATAGACAGCGGCCGATAGCGCAACGGATGTCCAGATGCTGCTGATCCAGGCCGTAGCGTGCATGGGCCAATTGCGTTAGGTGTCGGCAAAAATCGGCAAGTCTTGGATGTTCAAAAATGTCGCTCAGGTTCAGATCCAACTGGCAGTGTGCGTTAAGCGCGTTAATGATTTTTATAGCCTGAAGGGAGTCGCCGCCGAGCGTGAAGAAGTCGCCATCGTCACTGCCCAGCGTCGCCAGCCAAACCTCATGCACCAGGGTGTTGAAGGTCGTCGAACGTAATTCCCGTGTGGGTTCGGGCATCCGGGATTGCCTTTCCAGGGTGTGATAATCAATCTTGCCGTTAGCCAGTTTGGCCAGCGGCGTTAGATGATGCACGAAGCGCTGAGGAATATGAGCATTGGGCAATGCGCCATACAGTGTGCGGCGCATTGCCTCACTGAGTGGCTGCCGGCTGTGATAATGCGCGTAAAGTTCCGTTCCCGCATCGCCGCTTTTGGCCAGCACGGCAATCTCGATAATTGAGGGCAACCGGGCCAGACAACTTTCTATTTCACCCATATTGACGCGCTGCCCGGCGATTTTCGCTTCACGTATTTTGCGCCCAAGGAACACCAACTGCCCATCTTGAAGCTGGCAGGCGATATCGCCGGTGCGAAAGGCGGGCATGAGATGGCCGTTGACCTCAAAGGTGACGAACTTTTCCGCGCTCAGCGTTGGCTGATGCAAATAGCCCAGGCCGACGGTAGCCCCGACGATCAGTAATTCGCCACTGCAGCCGAGCGGCAACAGCCTGAGATCCTCGCCGACGATTGCCGTGTATATACCGTCCAGCGGTGTGCCTATCGTCACCGCGGCGCCATCGTTTTTGATCTCCGCGGCCGTCGCCACCACGGTTGTCTCGGTTGGGCCATAAGAGTTGAATAACTTTATGCCTTTGGGATAGCGCGCGAACCAGCGTTCTTTGGCACGCGGTGAAAGGTTTTCACCGCCGATGATGACGGTAGTGACGGTCGGCGGCAGTGTCTGTTCACCGCCGGAGGCGAACAGCATCTCATTAAAGTAGGCGGTCGGCAGATCCAACAGGCTGATTTGATGGTCGGCGCAGAATGTGAATAACGCGGCAAAGTTATGCTTGACGGTCTCGGGGGCGATACACAGGTGGGCGCCGGCACCCAGCGTCATGAAAATTTCTTCAATGCAGGCATCGAAATGCAAGGGCGCAAATTGCAACACGCGTTCGTGCGGTTGAATGCCATAGCATTTTATCGCCGCATCGACAAAAACGTTGAGAGCATGTCGGGCTCCTATCACGCCTTTAGGCATTCCTGTCGAGCCGGAGGTAAACATGAGATAGCCGGTTCCGGCCGGGAACGCTGGCGCCTCGGTCGATGTTTGTCGGCGAAACACGGTGAAGCGCGCGAAATCCGTCGGCATATCGAGTGTCGATGCGTGCCAATGCGCCAATGCGTCAGGTTCGGAATGAAAGGAGGGCAGAGTGCGATCGGTAATCAGGATAGCGTCGCTAAACTGTTCAAGCAGCTGATGATGAGACGCTCCATCCCCTTTGGCATTCAGGTTGACGAACGGCATTTTCAATTGCAGCGCAGCAAGCATGCAGATGATGGCTTCCGGCCCTTGCGGCAAGTCGAGCAACAGCACGGTGTGCGCGGCGCGAGCAGGGGTCAGGGCATCGGCCAGTGCATGCCACTGTTGCTGCAGGACGGCATAAGACAGTGTTCTGAGCGGTGACGAAGCGTGTGCAGGCGTGAGGATCGCCGCGCGTTGCGGCGCTTGAATAGCGGCACGTTCGATACGTTGCATTATATCGACCACGTTGTCGTTGGCGGTTTTACCCAGCAGCGAGAGCGAGAAATGTTGTCGCAATGCCGCGACGGAAAGATTTTCCGGATCGTCGTACAGCAAGGCGCACAAGGTTTGTATCCCCCGGCAGTGCCGCACCAGGCTGGCCGTATCGTAAAGCCCTGAATCGGCATCGATCTCCAGCCTAAGCGTTTGGTTATCGAGATCGGGGCGCATATTGAAGACCAGATCCTGCGCGCCTCCTGAGCGTAAATTACGGATTTCGCTGCGCTGCGCGGGAGCAAATGAGGCTGCCGCTTCAAATGGAATGATATTGACCACGATGTTGAACAACGGCGAGCGACTGGCGACGCTCCTCAGACTTTTTATCTCTTCGTAACGAAACGCCTGATGTTTCTTGAGGTGCTTGAGTATGTGTTCAATGGTTTGCGCCAACTGTCGGCATGAGGCGGTGTCCTCAATATCGAGAGTCAAAGGAACCACGTTGGTCTTGCAAGTCAGCGCCTGCCTCGTCAGGGCGTCTGTTCGCGCCATCATTGGTACGCCGATCGTTTGCTGCTTCTTGCCGGTACATAAGTACAAATACGCCATCACCGCTACAAAAGTGCGCGCCAGCCAAGAAGGGTGCCCGGTTTGCAGTGCAAGGCGTTCGGCAGGACAGGGTAACGACGTCACATGGCGGATTGTCTGTCCCGAGGGAATATTGGTGCAGGCTAACGTTATCGGATCTGGCAGTGAGGTGCAGATCGCTTGCCAAAAATCCCTATCAGCTTGATAGGTCGTTGACTGTTTATACTCAGATTCAGCCATGAGCAAAGCATCGATCGTGGGGGCGCCTTGCGGATGCTGCGTCTGATCTCGGTAGGCCTGCGCTACTTGATGGATCAGCAAATAAGTGCCGTAACCATCAAGCAGCAGGTGGTGGCTGCAGAAATACCACAGAAAGCGTTTCTCACCCAGCCTGATGATTTTTTGTCTGAATAACGGCGCAGCGTTCAACGAGAAGGGGCGCTCAGCATCCGCTTCCATTAATTCGATAGCGGAGGCCATACCGTCGGCCTGCTGCGAAAGATCCACCCATTCTACTGAGATGTTGGCGGTGACGGGATATTGATAAGGCGTGCCGTTATCTTCATCAAACAAAACGTGCAGCGTCGGCGTTTGGCTGATGACACGATGAATGGCGCGTTTCATTCTTGCGATATCGAGAGTGTGATTTATTTCGACATATTCCGCGATGTTATAGCCCGATTTGTCATCGCCGATCTTGGTGCCATAGTAAAATCCAACTTGTGAATCCAATAATTGATGCTTGCTCATCGCCTCATCCCTGATAGTTATTTTTCTTTATCTTTTTGCCGTCATCAGCTTTCCCGTTCGGCGGGAGCGCCATACAACCGTGCGACGTTCTGCGACTGGGTGAGCTGTTTTAAGATGTTCCAAACATAAATGGGCGCTGCCTGGCTTGCAGCAAAAATCTAAAATACACAGCGTGCCGCCTTCATCCCACTCTGAGTTATGGAGAAGAAACTGCGGATCGTTAATAAGTCGGCCCAGCGTCTCATCTCGAAGGTAGGCCCAGGTTATATACCCCAATGGATTATCCAAATGATCGAATAATATTTTAAATTGATTTTGATTAATCGCTTCCTGAGTCCATAGCTGCAACGTTTTTATATGGTATAAGCTGTAATTTTTATTCATCAACATACAGCTAACGGCGAAACCCAGGCTCTCGTATTGACTGAACTTACTTTTACCCAGGTGGCTTTCTTTGATAAAACTCACGAAATATCCTCAGCGTTATTATTGTAATACGTTGATCGCCTGGCGCTCGAAACGATCCAGATAGGTTTGCAATTGTTCGGTGATCTCGCTGACTTCGCCGCGCCAGCTGGTAATGTCTTGAAAAATCACTTCACGGCGCATGAACGTGCGGGAGCCCAACCTTCTGGTGACTGTCTGCTTCATCGCCTGCTGTAATCCGGCGGCGGTTTGGCCTGCTGATGTTTCCTGAAGGTACTTCGCGCATAACCGATGGAATGCCAGAGAAAATCTCTCCTCCGCGGTCGCACCCTGTTGTTCGGTGGGGACCTTTACGGCCGTGTCGATGAGCCGGTGCAACAGGGCAATCGCCGGATGCGCATTTCCCTGGCCCAGGCCTTGTCGACGGGTAAAGACGCCGGGAGCCAAATCGAACATTTTTTGCAAGCGTTCGCCTAAGGCGAACCACTCGGCGGTGAGGGGCAGGCGTTGTAAGAATGCAGGGTCAAAACCCGCCATACCGAGATTATCCAGCAGGCAGGCCCGATTGTAGGCCATATTAAAGGCGGCGCCGATGCCTTGGTGCGCTGCCGCGAGAAATACCGGGCCGAATTGATGCTTGGCTAAATAAAAAGCGAGATCTTGCACGCCTCTCAGCAACAAAGGGGCGTCTTCGTTGAGTTTGTTGTGTTGAATGTAGCTGCGTCCGGGATCGCGACGTTCTGCGGGAAAAACACTGCGAACACCATGAAAGTCCAACAGCCTGCCAGCCATATCGCAATTGGAGGGGGAGGTCATCATTACCAAATGGCGGGTACGGCAGTAAGCGATCTGCGTCGCAAGACGCCGGGCAAGCTCGCAGAGCCCGTAGAATGCGCGTTCTTCCTGGGGCAATGCCAACCAGTGTGCAGCGTCAAACTCAGAGGGACGAGGCAGAAAAGAAGGTGCGGCGACAATGAGTTTTTCGGTCCGCTCAATATCCGAAGGTTGCCTTTGCATCGCATCATGAGGATGATAGTAAGGCGCGCGGCAAAAATGTGCAGGGCGAACGACGGGCTCGCGCACCAGCAACGCCTTGCGGTTATGGGGGCCTCCTGCCGATGCAGAATAGAGGGTGGCAATGGGGCTGTCGGTCAGCAAGATTGCCTTATTGGGCACGGCGCCATAAGGCAGCAGTTTGGCCATGACGTTTCCCCATAATGCCTCCAATACTGCACCGGTCATTGTCAACTCGCCATCGACATGTTTGGCCCCTTGACCGACTAACGCATTGGCCCCGATGCCTTTAATCTGCCATCGCCCATCAAAGCCACAGCGTGCGCCACCGCCGTTGCGCGAAATAGCGCCGCCGCCATAACGTTCGGCGAAAAAGACTTTTTCATCGTTTAAGAGCGGCGTGCCCTCATCAAAAATAGCATGGCGATTATTTTCTTCGATGAGATAGCTGGCCTCTATTTTCAGTTCGTCCTGCTCGGCAGGGCTTAATGCATTGTGCCAGAGTAATTGAGAGCCTGTCTTTTTTGCGACGAAAGGAATCAAACTTTCGTGAAGCATGGCAAGGTTTTTCATTTTTTAATCGTTATTTTTATTGGTGCAGAGTAAGTTAAATTTCGGCCTTGTTTTACAAAGGGGAATAGGGTTGCGATTTTTTAATTTGAAGAGTCCGGTGTTGAAAGTGACAAAGAAGGTGAAGGGCGACCACCGCCACTGCCATTCCAGGTTGGGCCCATAGGAACCTGTGGAATAGCAACGTTAACCGGCATGTGCGGTGCGGCCTGAATAGCGATTTCCGTGCCCACGCCAACGGCTAATGATACAGGGGTGGGTAATTTCGCTATTGTGCTCAGGCTACCGACAATGAGTGACGTCGGATTATAAGAATCGTTGCCATCGGATCCGTAAATACACGACAATTCAGCTTCCGTTAAGGCTCTCATTTAAATTCCTTCTTGCGAGAGGTGATAGATAAAACAAACGAAAAAATAATCGCCATCGGCAAACCATAACTTGCCGTGGTTTTCAGGGCGGCCGTATCCAAAAGGATCGCTTGGCGCTGCAGGCAGTAGTCTAAAAATACGGCAAGGGGAAATATCAAGAACAGCATGACGATGTGGTATGTGCGCAAGCCTTTCTTCTTGGCGTTTTTATAGACCACACTGATAATGAGGATGAAAATGACAATAAGAACTATTTCCATTATAAGATCCAATTTGATTAGCTCCATTAATCAAAATTTACATCAAGTTACATTGGGTAACCTGATAAGTCAACAGGGTATTTTATGATTCTTCTTTGTTTATCATGTAACTGAATTAATTAATCATAGAATCATTTCTTTTGGTTACTATGTGTCGATGATGGGAAGCAGCGACGTCACAGCGGTTTTGGTCATGGTTGGCGAGGCGGCTAACTTCTAATCACTTGTTTTTGCTCAAACTGCCAACTGCGCCTAAGCTAGGTGATGACTCAGAGGGAGCCATTCCCCGAGACCTTATTCCGTGAACATGGAGGAGTTTCGATTTGATGCGTTTATCCACATTGGTGCTGGCGATCGGCATGGCGCTGGGCTCGCAGGCACAGGCAGCAGAAACCCAACCTCACGCCGACCATAGCGCGCTGCCCAGCGGCCAGGCGAAGGAGGCTACCGTGACCGGTGAAGCCAATCAGCACGACAAGCAAAAGACTCAAAATCCGTTCTTCTATCAAAGCCGTCTGCCGTTCCAGGCGCCGCCGTTCAACCTGATCAAGGAGAGCGACTACGCGCCGGCGATCGCAGCGGGCATCAAGCAAAAGCGGGAAGAGGTGGAGAAGATCGCCAACAACCCGGCCAAGCCCAACTTTAAAAATACCTTCGTGGCGCTGGAGCAGGCCGGTTCGCTGCTGACGCGGGTGATGAATGTGTTCGGCGCCATGACCTCGGCCAACACCAGCGACGCGCTGCAGAAGCTGGATGAAGAGACCTCACCGAAGCTGGCGGCGTTAAACGACGACATCATGCTCAACGGCAAATTGTTCGCGCGCATCAAGGCCATTTATCAGGATCGCGATGCGCTGAAGCTGGATCCGGAATCGCGCCGGCTGGTGGAAGTGACCTACAAGAACTTCGAGCTGGCGGGCGCCAACCTGTCGGACGCCGACAAGGCCAAGCTGAAGGCGCTGAACCAGGAAGCGGCGACGCTGAGCACCCAGTTCACCAACAAACTGCTGGCGGCGAGCAAAAACGGCGCGCTGGCGATAACCGACCAGGCGAAGCTGGACGGTCTGTCCGAAGGTGAGCTGGCTGCGGCAGCGCAGGCGGCCGCCGAACGCAAGCTGGAGAAACAGTGGCTGTTGGTGCTGCAGAACACCACGCAACAGCCGCTGCTGCAGAGCCTGAAAGATCGCGACACCCGCAAAGCGCTGTTCGACGCCTCCTGGACGCGTGCGGAGAAGGGCGACAGCAACGATACCCGTCAGACCATTTCGCGTCTGGCCAAGGTGCGCGCCGAGCAGGCCAAACTGCTGGGCTACCCGAACTACGCCGCCTGGAAGCTGCAGAACCAGATGGCCAAGACGCCGGATGCCGCGCTGAGCTTTATGCGCAACATCGTGCCGGCGGCCACCGCGCGCGCCGAGCGTGAAGCCAAAGACATACAGGCGGTGATCGATCAGCAGAAAGGCGACTTCAAGGTGCAGGCCTGGGACTGGCAGTTCTACGCCGAACAGGTACGCAAGGCCAAGTACGATCTGGACGAATCGCAGATCAAACCTTACTTCGAGCTGAACAACGTGCTGAACAACGGCGTGTTCTACGCCGCCAACCTGCTGTACGGCATCAGCTTCAAAGAGCGCAAGGACATCCCGGTCTATCAGCCGGACGTCAAGGTGTATGAAGTGTTCGACAAGGACGGCAAATCGCTGGCGCTGTTCTATACCGATTACTTCAAGCGTGACAACAAGGGCGGCGGCGCCTGGATGAGCAACTTCGTCGATCAGTCGAAGCTCAACGGCACCAAGCCGGTGATCTACAACGTCGCCAACTTCACCAAACCGGCGCCGGGGCAGCCGGCGCTGCTGTCGTATGACGACGTGATCACCATGTTCCACGAGTTCGGCCATGCGCTGCACGGCATGTTCGCCGATCAGGAATACCCGAGCCTGTCGGGCACGAACACCGCGCGCGACTTCGTCGAATTCCCGTCGCAGTTCAACGAGCACTGGGTCAGCGATCCGAAAGTGTTCAGCCACTTCGCCAAGCACTACCAGACCGGCGAGGCGATGCCGCAGGAACTGGTCGACAAGATCAAGAAGGCCGACAAGTTCAACAAGGGCTACAGCATGACCGAGCTGCTGTCCGCCGCGCTGCTGGATATGCACTGGCATATGCTGACCGCCGATCAGCCGCAGCAGGATGTGGACAAGTTCGAGGCCGAGTCGCTGCAAAAAGACAAGGTGGATCTCAGCTATGTGCCGCCGCGCTACCGTTCCAGCTACTTCCAGCACATCTGGGGTAACGGCTACGCCGCAGGCTACTACGCCTATCTGTGGACGGAAATGCTGGCGGACGACGCCTTCCAGTGGTTCACCGAACACGGGGGCCTGACCGCCGAAAACGGCCAGCGCTTCCGCGACATGATCCTGTCGCGCGGCAACAGCCAGGATCTGGAGAAGCTGTACATCGACTGGCGCGGCAAAGAGCCGAGCATTGAGCCGATGCTGATCAACCGCGGGCTGAAGGACGAGTAACTGCGAGAGTGTTCATGCAGAGTAAAAGGCGCAGGAGATTGCGCCTTTTTTACTTGGCGATCTTGATTGAAACATGAAAGGAATATGGATATGCAGGAGCTACTGAAAATTGGAAATTGGATTTTATCAACGTTCCAAAATGGGACTTTAAATGTCATGGCATTAGGCGCCATCTTTCTTATTTTTAGATGGCTTTTTCGTGATATTTCCTCAATAAAACTCTTTGGTTTGATGTCAGATCGCTATCGTAAAAGGCTGGTTGCTGAGAAGAAAAACGGTATTGCGGAAAAAGAGTATGCGGAGATTGTTGATTTTGAAATAAAGCGCACGTCAATTAAAAAAATCATTGGAATCAGTAATTCACATATACAGAATGAAATGATTAAAATCATCATGAGCTCCCATGAGTTACTGGGCCCCAAGTACTTCAGTAAATTTAATTTTTTCATATCGTTGAAGAGTGGGAAGGTCTTTGTTGATGAGGGGAAAATAAAAAGAAGATATAAAGATGCATTCTGGATGATGCTGTTTTCGTTTTCTTTCTTGATAGCTTCCTTTGTTAACCTCAGAAGCGATCCTCTTTTTGGATTCGTGCTTTTTGTTCTCTGGGGGGTATTTCTTTTGATATCAATCGCTGCATTCCCCCCATCTTGCGGGCTTAGAAAGAAAGCTCAAGAACACATAGACGCCTATTATTCAGATTCTGGGCGGTAATGTCGGGGCGCAAAATATTGCGCCCCCATCATTAATTCAGCGGTTCACCACCTTGGCCGGCAGGGCCACCACCAGCAGCGAGCTGAGCAGCAGGCAGCCGGCGAAGGCCCAGAGCGCGCCGCCGCTCTTGCCGGTCAGATCCAGCGCCAGCCCCATCAGCGAATTGCTCACCAGCCCGGCGATGTTGGCCAGCGAACAGGCCAGCGCGAAGCCGGTCGCCGCCGCCGTACCGCGCAGGAAGGTGGCCGGCAGGCTGAAGAACACCGGCACCGCGCCGATGATCGCCGCCTGGGCGATGGAGAACAGCAGCACCGTGGCCAGCGCGTTGTGGGTGAAGAAGGTGCTGCCGGCCATCGCCAACGCGCCGACGATAAACGGCACGATGATGTGCCAGCGCCGTTCGCGCTGCCGGTCCGAACTGCTGCCGATCAGCAGCATGCCGAGCAGGGCGGCGACGCTGGGGATCGCCGTCAGGTAGCCGATGGTGGTGATGTCGGTGACGCCGGCGGTTTTGATGAAGGTCGGCATCCAAAAGCCCATGGCGTAGGCGCTGAGCAGAATGGCGAAGTCGATGCCGCCGAGCATCCACACTTTCAGGTTGAAGAAGCCGTCGCGGAAGCTGTGCTTGCCGTGATCGGCCTCGGCGTCGTCACGCGCCAAATCGTCGGCGATGCGCTGTTTTTCCTCGGGCGTCAGCCACTTGGCCTGCTGATAAGTGTTAGGCAACAGCCAGAAGGTCAGCACGCCCAACAGCACGCTGGGAATGCCCTCCAGCAAAAACAGCCACTGCCAGCCTTGCAGCCCGTGGCGCATGTCGAAATGGCCCATGATCCAGCCGGAGAGCGGCCCGCCGATCACGCTGGAGAGCGGCAGGCCGATCATGAACAGCGCGATGATGCGGCCGCGGCGATAGGTCGGGAACCACAGCGTCAGGTAAAAGAGCACGCCGGGCAGGAAACCGGCCTCCGCCACGCCGAGCAGAAAGCGGATGACGTAGAACTGCGTCGGCGTGGTGACGAACATGGTGGCGGTGGACAGCAGCCCCCAGGTGATCATGATGCGGGCGATCCACATCTTGGCGCCGACGCGCTGCAGGATCAGGTTGCTCGGCACCTCGAACAGAATATAGCCGACGAAGAACAGCCCGGCGCCCAGGCCGAAGGCCGCTTCGCTCAGCTGCAGCGCGTCGGCCATCTGCAGCTTGGCCAGCCCGACGTTGATGCGATCGAGGTAGGCCGCCAGATAACACAGGCAAAGAAACGGGATCAGTTTCCAGGTGATTTTGCGGTACAGCAGCAGCGATTCTGCGTCCGCTTTCCCCGCCAGCGGGGTGTCGACAATGGCCATGATGTTGTCTCCAGGTGGTGCGTGTTGGCCTCCGCAGGAGGCGCCTGTTGTGTTTGCGTTGCATGGACGCCGCCCTGTTTCGGGCGGTCGCCTGAGGCGCTGTCTGCGCCTTCGTTATTGTCGTTGCAGGTGAATCGTTGATTCATAACCGGTTCAGATAGTCGAGCGCCTCCCGTTTGTGCACCACGTCGCCGTACTTGCTGTCGATGTCGAACAGGTTGGCTTCGTGCGGGCCGGGGTGACGATCGCCGACGCACTCGCGCACCACCATGGCGCGAAAGCCGTGCTGCACCGCGTCCACCGCGCTGGCGCGGATGCAGCCGCTGGTGGAGCAGCCGATCATCAGCAGCGTGTCGATCCCTTGCGCCACCAGCAGCGGCGCCAGCGCGGTGCCGAAGAAGGCGCTGGCGTATTGCTTGCGCAGCACCACCTCATCGCCCAGCGGCGCCACCGGCGGGCAGAACGCCGCCAGCGGGTTGCCTTCCACCATGTCCTTCATCACCGGCGCTTTCTTGACCCACAGGCCGCCATCGGCAAAATGGCCTGCATGATAGCGGATATGGGTGTGGATCACCGGAATTCCCGTTCGGCGCGCGCAGGCCAGCAGCTCGCGGCTTTCCTCGACTGCGCTTACTACGCCCGGCGCGAACAGCGGCGCGCCTTCGGTGGTGTAGGCCTGCATAAAGTCGATCGCCAGCAGCGCCGGGCGCCGGCCGAAGCCGATGCGCTGGCCCCAGACGCCGCGATAGTTGTCGCTGAGGGTGTCGTTCATTCTGCCTCCTCAATAGGCGCCGGACAGCAGGGCGCCGGCGCCGGGGACGATCGGCTCCAGCTCCAGCGCGGTCAGCATCGCGTAAGTGGTGGCGATGGCGGCGGTGATCACCGGTTTGCCGGTTTGGGCCTCCACCGTCGGGACGGCCGGCAGCGAAGGCATCTGCACGCAGGCGGACAGCACGATAGCATCGACCTCGCGTAAATCCATCTCGGCGACGATCCCCGGCAGCCTGGCCGGATCGTGCCGGCCGACTTCGAGGTTGTCCGGGATCTCCAGCGCGCGCCATACCTTGACCTCGATGCCTTCGTGCTGGATGTAGTCCACCACCAGCTGGGTCAGCGGTTTCATGTAGGGCGCCACCAGCGCGATGCGTTTGGCGCCGATCACCTTCAGGCCGTTGACCAGCGCGCCCGCGCTGCTGATAACCGGCGCGGCGGCCTGATTGTCTTTCGTCACCTGTGCCAGCCGGGCCTGCGATTCGCGGTGGTAGCCCAGCCCCATCGCCATGATGGCCACCAGGCAGGCGTAGCCGAGCACGTCGACCCGCGCGTCGGACAGCTCCAGCGCGCAGCGGTCGGACTCGGCGTCCATCGCCGCCAATTCTTCTTTATTGACGTGTTTCATGCGCATGCGGCTGGAGTGAAAGGTGAAACGCTCCGGGCGTATCAGCTGGCGCGCGCCCAGCATCGCCGGGATCTCGGTTTCCATCGTGGTGTTGGAGCTGGGCACGATCTGGCCGATGCGGTAGTGGTTGCTCATGTCGGTGTTCCTCAGTTAATCCAGAAAATCGCCCAGGGCGCGGAAGAAGCCGTCGAAATCGTCCCACGGGATCATGTGTCCGGCGTTCTCGACCTCGACGATGGCGATCTCCGGCTGCAGCGCGCGGATCTCCGCCCGGTCTTCGGGCTGAATGACGCCGCCTTTGCCCGCGGCCATCAGCAGCGTCGGCATGGTCAGCTGCGGGTAGTCGCGGTGGCTGTCCACCTGATGAAAATCGTCGTAGGCGCGTTGGATAGCCGGCTCGTAGCAGGTATGCAGCCACTCGGCGCGCAGCTGGCGCTGTTCTTCGCTCCAGGTTGGGCAAAAGGCGCGCATCTGCTCGGCGCTCATGCCCGGCAGCGACTGCCGGATGGAGTCGGCGTACCACGGCCATTGGCCGGGATAGGCGCGGCGGCCGGGGCCGGAAACCGGCGGATCGACCAGCACCAGCCGCCGCACGCCGGCGGGCCGCAAAACGGCGGCGCGCAGGGCGAAGCGGGCGCCCATCGAATGGCCGAGCAGGGCGTAACTGTCCAGGTTCAGCGCGGCGGCGAAGGCGTTGACGTCCTGTGCGCAGGTCTCTGCGTCATAAGCCAGTTCCGGGCCGCTGGACGACAAACCGCGGCCGCGCACGTCGAGCACGTAGACGTCGTATTTTTCCCCCAGCCGCTCGGCGACGAAGCCCCAGGTGATCGCCGGGCTGGTGATGCCGGGCACCAGGATCAGCGCTGGGCCGTCGCCGCCGTAGCGCAGATAGTGTTGGCGAATGTTGTTGGCGTGAACGTGGGCGCCGTAGAGGAAGGTGCTCATGCGGCGTTCTCCGATTTCAGCGCTTGCGCGTACAGGTCATAGCCGTAAACCCAGGCCGGATCTTCCTGGGTGCGCAGGAAGGTGTTGGCGTTGGACACCGCCTGCACCCTGGATGCGCGCTCCTTGCGGTTGGCTTCATACAGCTGGAAAGCGGTACGGTAGTCGCCGAGGCCGGTTTCCTGCAGGCAGCGGGTCAGCATGGCGGCGTCTTCGATCGCCATCGCCGCGCCCTGCGCCATGTGCGGTTTCATCGGGTGGCAGGCATCGCCGAGCAGCACCAGACGGCCTTCGCTCCACAGCGGCAGCGGTTTGCGGTTCAGCAATGGCCATTTGGTGACCTGTTCGCTGGATTCGATCAGCGCCTGCACGATCGGATGGTAGCCGGCGAAGGTCTCGAACATCTCTTCGCGGCTGCTGTCGATGAAGCTGCCCTGGAAATCCCAGGCCGGGTGCGGCACGCCGCTGACGTAGTAATACTCGTCGCGCCGTTGGGTGGTGTAGTAGACCATCAGATGGCGATCCGCCGACCACCACTTCACGCAGTCTTCGAACGTCAGGTTGTATTTCGCCAGCTTCTCGCCGCGGATCAGCGCGCGGTGGGCCACCCAGCCGCTGTAGGTCGGCGCTTCGGCGCCCAGCAGATGCTCGCGGATGCGCGAGTTGATGCCGTCGGCGCCGATCACGATATCAGCGTGGGCCGAGGTGCCATCGACGAAGTTCAGCACCACCTCGTCACCGCGATCTTCAATCTTGCTCAGGCACTTGCCGAAGTGCAGGGTGCCGGGCTGCAGCGCGGAGAGCTGCAACGCCTGCAAATCGCCGCGGTGCACCGTCACATAGGCGGCGCCGTACTCCTGGCGGGCGAAGGCGCCCAGTTCGATGCGCGACAGGTAGTCGCCGCTTTCGGCGTCGCGGCTGAACCAGAAATCGGGATGAGACGCCATCTGCTCCAACCGTTGCTCAATACCGAGACGGCGGAAAATCTTCAGCACGTTCGGCCCCATGTGAATGCCGGCGCCGAGGCGCGAGAACGCCGGGCTCTGCTCATACAGATCGACGGTAAAGCCGGCTTTTTGCAGCAGCCCGGCGGCGGCGGCGCCCCCCAGCCCGGCGCCGACGACGGCGATGCGTGGTTGTTTGCTCATCATGTTTCCCCTGTCTGTTGGCTTTTTTCAGCGTAGGCCCAACGCGTGGTTGGACGATTGATTTATAGTGTATGCACTAGATAACGCAAAGTTGCAAAAGTGTTAAATCAGATCTTGCTCACGCTAATTGACAGCGCGTTACTGTTAAGCTCATGTTAATCACAGGATTGATAAGGCATGAAATAGGACTTTCTTATGATGGCCATCTGTGGCTTGCTTTCTCTTCCTTTTTTGACTTAGATAAAATGAGTGTGTTCACTTTAAATTGTTTGAAATATAACCGCCGCCTTGCGGGCGTCGGATACCCTTGACGTGACAGGAGACAGGCCATGGCGGTCAATGAAACCCAGTTGGTACAGCTGTTCGAGCAGGTGCTTACGCTGTCGAAGGTCGATGCTTCGCAGAGCGTGGCGATTTTGAAAAGCCATTATTCCGATGCGCGCACGGTGCGCGCCGCGACCGACGCGGCGCTGCGGCTGGGCGCCAGGGTGTATGCCGTCGAACTGCCGGCGTTCAACCATCCGCGGGCGATGGGCAACGACATGACCGCCTATTGCGGCGATACCGCGCTGACCGGCAACCTGGCGGCGCAGCGTGCGCTGGAGGCCGCCGACCTGATCGTCGATACCATGATGCTGCTGCATTCGCCGGAGCAGGAACAGATCCTGAAAACCGGCACCCGCATCCTGCTGGCGGTGGAGCCGCCGGAGGTGCTGGCGCGCATGTTGCCCAACGCGGAGGACAAAGCGCGGGTGCTGGCCGCCGCCGCCGTGCTGGAGCAGGCGAAGCTGATGCAGGTGACCTCCGCCGCCGGCAGCGATTTCCGCGCGCCGCTCGGGCAATACCCGACGGTGACCGAGTACGGCTATGCCGATGAGCCGGGGCGCTGGGATCACTGGCCGAGCGGTTTCCTGTTCACCTGGCCGAATGAGGAGCAGGCGGAGGGCGTGTTGGTGCTGGAGGTTGGCGATATCTTGCTGCCGTTCAAAAGCTATGCGCGCGAACGCATCACGCTGGAGATCGAACAAGGGTTCGTCACCCGCATTCACGGCGGTTTTGAGGCGGAATACCTGCGCGAATACATGAAATACTTCGACGATCCGGAAGTGTACGGCATCTCGCACATCGGCTGGGGCCTGCAGCCTCGCGCCCAGTGGACGGCGATGGGCCTGCACGACAAGAACGACGGCATGTGCATGGACGCGCGCGCGTTCTATGGCAACTTCCTGTTCTCCACCGGGCCGAATACCGAAGTGGGCGGCACGCGCAAAACGCCTTGCCATATGGACATCGCGCTGCGCCGCTGCGACATTCGTCTCGATGGGCAAACGGTGGTGGCGGACGGGGAAGTGGTGGCGCCGGAGGCGTCGCGCGTGCGCCGGGCGTAATCGTTGCTGCCAACGGCGGGGGTTTGTACTATTCTCGTGGATTCCATAGATGGTGAGAGTAACGCAATGACGCCCCCCGAATACCCGTCAGCCGTGAGCGGCCAACCCGAAAATTATCATTTTACCGAGCAAGTCGGGCACCTGCTGCGCAAGGTTTATCAGCGCCACGTGGCGATTTTCCAGCAAAACGTCGGCGATTCGCAGCTGACGGCGGTGCAGTTCATCACCCTGTGCGCGGTGCGCGATATGGGGCCGAGCTCGCTGACCGAGCTGGTGCAGGTGACGGCGGTGGATCAAGCCACCATCCGCGGCATCGTCGAGCGGCTGAAGGCGCGCGATCTGATCACGGTGACGCCGGATCCGGTGGATCGGCGCAAGGTGGTGGTCGGCCTGACCGACGCCGGCGGCGCGCTGCTGGCGGAAACGGTGCCGCAGGCGGCGAAAATCACAGAATTGACGTTCGGCACGCTGAACCCGGCCGAACGGATAGCGCTGATATTCCTGCTGAATAAAATGCTGGAAGACCCTGCCACCGGCTGATTCGCCCGCGCAACGTCGGTTGCCTGGTGGTCGGTGGCGAGAGGCCAGCCCATAAGACCATCAAGTGCAGGCGGAGACGCAGACAATGGCGATATCTGAAGTGCAATCGCCCAGGGAAGGCGCGAAAACCACGCTGACGGAGCATCCGCTGATGCTGTCGGTGAACGGCGAACAGCTTCATGCGCAGGTGATGGCGGATACGCCGCTCTTGCTGGTACTGCGCAACGATCTGGCGCTCAACGGCCCAAAATACGGCTGCGGCCTGGGCGAATGCGGCGCGTGCACCGTGCTGATCGACGGCGTGGCGGCGCGCTCCTGCGTGATCCCGGCCCTCGGCGTGTCCGGCCGGGCGATCGTGACCCTGGAAGGTCTCGGCACTCGCCAGCGCCCGCATCCGGTGCAGCGCGCCTTTATTGAAGAGCAGGCGGCGCAATGCGGCTACTGTCTCAATGGCATGATCATGACCACCAAAGCCCTGTTGGATCGCAATCCCGCCCCGAGTGAGGCGGAGATCCGTCAGGCGCTGTCCGGCAATCTGTGCCGCTGCGGCACCCATCTTGAAATCTTGCGTGCGGTTCAGCGCGCCATCATTCTCTGCCGCGATGGGGACGCCCACGATCATGACTGATTCCCGTACCCCATCGCCGAGCCAGGCCGAATTGCTGCAGCGCGACGGCGTGCTGCTGATCGTCGACAGCGTGCAACCGCCGCCGGGGCTGGTGCCCAAGGGGCAAACGCCGGTGCTGAAGCCCAAGGAGCAAGGGCTGTTTATCGCCCTGTGCGGCAGCGGTGAAATCTATGCCTTTAACGGCCATGTCGATCTCGGCACCGGCGTGCGCACCGCGCTCGGGCAGATCGTCGCCGAAGAGCTGTACCTGCGCATGGATCAGGTGCAGATGGTGTTGGGTGATACCGAGCGCGCGCCGAATCAGGGCGCCACCATCGCCAGCGCCACGCTGCAGATCTCCGCCGTGCCGCTGCGCAACGCCGCCGCCGAAGCGCGCCGTTGGCTGTTGCGCCAGGCGGCGCAGCGCTTCGATGCGCCGGTGGAACAGCTGACGCTGGAGGAGGGCGTGATCCGCAGCCCGCAGGGGCAGGCGCTCAGCTACGCCGAATTGGTGGCCGGCGGTCATGTCGAGCTGTCGATTTCCGGCGACGCGCCGCTGAAACCGCAGGCGGAGTATCGCCTGGTGGGCACCAGCGCCGCGCGCGTCGATATTCCGGCCAAGGCGACCGGCGAAACCACTTACGTACACGATATGCGGTTGCCGAATATGCTGCACGGCCGGGTAGTGCGGCCGCCCTATGCCGGTTACGACAGCGGCGAATTTGTCGGCACCAGCCTGCTGGCGGTGGATGAAACCTCGATCGCGCATATTCCCGGCATCGTCAAACTGGTGGTGATCGGCGATTTCATCGGCATTGTCGCCGAGCGCGAAGAGCAGGCGGTCAAGGCGGCGCAGGCGCTGCAGGTCAGTTGGAAAGACTGGCGGCGCAATTTGCCGCAGATGACCGACGTGGCGCAGGCGCTGCGCGACAACCCGCATTCGACCCGGGTGGTGCACGATACCGGCGACGTGGACGCGGCGCTGGCGGCGGCCGACAGGCGTTTCACCCGCAGCTACCTGTGGCCGTATCAGCTTCATGCCTCGATTGGCCCTTCCTGCGCGCTGGCGGACTACCGGCCGGAACGTCTGCAGGTCTGGTCAGGCAGCCAGAACCCGCACCTGCTGCGCGCCGATCTGGCCTGGCTGCTGGAGTACCCGGAAGCGCAGATCGAGATCGTTCGCATGGAAGCGGCCGGCTGCTATGGCCGCAATTGCGCCGATGACGTCTGCGCCGACGCGGCGCTGCTGTCGCGCGCGGTGGGCAGGCCGGTGCGGGTGCAGCTGACCCGCGAGCAAGAACATGTGTGGGAACCGAAGGGCACGGCGCAACTGATGGAGGTGGACGGCGGGCTGGACGCCGCCGGGCACCCGGTCGCCTACGATTTTCGCACCTATTATCCTTCCAACGGCGCGCCGACGCTGGCGCTGCTGCTGACCGGCCGGGTCGAGCCGCTGCCGGTGGCCTATGAAATGGGCGATCGCACTTCGGTGCCGCCTTATGAGTATCCGTCGCTGCGCGTCAGCATCGAGGACATGGCGCCGATCGTGCGTGCCTCCTGGATGCGCGGCGTTTCCGCCTTGCCCAACACCTTCGCCCACGAGTCTTATATCGATGAGCTGGCCCACGCCGCCGGCGTCGATCCGCTGGAGTATCGGCTGCGCTACATCAATGATGAACGCGCCAGTGAACTGATGCGCAGCACCGCAGAACGCGCCGGCTGGACGCCGCATACCGAACCGATGCAGACCCCGGCGGAAGACGGCGTGCTGCGCGGGCGCGGCTTTGCCTATGCCCGTTACATCCACAGCAAGTTTCCCGGCTTTGGCGCTGCCTGGGCCGCCTGGGTGGCCGACGTGGCGATCGACAAAGCCAGCGGCGAAGTGGCGGTGACGCGCATCGTGGTCGGCCACGACGCGGGCATGATGGTTAACCCGGACGGCGTGCGCCACCAAATTCACGGCAATGTATTGCAATCGACCAGCCGGGTATTGAAAGAGCGCGTGACCTTTGAGGAATCGACGGTCTCAGCCAAAGAATGGGGGGCCTACCCGATCCTGACCTTCCCGGAGGTGCCGGAGGTGGACGTGGTGATGATGCCGCGCCCTTACGATCCGCCGCTGGGCGCCGGGGAGTCGGCGTCGGTGCCCAGCGCGGCGGCCATCGCCAACGCGGTGTTCGACGCCACCGGCATTCGTTTTCGCGAGCTGCCGATCACCTCGGACAAGCTGCGTGAGGCGCTGAACGGGCCGGATGCCGAACGGCAGGCCGCGCCGCCCAAGAAAAAGAAGCGCGGCAAATGGTGGTTCGGCGGCGCGGCGGGGCTGTTCGGCGCCGTGCTGGGCATCGCCGGCAGCGCCTTGCCGTGGCGGGCGGAGATCGCGCCGGTGGCGACGCCCGGCGCCGGCACCTGGTCGGCCGCCACGCTGGAGCGCGGCCGTCAGCTGGCCGCCGCCGGAGACTGCGCGGTTTGCCATACCGCATCGGAAGGGGCGACCAACGCCGGTGGGCTGGCGATGGCGACGCCGTTCGGCACGCTCTACAGCACCAATATTACCCCGGACGTGGCAACCGGCATCGGCAACTGGTCGTTTACTGCGTTCGATCGGGCGATGCGCCAGGGTATCGCCCGCGACGGCCGCCACCTCTATCCGGCATTTCCTTACACCGCCTTCAGCAAAATGACCGACGGCGACATGCAGGCGCTGTACGCTTATCTGATGTCGCAACCGGCGGTGCGCCAGAGCAACCCGGCCAATCAGATGCGTTTCCCGTTTAACCTGCGGCCGCTGATGGCCGGCTGGAACGCGCAGTTCCTGCGCCAGGGGGAATATCAACCCGATCCGCAACAAAGCGCGCAATGGAACCGCGGCGCTTATCTGGTCAACGGGCTTGGCCATTGCGCCGCCTGCCATTCGCCGCGCAACCTGCTGGGGGCGGAAAAGGGCGGCGCGGCTTTCCTGGCGGGGGGGATGGTGGACGGGTGGGAAGCGCCGGCGCTGAATCAATTGGCCAACGCGGAAAAACCCTGGACCGAGGAACAGCTGTTTCAGTATTTCCGCAGCGGGCATTCCGCCGAGCACGGCGTGGCGGCCGGGCCGATGGGGCCGGTGGTGAGCGAGCTGGCGACGTTGCCGCAGAGCGATCTGCGGGCGATGGCCAATTATGTGATGTCGCTGAGCGCCAAGTCGACGCTGAACGTGGAACCGCAGGCGCAGTTGGCGGCTCGCGCATTGCCGGCGGTGGGGCAACTTGCCGGTGAGCGGTTGTTTCAGGGCGCTTGCCAGGCCTGCCACAGCGCCGCCGCCGGCGGGCCGCAGCTGTTCGGCGTCAGCCCGGATCTGGCCAATAACACCAACATCTTCAGCGATCGCCCCGATAACCTGATCAAGGTGATCCTGCAAGGTATCCCCAAACCGGCCACCGCCGAATTGGGCTTTATGCCGGGCTTTAAGGACAGTTTTTCCGATCGGCAGGTAACGGCGCTGGTGAATTATTTACGCCAACGCTATGCCGGCGACAAACCGGCCTGGCGCGACGTGGAGGCGCAGGTTGCGCGGTTGCGCGCAGAGCCGGGCACGCACTGAGCCGCCTCAGGCATGGCGCAGGAACGCCACCAGCCGCTGCGCCGGCAGCGGCAACTGCGCCGGGTCACGCACCGCGATCGACAGGCGCCGGGTCGCCCAATCGTCCGTCAGCGGCAGTGCGCTGTGCCGAATTTCCGGCTGGCGTTGTGCGCTCTCTTCCGGCACCACCGCCAGCCCGGCGCCGCGCAGCACCATGCGGCAGATGGCGTCGAAATGAGCGGCACGCGCCCGCAATCGCATCGGGCCGCCGCTGCGTATCGCCAATTGCTCAAGATGTTGTTGCAGCGCGCTCTCTTCCGGCAGGCCGATGAAATCAAAAGGCAGCGCGTCCGCAAAGCTGACCTGCCGGCGGCCGCTGAGCGCATGCCCCGGCGGCAGCGCCAGCACCAGACGATCCTGGCGAAAAGGGTAACTTGTCAGCCCGCGCAGATCGGCGTGGTCCGCGACGATGCCGATATCCGCCGCTCGTTCGGCGATCGTCTGCGCGATGGCCGGGCTGGGCAGCTCTTCCAGCGCGATATCGGTGTGCGGGTGCAGCATCAGAAAATCCGCCAACAGCTCCGGCAAAAAGGCGTCGGCGGCGACGGTATTGGCGACGATGCGCAGCTGGCTGCGCTGGCCCGGCGCGAACTCGGCCATATCACCGCGCAGCCGGTCGCGCTGCTGCAATAGCACTCGCGCGTGATGCAACAGGCGCTCACCGGCGGGCGTCGCCTGGACGCCGCGCGGATTGCGCGTCAGCAGCGCTACGCCGGCCTGTTGCTCCAGCCCGCGCATGCGGGCGCTGGCGGCGGCCAGCGACAGCCCGACGCGCTCGGCGCCGGCGGTGATGCTGCCGGTCTCGAGCACCGCCGCCAACAGCCGCAGATCGATAAAGTCAAAATGCATGCGTTTTCCCTCTGTCTTTGCCGCAGGCAGGCTCTGTCATTGCCGCATTGTGCCGCGGCGCGGCGCTGGCCACAATCGAGCCGTTGATTCGCCATAAGGATAGACGCATGTCGCTGACGTTACTCGAAATTGTCGCCCTTACGGGCATTTTTACGCTGGCCGGCACGGTCAAAGGGGCGATCGGTCTGGGGTTGCCGACGGTGTCGATGGGGTTGCTCAGTCTGATGATGCCGCCGGGGCAGGCCGCCGCGCTGCTGCTGTTGCCCTCGCTGATCACCAACCTGTGGCAACTGCTGTGCGGGCCGACGCTGTGTGCGCTGTGGCGGCGGCTCTGGCCGATGATGCTGTGCGTCACGCTGGGCACATTGTTGAGCGCCGGAGCGCTCACTGCTGGCGACGGCGGCCTGGCGCCGCTGGCGCTGGGCATGTGTCTGATCGGCTATGCCCTGTTGGGATTCACCCGTTTCGACTGGCGCATTTCCGCCGAGGCAGAGCCTTGGCTGGGGCCGCTGTGCGGCCTGGTGACCGGTACGCTGACCGGCGCCACCGGGGTGTTCGTCATTCCGGCGGTGCCTTACCTGAATGCGTTAGGCCTGGCGCGCGATGAGCTGGTGCAGGCGCTGGGGCTGTCGTTCACCGTCTCGACGCTGGCGCTGGCCGCAGGGTTGGCCTGGCATCAGGCGCTGCCCGGCTCGTTGCTCGGCGTTTCCTTGCTGTCGCTGTTGCCGGCGTTGGCCGGCATGTGGCTGGGGGAGAGGGTGCGCCGTCATTGTCGCCCGCAGCTGTTTCGCCGCCTTTTCTTTATTGGGTTATTAATCCTGGGCGTTGAGATTATTTGGCGATTCAATTAATTGAATCGATAGCATCTGCGTGTAATTAGGTTCGGTATATTATTCTGGGTTTTATTTTAATATGATGGGTTGCAATGTTTAGAACACACTTTTCTTATTGGTTTTTTTTCATGAAATACAGGATGGTTATGGATTTTTATTAGTGTGTTTTGATTTTTCCACTACAGCTATTTTTAATGGCTGTAAAACCAGCAAACCCATAGGAGAGTATTTATGAAGGAAATTTTAAGCAGCCAATTCGATGCGGTGTCGGGTGGATGGCAGGATCGCGATGGGAGTGGAAAAAGATCGTCTGATAGCGGAGATGGGGTATATGATGAATAGATATGTTGTTTTTATAAAGAGTGATGAATAAAAAGTGCTAAGAAAGGAAGTGGTTACACGAGAAATAATTAAAGACATGAAGCAGAAGGGGTTCAGAAAGCATCATATCGAAGTAGAGGCTGATAACGAAAGCGATGCCATTAAAAAATTAAATAAGAACAGCAATGATTATTTGGATTCATTGAGAAATTTTTCAGGTGATTTATTGTTCTGTTCTATTTTTGTTATTGTTATGACGATAGTCTATTTTACCACGATGAAAATGAGTTAGAAGTAGATACTGTAGGATTTAAAAAATAAAAAGACTTGTCGAACTGGATCTCTCTGATTTTTCTCTGGATATGATACTGCCATTGGGTGAAAAATACGTTCATGAAAATTTATTGGTGCTAGGATCACTCAGAAGATTTAAAGGTGTTTATTTTAATAGTTTCATATCCTCTCACCAAAATTAACTGATCTTCTGCTTGTTTTATTATCAATACAATAGCCTGTGAATTTGAATGTTAGCTATCAATAAGGGACGCTGATCATGTTTCGCCAGGAAGCGATCGATAATCAGAAAATGAAATGGCGTGGCCGGGCGCTCCTCCTTCCCGGCATTCCCTTTTGGTTCACGGCGGGGCTGTGCCTGTTTTTTCTCATTGCTTTTCTCACCTTCACCATCGCCGGCACCTATACCCGGCGGGTCAACGTGACCGGTGAGATCAGCACCTATCCCCGCGCCGCGAACGTTTACTCCACGGTTCAAGGGGTAGTGGTCAAACAATTTGTCACCGAAGGGCAGGTGATTGCCGTTGGTGCCCCCATTTACCAGATCGACGTCAGCAAGAGTACCCGTAGCGGTGTGCTCAGCGACAACCAACGGCGGGATATCGATGGCCAGCTGGCGCGCATTGCGCAAATCATTAACCGACTGGAAAGCAGCAAGCAGGCCACGCTTATCATGCTGGAACAACAGAAGGCGCAATACACCGCTGCATTCACCCGCTCCACCGATATCCTCAAACGCGCCCAGGAAGGGATACGCATCATGAAGGAAAACATGGAGAACTACCGGCACTATCAGACCAAGGGGCTGATCAATAAGGATCAGCTCACCAATCAGGTGGCGCTGTATTACCAGCAGCAGAACAACCTGCTGGGCCTGTCCGGCCAGAACGAACAGAATGCGTTGCAGATCACCGCGCTGGAGAGCCAGATCCATATCCAGGCTGCCGAATTCGACAACCAGATCTACCAGATGGAGCTGCAGCGCTATGAGCTGCAAAAGGAGCGGCAAAACATCGATGCCACTGGCGATATTATCGTTCGCGCGCTGGCCGGCGGCCGCATCGATTCGCTGAGCGTCACGGTTGGCCAGATGGTCAACATTGGCGACAGTCTGCTGCAGATTATTCCGCAAAACATCGATCGCTATGCCCTGGTACTGTGGGTGCCCAACGACGCCATCCCCTACATTGCCGCAGGCGATAAGGTCAATGTGCGCTATGACGCCTTTCCGGCGGAGAAGTTCGGCCAGTTCGCCGGCACCGTGTCCGTCATCTCCAAAGCCCCGGCTTCACCGCAGGAAATGCTGACCTACCAGGGGGCGCCCAAAACGGCGCTGACCGCCGCCGTGCCTTACTACAAGGTGATTGTTATCCCGGAAAAACAATCCATTGCTTACGATGGCAAACGTCTGAGCCTGGAAAACGGCATGAAAGCGCAAAGCACTCTGTTTCTGGAAAAAAGGAAGATGTATCAATGGATGCTGTCGCCGTTCTACGACATGAAGCACAGTGCGACGGGGCCGGTCAATGAGTAGGAGCACATTCAAACAGCGGGTCAGCCAACTGGATCTGCGGCTGCGCCACCGGGTTCCGATGATGCACCAGACCGAGTCGTCGGAATGCGGGCTGGCCTGTCTGGCGATGATCTGCGGTTATTACGGCAAAAACATCGACCTGATCGCGCTGCGCCGGCAGTTCAATCTGTCATCCCGCGGTGCCACATTGGCTGGACTGACCGGTATCGCCGAGCAATTGAGGTTGAGCACCCGTCCTCTGTCTCTGGATCTGGACGAACTCGGTGCGCTAAAACTGCCCTGCATTCTGCACTGGGAATTCAACCATTTCGTGGTGCTGGTCAGCGTCAAAGGCCACCGCGCGGTGCTGCACGATCCGGCGCGCGGGCGCCGGGCCGTCAGCCTGACGGAACTGTCGCACAGTTTCACCGGCGTAGCGCTTGAGGCCTGGCCCGGCAGCGAGTTCACCGCCGACAGCGTCCGCCATCGCATTCATCTTCGCACGTTGATCGGCAGCGTGCATGGCCTCAAGGGGGCGCTCGGCAAAATCTTTTGCCTGTCTCTGGTATTCGAAACCATCAACCTGGTGATGCCCATCGGCACGCAGCTGGTGATGGATCACGCCATTCCCGCCGGAGATCGCGGGTTACTGTCGCTCATCTGCGCCGGATTGATGCTGTTTATCTTGTTGCGGGCTGCCATCGGCATGGTGCGGGCATGGTCAGGATTGGTCATGGCGACGCTTATCAACGTGCAGTGGCAGTCCGGGTTGTTCACCCATCTGCTGTGCCTGCCACTCGGTTACTTTGAACGGCGTAAGCTGGGTGACATTCAATCACGCTTCGGTTCACTGGATACGCTGCGCAGCACTTTCACCACCAGTATCGTCGGCGCCATCATGGACGGCATCATGGTGATCGGTGTGTTGGTGATGATGGTGCTGTATGGCGGCTGGCTGACCTGGGTAGTGCTCACTTTCACTGCGCTTTATGTGTTGATGCGGCTGCTGACCTATGGATATTACCGTCAGCTGTCCGAGGAGGCGCTGGTGAGAGAGGCGCGGGCCGGCTCGTATTTTATGGAAACGCTGTACGGTATCGCTACCGTCAAGATGCAGGGCATGGCAGAACGCCGCATCGCTCACTGGCTAAACCTTGAAATCGACACCATCAACACGGGTATCCGCGTCACCAGGATGGACATGCTGTTTGGCGGGATCAACACCTTCATAGCGGCGTGCGACCAGATCGTCATTCTGTGGCTGGGAACCAGCCTGGTGATCGATAACCAGATGACCCTCGGCATGTTCGTGGCGTTCGGCGCCTTTCGGGGCCAGTTCTCCGACCGCATCGGGTCGCTGACGGAATTTTTGCTGCAGCTGCGCATGATGAGCCTGCATAACGAGCGCATTGCCGATATCGCCCTGCATCCGCGGGAGGCGCGTAAACCCGATCACCCTTACACGGCGGGGCTGCAACCTTTGGGATTGACGACCCATGCCCTGAGCTATCGTTACGACAGTCAGTCATCGGCTATCTTTGATGGCCTGGACATCAGCGTTGCGCCGGGCGAAAGCGTGGCCATCGTGGGCCCGTCCGGCGCCGGCAAAACCACGTTGATGAAGGTGTTGTGCGGACTGTTTACCCCGGATTCAGGGCGGGTTGAGGTGAACGGTGTCGATATCCGCCAGCTCGGCATCAACAACTACCACAAAATGATTGCCTGCGTGATGCAGGACGACAAACTGTTCTCCGGCTCGATCCGGGAAAATATTTGCGGGTTTGCGGACGAGGTGGACGATGCCTGGATGCAAGCCTGTGCCCGTGCCAGCTATCTGCATGACGTGATTTTACGCATGCCTATGGGATATGAAACACTGATTGGCGAGTTGGGGGAAGGATTGTCCGGCGGGCAAAAACAACGGCTATTCATAGCCCGGGCAATCTACAAAAAACCGGCTATTTTGTTTCTGGATGAGGCCACCAGCGCGCTGGATAAGGAGAGCGAAGCTGTGGTGAATCAGGCCATCAAGAGACTCAATATCACTAAGCTGATCATTGCCCACCGTGAAACGACCATTGCGTCGGCAGATCGGGTTATACATTTGGGATAAGGGGGGATATCACCCGCGGCACCGGCCATTTACACTGTTTCCCCCCCAAAAAACCAATAAATGGCGATGGGGCAAGGCTATTTTTGCTGCTCGCTTCGGCTTTCAATTTACGGCGCGGCGCATTGCGCGATATTCTGGTTTTCTGATGGGCTGACGGCGGATGAGGGAACCATGACAGACAGCCAGGCGTTTGAACAACAAAGCCTCGACAATCTGCTGAGCTATTGGCGGCGCCATCGCCGCCTGCCGGGCGCGCGCTATCCGGCCGGCCCGACCGACACCCTGTGCGACGTGCCGGGCGTCAGCGTCGGGCATCACACGCTGGCCGACGGCGAATGCCAGACCGGCGTTACCGCCATCGTGCCGCCGGGCGATCTGTTTAACCAGCCGCTGCCGTGCGGCAGCGCGGTGCTCAACGGCTTCGCCAAGCCGCTGGGGTTGGTGCAGCTGAACGAGCTGGGGGTGCTGCAAACGCCGATCCTGCTGAGCAACACCTTCGCCGTCGGCACGCTGTTCAACGCCATGGTGCGGCGCAGCTGTCTGCGTTACCCGCAGATCGGCCGCGGCAGCGCCACCATTAACCCGCTGGTGCTGGAGTGCAACGACGGTTACCTCAACGATATTCAGGCGATGGCGGTGCGTGAGGAGCACGTCTTCAGCGCGCTGGATAACCATTCCACCCGCTTTGCGCGCGGCAGCGTCGGTGCCGGGCGCGGCATGAGCAGCTTCGGCTTGAAAGGGGGCATCGGCACTGCCTCACGCTATTGCCCAGGGCTTGGCACCACGCTCGGCGTGCTGGTGCTGGCCAACTTCGGCACCCTCGACTCGTTGACGCTGAGCGGCGTGCGCGTTGGCCAGGCGCTGGGCAAACTGTTGGCGGATCCGCCGCCGCAGGTAGACGCCGGTTCGGTCATTATCATCATCGCCTGCGATCGGGCGCTGGACAGCCGCCAGCTGAACCGCATCGCCCGCCGCGCGGGCGCTGGTTTGGGGCGGGTGGGCAGCCATTGGGGGCACGGCTCCGGCGATATCGCGCTGGCGTTTTCCACCCGGTTGCTGGGGGCGACGTTGCCGGACGAACGGCTGGAGCCGCTGTTTGCGGCGGCCGCGGACGCCACCGAATACGCGGTGCTGGATGCCTTGCTCAGCGCCGAAGGCGTCAGCGGTTTCCAGCAGCACGATCGTATGGCGTTGGGCCCGCTGCTCGATCGGCTGGCGGAAAATTAAATAACGGGAGTGTGATGTGAAAGTCTTTATCTCTGCGGATATCGAGGGTATCGCCGGCGTGATGCGGCCGGAGCAGTGCAACCCGGCCCATGCTGACTATGCGGCGGCGCGCGAGCTGATGGAGCAGGAGGTCAACGCCGCCATCGACGGCGCTTTTGCCGGCGGCGCCACCGAGGTGACGGTGGCCGACAGCCACGCGATGATGCAGAACCTGCGCGCCGATCGCATCGATGCGCGGGCGCGCCTGGTGCAGGGCAAACCGCGCGGGCTATCGATGGTGGAAGGGCTGCAGCATCAACGTTACGACGGCCTGATGTGTATCGGTTATCACAGCGCCGCCGGCGAACGCGGCGTGCTGGCGCATACCATCAATGGCCGGGCCTTTTACCGCGTCAGCCTGAACGGCGAGGTGGTAGGCGAAAGCGATCTGTATGCGGCGGCGGCGGCCGAGTTGAACGTCCCGCTGTGGCTGGTGAGCGGTGACGACGAGCTGCAACGTTGGATCGCTGAGCGTTATCCGCAATCTGGCTATGTTTGCGTGAAACGCGCCATCTCGCAAACCGCCGCTGAATCGCTCAGCCCTCAGCGGGCGCGGGCGGAGATCCGCGAGCGGGCGATGCAGCAGGTGCGCCAGGGCGCCAGACTGCCGGTGGAGCGCCGCTTCATGCCACCTTACCGGCTGACGTTGATGGCGGCCAAACCGGTGCTAGCGGATCTGTTCAGCCTGGTGCCCGGCGTGCAGCGCCAGGACGCGCTCACCGTGGCCTTCGACAGCGACAACATGGCGGCGCAAATCCGCCTGCTCAGCGTCTTTTCCTCTCTGGCGACGACGCAGAGCTGACCCCCGGTGCGGGTTCCCGCCCGCACCGCACGATTCTCCAACAGAAAATCCCTTATCAAGATTAGGCCTGCTGAATAATAGGCTACGCTAATTATTGCTCTGTTGCGCTATGTCACCTGATCGGCGCGGCAAGCCATTCCCATAACAAGAGTTGTTTCGCCGAAGGCAGTGACGCCTTCGGTTTTTTTGGAGTCATGAGCAATGAGCATATCCCAAGTTCCGCTTTCGCGGCGGCGGTTTATCGTCGGCGCCGGGGCGTTGGTGATCGGCGCCTATCTGCCGTCCACCGGCGCGCTGGCGCGCTCGAACGCCCCGGCCGTCTCCGGCACGGCGGCGTTAGACGCCAACGCCTTCGTTCAGATCGGCGCCGACGGCGTCGTCACCGTCATCAGTAAACACACCGAAGTGGGCCAGGGGGTCTATACCGGCATGGCGACGCTGGTTGCCGAAGAGCTCGATGCCGATTGGGCGCAGGTGCGGGTCGTGGCCGCGCCGGTGGACACCAATATCTACAAAAACCTGGCCTTCGGATTCCAGGGGACCGGCGGTTCCAGCTCGGTGGCCAATGCCTATGAGCAAATGCGGCGCATGGGCGCCATGGCGCGCGCGCTGCTGGTGCAGGCCGCCGCGCAGAGCTGGAAAACCTCGGCGCAGGAAATCACCGTGCAGGCGGGCAAGATCCGCCATGCCGCCAGCGGGCGCGAAGCGGGCTTTGGCGAGTTCGCCGCGCTGGCCGCCACGTTGCCGCCGCCCGATCCCGCCAGCCTGACGCTGAAGGATCCGGCCAATTTCACCCTGATCGGCAAAACGCGCGGTTTGCACCGCGTCGATTCGCTGGCGAAAACCAACGGCAGCGCGCAGTTCTCGCAGGATATCCACGAGCCGGACATGCTGACCGTCACCATCAAGAAACCGCCGCGTTTCGGCGGCAAAGTGGCGACCTTCGACGCCGAGCGGGCGCTGGCGGTGCCGGGCGTGGTGGCGGTGAAACAGGTTGCCACCGGCGTAGCGGTTTACGCCAAAAACACCTGGGCGGCGATCCAGGGGCGGGAACGGCTGAGGGTCACCTGGGACGATGCGCAGGCCGAACGGCGCAACACCGAGGAAATCTACGCCGAGTTCCGCCAGGTGGCGCAAAAAACCGGCGTGGTGGCGAAGAGCCACGGCAAGCCGGACGAGGTGTTCGATAAGGCCGACAAGGTGATCGAGGCTGAATACACCTTCCCGTACGTCGCCCACGCGCCGATGGAGCCGCTGGGCGGCTATCTGTTCTGGGACGGCGAGAGCGTTAAGGCGCGCTACGGCTGCCAAATCCAGACGCTTGACCATAAGCAGCTGTGCGATCTGTTCGAGCTGCCGCCGGACAAGGTGCAGATTGAAACCATTCTGGCGGGCGGCAGCTTCGGCCGGCGCATCGATTTAGGCAACCCGACGCTGGGGCCGGATCTGGCGGCCGACATGGCGGCGGCGGCCAAGGGCATCGGCCCCGGTTACGGCGTGAAGGTGGTGTGGACGCGCGAGGACGACATCCGCAACGGCTGGTATCGCCCGATGATCCTGCACCGCCTGCGCGGCGCCATTCGCGGCGGCAAGGTGGTGGGCTGGACCGATACCGTGGTCGGCCACTCCTGGACGCGCCACAGCGCGATGGATGCGCTGGTGGTCAACGGGCTCGATCAAATGATGGTCGAGGGCGCCAGCGAGGTGTCATACACCTTCGAAGCCTTCCGCTGCGATGCGCACATCGTGCCCGGCAAGGTGCCGACCACCTCGCTGCGGTCGGTCGCCAGCACCCACACCGGCCATGCGGTGGAGAGCTTTATCGATCAGCTGTTGCAGGAAACCGGGCAGGATCCGGTCGAAGGGCGGCTGGCGCTGATGGGCGATGCGCCGCGCGCGGCGGGCGTGCTGCGGGCGGTGGCCAAAGCCGCCGGCTGGCAGGGCGCCAAGGTGGTGGACGGGCGCGCGCGCGGCGTGGGCGTCGCCAAGGCGTTCGATACCTATGTGGCGCAGGTGGCCGAGGTGTCGATCGGCGAGGGCGGCATCCCGAAAGTGCATAAAGTGTGGTGCGCGGTGGACTGCGGCGTGGCGGTGAACCCCGACGTGATCCGCGCGCAGATCGAGGGCGGCATCGGTTACGGCCTCAGCATGGCGCTATACGGCAATATCACGCTGAAAGACGGCGTGGTCGAACAGTCCAATTTCAATAACTTCCGCCCGCTGCGCATCGATGAGATGCCGGAGATCGAGGTGATCATCGTGCCCTCGACCGAGAAACCGACCGGCGTGGGCGAGCTGGGGGTGCCGACCATCGCCCCGGCGGTCGGCAATGCGCTGGCGCTGCTCGGGCGGCCCCGCACCTCGCTGAGCCTGCCGCTGCATAATCCCACTGCGAATCCGGCGTCTGACAAGGAGAGAACCTGATGATTCATTTAACTGTAAACGATCAGCCGCTGACCTTTGAGGGCGATCCGCACATGCCGCTGCTGTGGTTTCTGCGTGACGAAGCCGGCCTGACCGGCACCAAGTTCGGCTGCGGCATCGCCATGTGCGGCGCCTGTACCGTGCATCTGGACGGCGTGCCGGTGCGTTCGTGCATGACGCCGGTCTCCGCCGCCGTCGGCAAGAAAATCACCACCATCGAAGCCGTGGGCGCCACACCGGAAGGCAAGGCGGTGCAGGAAGCCTGGCTTGATCTGGACGTGGTGCAGTGCGGTTACTGCCAGTCCGGCCAGATCATGAGCGCCAGCGCGCTGTTGGCGCAAAGCAAGGATCCGAGCGATGCGGACATTGACGCGGCGATGGGCGGCAACGTCTGCCGCTGCGCCACCTATGTGCGCATTCGCGCCGCCATCCACCAGGCCGCCAAGGCGTTGGGTTAGGGAGAGATGCGATGAGCAATGCCTTGAAAGGGCTGTTATGGCTGATTATCGCCGTGGTGGTGTTGGCGGGAGGATACGCGCTGTACACGCTGCTGCGGCCAACCGGCGCTGAGCCGGCGGCGCCGATCGCCGGGGCGCCGGCCGGCATGACCGACAAACTGGCGCGCGGCGAGTACCTGGCGCGCGCCGCCGACTGCGTGGCGTGCCACACCGCGCCGGGCGGCGCGCCTTATGCGGGCGGCTTCGCCTTCAAATTGCCGTTCGGCACCATTTACGGCACCAATATTACCGCCGACAAGGAGACCGGCATCGGCAACTGGAGCGACGATCAGTTCGTGCGCGCGGTGCGTGAGGGCATCGGCCCGCAGGGCAACCTGTATCCGGCGATGCCTTATACCTCGTACACCGGGCTGAGCCGCGACGACGTGCTGGCGATCAAGGATTATCTGTTCAGCCTGCCGCCGGTGAAACAGGCCAACCCGCAAAACGAGCTGTCGTTCCCGTTCAACCAGCGCTGGGGCATGAAATTCTGGAACCTGGCGTTCTTCCATGAGCAGCGCTTCGCGCCGGATCTCAACAAGGATGAACAGTGGAATCGCGGCGCCTATCTGGCGACGGCGCTGGGCCACTGCGGCGAGTGCCATACGCCGCGCAATCTGGGGTTCGGTCTTAACCAGAGCAAGCACCTGAGCGGTGAAGTGGTGCAGGGCTGGTTCGCCGCCAACATCACGCCGGACAAACAGACCGGCATCGGCGGCTGGAGCGACCAGCAGCTGTCGCAATATCTGGCTACCGGCCATGCGCCGGGGCGCAGCAGCGCCGCCGGCCCGATGGCGGAAGCGGTGGAAAACAGCCTGCAGTTCCTGACGCCGGAAGATAATTTGGCGCTGGTGAAATACCTGCGCGACATCGAGCCTATCGCCGGCGACGGCGCGGCGGCGGTGAACCTGCAGCCGAAGGGCGCGGGGGCTTCCACCCCGATCCTGCCGGGCGGGCAAGACAGTTCGCTTGGGCGCCGGGTGTTCGCCAACGACTGCAGCGGTTGCCACCAGTGGAACGGGCCGGGCCGCCAGAGCGAGTACGCATCGCTGGTCGGCAGCACGGCGGTGAACGATCCGCAGGGGCGCAGCGTGGTGCAGGCCATCCTGAAGGGGACGAGCATCAGCGTCGGCGAGCGGCATGAGATGATGCCGGCGTTCGGCAGCGCCTATTCCGACGAGGAAGTGGCGGCGGTCGCCAACTTTGTGGTCGGCCATTTCGGCGACAAGCAAGGCAAAGTCACCGCCAAACAGGTGGCGGAGCAGCGCAAGCAGTAAAGAAAAGCGGCGAGGGAGCGGCTCCCTCGCCGCGGCGTCAGCGGCTGCGCCGCGACATCACCCGTTTGTCTTTTGGCCGATCCTGCCAGTCCTCAACCTGATTGTTGAAGTTGTCCGCCAGCAGGTAGGCCGGGGTTTTCGCCAGCCAGTCGGACAACGAAATATCCTGATAAATGCCGTTGTCCATCACGATCAAGACCTTCAAATCCTCATCGCCGATGTTCTCGATGTAATGGCCGAAGCCCTGCGGCACGTAACCGACGTCTGAAGGGGCGTACTCTTCCGTCTGCGCGTGACCGTGCGAGCTGAACACCGTCATTCGGCCTTTGCCGGAAATATAGTATTGCCATTCGTTGGCATTGGGGTGCCAGTGCAATTCCCGGATCGCGCCGGGTTTCACGATCTCGATGATGCCGGTCATGGTGGTGGAGATGGGGAATTCTTTTGACGACACCAAATGGACGCTGCCCGCGTCATTTTCAAAGAACGGCTTTTGCTTCATTAATTCATAACGGTGGGTCAGCGGGGCGTTATTTAATCCGCCGTCGTTTTTCGGCAATGGCAAGGTGGGCGGGATGGCGCCGCCGACAATATAAGCTTCACCCTGTTTGGCCTTGGAAAATACCGCCGCCGGCATGTTGACGCTTTTTTCCAATACCTCTTTCGGCATATGCGCCACCCAATCGGTGATGCTGAAGGTGCCGAATTCGGAGAAATGGCCGTTATCGAACGCCAAAATAAAATGCGCGCCGTCCGCCAACGCCTGAATGGAATGGCCGTAGCCTTTCGGGAAATACCAGACGTCGCCGGGCCCGAAATCCGCCACTTCGCATTTGCCTTCGGGATCGAGAATGGTGATGCGCGCATGGCCCTCCAGCATAAACGCCCATTCGGCGGCGATGGCATGCCAGTGCAGTTCGCGCACGCCGCCCGGTTCCAGCGTCATGTCGACGCCGGCCACGCCCTCGGAGATCGGGAATTGCTCGACGGTGGCTTCGCGCGCCCAGCCGCTGGGTAGGCTGCGCTTTTTGCTGTCGGTGAATTTGTATTTATAGAGATGCTGCGCATCGGCAGGCGGCTGATAGCTGCTGGGGGGCACGATATTGCGATGGTCGTCGGCAGCGGCATTTTTGGCGATGCCGCCAATCATGCCGGCGGCGGCCGCGCTGACGGCGGAGACTTTCAATATATCACGACGCGATAGCATAGCATTTTCTCCAATATAAAGCCGTGCGCCTGCAGAAGCAGGCGACAGGGAAGGCGCGTTCGCCATTGAAATGATTTTTTGTCATCGGCGGAAATAGGCTGTGACCCTTAAATCCTAGCGGCTGGAAGGTATTGCGTAGGCGCTTATTTGTTTGCGTTTGTTACTAAGTGAGTGCAGGTTTAATTAATTAAACGGAAGTTGAATAGTCATTGGATGGAATTAATTTTAGTCGCCGGATAATTTAAATAAATAATAAACGAACGTCATTTTTTATTGGCCGTTTGGGCTATTTTTATGACTGCCCCACGGTCTCCAGCACCAGTTGCCGAAAGCGCTCGACGATCGGCGAGGCCGGACTGCGGCGCAGCGCCAGGTAAAGCGGGGCGCTGAGCTGCGCCTCTGCGGCGAGAGTGCGGTAGACGATGCCGTCGCCGCCCAGCCGCCGCATCGAACCGGGCACGATGGATACCCCCAATCCGGCACCGACCAGGCTGAGGGTGGCCGGCAGGCGCGGCGCTTCCTGCACGATGCGCGGGCTGAAGCCGGCACGGTGGCAGGCGGCCAGAATGGCGTCGTACAGCCCCTGGCCGGCCGGGCGGCGATAGAGAATAAACGCCTCGTGGGCCAGTTCGGCCAACGGCAGCGGCTGCTGCGTCTCATGCGCCAGCCGATGGCCCAGCGGCAGAGCGACGATCATTGGTTCGCTGAGCACCGGCTCGACGCTCAGGCCGGGAATGCCGTTGGCCGGCGAGCGCACGAAGGCGGCGTCGAGGCGCTGTTCCAGCAACGCCTCCATCAGTTCGCCGCTGCCGGCCTCTTCCAACTGAGTCGTGATGCCCGGCAGGATGTCGCGGTAGCGGCGCAGCAGGTTGGGCACGAACGGGTGCAGCGCGGCGGAGCTGGTGAAACCGATGGCGATGTGGCCCTGCTCGCCGCGGGCGGCGCGCTGCACCGCTTCGCGCAGGCGTTCGGCGCGCGCCAGCAGGGCGCGGGCTTCTTCGAACAGCACACCGCCCGCTTCGGTGACGCGCACGCCGCGCGGCAATCGCTGCAACAATTTCACGCCCAATTCGTCTTCCAACCCCTGCAACAGGCGGGTCAGCGGCGGCTGCTGGATAAACAGCCGCTCGGCGGCGCGGGTGATGTTGCCTTCTTCCACCACGGTGACGAACGCCCGCAGGCGACGCAGTTCGATCATAGCCATACCTCAAAGGTATCTTTAGTAGTTCCGGAATGCATTAGACATCATGGCACGGCGGCGCGCATGATACCAGACATCAAAACAAGCGATGTGGAACGGCAATGTCATGTCAGATATCAATACGTTAAAACCGCACCCGGCGGCAGCGCCGGGCAACGCGGCGCTGTTTTTGGGCTTTCTGTGGTTGGGGCTGATCGGCTTCGGCGGTGTGCTGCCGATGGCGCGCAGCATGTTGGTGGAGCGGCGGCGCTGGCTGAGCGGCGAACAGTTCACCGAGCTGCTCGGGCTGTGCCAGTTTCTGCCCGGCGGCAACGTGATCAACCTGTCGGTAGCGGTGGGCATGGAGTTTCGCGGGCTGCGCGGCGCGCTGTGCGCCTTGCTGGGCCTCATCAGTGCGCCGACGGCGATTGTGGTGGGGCTGGGCGTGGTGTACGCCCGCTTCCAAAACGATCCTCATGTGCAGCATGTGTTCGCCGGTCTGGCCGCCGCCGCCGCCGGGTTGCTGCTCTCGACCGGGATTAAGATGCTGCTGCCGCTGCGCGGCAAGTGGGCGGCGCTGGCGATTGTGGCGCTGGCGCTGATCGCCATTGCCTGGCTGCGCCTGCCGCTGTTGCCGACCATGCTGGTGCTGGCGCCGCTGAGCATTCTGCTGATGTGGCGGTGGCCGTCATGAGCGGGGTGTTGATGGCGTTGGCGCTGATCTTTACCGAGCTCTCTCTGCTGGCGTTCGGCGGCGGCATGACCATTCTGCCGGAGATGCAGCGGCAGGTGGTGGAGGTGCATCAGTGGATGAGCGCCCAGGAGTTCAGCGCGCTGTTCGCCATGGCGCAGGCCGCGCCGGGGCCGAACATGATGATCGTGCCGCTGGTCGGTTGGCACGTGGCCGGCTGGGCGGGGCTGCTGGTGTCTTCGATCGCCAAGTTCGGGCCGTCTTCCATCGTCACGCTGCTGGTGATGGGGGCCTGGCGGCGCTTTAAGGATCGTCCGTGGCGCCGCATCGTGCAGGCCGGGCTGGTGCCGCTGACCGTGGGGCTGGTGGCGGCCAGCGGCCTTTTGATCGCCGAGGCTTCCGCGCCCAATTGGCGGCTGGCGGCGATCGTGGCGCTGGCGACGGGGTTGAGCATGAGCAAGCGCCTCCATCCGCTGTGGGTGCTGGCCGGTGGCGCGCTGCTCGGCTTGCTGTTCGCCTGAAGGATTAGCGCGGGATCAGCACAAAGCGTGAAGGGCCGTTGCGGTCGATCAGCTCATAGCGCTTCGGCGCGGTCAGGGCCAGAAACGCCACCATGCTCCCTTCGGCGTCGGTCAGCGTCATGCCGTCCGGCGTTGGCCGCCAGGCGACCGGCAGCGCGTGCAGCGCCAGCGGCTGCAGGCATTCGGCTGAGGCGCTGAAACGGAAGGCGTTGGTATTGGCTACCGCCTCGTCGCTCAGCTGCACCTCGCAGACGGTTTTACCGTCGCCGATGGCGGCGAGTTGCCAGTCGCCCTTCAGCGCGGCGGGTTCCAGCAACGGCAGTGAACTGCCCAGGGCACTGCTGCACAATACGCTCATAATGACTCCTGTCAGGCTGGCGCGGCGCAAGGCGCGCATAAGGAAATGGGTTGGCATCGGGTCACTCCTTTCGGCTGTCCGTTCACACCTTAGCACGTTCCCGGCAGGATGATGAGGCAAGGATTAGGTTTTTTAATCCTCGATAATTCTGATCTAACCGGCGATAACATGCCCAAAAAGACGAGTCATTAGCCCGCCGATACGCTTATCTTTCTCATTAATACTGCGCTAATACAAATCGTTATGATTGTTTCCGCCTTAACGCCCGGCGCGGTGATGCGCGGCGGCGTGGGCTCGCGCCGTCGGGGTTAATTACTATACTGGTCAATCCTAAGCCTTGGCTTAGATTAGAACGACTGATGAATAGTCTTACAAAGCGAGTGGATTCCTACTGTGTAAAAGGAGAATGCAATGAGCAGTCGCCACAACGACATTTTGCAAGATGACGATGAGTTCACCAGCCTGGCCGCCACATCCCCCAACGATCACAACTATCAGTTTTACTATCATCAGCCCGGCAGCCCCTATGACGGATTGGGCTACGGCGCGCTGCTCACGCTGGACAACGCTAACCTGTACAGCAACCAGCGCGGCGGGGCAGCCATCAACAACCTGGGTAAAATCCGCGATAACTTCAGCTTCGATCGCGCCGCCGATCAGCTGACGCGGCCGGGCCTGACGCACAACGGCGATCAGGCGTATCACCAGCCGGTGGCGCTGACCTATTCCTTCCTGACGCAGAGCGCGCTGAACCGCATCGGCCAGACCGGCGACGGCGACAAGGGGCTGCAGCCGCTGACCCTGGCGGCGCAGGCTCAGGCGCTGAAATCGATGCAGGCCTGGGCCGATGTGGCGAACGTAACCTTTACTGCGGCGGCGTCCACCGACATCAACCACCGCGCGGATATTACCTTCGCTTACTTCACCCAGCGCGCCGACGGCAGCACCGCCGCCGGCAGCGGCCCGAATGCCATCAACGCGTACGCCTATTATCCGCCTAGCTCCAAAGCGGGCAGCGATAACGCCTTCGCCGGCACGGTGTGGTTCAACAAAAATTTCGCCACCCATAAGGCGCCGGTTAGCGGCGACTTCAGCAGCCAGACCTTCACCCACGAGCTGGGGCATGCCCTGGGGCTGGCGCACCCGGGATCTTATGACGCGTCGCTGGGCAACCCGAGCTACCAGAACGATGCCGCCTATTATCAGGATTCGCTGCAATACTCGATCATGAGCTATTTCAACGCCGGTTACACCGGCGCCGACACCAAAGGGGTGTATGGCTATGGCCCGATGGTGGATGACATCGCCGCGATCCAAAAATTGTACGGCGCCAACATGAGCACCCGCACCGGCGACACGGTGTACGGCTTCAACTCCAACACCGGGCGCGATTTCCTGACCGCCACGGCGGACAACGGCAAACCGGTCAACTTCGCGGTGTGGGACGCCGGCGGCAACGACACGCTGGACTTCTCCGGCTACAGCCAGCAGCAGATGATCAACCTGAACGACGGCGCGTTCTCCAGCGTCGGCGGCGGCACGCAGAACGTCGCCATCGCGCGCGGGGCGATCATCGAGAACGCCATCGGCGGCAGCGGGCGCGATCTGATCATCGGCAACGATCAGGACAACCTGCTGGCGGGCAACGCCGGCTCCGATATCCTGTACGGCGGCCTGGGGGCGGATCATCTGTGGGGCGGCAAAGACGCCAATAACTTCACCGACTATTTCGTCTATCTCAACGCCAAAGAGTCCACGGTGGCGGCGTTCGACGTGATTGAAGACTTCGAGCACGGCATCGACAAGATCGATCTCTCCGGCCTGCGCTTCAACAACAGCCTGAGCGAGCTGCGCTTTATCGACAGCGGCAGCGCCTTCAGCGGCCAGAAAGGCGAGATCCAGCTCAACTTCGACGCCTTCAACGGCACCACCGATCTGTTGATGAACACCCAGAGCAACAGCTACGCCGCCGACTTCAAGATCCACGTGGTCGGGCAGGTGGAGCAGAGCGATATTCTGTTTGCCTGAGGGCGAGGAAGGAAAAGAGAAAAGGGCCGAACGGCCCTTTTTTTACGACTGGGCCGCCGCCGCGCTTTCCACCGTGAAGTCGCCGGTGGCCACCTCGCCGGCGCGGCGGTAGTGGGCCACGATCACGCCGCCGGGTGAGACCACCGATTGGGTCAGCGTGAAGGCCGCCGGCGCGGCGTTGTCATCGAACAGCCGCTTGCCTGCGCCGAGCAGCACCGGGTAGGTAAGCAGGCGCAGTTCGTCCACCAGATCGTTGGCCAGCAGCTGTTGCATCAGCGTGCTGCTGCCCTGCACCAGCAGCACCGGCCCCTGAGCGCGCTTCAGCTCGCGCAGCCGGGCGATGATGTCCCGCCCCAGCCACTGGCTGTTCTGCCACGCCAGCGTCTCGCCGTGGTGGGTGGCGACGTACTTGGTGGCCTGATTGAACACGCGGGCGATATCGGCCGAAAACGGGTCGGCCTCGTCGGTGATCTGCGGCCAGTAGCCGGCGAAGATATCGTAGGTGCGCCGCCCGAGCAGCAGATCGAAAGGCGCTGAGAAAAGATCGCTCATCGTTTCCGCGACGGCGTCATCCCAGTAGGGGGCGGTCCAGCCGCCGAAGCGAAAGCCGCCGCTGCGGTCTTCGTCCTGCCCGCCGGGCGCCTGCATCACGCCGTCGAGGCTGACGAACGCGCTGGCAATAATCTGTCGCATGGCTGTCTCCTGCAATTGAGTGCCAGCTGAAAGTTTAGCCGCCGCGCGCCGGCTGCGCCAACCGGCCGCTCAGGGTTGCAGCGCCTTGAGCAACGCCTGATGGAAACGCTCCGGCTCCTCCATTTGCGGCGCGTGGCCGAGCCCAGCGAACTCGATCAGCGTGGCGTGCGGGATCAGTTTCGCCGCCTGTTTGCCTAACACGTCATAATGCCCGATCGCGGCCTTGACCGCCGGCGGGGCGATATCGCTGCCGATGGCGGTGGTGTCGGCGGTGCCGATCATCAGCGTGGTGGGCGTTTGCAGATCCTTGAACTCGTAATACACCGGCTGGGTGAAGATCATGTCGTAGATCAGCGCCGAGTTCCACGCCACCAGGCGATGGCCCGGCCCGTTGTTCAGCCCGGCCAGCATGTCCACCCAGCGATCGTACTCCGGCTTCCAGTGGCCGCCGTAGTAAGTGTGCTGCTCATAATTGCGGATGCTCTCAGCGGAGGTGTTCAGCTCGCGCGCGAACCATTGATCGACGCTGCGCCACGGTACGCCTTTCGCCTTCCAGTCCTCAAGGCCGATCGGGTTGACCATCACCAGCCGTTCCACCGCCTGCGGATACATCAGGCTGTAGCGCGTGGCCAGCATGCCGCCGGTGGAGTGGCCGATGACGATGGCCTTGCTGATGTTCAGGTTCTGCAGCAGGCCGTGGGTATTTTGCGCCAGCTGTTGGAAGCTGTACTGGTAATGCGCCGGCTTGGTGGAGGAACAAAAGCCGATCTGATCCGGCGCGATCACGCGATAACCGGCCTTGCTCAGCGCCTTGATGGTGTCCTGCCAGGTGGCGGCGCAGAAGTTTTTACCGTGCAGCAACAGCGCGGTGCGGCCGTTGGCGGTGCCTTCCGGCGGCACGTCCATATAGCCCATTTTTAACGGCTGCCCCTGCGAGGTGAAGCTGAACTGCTGCAACGGGTAGGTGTAGTGAAAGCCCTGCAGCTCCGGGCCGAACGTCGGCGTTTCGGCGGCACCGGCGGCGAACGCGGCCAGCGCGGCGCACAGCAGCGCGCTACGGGTGAATCTCAGCATCCTGATCTCCTGAAAAACGGACGAAAGCCGAGTATAGCCATAATCGGCGCGGCGGCGCGCCGGTGGATTCAGATAATTCTGTAATATGACGGTTTGATTCCCGGCCAGATTCCGGCACCGCTCTTTTGCACAGTGAACGCGGTCACGCCGCGCAACATTCGCCGTATCTGATGGTTTTATTTCAAGGCTAAGTTATGCGATGCTTAAGCATTATTTATGCAAAAGGATCCTCGCATGTCCGCTTTATCCCGCTGCGCTTTTAGCGAAGGCAGCGTCGCTTTGCCGGAAGGCTATGCCGATCGCACGGTCAACGTCCTGTTGGCCGGCGATGATGTTTCCCCCTCAGTCAATATTTCCCGCGATGCGCTGCAGCCGGCGGAGAATCTGGAAAGCTACGTCACCCGCCAGCTCGATGCGCTGGCGCAGGGGCTGAAAGGCTGGGCGTTCAAAAGCCGCGAACCGGCGACGTTGGGCGATGGGCTGGCCGCCGGTGAGTGGGTGCGCGCCAGCTACCTGCGCGACGGCAAACGCATCTGGCAGAACCAGGCGGTGTTCGCGCTGGCGGAGGGCCGGGTGCTGGTGTTCACCCTGGCGATGGCGCGCAAGCTGACGCCGCAAGACGACGCGCTGCTGCAGCAGGTGCTGAACAGCTACCGGGCGGCCTAACGATGAACTCTTTGCGTAAAAGGAACTTACGATGACCGAAGCGGCTCGCGTCGGCGATACCATCGGGCATTCCCATGCCCTGGCCGGCATGATTGCCGGCACCCTTGTCGGCGGCCTGATCGCCGCCGCAGGCGCATTGGCGGCGGGTGCGCTGTTCGTCGCCGGCCTGGCGGCTTCCTGTATCGGCGTCGGCGTGCTGCTTATCGGCGCCAGCCTGGCGGTGGGGTATCTCACCGGGGAGGCGGCCACCGCGGCGCGCGACGGCATTGCCGACGCCGGTGCCGGTAGCCTGACCCCCAAAGGCAATATCGTCACCGGCTCCCCCAACGTCTTCATCAACGGCAAACCCGCTGCGCTCGCCACCAACAGCCAGGTGGCCTGCAGCGACGACGGCCCGAGCATGCAGATGGCGCAGGGCTCCGACAAGGTCAGCATCAACGGCCAGCCCGCCTCGCGCGTGGGGGACAAAACCAACTGCGACGCGCAGGTGATGGAAGGCTCGCCCAACGTGTTTATCGGCGGCGGCACCGTCACCACCTTGCCGATCAAGCCCGAAGTGCCGGATTGGCTGTACAAGGTCTCTGACCTGACGCTGCTGTTCGCCGGCCTGGTGGGCGGCGTGGGCGGCGCCGCCGGCAAGCTGGGGGCATTGGGCAAACTGCTGGGCAAGCTGCCCGGCATCAACAAACTGGCGCGCATCGCCTGCCGCGCCGGCACGCTGATGACCGCCACCGCCGCGGTCGGCATTATCGCCCGGCCGGTGGATATCGTCAGCGGCCAGAAATTCCTCGACGGCGAAGACGATCTCGATTTCGTGCTGCCTTCGCGGCTGCCGGTCGCCTGGCAGCGCTATTGGCGCAGCGGCAACCCCGGCGACGGCGTACTGGGCCGCGGCTGGAACCTGTTCTGGGAGAGCAGCCTGCAGCCGTATCAGGACGGCCTGGTGTGGCGTGCGCCTTCCGGCGACTTCGTCGCTTTCCCTATGGTGCCGCGCGGCCACAAAACCTACTGCGAAGCCGAAAAATGCTGGCTGATGCACAACGACGACGGCAGCTGGCAGCTGTTTGACGTCGGCGAACAGATTTTCCACTACCCGCCGTTGGCGGGCGACCAGCCGAGCCGGCTGAGCATGATCACCGACGCCATCGGCAACGCCACCTCGCTGTTCTACGACGATGAGGGACTGCTGAGCGAACTGGTGGACAGCGCCGGGCAGCGCCTGATGTGCCGCTATGCGCAGGGCCGCCTGCGTGAAGTGGCGCTGCAAACCGCCGACGGTGAACGAACGCTGGCGCGCTACGGTTACGATGAGCAGGGCCAACTGACGACGGTGAGCAACCGCGCCGGTGAGGTGACGCGGCGCTTTGGCTGGCGCGACGGCCTGATGATCAGCCACCAGGACGCCGCCGGGCTGCTGAACGAATACCAATGGCAAGAGATCGACGGCGTGCCGCGCGTGACGGCCTACCGCAACAGCGCCGGGGAATCCCTTGAGTTCGGCTATGACTTCGCCGGCGGGCGCCGCAGCGCGGTGCGCGGCGACGGCAAACGGGCGGAGTGGCGGCTGGATGACGACGACAACGTGGCGCAGTACACCGATTTCGACCAGCGCCGCTACGGTTTCATCTACCAACGCGGCGAGCTGTGCAGCGTGCTGCTGCCCGGCGGCGCGCAGCGCCAGAGCGAATGGGATCCCTACGGCCGCCTGCTGTCGGAGACCGATCCGCTCGGCCGCGTGACGCGCTATCAATATTCGCGCAACAGCGGCCGGCTGTTCGCCGTCGCCTACCCGGACGGCAGCAGTGAGGCGCAGCATTGGGACACGCTGGGGCGCCCGACGCGCTATGTCGATGCGCTGGGCAACGCCACGCTGTACCGCTATCCGGATGACGAAGAGAGCCTGCCGGCCAGCGTGATCGACGCGCTGGGCGGGGAAGTGAAGCTGGAGTGGGACGCTCGCGGCCAGCTGACGCGCTACACCGACTGTTCCGGCAGCGTCACGGCTTATACCTACGATGCGCTGGGGCAGCTGACGACGCAGACCGATGCCGAAGGCCATCAGACGCATTACCGATGGGATAACGGCGGGCGCCTGCACACCCTGATCCACCCGGACGGCGGCGAAGAGCGCTTTAACTGGAATGCGCACGGCCAGCTGGCCGAGCATCAGGACGCGTTGGGCAGCCTGACCCGCTGGCAGTACAACGCCCTGGGGCTGCCGGTCAGCATCACCGATCGCATCAACCGCACCCGGCGCTATCACTACAGCCCGCAGGGCTGGCTGACGCGGCTGGAGAACGGCAACGGCGGCGAATACCGCTTCAGCTACGATGCGGTGGGCCGCGTGCTGACCGAAGAGCGCCCGGACGACACCCGCCACGATTATCGCTACGGCGCGGCCGGGCTGCTGGAGGCGCACCGCGAGGTCGGCCTGCCGGGCAGCGCAGGTGAGCTGACGCAGCGCGAACAGCGCTTCCGCTTCGACGAGGCGGGGCAGCTGGTCTGGCGCGGCAACGCCAGCGCGGAATGGCATTACCGTTTCGACGCCATGGGGCGGCTGCGCGAGCTGAACCGCCTGCCGACGGCGAGCGGCGCGGCGCTGGGCATCGAGCCGGACAGCGTGCAGATGCGCTATGACGCCGCCGGGCGGCTGCTCGGCGAGCAGGGCGTGAACGGCGAGCTGCAATACCAGTGGGATGCGCTGGCCAACCTGCAGGCGCTGACGCTGCCGCAGGGCGATCGCCTGCAGTGGCTGTATTACGGCTCCGGCCACGCCAGCGCCATCAAATTCAACCAGCAGGTGGTGAGCGAGTTCACCCGCGATCGCCTGCACCGGGAAACCGGCCGCAGCCAGGGCGCGTTGCAGCAGCAGCGGCGTTACGACGCCATGGGCCGCCGCAGCTGGCAGAGCAGCGCCTTCGGCCACGATAAACTGACCCGGCCGGAAGACGGCGTGCTGTGGCGCGCCTATCGCTACACCGGCCGCGGCGAGCTGGCCGGGGTGAGCGACGCGCTGCGCGGCGAAGTGCACTATGGTTACGACGCCGAAGGCCGCCTGCTGCAACACCGCGAACCCAATCAGGGCAAACCGGGCGCACGGCTGGTGTACGATCTGGCGGATAACCTGCTGGGCGAACGCAGCCCGCAGAGCGACATCGACGCGCACCTGCCGCTGGCGCCGATCGCCGACAACCGCCTGACGCACTGGCAAAAACTGTTTTACCGTTACGACGCCTGGGGCAACCTGATCAGCCGGCGCAACGGCCTGTACGAACAGCACTACCGCTACGACGCCGACAATCGGCTGGTGCAGGCGCACGGCCGCGGCCCGCAGGGCGAGTTCGAGGCGCAGTATCATTACGACGCGCTGGGCCGCCGCAGCCGCAAAACGGTGCGCTACAAAGGCAAAACCGAACAGACGACCCGTTTCCTGTGGCAGGGCTACCGGTTGCTGCAGGAGCAGCGCGACGGCAGCAGCCGCCGCAGCTGGAGCTACGATCCGGCCAGCCCGTGGAGCCCGCTGGCGGCGCTGGAGCAGGCGGGCGACAGCCGCTCGGCGGATATTTACTGGTATCACACCGATCTGAACAGCGCGCCGCTGGAAGTGACCGACGCAGCGGGCAACCTGTGCTGGTCCGGGCAATACGACACCTTCGGCAAGCTGCAGGGCCAGACGGTGGCCGGCGCGGCGAAGCGGCAGGGCGCGCAATATCAGCAGCCGCTGCGCTACGCCGGGCAATATCAGGACGACGAAAGCGGCCTGCACTACAACCTGTTCCGCTACTACGAACCCGAGGTGGGGCGTTTTACCACGCAGGATCCGATAGGGCTGCGCGGTGGGTTGAACCTGTATCAGTATGCGCCGAACCCGCTGATGTGGGTGGATCCGTTTGGGTTATCTGTAGAAGGAGTTCCACATGGCTTTAATAGTTTCGGCCAATTTAAACAGTTCGGTGAAGCATTACAGGCAGGAATGAGTAAATTAGGATATCCCGGCACAGTTTCATATATGCAAGGAAGCTCCGTATCGGGGGTAAGTTTCTCTACAGGTCAACCATTTGATGTTGGCCGTGTTAGTGATTTTGACGTTGCTATTTCACATCCTGAGCTATATCAAAAAGCAGAGCAGCTGGGAATAGGAAAAGGAGGGCGCACTGGACCAATTGATATGGGTAGTGAAATGGCTAAGAAATTAGGTATTGATGATACATTGCAAAAATTATCCAAAATGTCAGGAGGTAGACCTGTGAACGCAATGGTCTTTGAGTCTGCTGCTGAAGTTAAGGCTAAAGGAAAGGGAACTAGAATACCTGGTAAATGTGGTGGATAAATTATGAAAAAATTATATTTTTTAAAATATGGTAGTATTATATCAAAAAAAGAAGCGAGCAAATTACTGGACGATAAATGGGATATAACTTGTTCGGAGTATGATAGCTCCTATTTTGGTGTTTACTTTGCATATACTGGCCTTTATGCGGACAAGTTAACCATTACTGATAATTATATTCCTCACTCTAATGAGTGGTTAGAGGAAGATAACAAAGAGTTTAGCACGATAATTAAGGTGTCTTTCACTAATGGGAAGAATCCAGAAAAACTCAGCAGGTACAAATTCTTGAAGAATGCGTTTAATCAACTTGATGGATTATCGATCATAAGTGATGAGTGCATCGAAGAAGAGTGACCGACAAGCTGCGAAAGGATCCTTTCTTTGGGGCTCTTTAGTGTGCAGTATTAAATATGAGATATAAGATCAAAGCTTGAAAAGGAGATATTAGGTTCTTTAAAAATAAAAAAGGAAGAGTAAAAACATTAGATTGTTAGTTGCATCAAAGGCCGCCTGCTGCAACACCGCGAACCCAATCAGGGCAAACCGGGCGCGCGGCTGGTGTACGATCTGGCGGATAACCTGCTGGGTGAGCGCAGCCCGCAGAGCGACATCGACGCGCACCTGCCGCTGGCGCCGATCGCCGACAACCGCCTGACGCACTGGCAAAAACTGTTTTACCGTTACGACGCCTGGGGCAACCTGATCAGCCGGCGCAACGGCCTGTACGAACAGCACTACCGCTACGACGCCAATCGGCTGGTGCAGGCGCACGGCCGCGGCCCGCAGGGCGAGTTCGAGGCGCAGTACCATTACGACGCGCTGGGCCGCCGCAGCCGCAAAACGGTGCGCTACAGGGGCAAAACCGAACAGACGACCCGTTTCCTGTGGCAGGGCTACCGGTTGCTGCAGGAGCAGCGCGACGACGGCAGCCGCCGCAGCTGGAGCTACGATCCGGCCAGCCCGTGGAGCCCGCTGGCGGCGCTGGAGCAGGCGGGCGACAGCCGCTCGGCGGATATTTACTGGTATCACACCGATCTGAACAGCGCGCCGCTGGAGGTGACTGACGCGGCGGGCAACCTGTGCTGGTCCGGGCAATACGACACCTTCGGCAAGCTGCAGGGCCAGACGGTGGCCGGTGCGGCGAAGCGGCAGGGCGCGCAATATCAGCAGCCGCTGCGCTACGCCGGGCAATATCAGGACGACGAAAGCGGCCTGCACTACAACCTGTTCCGCTACTACGAACCCGAGGTGGGGCGTTTCACCACGCAGGATCCGATAGGGCTGCGCGGCGGGCTGAACCTTTATCAGTATGCGTCGAACCCGCTGATGTGGGTGGATCCGTTGGGGTTGAAAGTACTATATCGAGGCATGAGTCTCGATGAGTACAATAGTTTGATGAATGAGGGATGGAAAGCAGGCCAAGGAACGATGGAGGGGAAATGGTTCGCTGAGTCTTATAAAGATGCAGTTACGTGGGGTAACAAAATGGGGCATGGGGGCGATGTTTTTAGAGTCGTACAAATTGATGTGCCCGACAACGTGGCAAGTAAAATGCATATTGACCCTCACCTAGATGGAATAGGACCTGCGAGATATGCTGAAGTTGTTGATTTGAATAATCACGCTAAGGTTACTTGGAGCAAAGAAATTAAAGCTAAGCGTGGGTGTTGAGTATCTAATGGAGAGTGTGTTATGAATCTCGTAAAGGTTGATTGGACTCCTGAACATATGGGCGGGAGAAAAACAGTCCCTCCAGCAGGAAAGTATTATGCAGTATCTCGATTTCCTGAGGACAAGGAGTGGCAAAACAATGCCTGGAGCGTTGTTTTTGAGCTAGAGGAATCCAAGTCTGAAAATGGCAAGACGTTTTCGTTGGGAACTGTAGATTTTCTTATGGAATCTGCACCTAAAGAGCGTATGGTTCAGCATGATAAATTCGAAATTTACGAAGGTCCCAAAAAAGTAGCGGATGTTTTTCTTCTTCGAACCTGATTATTGATAGTGTTGGTACTGGATAGTGCTAACTACTACAGGATCAGGTGGTAGTCGGCGCAAAGAAGCTGCAGGGCGCGAAATATCAGCAACCGCTCGCTACGTCGGGCAATATCAAGTGGCCTGCATACAACCTAACCTGTTCCTAGGCTAGGTGTTTTACCACGCTGGAGCCGATAGGGCTGCGCGGTGGGTTGAACCTTTATCCGTATGTGCTGAATACGTCGATGTGAGTTGTTCCGTTTAAGATATGTCCATAAAAATGAAGAATGTAATTACTGAACTGTGGGAAGCTGGTGAATTACCGATTAAAAATGCTCTGTATTTTTCAGATGGTAGAGCTGAGTTGATCGATATCATATCCTACCCCACGCCTAAAGTATCTAAATCGGGATGTTTCGATTTTTTTGAGTTCTATGAAAAAAATAAAGATGAGATTACTACTATTGATGTAATTAAAAAAATTAACTTGAGTTGTGGTGGATACTTATGTTTAGGTGAGGGGAGCTATGGTTCAGAAGGTTTTATCGCTTATTTGGATCGCGAAGAAAAACTAGTTTGGGTTGTTTACTCGGAAAACTCCAACCCCTTCGTTTCTGCAACCATATTACATGATTCAACGGTTGCTATAGATTCAAGTGCTGGATTCCGACTGAAGGTCAATGTGCTAAAATCTGAGGAAATGGTGATAGTTTGATTGCTGAGTGTGCAGGAATTGAATGAGGAAATAAAGAACATGGAGGATTGTCATGAGGTTTTTTATCTGTGATGACGGTTATCCGTCTATAGAATCTAATAGTGACTATAGGATACTAACTGACTTTATAAAGGATGATATCCAAAGAGGTTTTTATGGTGTCAATGAGTTTATTGAGGCTTGTAAACTTGTAAGATCTGGAAATCTGCCATTTTGGGAGGGAACGGGAAACTCTCATACTATAACTATTAAACCTAATGGCGTGGGGATTTTTAATGAGTACACCGAGGAGTCTATGATTGTTTCGAGTATAGATGAGTTTGAGGGGTGCCTTGAACAATGGAAGAGTCTGTTTTTTAATATGGGTGATTTTACAAATGAAACTAAATAAAGAGAATGAGAGAATAGTTCTATCTGGCCATGAAGCGATAGATATATTATCTGAGATAGAGTTTATTTTGATATCATTGCGGAACATTGCACGGCATTATTATACCGATGCAAGTGGGGAAGTAAGTCAGAAGGTGAGAAATGCATATTGTGAGGAAACTACGCAGTTTATTGATAAAAATAATGTTACTGGCCGCTTATCAAAAGTAAGAGGGGTTATTTCTGAAAGGTTTAGTCATGAGTTAGGGATGGATAATATGGATGATATAGAAAGGGAAATGGAGAAAATCATTTATTGGGAGAAACCCGTTGACGAATGATGTTTAAATCTATTTGAGAAAATACTTTATGAAATTTATTGATGACAATATAATTAATGAGTGGGTTTCCAAGCATTATGCTACGATTAACCTTTCTCTATTAGGGGAAGCCGAATAGGCAGATAAAACCACTCCCTCCAACCTGTTACCCCCCCAAACTAAATACCCAATGTGCCATTAATCAGGGTGCAGCACTGCCCGCCGATCCAGGGCTCGCCGTCAATAAAGCGCACGCTCACGCGGCCATCTCGCTTCAGTTGGGTGCCCTGGCGCACCTGGTAGCCCTGCGCGGTCCGGCCGCCGTCGGGGAAGCGGCTGGCCTGCAGCAAGCGCGCCAGGCAGGCGTTGGCGCTGCCGGTTACCGGATCTTCAATCAAAACACCGCATTCCACCATAAACGCGCGCATTTCGTAATCGGCGGGTTCGGTTGCGGAGCAGGCGCCATAAATCACTACGCCATCCACATCACAGGCGGTTTGCAGCTGTTTAATCGTGGCCTGATCCGGCGTTACCGCCAGGCAGGACTGCGCGTCCGGCAGGCGCACCATCAGCCAGCGAATACCCATCTCGGCAATCACCGGCAGGGGGGTTGCTGCAATCACTGCAGGCCGTAAAGCGGCCGTCAGCCGTTCGGTTTCCTCGGCCGCCATGGGGCGGAACTCTACTTCGGGCGCGGCGAACGCCAATGTACCTTCCGGCAGGATATTGACCGCCACCAGGCCGACGCCGCATTCCTGCATCATCGTTCCAGGGCGTTTAGGCGTCAACCCGGCTTCCAGCAGGGCGTGGGCGGTGCCCAGCGTTGGGTGGCCGGCGAAGGGCAGCTCTTTTTCGGTGGTGAAAATGCGCACCTTATAATCCGCCGCCGGGTGCGTCGGTTTAAGCACAAAGGTGGTTTCCGAAAGGTTGGTCCAACGGGCCAATGCCAGCATCTGCGCGTCGTTCAGCCCTTCGGCTTCCAGCACCACCGCCACGGGATTGCCCTGCAGTGGCGTGGCGGTGAAAACGTCCACCTGTTGGTAGGCGCGGGGTGTCACATCATCACTTCTGAGCATTGGCCATCATCCGTTATCAACAAAACCTGATAATAACGATATTCGCCAATGGCTTCAAAGGGTTGAGTTTTGTTTTGAGATGCCCGCCCGTCGCCACTTCAGCCCCGGCTTGGCGAACATCACCAGGTTGCCCAGCAAAATCAGGCACAGGCCCAGCACGGCGTTGAAGTGCCACTGGTAGCCTTCGTAAATCGTTGAGATGGTCAGCGCCACCAGCGGGAACAGCAGGGTGCTGTAGGCCGCCGCGCCGGCGCCGATGCGGCCGAGCAGGCTGAAGTAGGCGGCGAAGGCGATCACCGATCCGAAGATCGCCAAATACAACAGGGATCCGATATAGCGGCTGCTGTATTCCATCTGGAACGATGCGCCCTGCGCCAGGGCGATCAGCGCCATCAGCATCGCGCCGTAGGTCATGGCATAGGTATTGGTGGAAAAAATATCCAGCCCGCGGCGCTGATGGCGCGCGCTGATCATATTGCCCAGCGAGAAGCCGTAGGTGCCGAGCGCGCTCAGGCCGATGCCTTTAAGCAGCTCCGGCGCCATGCGGGTGGCGGCCAGATCTTGCCAGAACAGCGCCACGATGCCGGTCAACCCCAGCAGCGCCGCCGGCAGCAGGTTGGGGCTGGGGCGCTGGCGGAAGAACAGCAGGCTGTTGAGGGCGTTGAACAGCACCGCCATCGAGAAGATCACCGATTCCAGCCCGCTGCTGATATAAGCCGCCGCATGGTAAAAGCAGAAGAAGTTGAAACCGAACACGCAGCAGCCCTGCAGCACGCAGAACAGATGATCGCGCGGGGCGATGCGGCGCAGGCGGCGCGTTAGCAACAGCACGGCGAACATCACCGCGGCGGAAATGGCGAAGCGGTAAGCGATCGACACGGGAATGGCCACCGGGCCTTCCTGTTGCAGGGTAATCGCTATCCAGGTGGTGCCCCAAATCAGCACCACGGCGAGGTACAACAGCGCATTCATTCTATTCACTCCGAAAAAACCGATGGCGCAGTATCCGCTTTGGCGCGCGGCGGCGCTTGCAGCGCTTTGCGCCCAGTTGCATATTCTTGCGCTTTTTTTGCCAAAAGCGCGGGGCGGCCGCTGGCATGCCGCGGCGCCACTCTTTACACTGTCAGCATGTCGAACAACGGGGCCGGCGATGTCCAACTATCAGGCGTTTGAAACACTGCGTGAGCACAAGGCGCGGCTGCACGGCAGCGTGCTGCTGGGCACCGGCGTGGAGCTGGCGGCCTGGTCTAACTGCAACGATCGCGTCACGCAGGAAAGCGCCGACCACCATACCCTGAGCCTGTACGTCGCCGACGGCTATGAGTGCTACCAGCAGGTGCCGGGCGGCTGGCGCAACGGCGGCGGGCCGGATCGCTTCTGCATCATGCCGCGCCAGTACGCTTCCACCTGGGATGTGCGCAGCGATCTGTCATTCGTGCATCTGTACTGCACCGATGACCATCTGCGGCAGTTGGCGGAGCAAACCTGGGATCGCAGCCCGGCGGCGATCAACGTGGAGCAACGCAGCTTCGGCGAAGATCCGCAGATCACGCTGCTGTATCGTCAGTTTTTGCTCAACTGCGACTGGCGGGACAGCGCCAACCTGCTGGCGCTCAGCAGCGCCTCGAACCTGCTGATGTCGCACCTGATCCAGCGCTACAGCCAGCTGCAGTGGAAGCTGCCGGCGGCGCGCGGCGGCCTGGCTCCCGCGGTAGCCAGGCGGGTGCGGGAATATATCGCAAGCCACCTGGATCGGCCTTTGTTGTTGGCCGATCTGGCGGCGCAGGCCGGGTTGAGCGAATACCATTTTGCCCGCATGTTCAAACATTCGACCGGCCTGGCGCCGCACCAGTTTGTGATGCGCGCGCGGCTGCAGCGGGCGGAACAGCTGTTGCGGCACAGCCAACAGCCGATCACCGAGATCGCGCTGGCGTGCGGCTTCAGCTCCGCCAGCCATTTCAGCAACCGCTTCAAGGCGGCCTATGGATTTGCTCCGCTGCAGGTGCGGCAGGGGCGCTAACCGGAAGGGAGTGCAAGCATGGATCAACCATTTGCCGGGCTGGGCGTGTTGTTCGTCGCCGGATTCGGGCCGATCACGCGTGAGAGCGACGAGAGCAAGGCGTTTTATGTCGAGGCGCTGGGGTTGCCGCTCAAGCCGATGCCGGGCAACGAAACCTATCTGCTGGCCGAGCAGGGCGCGCTGGACGGGGTGAAACACTTCGCCCTGTGGCCGCTGGCGCAGGCGGCGCAGTCCTGCTTTGGCGACGATCGCTGGCCGGCGGATCTCGCGGTGCCGCAGGCATGGATCGAGTTCGACGTGGCCGACATGGCGGCCGCCACCCAGGGGCTGGTCGATCGCGGTTATCGGCTGCTGGTCGCCAATCGTGAAGAGCCGTGGGGGCAAAGCGTTACCCGTTTGCTCAGCCCGGAAGGGTTGCTGGTTGGCGTCACCTATACGCCCTGGCTGCGTTAAACGCCACGCCGTTCGCCGCCGTTTCCCTGCGGCGGGCGGCTTAAGAATAAATACGCATTAGCTTAAAGCGATCTGCGCTATAGACCCATCAAATCCCCGAGTGGTTTCCCTTTCTGAAAGCAGTAATTCCGTTCATTGCGTAAAAACCAATGGCCAGAACGCGCTATTGCCATGCCATTTTACGGCGATTTTTCGCCCGCTTTTTTCGCCGCCAGGTACCTGATAGGAATAGAGATTATTCTTATATTTCCGCCAACCGTTAAGAAATAATAATGATTCTCGTTTTCAACCACGGAAAGGAGAAGGAACGATGAAAACAGTGAAACGAACGGGCATCGCGCTGGCGATAGCCCTGACTTTCCCCCTGGCATTGCCTGCCGCTTTGGCGGCGCAAACCACCCTGACAAACAGTAAGGCGGCGACGATGACGGAAAAACACGGGCAGTTTATTGCGGTCGGTAAAGTGGTGCAGGTGACCTTCGGCGATTTCGCCTTCAAGCTGGATTTTACCGATGACAAGACCATGACCTTCACCGGTATCGGCGAAGCGTCGCAGGGCATCACCGATACCGTGCAGTACACCGCGGTGGAGATTCGGCCGAAGGTCTACATGGTCTATTGGCATGAACCACAGTCCGGCGACAACGTGACGCATGTCGAGGACTTTGAGCGCGGCGAGGTATACACCAACATCGCCGCCAGGGACGGCAGCTTCACCCATCTGAAAGGGGAGCTGAAAATCGTAGGTCACTCAGGAAACTAAGGAGCAGTTATGAAAAAGGCATTGATCACCTGTGCGATCGTCGGCGGTTTGCTGGCGAGTTACCCGGCGCTGTCAACGGATCAGGCGGCGTCTTACAAATCGGCCGGCAAGGGCGGTTATCATCATGCCCAGCAGAAGCTGAAGGTGGTGGAAGATCTGTATGCGGGCTTTTTCAACCGTCATGACATCAGCGTGGCGCAAAAGCTGATTGTGGAGAACTACAAGCAGCATAACCCGTTCGTCGGCGACGGCATCAAGCCGTTCCTGGATTTCTTCAGCCAGACCTTCAAAGACAATCCGCAGTACAGCGCCAAAATATACCGCAGCGCGGTCAACGGCGATCTGGTCTACGTTCACGTCCAATACCAAAATAATCCGCAGGATCGCGGCACCGCCAGCGTGGATATTTATCGGGTGAACGATCAGGGTAAAATCACCGAGCATTGGGACGTCAATCAGGATGTGCCGGAAAAATCGGCCAATGACAATACCATGTTCTGATCCGCAAGGGCCGCTGCGGCGGCCCTCTACATGCCCGCAACACTTTATTTACTTACATAAATAGGAAATGACCGCCGCGTCGAGTAGGCTACGGCCGCCTTTGGCAGTGGTGGTACGGTTGATGGGCGTCATTGTCCCGCCACTGCTTGAGGCGTTTCCCCACATTCCTCGTTATCCCGCGCGTTGATTTTCCACTTTTTTGAACTGATGCCGCAGCTGCAGCGCATTGCAAAGCACCAATACCGCCGTGACGGCGAACACCCAGCGGAACCCCATCATCGCCGAAATGCCCGATCCCAGCAGCGGGCCAACCACGTTGCCCAGGTACATAAAGGATTGGTTATAGCCGAAGATGCGCCCGGTCACCTGATCGGAGGAATACTTCAGCAGCAGCGCCTGCACCGCCGGCATCAGCGCGCCGTCGGCGAACCCCAGCAGGAAGCGCAGAATGCCCAGCTGCAGCGGCGTATTCACCCAGGCCATCACGGCGAACAGGCCGGTGGTGAACAGCAGCGCGGCGATCAGGATGCGCGCGGTGCCGATGCGATCGCCGAGCCGCCCGAGGCGTGGTGCCGAGATCAGCGCCGCAATGCCGGGCACGGCGGCGATCATGCCGCTGACAAAGGCGATATTGCTGACGTCGCCCGACAGTTCGCGGATGAACAGCGTCAGGATCGGGCTGATGGAGGAGTTAGCCAGCTGGATCATCAGGGTACAAACGAACAGGGTGACGATCAGCGTCGGATAAGGCAGCGAACGGAACACCGCCTTGCCGCTCAGCTGATCCGCTTTTTTCACCGTGATGCGCCGTTCTTTAATCAGGAACAGCGTCACCAGGAAGCTGACGAACATCAGCCCGGCGGTGACAAAAAACACCACCCGCAGCCCCAAATGGTCGGCCATCAGCCCGCCCAGCAGCGGCCCGGCGATCACGCCGGAGATCTGCCCGGTAGAGAGCGTGCCCAGCGCCCAGCCGCTTTTATCGCGCGGCGCCTGCGAGGCGACCAGCGCCATGGCGTTGGGAATATAGCCGGACGTCAGCCCCATCAGGGCGCGCAGCGCGAACAGCTGCCAGACGTTGGTGGCCAGCCCCTGCAGGGCGATGACGATCGCCATGCCCAGCGAAGCGCGCAGCAGCATCAGCTTGCGGCCTTTGCGGTCGGCGAGGCTGCCCCACAGCGGCGACACCACCGCCGAGACCAAAAAGGTGCCGCTGAACACCAGCCCGGACCACAGGCTGAGGGATTGATGATCGCTGACGCCGAGCTGTTCGACGTACAGCGGCAGAAAAGGGAGGATTTGGCTCATCGCCAGCCCGGTGAAGAAACACCCGAGCCAGACCGAGATCAGATTGACTTTCCACGCTTCCATCGACTTGTCGTACCACTTTGAATTTGGAGGGATTTGTTAAGCAAGATAATAATAACACCGCGAACTGGCCGGCGCGGGGGAAATGCGTGAGAAAACGTAAAGCCCGTCGGCGGCGTTGTTACATTTAGCTATAAATTAATAGCTATATTATCATAGATATTTATTTTAAGCTACTCCACCAAGCCGCTCAACAATTCGGCGGCGCCACACTCTCTCTACCCATTTCGCCGTGTCGGCGGCAAGGAGACGCTTTCTATGAATACCGCACTGATCGCTCTGGATTACATCGTGGATATCTCCCACCCGGAAGGAAAAATTGCGCGCTCGGCGCAGCAGGTCATTGAGCGCGATGCTATCGCGCGGGCAAATAGCGCATTGTCTCTCGCGCAGCGCAAGGATTGGCTGCGCATATTGGTTAAAGTCGGTTTCGCGGCCGGCTATGTCGATCAACCCAAATACTCGCGGATGTTTGGGCAGGCGCATCAATTTGGCGCTATCGCACTGGGCCAGCCGGGCACGGATTTTCATCCTGATTTAGCGTCTGATTTGGGGGAGTTAACCATCGTAAAACCGCGCGTCAGCGCGTTTTATGGCACCAATCTGGATGCGACGCTGCGCGCCCGCCGCATTGAACGGTTGGTGATCTGTGGGGTCAGCAGCACCTGGGCGGTACAGGCGACGGCGCGCGACGCGCACGATCGCGATTATCAGGTGCTGATACTGGAAGAGGCTTGCGCGGCGGCCACGGCGGAAGAGCACCGGATCTCAATGGAAACGCTTGCCACTATTGCCGATATCGTCACGCTGGAACAGCTGAGCGCATTGTGAAGCTGCTGCGTGAAGAAATCGCCTGGCGTCAGCTGCGACGGGGAGCATGGGTGTTGGCGCCGTTGCTGGCCCTGAGCCTGGCGACAGGCAATGCCAACTGGCTGAAGGCTTCGGTGGTCACCATATCGCTGTTTGTCGTTTGCGAGCGTCTTGAACTGGCGCCGCTCGGCGTGGCGCTGCATGCGGCGGCATTGCTGCTGCTCTTTATGGCGCTGCTGTGCGCCATGCACACGCCGGTCATCTTCATTTTGGCGTGCGTGTTGGCAGCGGCGGCGGCGGTTGGGATCTCCGCGTTCGGCGGCAAGCTGCGATCCCTGGGGAATTTTATTTTTATTCCGGCTCTTTATCTGGCGTGTGAAACCGCTGAAGGTGGCGCCGGCGCGCCATTAGCCCAATGCGGCTGGGCGCTGCTCCCTTTTCTGGAGGCAGCCGTCTTGCCGGTGCTGATGCTTGCATTGGCGGAGCACCGGCGGCTAGTGTGGTTGTCGACGAGTGACAGCCTGCATCATTATCTCCAGCTGCGCCGCAGCGATGAGCTTGGCGCTCGCGTGGCCTGCGGCGAGGCTTTGCTCGCCGTAAGTTGTGCCGTTGCACTGTCGGCGGCGATCGTTGAGTGGCAACACCTCGATTACGGGCAATGGGTGATCTGGTCGGCCGTCAGCGTGATCAGCGGCGATATGGCCGGTACGCGCAACAAACTCCGCCAGCGTGCGTCAGGCGCATTGCTGGGGGTGCCCGTCGGTATTTTGCTGGGCAGCCTCATGCCGCATGGCAATGTGGGTTATGAACTGCTGAGCGTGGTGACGATGCTCACCCTGGTGTCTTTTCATCGTTATACCTTGGGGTTTGGCGCCCGTTGCGCCTGCATCGCCTGCGCGTTGGTGATTGCCGGAAAAGCGCCGTCGATCGCCGCAGAAAGGGTGGTCAATGTGTTGCTGGGCGGTGGCATCGGTCTGCTGTTCGCTTTGGCGGGTGCCGGTGTTGCCGCTCAACGCCGGCACCCGCCAATAGCGAGCTGGCATATTTCGTCCGCCAATTTCGGTTGACCGTTCCCGGTCTCGGTGTGAAAGTACGGACAAATCTATCGTTATCTATTGATGCCAATGAAAAAAGATCATCCTGAAGACGTGACGCTGCTGCGCACGCAGTTAATGTCGCTGGTGCGCCGTTTGCGGCGCGAGTCGCGCAGCGACGAAAAATCCTGGGCCCAGTTGATGCTGCTGGGAGCTATCGATCGCCACGGCGGCGAGGCGACGCCGTCGCTGCTGGCGGAGTCGGAGCGCATGCGTTCCTCTAACCTGGCGGCCGCCTTGCGCGAGCTGGAGGCCGATGGGCTGCTGGTGCGCACGCCGGATGCTGAAGACAAACGCCGGGTGCGGGTGCGCCTGACGCCCGCCGGGCTGGGGCTGTTGCAGCAAAGCCGCACCCGGCGCGAGGCGTGGCTGCTGGCGGCGATGGAAAGCTGTTTAACGGAGCAAGAACAGGCGCAGCTGATCGAAGCGGGGGCGTTGATGGCGCGGCTGGCGGCGGCGCCGTCAACGGACGCGGAATAATCGGCGGGGCGGCAGATGCGCCGCCCGTGCAGCGAGGTTACGGCATCGGCCAATCGGCCGGCATGGTGCTGACGACGTCCACGTAGCGATCCCAGGCCGATGACCAGAATTGGGTGAAGGCTTCCAGGGTGAGGTGGATGCCCATCAGGCCCATCACGAACCAGCAGGCGGTAAACAGGCCCAGGCTGCTGAACATGAACGCCATGCCGTTGCGGCTGGTTTTACGGCAAACGACGTTTAACTGGCTGGCGAAGAACATCATCACGGCGCTCAGCAACTCCCAGCGCATCATGACTAAACCGGTGGCAATGGTACTCATCGAACTCGATCCTATGTAACAAAAAGCCGCATCCGGCAGGGCGCCGACAGGGAAATGCGGGGGAATAACGGGAATAATGTGATTCAGATCACATTGTAGCATTGGGGCGAACGGCGGCTCAATGGGGCGCGCGGTGAAAAAAACGCCGACGGTAACATTCCAATATGCTGAAACAGTTATGCCATTTCATTAGCAACCTTTTCATGGGGCGGCGCGCCCGATAACGCTATGCTTGCCGGCTTTTCAGTTCCCTGATTTTACGGGGAAATGTGACGCAAAAGGTACCGGCACCGCATGGCCCTGTTAAAAGAAAAAATTCGCGACCACTCTGCGGAAGAGAGGCTGTTTATCCGCCGGGCAGGCGTAGCGCTGGCGCTGGTGGTGGTCTGCTTCGGCGCGCTGATCGTTAACCTCTACCGGCTGCAAATCCGCCAGCACGGCTTTTACCAGACGCGTTCCAACCAGAACGACATCAAGATGCTGCCGCTCGCCCCCAGCCGCGGGTTAATCTTCGATCGCAATGGCACTCCGCTGGTGCGAAACGTGACACTGTATCGTGTCGAAATCACGCCCAGCAAAATCACCGACATGGCGGCGCTGCTGCAGGCGCTGACGCCGATCGTCGATCTGACGCCGGAAGACATCAGCGCGTTTCGTGACGATATGCGCCACAACAGCCGCTACAAGCCGGTGACGCTAAAAACCGGGCTGAGCGACACTGAGGTGGCGCGCTTTGCCGTCAATCAATACCGTTTCGACGGGGTGACCATCGATACCTATCAGCAGCGTGAATATCCTTACGGCGCCCAGCTGGCGCACGTGCTGGGCTATGTGTCGAAGATCAACGACAGCGATCTCAAGCGCCTGGACAAGGCCGGCCTGAGCGAGAACTACGCCGCCGACCGCAATATCGGCAAACAGGGTATCGAGGCCTATTACGAATCCGAACTGCATGGCACCACCGGTTATCAGGAGGTGGAGGTGGATAACCATGGGAGGGTGATCCGCTTGCTGAAGGAACAGCCGCCGAAGGCCGGCAAAAACATTTACCTGACGCTGGATCTGCCGCTGCAGCAGTACATCGAATCAGTGCTGAAGGGGCAACGCGCCGCGGTGGTGGTGGAAGATCCGCGCGACGGCGGCATTCTGGCGATGGTCTCCAGCCCCAGTTACGATCCCAATCCCTTCGTCAAAGGCATCGGCTATCAGGCCTATAAGGCGCTGCTCCGCAACCCGGATCTGCCGCTCATCAACCGCGTTACCCAGGGGTTGTACCCGCCGGCTTCCACGGTGAAGCCCTACATGGCCGTTTCGGCGCTGTTCGCCGGGGTGATCACGCCCGCCACCACCTTTTTCGGCGCGCCGACCTGGACGCTGCCCGGCACCGAGCGGCGCTACCGCGACTGGCTGAAAACCGGCCACGGCATGCTCAACGTCACCAAAGCGATTGAAGAGTCCGCCGACACCTTCTTTTATCAGGTGGCGTATGAGATGGGCATCGATCGCATTCACCACTGGCTGAGCCAGTTCGGTTACGGCCAGTCGACCGGCATCGATCTGAACGAAGAGTACCGCGGCGTGCTGCCGAGCCGCGACTGGAAGCTGAAGGTGCACAAAAAGGGCTGGTATCAGGGGGATACGGTCTCGGTGGGCATCGGCCAGGGGTATTGGGTGGCGACGCCGATCCAGATGGTGAAAGCCTTGAGCACGCTGCTCAACAACGGCCGGGTGAAAACGCCGCATCTGTTGTATTCGCTGCAGCAGGGCAACCGGGTGACGCGCTACCAGCCGCCGGCGCAAACGGCGCAGATCGGCGATCCCAACTCGCCTTACTGGGGCATCGTGCGCAACGGCATGTACGGCATGGCCAACTTGCCGAACGGCACCGGTTACAAGCTGTTCCACACCGCGCCGTATCAGATCGCCGCCAAATCCGGCACCTCGCAAGTGTTCAGCCTGAAGCAAAACCAGACTTACAACGCCAAAATGATCCCGGTGCGGCTGCGCGATCACATCTTTTATACGCTGTTTGCGCCCTACAAAAATCCCCGGGTGGCGATGGCGCTGATCCTGGAAAACGGCGGCGGCGACGGCGTGGTGGCGGGGCCGACCGCGCGCGCGATCCTCGACCACATTTTTGACCCGGCCAACGCGCCACAGCCCGGCGATACGCCGCAAAGTAAACCGCAGTTAAACGACAGCGCGGATGTGCAACGGTGATGCGGTTTGTTTTTACTTTCTTACAAACTGCAATCTCCTGACCATTTCCGGCAAGGTAGACTGAAATAACACCATAAACTGAATAAAAACGTAGGGTTAACACAACAGTGGCGCCATCGACCAAAAAGAGCGGTAAAACCTATTCCACAGTTCGTTTCGGCTGGATCTGCGCCGGCATGCTGGTCTGTTTTTTTCTGTTGGCGTTCAGGGTCGGCTACCTGCAACTGCTGGAACACCAGCAGTTGGCCAACCAGGCTGACCAGCGTTCGATCCGCACCCAGGTGGTGCCGACCAACCGCGCCATGATCACCGATCGCAACGATGAGGCGCTGGCGGTCAGCGTGTCGTCCAAAGACATCGTGCTGGATCCGAAGCATATTCTCGATACCCAGACCGATACCGGCAACGAACGCTGGCAGAGCATGGCCAACGTGCTGAAGATCCCGCTGGCGGACATCCAGCACCTGATCCAGAGCAACGCGCGCAAACGCTTCGTTTATCTGGCGCGCAAGGTGGAGGACGATAACGCCGCCTACATCAGTAAGCTGCACCTGACCGGCGTCAGCACCGAGCAGGATTTCAGCCGCTTTTATCCGATGGGCCAGGACGCCGCCGGGCTGATCGGCATCGTCGGCCAGGACAATCAGGGGCTGGAGGGCATTGAGCTGGGTTTCAACCCGCTGTTGCAGGGCAAAAACGGCCTGCGGGTCTATCAGAAGGACGGCAGCGGCGCGGTGATCGGCGTGCTTAAAAGCGTGGATCCGGTGCCGCCGCCGAACGTGACGCTCAGCATCGATAAATTTATTCAGTACGTGCTCTATGCGCAGATCCGCGACGGCGTGGTGGCTAACCAGGCCGACTCCGGCTGTGCGGTGCTGGTCAAGATCGACACCGGCGAGGTCCTCGGCATGGCCAGCTACCCGTCGTTCAACCCGAACAACTATGGCAGCACCCCGGCGAAGGATATTCGCAACGTGTGCAGCAGCGACAGCTTCGAACCGGGCTCGACGGTGAAACCGGTGGTGGTAATGGTGGGGCTGGAGCATAAGCTGATCCGGCCGGATACGGTGCTGGACACCACGCCGTATCGGGTGAACGGTCACCTGATCAAAGACGTCGGCCATTGGTCGAAACTGACCATCACCGGCGTGCTGCAAAAATCGAGCGACATCGCGGTATCGCACATTGCGCTGGCGCTGCCGGCCACGGTGCTGCCGGCGGTCTACCGCAGCTTTGGCCTGGGGCGACCAACCGAGCTCGGCATCGGCAACGAGAGCAGCGGCTATCTGCCGCAGCATCGCGAACGCTGGGCCGATATCGAACGCGCTACCTTCTCTTTCGGCTATGGGCTGCGCGTGACGCCGCTGCAGATGGCGCGCGAGTATGCCGCGATCGGTTCCTTTGGCATTTATCGGCCGCTGTCGATCACCAAGGTGACGCCGCCGGTGATGGGGCAACGTATTCTGCCGGCGGATACGGTTCGGTCCGTGGTGCATATGATGGAGAGCGACGCCTTGCCGGGCGGCAGCGGGGTGAGCGCCGCAGTGCCGGGCTACCGGCTGGCGATCAAAACCGGTACTGCCGAGAAAATGGGCCCGAGCGGCAAATACGATGGCGGCTACATCAACTACACCGCCGGCGTGGCGCCGGCCAGCGATCCGCAGGTGGCGCTGGTGGTGATGGTCAACAACCCGAAAGCCGGCAAGCACTTCGGCGGTTCGGTGGCCGGACCGGTGTTTGGCAAGATCATGGCCCAGGTGCTGGAGCACATGAATATTCTGCCGGATGCCCAGCCGCTTAACGTGGTGTCGTCGGTCAAGGGGTAAGGGGGATTAGCGCGATTCCAGCAGGCGCTTCAGCGCCTGCAGATCGGCGTTCACCAGCCCGACGTCGCGGGCGAACAGCGCGTCGTCCATGTCCGGCTGGCGGAACAGGGTGAAGATCACCTCGGCGCCTTGTCGGTTGGCGAGCGCGCGCAGCGGCACGTAGACTACGCCGCCGTCCGGCAGCGTCACCCAATGATCCAGCACGCCGAAGGCATTGGGCGCGCTAAATCGAATGCGGATCCGCCCCTGCGGGGTCTCCGCCATCCAATCTTCACCTTCCCGCCGTAAGCTATTGGCTAATCCTTTGGCCCACAACGGGAAGTTTTCCGGGCGGCTGAGAAAGGCGTACACCTCGTCACAGGGGCGGTTGATGGCGACATGCAGCGTTTGCGCGCTCAGCATCATGATTTCTCCGGTTGACGGCGATACTTCAGTGTAGAACCCGCCGCGCTCAGAAGTAGTAACCGATGTTTACGTTGGTGCGAAAATACCATTTATTGCTGCCGGAGGACTGGGTGCCGGTCCAGCCGGTGGCGTTTTCCACGCCGCCCCACGGATTGGCGTTCTGCGCCCAGGTCAGATCCACCCACAGCATCACCGGCATGGCGAACACCTGCACCCCGAGCGTATTCATTTTGGAGTCGGAGTCGCCGTGCCTGTCCTTCCAGAGCACGCTGTAGTCGTTGTAGAAGCGTAGCTTTTTCACCGGTCCCCAGGGCACCTCGACGTCGCGCGCCAGGTTGATGGCGGCAGTGGTGGCCTGCGACGGGATCAGATAGGCCGGCGTCAGGCCGTTGCCGCCCATCAGGATCACCGAATTGCTGGCGCCGGCCGGGCCTTTGGCATCGTAACCGTAGCGGATCACCTGGCCGGACAGATGCCAGGCATCCCGATTCACCAGCGTATGCAGGCCCGCCGCCCAGAAGCTGCCGTTATCGCCGGTCGCCTGGTTGTAGAGCCGTGAAGCCGCCAGCGAACCGCCGAGCTCATTGTCCCAGCCGCCCTGGTGGAAAGCCCGCGTCAGCCGCAGGTTTACCTGATCGCGTTTTTCGTTGCGCTGCAGATGCTGTGAGGCAAAATTGGTGTTCTTCAGATCGTCGTAGCTGGCGACGTCGGGGGCGTAACGCACGCCGGTCGGCATCATGCGCGGGTAGTAGGCGGCGTCGAAGGCCCAATCGCCCCGTTGGTATTGGTATTTGGCGCCGAGCCCGGTGTTGACGCCAAAGCCGAGGTAAAACGGAATGCCGTACGACCAGCCGAACTGCGGATAGGGCATCAGGCCGAACGGTTTGAACGGCGCGCCCAACTGCACGGTGGAGCGCTCAGACAGGTGGTAGCCGACATAGGCGCGGTCGATGGCGTATTTGCGCCGATCCTGAAACCAGAATCCGCTATCGAAAAACGCGTCGTTTATCTGGCCGGCGGCATCGATGCGAAAGGCGTCAAAGCGTAAATGCGGCGGATGCCGATAATTGCTGCTGCGCCAGTCTTCATAGCGATAATTGGCGCGCAGCGCACCGCCGATGTCAATATTCTTTTTATTATCCTCGCTTTGCCAATGAATATGCGGAAAGACCGGGCGGTTTTTTTTTACCGGCGCCACGGTGGCAGCCGCATCGCTGGGTAATGCGACGGCAGTCGCGTAACTCGCTGGTGAAACAAGAAAAAAACAAAGAGTGATCTTGCGCATGCCTGGCCCCTGGTGAATGTTTTGTTTTTATTAAGACGAGCGGGGTTTACCTGTGAATAAGGCGATGTTGCTCGTTTGTTTTATATTTGAGACGTTTCATTGTGCGTTTCATATATTAAATTCATTTTCGGTTAATATATGAAACTTTGTTTCTTGTTTAATGGGAAAACTATAAATCCGGTATTGAACAAGTCAAGAAATAAAAATGAGCGTTGACGAGAAATTCCGATTATTGAGTCGCCCTGGTTTGCGGGGGCGACACAAAGCAGGCTGAAATAGTCGTGTCATAAATGCGCGTTAGACTCGCGGCATTCTGGCATTACTGACTAAAAATCATGAGCATAAAACTGACACTTGGCCGCCGGGTAAAACCTGCGGCAGCGCTGCCGCACGCGTTTGGCATCGGCAAGAGCATGGGCTTATTAGGCGGCGTAATTTGCGTTATTGCGCTATTTTCTCTGCTGCAATTGTTTTCCACCGTATTTATTTCCACTATTCTGCACGACGCCAAGGTTAACCTGGTGACGGGAGACGGGTTGCATCGCCAGCAGGCGACGATGGATCGCGCCAGACTGTCGCTGCTGACGGCCAGCGACACCCTGAACCGTGCGGGCATCTATTATCTGCAGGACAAAGTCACTGGCTCCGACGGCAGTTGGCATAGCCTGCTGGATGAATCGTTGGCGGCGTTGGAGGCTTCAAAGCAGGCCTTTGCCCGGTTCGAGCGCTTGAGCGCGGCCGCGCCCGAAGCGGCGGGCGCTCTGAAAGACAGTTATCGCCTGTTCTATGACGGTCTGAAGGAACAGGCGCAAGGGTTGCAAAGCAGCGCCAGCATCGATGCGTTTTTCGCCGTGCCGATCCAGGCGTTTCAGGCGGATTTCAACGAAAAGTACCTCGCTTATCAGGCGCTGAACGAACAGCATGGCAATGACGTCAACGTGCGGCAATTGGCGGCGCTGGAGCAGGCCAATACCTTTGCGCTTGGCGCATTGGCCGCGCTGGCGCTGATCGCCGTGGGGGTGTGGTTCGGCGTCGCCCGCTGGGTGATAGCGCCGCTGCAGCGGGCAATTGTCCACCTCAACGTGCTGGCCGCCGGCGATCTTTCGCGGCCGCTGCCGCCTGAGCGGGCGTTGAACCGCGAGATGCGTCAGCTGCAAACCAGCATTGGCCACATGCAGGGCGGTCTGCAGCGCCTGGTAAGCGAGGTGCGCGATGCGGCGAGCGGGATCCTGAACGGCGTCGAGCGGCTGGCGGACGGCAATCGACAGTTGACGGCACAGTCGGCGAAGCAGAACGGGGAACTGCAGTTGGCGACCGAGCACGTGCAGCAGTTGGCGGCGCGGGTGGAAGAAAACGGCCAATACGCGCAGCAGGCCAGCCAACGAACCGAACAGGCCCGGCAGTGCGCCGGCGCCGGTGAGCAGATGATGCAAACCGTCAATGTTTCGATGCACGGGATCGTCAACCAATCGGCTGAGATGCGCGGCATTGTCGCGCTGATCGACAGCGTGGCGTTTCAGACCCATATTCTGGCGTTGAATGCGGCGATCGAGGCCGCGCACGCCGGCGTTCACGGCCGCGGTTTCGCCATCGTGGCTAAAGAAGTGGGCTTGCTGGCGCAAAAGAGCAGCCATTCGACGCGCGATATTCAGCAGTTGATCGGTCGCTCATTGCAGCAAATCGATCAAGGTTCGCAGGCGGTCGAACGGCTGACGGGTAACCTGCGCAAAATTATCGATCTGGTGAACAAATGCAGTGCGCTGATGGGGGAAATCTCGCTGGCGTCGTTCAATCAAGGGGAGAGCATCCAGGACGTGACGGCGCGCATCACCGCGCTGAATCAGGTGGCGCAGCAAACCGGCGCCGTGGTGAGCGCGGTGACCGAGGCTTCGCAGTTGCTGCAGGGGGAGTCGGAACGATTGGATAAAGCGATGGCGCGCTTCAGGCTGCCGGTGCAATAAATAACCCTGACGCGGGTTAATGAATAATAACGCTGCGCTTAATGTTATTCATTATTTCCCTGTGCTGAGAGACGTTATTTCGATAAATAAAAACAGGCCGGCGCTTATGGATTAAAAAAGCGTCGGCCTGCAGAGATTATTTTAACGGGAGGATTAACGGCTGGTCTGGTGGCCGATAATGCCGCCCAGCGCCGCGCCGCCGAGGGTGCCCAGCGTGCTGCCGTCGGTCAGCACTGCGCCGCCGACCGCGCCGACGCCCGCGCCGATCGCCGTGTTGCGATCGCGATTGGACATATGCCCACATGCGGTAACGGAAAGCGTCGCCATCACCACCACCAACACACCTGCGGCACGTTTAATATTCATAATGAGTTCCTGGTAAATTGGCTGATTAATGGATTAAAAATAATCCGATTAACCCACCGGTAGAAGTTGGGATGAATGTATTCCTCCGAAAGAAAATCGAACAGGTAAAAATTCTTAATTTTGCGGCGGTGAAAAGCGATTGCTCGCCGAATGTGCGGCCACCGACAAAACCGCTGGTCTATACTGGGAAGACGCCTCGCGGGGGCGGGGCACACACTCTGGAGGCCGCCATGTCCGATCTCGTTTCCGCGTCCGGCAAACCGGTGAAAATCCCCGGCCCGGATCACCCGATCACCTTGACCCGTCATCCGACGCTGGTCGTGGTGCGTGCTGCCGGGAAAACCCTGGCCGACAGTCGCAATGCGCTCATCCTGCAGGAAGCCACCTATCCGCCGGTGTTTTACTTTCCGCGTGAGGACGTGAATATGGCGCTGTTGCAGAAAAACGAGCACGTCAGCTACTGCCCGTATAAGGGCGACTGCAGTTATTTCACCTTCACGCTGAACGGCGCACAGGGGGCCAATACGGCCTGGAGCTATGAAATGCCTTACAACGCCGTGGTGGCGATCAAGGATTATCTGGCATTTTATCCCGACAAAGTGACAGAAATCAGTACTGAAGCCTGACCTGCCGCCGCCGCCGGGCGGGGGCAGGTTGACATTCCGCTTATCCCTACTCATTATGTGTATTACTGGAAACTGATACGCTTTCCTTATGTTTTAATCCGACATAAACGAAACTCTGAGCAGGTGCCAAGGTGTCTACCTCTACGCGATTTGCCGTTGCCATCCATATTCTGACCAACATCACGCTGTGTCGTGGCCAGACGGTGCGTTCCGAAGATATCGCGCGCAGCGTCAACACCAACCCGACGGTGGTGCGGCGGATCCTCGGCGCGCTGGCGGAGGCCGGGCTGACCTATTCGCAGATGGGGCAAGGCGGCGGGGCGCTGCTGGCGCGGCCGGCAGAAGCGATCTCGCTGCTGGACGTGTATCGCGCGGTGGAGGATCAACCCTATTTCATGCTGCACCGCGCCCGGCCTAACGATGCGTGTTATATCGGCCACGCGATTACCCCGGTGCTGGAGCAAGAGTTTGCGCGCGTTGGTCACGCGCTGGAGGCCAGCCTGGCGCAAACCAGCATCGCCGAAATGGCCGGGCAGGTCGAGCGGCAAGCCGGCTATCCTTTTGTCCCTTGTTCAGCGCAATATCAAGCGGATACGCAATAAAAACCCACGCCAATTCCGTCTTCCCGCAGAGCATTTTTTGCATTGCGTTAATGTAATTGTGTAAGTTACATTAGCTCGCATCAAGTGTGATGTGGCTCACGTTTTAGACTGCCTCCCCACGATAATCGATCGATTGGCCGGAAACCTTTTCTTCCGGCGCAGATTCGCTGTGCTTATAAACCAGGAGAGAACGATGTTAGAAATGCTTGAAAGCTTGGCCACCGTGGTGGTCCTGGTGCCGGTAATGGTGGCCGTCTTGCTCGGCGCGATTTACGGCTTGGGTGAAGTGTTCAACGTCTTTTCCGCTATCGGCCGCAAAAAAAACGGCTGAATTTGAACGTCAGGGGACGCAACGCCCCCTGACGCAGGACTACAATACCGTCGCCAGGAAGTTGCGCGTCCTCTCATGTCCCGGCGCATCCAGAACCTGCTGCACGCTGCCCGTTTCAACCACCTTTCCCTGATCCATAAAGACAATCTGGTCGGCCACTTCGCGGGCGAAGCCGATTTCGTGCGTGACCACCACCATGGTCATGCCCGAATGCGCCAGGTCTTTCATCACCTGCAGCACTTCGCCAACCAATTCAGGATCGAGGGCGGAGGTCGGTTCATCAAACAGTAACACCTGCGGGTTCATCGCCAGCGCGCGGGCGATGGCGACGCGTTGTTGCTGGCCGCCGGACAGTTCTCGCGGCCAGGCGTTGATGCGATGTTCCAGCCCGACGCGGGCCAGCAGCTGCTTCGCCCGTTCCTGCACCTCGGCTTTTTTTTCCTTTTTCACCCGCAGCGGCGCGTCGCTGACGTTTTGCAACACGGTGCGGTGCGCAAACAAGTTGAACTGCTGAAATACCATGCCGATGCTTTTACGCTGTTCGGCCACCTCGGCTTCTTTCAGCTCGTACAGATGCCGGCCTTTTTGACGATAGCCGATCAGCTGTTCGCCAACGCGAATGGTGCCGCCGTCCAGCTTTTCCAGGTGGTTGATGCAGCGCAACAGGGTGGATTTGCCGGAGCCGGAAGGGCCGAGGATCACCGTCACCGAGCCTGCCGGGATGGTCAGGCTGATGTTTTTCAACACGTCGGTGCCGGAAAAGGATTTCCGCACCCGGTTGATGTGGATGGATGCGCTCATTGTTCACCTCCCTGAGGGGCTTTGCGGTTGAGGAAGAACCCGCCGCGGCGCGTTGCCTGCGTGCCGCGGCCAAAATAGCGCTCCACGTAGTATTGGCCAATCGACAGAATCGAAGTCATGGCCAGATACCACAGGGTGGCGACCAGCAGCAGCGGGATGACCTCGTAGGTGCGTTGGTAAATGATCTGCGCCGAATACAGCACGTCCTGCAGGGCAATCACCGACACCACCGCGGTGGTTTTCAACTGCCCGATCACCTCATTGCCCGCCGGCGGCAGGATGGTGCGCATCGCCTGCGGCAATACCACGCGCCACAGGATTTGCCCACGACGGTATCCCAGCGCTTTGGCGGCTTCCAGCTGGCCGCTGCCGACGCTTTGGATGCCTGCGCGCACGATCTCCGCCGCATAGGCCGACTGATGCATCACCAGCGCGATCACCGCCGCGCTGAAGGTGCTGATAAGGGTATTGGTCGGCGCGCTGGCGACTTCGCCAAGAAACGGGATCCACAGGCTGATGCGCGGATAAAGCGCGGCGATGTTGTACCAAAGGAACAGCTGCACCAGCATCGGCACCGCACGGAAGAACCAGGTGTAGAACCAGCTTACCGCAGCCAATACCGGATTGGCCGACAGGCGCATCATCGCCAGCAGCACGCCACCGGCGAAGCCGAACACCACCGAAATCACCGTCAGCTTAAGCGTCATGAGCACGCCGTTGAGGATGGAAGCCTCGGTGAGGTTTTCCGCCACCACCGCCCATTCAAAGCGCGGGTTGTGCAGCATGGAATTGATGATAACGCCGACGATCAACAGCACAACCAGGGCGCTGAGCCAGCGCCCGTAATGCCGATGGCCGACGATGCTCAGTTCCGCGTCGTCGACAGGGTGTTGCCCACTCATTTGGCGATCTCTTCATTGATGCCGGCGGTTTTCACTGCACCAAAACCGATATCCCAGCCGTCGAGGATTTTCTGGTAACTGCCGTCGGCGATCAGAGAATTCAGCGCCGCCTGCACCGGTTTCACCAGTTCGGAGCCTTTCGGCAGGGCGATGGCCACCGTGGTGCCGTCAATGTTGATATCACCGGCCAGCGTCAGCGGTTTAACGTGGGTGGCCTGGTAGCGCAACCCTTCATACGGGCCGAAAAACATCGGTACGCGGCCGCTGATCACCGCTTGCACCCCGGCCGGGCGGTCCGGGAAGATCGGCATGGTGATGGCCGGCTTGCCGGCGGCGACGCATTGATCGCTGGCCTGCTGCAGGCGGGTGATCTGCGAGGTGCCTGCGCCGGCGCCGACGGTCTGGCCGCACAGCTGCGCCAGCTCGGTGTAAGGGCCTGGCGCGGCATCTTTGCGCGCGATCAAGGCCAGCTTGGAAGCGTGGTAATAGCCGACGAAGTCCACCTGTTGGAAGCGCTTTTTGTTGGCGTCAATGTTGGCCAGCGCGACGTCATAACGGCCGGACTTCAGGCCGGGGATGATGTTGTCGAAGCCGCCGGTGTCCTTCCAGTGGATCGCCACGCCCAGGCGATCGGCAATCGCGCTCATCACGTCGATTTCACGCCCGGCCAGCGTTTTATTGTCCGCCTGGTAAAAGGTGGTCGGCGGGGTGTTCGGGTTGGTGCCGGCAACGATATAGCCGGCCTTTTTGATCGCTTCAGGCAGGCTGTCGTGCAGCGCGGGATCGGCGGCAGCTTTCACCGCAGCCTTGAAGGGAACATCGCCTTCAGCGGCATGACCGGCTGCCAACGGCGCCAGCGTGGAGGAAGCCAACAGCAGGGACAGTACGGTGCGTTTGAATGTGGTTTTCATCATGATTTCCCTGCGGATTAAGCCGATTTTACGTTAGCGAAGTTGATTGCCGGTTCCGGCAGACCCAGGTTTTCACGCAGGGTTGCATGCTGATACTCTTCACGGAACAGGCCACGGCGACGCAGCTCCGGGATCACCAGCTCGACGAACAGTTCCAGCTGGTTGGGCAATACCGCCGGCATGATGTTGAAGCCGTCTGCGCCTTGCTGTTCCAGCCACAGCTGGAAGTCGTCGGCGATCTCTTCGGCGGTGCCTACCACCACGCGGTGGCCGCGCGAACCGGCCGCGACGGCCGCCAGCTCACGCAGCGTCAGGTTTTCCCGCGCGGCCAGATCGGTCAGCAGTTTCACGCGGCTTTGGCCGCCTTCGGTGGCGCCCACGTTCGGCACCGGGCCGTCCAGCGGATAATCGCTCAAATCGAAACCAAAGCGCGCCGACAGCTGCTCAATGCCGTTATCGATATCCACCAGTTGATTCAGCTGATACCAGGTTTCCTGCGCTTCTTCTTTGGTACGCCCGACAATCGGCATCACACCTGGCAGGATCAGCAGGTGGTCCGGGTTGCGGCCGGCGTCGGCCACGTATTTTTTCTGACTGCGGTAGAAAGCTTGTCCTTCTTCCAGGCTGGCGGCGGCGGTGAACACCACTTCGGCGGTTTCCGCCGCCAGCTGCTGGCCGGCCGGGGAAGAGCCGGCCTCAATGATCACCGGCCGTCCTTGCGGCGAGCGGGAAATGTTCAGCGGGCCCTGCACCGAGAAATGCTTGCCCTTATGGTTGGCGGCGTGGATTTTCTCGTCGATGGCGTACACGCCATTTTGCTTGTCGCGCACGATGGCGTCTTTTTCCCAGCCGTCCCACAGTTTGTAGCTGGCCTCGAGGAATTCCCGCGCCACTTCATAGCGTTCGGCGTGCGACGGCAGATCTTCACGGCTGAAGTTGCGCGCCGCATCGCTGGAGAAAGAGGTCACCACGTTCCAGGCGGCGCGGCCGTGGCTGATATGGTCGATGGAGGCCATGGCGCGTGCCAGGTGGAAGGGTTGATCGAACGTAGTGGAGGCGGTCGCCGCCAGCCCGATATGGCGGGTGTTGACCGCCAGCGCCGCGAGCAGCGTCAGCGGCTCCAGGCGTGACATCGTCGAGGGCAGGCGGTGCACGCTGGTTGCCAACGCGTCGCCGACGAAGAACATATCGAAGGTGCCTTCTTCGGCTTTTTTTGCGATCCAGGAGAACCAGTCGATATCGGTCGGTGAACCGCTGGCGCCTTCTGCGCGCCATCCCCCGATGTGGTGCCCCAGCGCCTGAACGAACAGGCCGAGACGGAGTTGGCGCGATGGTGTTGAAGGTGAAGTACTCATAATTATTCCTGTTTTATTATTAATTTAACAATGCAATCAGTCGCGGCAGCGCGCCAGGGGACATAAGGGCGCAGTCGCGGATAACGCTCTCGCCTTCGAGGCCCGGAAGCAGCTGCAGAATGGCGCGCAGCTTGGCGTCGAGGTCTGTCGGCCGGGCGGCGGTTTGCTTTCTTGTGACTATGTCACTTATTTGCCTCCCGTCCTGCAGCGTCAGGGTCAGGCGATGGAAGCGCATCTCCGGATCGAGCGCGTCCGGCGGGGCTGCGGGATCGGCATGACGCTCAACTTTTGCCGCCAGGGCGGCGATAGCCGCATCGACAGGCTGCTCGCCGTAATGCGTCAGCGGGACCTCGCCGTGGTATAGCGCATCGGCGATGACGTATTCGAGGCTAAAGCGCGCTTCCACACCGGTGGCCGGTTGGCGAATAAAGGGCGCAGTATCTGCGCCGGGCGGAAAACTGACCTCAACCTGTGCGATCTCCGCAAGGGCGTCGCCTTGTGCCAGCAGCCGCGCGCGCAGGGCGAGCGCCGCCTCGGCCGCGCTGTGAGTGCCACCGCAAGTCGGGTACCGCTTGAACTCCAGCCCCGGCTGCAGGATGCGCCAGGGCGTGCCCCAGCCGGCGGTCAGGCATTCCGGTTTTTGCCGGCCGCCGCCGTGGGAAGTCAGCAGGCTGTCCAGCACGCCCTCCGGTTGGCCGATGAAGCCGGCCTGAGCCAGCAGGGCGGCGTTGACCGCGTTGCGTGCCGCCAGCCCGGCGTGCAGCGGTTTGGCCGCCGAACCGAACTGGCTGCGCAGGCCCGCTGCCTGCGTGGCCGCCAGGCCCAGAGCAATCTGCGTCTGCCGCTGGTCAAGCTGCAGATAACGCGCCACGGCGGCGCAGGCGGCGACCGCGCCCAGGGTGGCGGTGCTGTGAAAACCCAGCGCGTAATGTTGCGTGCCAGCGGCCAATCCCAGCCGGCCAGCGGCCTCTACGCCGATGACATAGGCGGTTAACAGCTCAGTGACATCGTCACTCTCACCGTTCAGCGCCAGCAGGGCTGAGAGCACTACGGTGCTCGGATGGCCACGCAGCGCAGGATGGTAATCATCGAAGTCCAACGCGTGGCTGACATAGCCATAGCGCAGTGCGCGGTTCTCGCTGCCGTTCGGCGGAAACGTCTTACCGATCGCTGCCAGACCTGCATCGCTCAACGCCCCGCGGGCAATCGGCAGCGCGCAGGCGAAGTAATCTTTCACGCCGCGGCGAGCGGCTGACAGGGCGTTTTCATCCGGCTGGCTGTTCAATATCAGATGGGCGAATTGGGCGGTTATCGGTAATGACAAGGCGTTAACACCTGAATTTATATACGGTTATGCACGAGTGCGGGGTGAAAGGTATTGTGTGGCGATTTTCGTTGTCCCGAAAGAACGAACGGCGCTTCCATATCTCTGAATGGAATATAACGACGGCACTGCGCCGCCGTCAGAGCTGCTGGCAGGCGCGGCAGGCTGCGCCTTAGCTATTTTTGTGCAAAGCAAAGCTGAATTTGCTCTAGCACGATAGAGGACTCAGGCCGAGAAAAGGCGAACGCTCATGATGTCGATAAATGCCCTGAGACGCGGTGTAAGATGTTTGCTTGAAGGCCAGAGAATTTTGAGACTGCCACTGTGTCGGCAGTGGTCGCCAAGCACCGTTTGGAGCCGCCGACGCTCCAGCGCCTCTCGCACCGCGAAATCGGGCAAGCAGGCGATGCCCAGGCCCTGTTCCGCCAGGTAAATCAGCGTGTCGACGGTGTTGCATACCGTGCGCTTGCCCAGGCCTTCGTCGAGCAGTTTATCTCCGCCCGCCACCGGCCAGGTCTCGACTTTGCCGGTGGTGGGGAATCTGTATAACAGGCAGGCGTGATCGCGCAGTTCTGCCGGTTGGCGGGGTATTCCCGCTCGGCGCAGATACTCTGGCGCCGCCACCAGCTGTAGGTGAAACGTGCCCAGTTGGCGGCTCATTAAGCGAGAATCCTCGGTATCGCCCACGCGGATCACCGCATCGAACCCTTCTTCGATCACCGCGACTCGACGGTCGGAAAAATCGGTTTCCAGCTCAATCTCCGGGTAACGCCGGACAAATTCCGCCAGCACCGGATTCAGCAGGCCGCCCACCAGCGGCAAACTGACACGCAGCTTGCCGCGCGGCGCGCTGTGCGTATCGCTGATTTCCCGTTCCGCCGCCGCCAATTCCCCGAGAATGCGCTGGCAGCGGTGCAGAAACAGCCGGCCTTCTGCGGTCAGCGTCATGCTGCGCGTGCTGCGGTGGAACAGACGCGCGCCCAGCCGATTTTCCAGGCGGGCGACGCTTTTCCCCACTGCGGAAGCGGAAATGCCGAGCACGCGCCCGGCCTCTACGAAACTCAGCGTCTCTGCGGCCTGCACAAAGACGTTCACCCCAGACAGATTATCCATTGCTTGCCCCATTGCGGACTTGAGTGTCCGCTATGAAAGGAAATCTAGCCTGTTTTTTCGTTAATCGCCACGCTCTATGCTCGGTGGCGACAGCATGGGCTGACTACCTGGGGTAATAAAGATGAATGAATACGGATCCTCTGCCAACGCGATTGAGCAAGCCTTGCGCGAAAAACGATTGGTTGGCGCGGTCGTTTTGGTGGCGCAGGGCGGTGAGATCGTTTATCGCCGCGCGGCGGGCATGGCAGATCGCGAAGCGGGCAAGCCGATGGCGCTCAATACGCTGTTTCGTCTGGCTTCGGTATCCAAACCGATCGTGTCCACGGCGGCGCTGGCATTGATGGCGCAAGGCGCCATGCGGTTAGACGATCCGATCACCCGTTGGCTGCCGAATTTTCGCCCGCGGCTGGCGGATGGCACCGCTCCGTTGATGACGCTACGGCATCTCATGACCCACACCGCCGGACTAAGCTACCGCTTTTTCCAGCCGGAAGGGGGATTCTATGCCCAGCTGGGCGTCTCCGACGGCATGGATGAAGCGTCTGTCAGCCTGCAGGAGAACGTGCGGCGTATTGCCTGCGCCCCTTTGCTGGCTGCGCCCGGCGCGGCGTGGCGCTATTCCATCGCCACCGATGTCCTGGGCGCGGCGATCGAACAGGCGAGCGGCCTGCCGCTGGCGCAGGCAGTAAAAAAATGGGTGACCGGGCCGCTGGCGATGACGGATACCGATTTCCTTGCGGTGGACGCCGCGCGCCTGGCGGCCGCTTACGCCGACCATCCCGGCGAGCCGCGCCGTTTGCGCCAACCGGATCGTTTACCGTTCATCGATGGCAGCGCCGGTTTTCATCTGTCGCCGGCGCGAGCGTTGGATCCGTTGGCTTACGCCTCAGGCGGCGCCGGCATGGTCGGCTCGGCGGAGGATTTCCTGCGCCTGCTGGAAGCGTTGCGCCAGGGGGGCGGGCAGGTGCTGCCGGCCGAATGGGTGATGGCGCTGACCACCAACCAAATCGGCGATTTGCCGATGCCGTTTTGGCCGGGGCGTGGTTTCGGCCTCGGCATTACCGTACTGAAAGACCCCATCGCCGCGCAAACGCCGGAGTCCGTTGGCAGCTGGCGAATGGGCGGCACCTATGGCCACTCGTGGTTCGTCGATCCCGCCCGGCAACTGAGCGTGGTGGCGTTTACCAACACGGCGCTGGAGGGCATGTCCGGCGCCTTTGTCGGCGAGATTTGTCAGGCGGTCTATGCCGCGACGGGAGCGATGCAATGCGCCTGATGCCACCGATTTTCTTCATCGCGCTGGGGCTGTTCGGCGTCTACTGCATCGAGTTCGGCGTGGTGGGCATTTTGCCGCAGATCATCGCACGGTATGGCATCTCCACGGCGCAGGCCGGCTGGCTGGTCGGGATCTTCGCCCTGACCATCGCGCTGCTCGGGCCGCTGTTGGTGCTGCTGGCGTCGCGTTTCAATCGCAAACGCATGTTGTTGATCGCGTTGGCCGTGTTTGCGGCAGCCAGCGCGCTGGCCGCTCAGGCGGACAGCTTTGCCATGCTGATGCTGCTGCGCATTGTGCCGGCGTTGTTTCATCCGATCTATTTTTCACTGGCCATGGTGGCGGCCGCGGCGCTTTATCCGCCGCATCTGGCCACCAAAGCAACCGCCTATGCGTTTATCGGCACCAGCATGGGCATGGTGTTGGGGATACCATTGACGCAATGGATCGCCGGGCAGTTCAGCTATGAGGCGTCGTTCCGATTTTGCGCGCTGGTAAACCTTCTGGCGGCGTTGGGATTGCTGTGGCGCTTGCCTGATGCGGCCGTGCAGCGCCTCAGCTATGGCAAACAGTTGGCAATCCTGCGCAGCGGCACGCTGTGGTTGAATATCATTACCTGCGTGCTGATCTTTGCCGCGATGTTCGCCGTCTACGCTTATGCGGCCGAGTACCTCAGCCGTGAAGCCGGCATTGGCGCCGCCGCCATCGGCTTTCTTCTGGTGGTGTTCGGTGTGGGCGGCGTCGCGGGCAATCTGTTGGCCGGCAAGGGGTTGAGCCGCCATCGTGCAGTGACGGTGCTGCTGCATCCGATAGCCTTGATTGTGGCTTATGCGCTGCTGTATCGCTACGGCAGCGCGAATATCGGTTCGATGACGGTGCTTTGTCTGTATTGGGGAGCGGTGCACACCAGCGGTTTGATCGTGACGCAGGTCTGGTTGACATCCGAAGCGCCGCAGGCGCCAGCGTTCGCCACCGGGCTGTATATCGCCTTTATCAATCTGGGGGTGGCGGTGGGGGCGCTGACGGGCGGCTGGTTTATCGCCGCGTGGGGGCTACAGGGCAGCCTGCTGTGTGGGGCCATGTTTGCCGCACTGGCGGCGATCGCGATTGCCGCCAGGCTGCGGTTGCAACGGCAGGCTACCGCTGCGTTGCGTCAATCATCGCCATCACCTGCCGGAACATCGCGCTTTCCGCATCGGCCAGTTCGTTGACCAGCGTAAAGTGATTGCAGTGGCGATCGGCCAGCAATTGAACGTCGAGGCCGCGCGCCAGGCAGGCGTCATAATAGGCCTGCGTCTGGTTTTTGAACCCTTGCGTTTCGCGTTGGCCGACGTCGAGCAGGATCTGCGGCGCATGGTCTTTCTCCGGCAGCAGAAACAGCGGGCTGAGGGTTTGCGCCTGTTCGGGCGTCAGATGCAGCCAGTCGTTGATGTAGATATCGCACAGCGGGCGCAAATCGTAGAGGCCGCTCAGCGCCAGCGCGCCTTTGATCGCGTCGGGCGGCAGGCGATAGCGTTGTTGCCAGCCGTCGGCGATCAGCATGCCGCACAGGTGGCCGCCGGCCGAACTGCCGCTGACGAAAATGCGCGCCGGATCGATGCCGAAAGGCGCCCCGTGATGATAAAGCCAGGCGACGGCGCTGCGCACCTCGTGCACGATCTCCGCCAGCGTCGCTTCTGGCGCCAGCGTGTATTCCAGCGTGGCGACGGCCACGCCGCGCTGGGCAAACGCGGCGGCCATCGAACAGGCTTCCTCTTTGCGCTGTGAATGCCAGTAGCCGCCATGAATAAAGATCAGCAGCGGGGCGGGCTGCGTGCAGGCCGGGAACAGATCGAGGCGCTCGGCGGCGCTCATGCCGTAACGCAGATCGTAAATGCCGGGCGTCTGTGCCTTGGCGCGCTGGGCCAGCGCGGCGTATTCCGCCATGCAGGCGTCAAAATCCTCCACCGACGCGCGGGCGTTGTATTGCACCGCTCTGGCGGCGGTATCGTCGAACATCAGGTCGATTTTCATAACTTCTCCTTGTTGGTGACGCTCGATTATCCACCTAATGCTTTTTTAATGTTTGATGCGGAATGCGCCGCCGACGGGCGTTCTTTTTTGCTTCTTTTTGCGGTATATTGCTGTTTTATGCGTTCTACTGCGGAAATGACCCCATGCACAAAGCGGCACGACAGCGCCATTTACTGGATTTGCTCAGCGAACGCGGGCAGGCGGCGGTGGCGGAATTGGCCACCGCCATCGGTGTTTCGGTCGATACCGTGCGCCGCGACTTGGCCGATCTCGAGCGGCAAGGGTTGGCGCAGAAACATCACGGCGGCGCGATAGCGCTCGAACCGTCCGGCATGCCGCGCCAGGCGCGCGCTGCGCTGTTGCCGCAGGTCAAGCAGCGGCTTGGCCGCGCGGTGGCCGCGCAGATCCCGCCCGGCAGCACCCTGATGCTGGATGCGGGCAGTACGCTGTTGGCGGTGGCGCAGGCGTTGCGCGGCCCGGCGACGGTGATCACCGCTTCGCTGGATATCGCGCAGTGCCTGAGCGACAGGCCGGAGATCAACCTGATCTTGCTCGGCGGCCAGTGGGATGCGCGCCAGCGGCTGTTCGCCGGCAGCGCCACGCTGGCGTTGCTGGCGCGCTACCGTGCGGATATCGCCTTGCTGGGCGCCTGCGCGGTGCATCCTCAGCTGGGACTGAGCGCCGGCGAAGAGGCCGATGCAGAGGTCAAACGCGCCATGCTGGCTAACAGCGGCGAGCGCTGGCTGGTGGCCGACCATATGAAACTGGACCGCTGCGAACCGCATCACGTTGCGGATCTGGCGCAGATCCAACGCCTGTTTACCGATCGCCCGTGGGACAACCTGGACGAACAATCATTGATTGAACTTTGTGTCGTCGCCGACGACCGCTAGAGGAGAACACTGATGAAGGATACCGCTCGACCGTTGCAGGTGGCGCTGATTGGCTACGGCTTTGTCGGCAAGGCGTTTCACGCGCCGCTGATTAACGCGGTGCCGGGGTTGGAACTGAGCGTGGTGGCTTCGCGCGATGCCGCCAAGGTACATGCCGATCTGCCGCACGCGCAGGTGATCGCCGATCCGCTGGAGGCCATCCGCCGGCCGGAGGTGGATTTGGTGGTGATCGCATCGCCGAACGACACCCATGCGCCGCTGGCGCTGGCCGCGCTGGAGGCGGGCAAGCACGTGGTGGTGGATAAGCCGTTTACGCTGGATTTGGCGCAGGCGCGCGCGCTGATTGCCGCGGCGGAGAAGCACGGCCGCCTGCTGTCGGTGTTCCAGAACCGTCGCTGGGACAGCGATTTCCTGGGGGTGAAACAGGTGATCGAGCAGGGGCTGATCGGTAAGGTGACGCACTTTGAGTCCCATATCGACCGCTATCGCCCTGAAGTACGGGTGCGCTGGCGTGAACAAAACCTCCCAGGCAGCGGGCTGTGGTTCGATCTGGGGCCGCACATGGTCGATCAGGCGCTGCAGCTGTTCGGTTTGCCGCACAGCGTGCAGGCCAACATCGCTACGTTGCGCCCCAACGCGCAGATTAACGACTGGGCCCACGTGGTGCTGAACTATCCGACGCACCGCGTGATCCTGCACGGCAGCATGCTGGTGGCGGGTGGCGTCTCACGCTTTACCGTGCACGGCGAGAAAGGCAGCGTGGTCAAAGCGCGCGCCGACGGGCAGGAAAGCCAGCTACTGGCCGGCGTGACGCCGGGTTCGGCGGAGTGGGGCAAAGACGACGACGCGATGAGCCTGTTTATCGGCACGGAGCCGGTGCGCACGCTGCCGACGCCGGATGGCGATCAGCGCCAGTATTACTTCCAGGTGCGCGATGCGTTGCGCGGCGCAGGCGCCAACCCGGTTACCGCGGCGCAGGCGTTGGCGGTGATGGCGGTGCTGGAAGCGGCCACCCTGGCGGCGGAAACCGGTGTGACTCAGCCATTGCCGCTCTCCGAGGCGGAAATCGCCGCCTGGTAACGGCTCGCGTCAGATAAGGCGTCAGGCGCATGGATACAGTGCATGCCATGCGTCTTCCGCCATGCTAACCCCTGACATAGGCTTACCCGCAGTCTATGTCAGGAGTGTTCATCATGTTATCCCACCCTTCGCCGCAAGGCGTCCGCGGCATACTGGCCGCTCTTTCTCTGAGCATGCTGCTGTCATCGCTTGGCATCAGCATTGCCAACGTCGGGCTGCCGGCGCTCGCCACTGCGTTCCATGCCTCGTTCCAGGCGGTGCAGTGGGTGTTGCTCTGCTATTTGCTGGCCGTCACCACTTGCATTATCGGCATCGGCCGTTTGGGCGACAGCCTCAATCGCCGCCGCCTGCTGCTGGCGGGCATCGCGCTGTTTACCGCCGCTTCGCTGATTTGCACGCTGGCTCCGCAACTGTGGCTGTTGCTGGCGGCGCGCCTGGCGCAGGGGTTGGGGGGCGCAGTCATGATGTCAATCGCCATGGCGCTGGCGGGCGAGGTTCTGGGGACGGAAAAAATCGGCCGCGCGATGGGGCTGCTCGGCACGATGTCAGCCGTGGGCACCGCGCTGGGGCCGTCGTTGGGCGGCGCGCTGATCGCCGGTTTCGGCTGGCGGGCGATGTTCCTGATCAACCTGCCGCTGGGGCTGCTGGCGCTGTGGCTTGCCTGGCGATACTTGCCGAATGGGCCGCGCGCGGCAACGCGCGCGGAACCGTTCGATCGCGCCGGCACGTTGCTGCTGGGCGGCGCATTGCTCTGCTATTCGCTGGCGATGACCCTCGGGCGCGGCGACTTCGGCGCGCTTAACCTGGGGTTGATGTTGGGCGCTCTGCTGGCGGCGGGGTTGTTTATCCGCGTGGAACGCCGCGCCGCATCGCCGTTGCTTGCGCCGTCGATGTTCCGCCATCCGGCCCTGACGGCAGGGCTGGCGGCCAGTGCGCTGGTGATGACGGTGATGACCGCCACGCTGGTGGTCGGGCCGTTCTATCTGTCGCGGGCGCTGGGCTTAAGCGCCGCGCAGGTGGGACTGGTGATGTCGGCGGGACCGGCGGTGGCGATCCTGACCGGCATACCGGCCGGCTATCTGGTGGATCGCTTTGGATCGCAACGCATCGCCCAGCTTGGGCTGGCGGCAGTGGCTGCCGGGGCGGGATTGCTGTCGCTGCTGGGCCGTTGGGGCGTACTTGGCTATGTCGCGCCGATCGCGCTGTTGACCGCCGGCTATGCGCTGTTTCAGGTGGCCAACAACACCATGCTGATGAAGGATCTGTTTCCTGAACGGCGCGGGCTGATCGCCGGCATGGTGAACCTGTCGCGCAATCTGGGGGCGATCACCGGCGCGTCGGCGATGGGGGCGCTGTTTTATCTGGCTTCGCAGCAGGTCGCGGGCACTGCGGCCGCCGCGGCTTACGGCATGCGGGTGACCTACGGCGTGGCGGCGCTGTTGGCATTGGCGGCGTTGCTCATCGCCTTCGGCGGCCGCCGCCTGATGCTGCGTTACGGCGCGCGCTGAACCGCGTAGCGTTCTTGCACGAAACCGTTGTCCGATGAGGTGACGGCAAGCAGGCGCAGGCGCTGCTCCTGGCCATCGGCGTCGAATAAGGGGATACCGCCGCCCAGCAGCAGCGGCACGCGCGTAATCGTCAGTTCGTCGATCAAGCCGGCCTGCAGGAAGCGTTGCACGGTCTGGCCGCCGTCGATATACAGGTGACGGCAGCCTTGCTCGGCCAACTGCGCCACGATGGCCGCCGGTTCGCCATTCATCCAGCGAACGTGGCCTGTTGCGTGCGGCGCGGGCGGCTGCGTCGACAGCACCACCACCGGCAGTGCGCCATAAGGCCACTCGGGAAAGGCGCGGACTTTATCATAGGTATGGCGGCCCATCACCAGCGCGTCGATGTCGGCGACAAACGCTTCAAAACTCAACCCATTGAGCAGCGAAACCGCATATTCGGGCCGCAGCAGCCAGTCGATGTCGCCATCCGGGCCGGCAATGAATCCGTCTACGCTGGTGGCGATGTAAACCGAGCATTTCATCAGGCGAGATCTCCCCGATAAACCACATGCACCTTGTTGCCGTCGGGATCGCGCAGGTAAGCGCCGAAATAGCCTTTGCCGTAGTGCGCGCGCTCGCCGGGCTCGCCTTCACTGCTGCCGCCCGCCAGCAGACCGGCGGCGTAGGCGCGTTTAACCGCCAGCTCGTCGGCGGCGAGGAAGGCCAGCATGCTGCCGTTGCCGGCGCTGGCGGGCTGTCTGTCGAAGGGTTGGTAGGCGTAAAAACGCGGCAGCGTTTGGCCTGGCATCACCCAGCAGCGGGCGGCGGGGCCGCCGTCCGGCGTCACTTCCCGCCGTTGTAAGCCCAATGGCAACAGAATGGCGTCGTAGAACGCGGCGGCGGCATCCAGATCGCTGACGCCGACGGTAATATGGCTGAACATGGCGCGTTTCCTTCCCCAAGAGAGAATAATGAACGCCTAAAACAGTAGCAGCGATATCGCAGGATGGACAGACCGCCGTGGAGGATTCGGATTAGGGACGCGCGCAGGGGGGCAAAGCGCGCTTCACGGTTTATGGGGCGGGCCGCCTCAATTGCTCTCGACGCGCGGATTGGCGTGGGTCGGCTGGCTGGGATAATCCACCTGATGCTTGTGCAGATAATCGCGGATCAGTTGACGCACCACCTGAGAAGGGGTGACGTCCTGCTGCAGGCACAGCTCTTCCAGAGCTTTCTTCTTGTCCGGGTCAATCAGCACCGTTAGCCGCGCCGTTTTCTTTTCCATCAGGATCCTCCAGAGAATGATGACTGAATGATAATACCATGTGGACGAAGCGGCCAGCCAGACCGCGTCGCCGCTCGTTCTTAGCGGAAATGCAGCCGTTCTATTTTGCGTGACAGGTAGCCGAGTTCGCAGTTGAACAGCTCGCCGCTGCCGGCGGCCAGCGTGCGCAGCGTGCTGAGCGGCAACGTCACCTGCGCCGGCGTGGCGTAAATGATCACGTTGCCGCTGGGGGCGACGCAAAATAATACGGTGCCGAATATCCGGTGCAGGCTGTGGTACAGCAGGCTGTTTTCATCGGGCAGATCGTGGTAATTGAGCACCAGCCAGCCCCCGTCGTTCAGCCGCGCGGCGCAGTTTTCCAGGAATGTCTGGGTGCCTTGCTGCGGATCCATGGCGAACGCCGAATAGAGATCGGAGAAAATCAGATCGTAACGCGTCTCGGCGGGCGGGCGCACAAAGTCCATGGCGTCGGCGGTACGCAGGCTGATGGTGTCGGTGGCCGGCAGCGTAAAATAGCGGCGTGCGACGGCGATCACCGCGGCGCGCAGTTCAACCACGTCCAGACGCATGGCCGGATCGAGCGCGTGCAGCGCACGCAGCAAGCTGCCGCCGCCTAATCCCAGGATCAACGCCGAGGTCGGCGGCTGCCAGGCCACCGCCATCAGCATCGCTTTGATGTAGTTGTGGATCGGTTGCGCGGGGTTGCTGAGGCTCATCTTGCTTTGCTCGCAGATGCCGTCAAACCGCAGCGTGCGGTAGTCCTTGTGATCAGAAACGATGATTTCGCCCCAGGCGTCGGTTTCGCGAGCGATCACCTGGCCGCGCGGGGAGAAATCGAGGGTTCTGAGTAAGCTGTCAACCAGAGACATGGTATTCGCAGGTTTCCTTTGGCAAGCGGCCTATTTACGGGCGCACATGAAATCGGCGGTGCAAATGCGCCGGCCATCGATGCTGGCGCGGCCGGTGAAGCGGGCGATCGCGCCCCGCCGGCGTACAAAGGCGACCTCCATCAACACCTGGTCGCCGGGACGGGCGGCGCGATAAAACCGCGCCCGCTGAATGGAAGCGAAGTAGTAATGTTCCCCTTCATTCAACGCCCCGAGATAATAATGCGCCAGCAGCCCGGTGCTTTGCGCCAGCGCTTCCACCAACAGCACGCCGGGAAAACCGGCGAAGTGCGCATGGCCGTTCCAGAACGTCGGCTCATTGGCGGTAATGTTCTTGATGGCGCTCAGCCGGCCTTCGGCAATGCAGGTGCCGGCGGGCAGCACGCGATCGACCAACAGGCAGGGATAACGATGAGGCAGGATCGCCTGAATATCGTTGAATTGCAGGGGGTGACCGTTTAATGGCATGGAAGTGCGTGATCCTGTCTGCGGCGAATCCGGTGCGTGGCCGGCGTTCGGTCCATAATGAGTGTAATGACATTATAATAAAATTATCATCAGATGTGCCAGATGAAAGACATGACGGCGGTGACGGTTGGGGAACAGCGAAGGAGGGGAAGACACCCGATCCTGACGATCGGGCGTGGTGGCGCGTTTAGTGCTTGGAGCGGGTCACCTTGTCCAAATAACCCATCACGAAGGCGGAGAGCACAAAGGTGAGGTGGATGATCACATACCACATCAGCTTGTTGTCGGGCACGTTCTTGGCGTCCATAAACACCCGCAGCAGGTGAATGGAGGAGATGGCGACGATAGATGCGGCGACCTTGTTTTTCAGCGAGGTGGCGTCCATTTTGCCCAGCCAGCTCAGTTTCTCTTTCCCTTCGGTGATATCCAATTGCGAGACGAAGTTTTCATAGCCGGAGAACATCACCATCACCAACAGGCCGCCGACCAGCGCCATGTCGATCAGCGACAGCAAGGTCAACACCAGATCGGCTTCGGTAACGGCAAAAATATTTGGCAGGACGTGGAGAATTTCCTGAAAAAACTTGATCGACAGGGCGACCAGAGTGAGCGAAAGGCCGAAATAAACCGGCGCGAGCAGCCAGCGGGAGGCGTACATCGCGTTTTCTAGCAAGCGTTCCATCATAAAATTGTTTTAAATGCGTAGCAAAAAGGGCGCTCAGTATAGCGCAAGAGGCCTGGGTGAAATCAACCGCTTGCGCCAGTAGAGGGTGCTATCAGGCCACTACGCGCGCCGTTTTGCGCCCGCTGCGGATCCACAGCGCCACGGCCCCCGCCGCCGTCGCCAGCGCCACGACGCCCGGCCAGCCCGCGCTTGCCAGAATGCGGCTGCCGAGGGCGGCGCCGGTCGCCATACCGATGAACACGCCGGTGAACAAGAGGGCGTTCAATCGGCTGCGGGCTGCCGGATCGAGACCGTAAACGATGGTTTGGTGCGCGATCAGCGTAGCCTGGATGCCCAGGTCGAATCCGACGGCGCTCAGCGCAATCAGCGCCAGTTGCGCCGGGAGCGGCAACAGCGGCAGCAGAAACATCAAGGCGAAGGAGGCCAGAACCAGTCCCGCGCCGATACGGGTCACGACGTCAGGGCCGTGCCGATCGGCCAGACTGCCCGCCAACGGCGCCGCCAGCGCACCCGCCGCCCCCGCCAGGCCAAACGCGCCGGCGGCCGCGCTGCCGATCTGGTAGCGCTCCGCCAGCATCAACGCCAGCGTTGACCAGAAAGCGCTGAAGCCCAATGACAGAAAGCCTTGCGCCAGCGTTGCGCGCCGTAGCGCGGGATACTCGGCCCACAGATGTCCCAGCGAGCGCAGCAGCGCGGGGTAACTCAGCGCGTTATGAGGGCGAAGACGCGGCAACATGCGCCAGATCGTCAGCGTGATCGACAAAACGCCCAGCGCCGCGAGTGCGTAGACGCTGCGCCAGCCGGCGTACTCGGCGATCGCGCCGCTGAACACCCGCGACAGCAAAATGCCGGCCAATAGCCCGGTCATCACTGCGCCGACGGTTTTGCCGCGGCTGGCCTCCGGCGCCAGCGTGGCGGCGGCGGGGATAATGTCCTGCGCGACGGTGGCGGTCAGGCCTATCGCCAGGCTGCTGAGCAACAACAGCGGGAACGAGGCAGCAAAAGCGCAGAGTAACAGCGTCAGCGTCAGCAGCGCGCCTTTTACCAGAATGATCCGCCGGCGATCGTACCGGTCGCCGAGCGGCGCCAACAGTAAAATGCCCAGCGCATAGCCTAACTGGGTCAGCGTCGGCACCATGCCGGCATCGGCGACGCCGGCGTGGAAATCGGCGCCCATCATGCCAAGCATGGGCTGGCTGTAATAGATTGACGCGACGCTGAGGCCGGCGCCGGCGGCCAGCAGAAATACGACGTTGGCGGACGGTGCACCGTGGGTGGTGGCGGTGTTCATGGTAAAAATTCCTGCAAAGTGAATGTGCGGTCATTTTTACCGCTTGCTTCATGCCGCTGTAGCCCCCTCGCAGGTAAAACTGTTATACACTCAACGTATGAATAAAATTAACTTACCTAACGGCGACCGCATAACTTTGCTGCATACGCTGGTGCGCATCGTCGAAAGCGGCAGCCTGTCGGCGGCGGCGCAGCAGCTGGGCACTTCTCAGCCGACGATCAGCCGGCGTCTGCAGGCATTGGAACAGCTGCTGGGCGCCAAACTGATCCAGCGGACCACCCACGCCCTCAAACTGACCGACGACGGCGAGCGCTGTTACCGCCAGGCGCGGGGGCTGATTGAACAATGGCAAAGCCTGGAAGAAGGGCTTGGCGGCGCGCGCGACGAACCGGTCGGCGTGTTGCGCGTGCGGGCGCCGCACGCATTCGGCCAGGAGCAGCTGATCGGTCCGTTGGGCAAGTATTTGCGGCGCTACCCGCAAACTTACGTTGAGTGGACGCTGAACGATCATTCTCCGGACTTTATTCCCGAGGGGGTGGATTGCGCCATTCACGTCGGTGCGGTGACCGATCCGTCGGTCGTGGCGGTGTTGCTGGCGGAGGTGCCGCGCAGCACGGTGGCGTCACCGGCGCTGTTGGCTGAACGACCGGCGATCGTCGATCTCGACGATTTGGCCTCATTGCCGTGGCTGGCGGTAAACAGTTTTTATCGTAATGAGGTCGTCTTGACCCACGCGACCAGCGGTGAACAGCGGCGTTTCGACATCGCGCCGAGGTTGAGCACCGACAGCCTTTATGCGGCGCGCAAGGCGGCGCTGGAAGGGCTGGGCGTCGCGATCGTGTCGTCTTGGGTGGTGAAAGAAGAATTGGCGCAAGGCGCTCTGCAGACGCTGTTACCCCTGTGGCGAGCTGAGCCACTGCCTATTTACCTGTTGTATCCCTACGCCAGCTATTATCCCGCGCGTTTACGCAAATTCATGGAAATGATGAAAGAAACGATGCCGCGCATTCTCGGCGCGCAGCCGCCGACGGGGCGCTGACGGCCTTCAGTGTCTGGCTTTTTTACCGTCGCTGTGGCCGAGAGAACGATCGGGGAAGCTGTGATCGCGCAGCCGCTGCTTTAACTGCGCCGCATCGGGGAAGCCGCCGTCAATCTTGCGATCCCAAATCATCACGCCATCGACGCTGATTTGGTAGACCCCGCCGGTGCCCGGCATCAGGGTGACGGAGGCGAGATCGTCGCCGAAGGTGCTCAGCAGCTCTTGCGCCATCCAGCCGGCGCGCAGCAGCCAGTTGCATTGTGAACAGTAGTGAATCGTAACGGCGGGTGCGTTTTTCATCGTTGATCGACCGGTTAGTGGTGACGGCTTGCAATCAGCCTGCTGGCTCGCAAGCGATGGTGGCCGTGTATCGCCGAATAGTCAAGCGCCTGCTGCGGCCAGAGCGACAAGGGGAGCCGAGAGTGCATCACGGCCGCTTGCTTCCGGCAAACCATTCAACCCCGCGCAGCATGCCCGCCCAATAAAACCGGGGTAAAAAACAGGCTTTCAGCCACCAGGCCATACGGCTGGGCTGGGTTGCGTCGAGCAGTGGAAACGTGGGCAGCAATTTACCGTCATAGCCAAACTCCGCCAGCACAACTTTGCCTTTCTCGACCGTCAATGGACAGGAACCATAACCATCATAATGGGCTGTGAGAGGCGTGCCATGAATACGTGCCGCGACGTTTTCCGCCACCACCACCACCTGCTTTCGCGCTGCCGCCAGGGTTTTGGCGTTTGGCGTTGAGCAACAGTCGCCTACCGCAAAAATATCCGGCCAATGCTTATGTTGCAGCGTCAATTTATCCACATCGCACCAGCCGGTGCCATCCGCGAGTCCGCTTTGCGAAATAAACGCCGGGGCTGATTGAGGCGGCACCACGTGAAGCATATCGAAGGGCAGGGTTAACTCGCGTTTTTCCTCTTCATTTTTCTCCACGGCAAATATCGCTTGCCGATTTTCGCCATCTATACGGATTAAATTATGATTGAAGTTGACCTGTGCACGGTATTTTTCCAAATAGCCACTCAGCGGGGGGACAAATTGCGGAATGCCGAAAACCGCCGTGCCCGCAAGGCAGAAATTGACGTTAATATTATTCAGAACGCCTTGCCGCCGCCAATGGTCGCATGAAAGATATAAGGCTTTTTGCGGCGCGCCGGCGCATTTTATGGGAAGCGTGGGTTGGGAAAATATCGCCTTGCCGCCTTGCATCTCCCGGACCAGTTGCCAGGTGTATTCTGCAAGATCAAAACGATAATTAGAGGTGACGCCGTTAAATCCTAACGTCTCTTCAAGGCCTTCTATTTTATCCCAACGTAAAACAAGGCCGCAGGCAACAATAAGGAAATCATAGCTTACGCGTTTCCCCTGACGGGTCTCGATATATTTTTCATTGGGATCAACCCTGACAACGCTGTCCTGGAGCCATGAGACGCCAGAAGGAATAACATCGCGCATGGCGCGCTGCGTTTTATTGATATCAAAGAGCCCGCCGCCCACCAGGGTCCATGCCGGCTGGTAATAATGACAGTCATTGGGTTCAACGACAGTTATATCCGCATCTTTAACTCGCTTCCTTATGCTTGCGATGACGCCGATGCCAGATGAACCACCGCCAATAACAACAACTTTCTTCAGGGTGTTTATTTTTTCTGGTTTCATGCAGGTCTCCTTTCATAAGAAAGTAGGGGGTTGCGGCTCAGATTTAAAGATAATTTATAGAACTTATGGTTATATTAAAAATCGCATATTCGATTTGGCTATATGTAATAGCTAAATGTAATAAGTTATTTGACAATCAACGCAAACTGATCGTTAATAAATGCCATAAATATCGAAAGGGAATTAATGCATTGGATTTTTTCCATTTTACTTTTTATACCCTGACGCTGTTGGTGATAACCGGGGGAATAGTCGGATTTCTCCTGGCTCTGACCGGGGGAGGCGGATCCATCGTCTGCGTTCCCTTGTTGCTGTATATGGTGAAAATCCCGGATACGCACTTGGTTATAGGCACCAGTGCCATGTCCGTTGCCATTAGCGCGCTGATCAATCTTTTTGTTCATGCCGCCAAAGGAAACGTCCGGTGGCGGACCGGCGTTACCGTTTCTCTGGTGGCGGTGGTGGGAACGCTGGCTGGCTCTCAGGTGGGAAAAATGACGGACGGGCACCATTTAACCCTGCCTTTCTCTCTGCTGATGCTGGTTGTCGCCGGATTGACGCTGAAAAAAAATCATCGGGCAGGCAACGGATTACCGTCCTCCCATCCGACATTTCATCCCGCCATCGTGTGGCCCAGCGTGCTGGCGCTGGGCGCGGTGGCCGGTTTTTTGGGCATCGGCGGCGGATTTTTGGTGGTGCCGGCGCTGCTCTGGTTCTTCCGCTTTTCGCTGGTTGAAGCGGTGGCGACCTCACTGGTCGTGGTTTCCGCCATGGGATTATCGACAAGCGCAAGCTATGCCATGTCTGGCAAGGTGTCGCTGGTCATTACCTGCTGGCTCATCGTCGGCGGTGTTCTGGGGGGCGTCGTGGGGGTGGCACTCACCGAGCGCCTGAAAAAACGCGAGGACATTATCCGTGTGCTCTATGCCGGCATGTTGTTGGTGCTGGCCCTTTATATGCTTTTTAAAAGCCTATAAAACAAAAGGAAAAAATATGCACATCCGTACTTACCATCATCAGCTCTCCTTTTCGGGGGCGCCCGCAGCGAATGATTTCGCCATCCTGCATCAACAAGGCTATCGGTTTATCGTCAACAATCGGCCAGATGAAGAGCCGGGCGAGTACCTTAACCATCAACAAGAAAAAGCGTTGGCTGAGCAATGGGGAATGGGCTACGTCTATCTGCCTTACACATTCGACACGCTGACCTGGGAGACCGTTTATACCTTCCATTACCTGTTGCGGCGGGGTGAGAAGAGCCTGGCGCATTGCAGGAGCGGAGCGCGTTCTGCCTGCCTTTCCCTGCTGTATGCGCTGCGTGAAGGCCAGATAGACGAAGCGCAATTTCGCAGCCAGTGCGCAGAGTATGGCGCCGATGCCGATAAGGCGCTGGGCTGGTATGGCCGGCATCAGGCCGTTCAGCCTCACGCGCAAGTGCACGCGTTTTATGAGCCGGAAAGCGGCAGCCTGCAGTATGTCGTCGCCGATCCCGCAGCGCGTCGCTGCGCCATCATCGACCCGGTGCTGGATTTTGATCGCCGATCGGGCACGGTCTCGCATCAGCAGGCCCGCACCATTTTAAGCTTTATCCAGCAGCAAGGATGGGGAGTGGCCTGGGTGCTGGATACGCACCCGCATGCCGACCATTTTTCTGCCGCCACCTGGCTGGCGCAGAAAACCGGCGCTCTCACCGGCATAGGCGAAAAAATTACCGCCGTGCAGGGGCTGTGGCAAGACATCTATAATTTGAAAGAATTGCCTCCCGCCGAAACCCTGTGGGATGCGCTATTTGCGGATGGGGACGTCTTTTTTATCGGCAACCTGCGTGCTGAAGTCTTGCTGTCTCCTGGCCACACCCTGGCGTCCGTCACTTATCACATCGCCGATGCGGCGTTTATTCACGATACGTTTTTCATGCCGGACAGCGGCACCGCAAGGGCCGATTTCCCCGGCGGAAATGCGGAAGCCCTGTGGGATTCGTTGCAGCGGATCTTGAGCCTGCCAGCGGATACCCGCCTGTTTACCGGCCATGATTATCGCCCGGCGGGGCGTGAGGCCCGCTGGGAAAGCACCGTGCGAGAGCAGCGCGAGAACAACCCCTGGGTGGCCAACATGGATAAAGCCCAATTTATCGCGCAAAGAAAGCAGCGAGACGCCACGTTGCCGCATCCGGAATTGATGCTGATGGCGCTGCAGGTCAATATTCGCGGCGGCGTTCTGCCAGATTGCGAAGATGATGGGCGGCACTACCTCAAAATCCCAGTTAATCGCTTCAAGGGATAAATCAAGCCATGGAGGCGCGATCGTTCACGGCTGCCAACCTCGAGGCGATCGCGCCGTCTGTTAATGGTTTTTTATGAAATAAGCAGACTGATTCATATTTAATTATTTGTTTTTACACAAAACAGGTGGCACTTGCCCTCACCGAATACAGTCACTACATTAACAACTGTACTTCCCACTCTGCTAAGGAAAACACCATGAAAGCTGCCGTAGTGACGAAAAACCATACCGTAGACATTCAGGATAAAGTGCTGCGCCCGCTGAAGCACGGCGAAGCGGCGTTGAAAATGGAGTGTTGCGGGGTGTGCCACACCGATTTGCACGTGAAAAATGGCGATTTCGGTGAGGTGCCGGGCATTACGTTGGGGCATGAGGGCATCGGCGTGGTCTCCGCCGTCGGTGAGGGCGTCACCTCGTTAAAAGTGGGTGACCGCGCCAGCGTCGCCTGGTTTTACCAGGGGTGCGGCCATTGCGAATACTGCGTCAGCGGCAACGAGACCCTGTGCCGCTCGGTGAAAAACGCCGGCTATAGCGTTGACGGCGGCATGGCGGAAGAGTGCATCGTGGTGGCGGACTACGCGGTGAAAGTGCCGGATGGGCTCGATTCTTTCGCCGCCAGCAGCATCACCTGCGCCGGCGTCACCACCTACAAGGCGGTGAAGATTTCCGATATCAAACCGGGGCAGTGGATCGCCATCTACGGCTTGGGCGGGCTGGGCAACCTGGCGCTGCAGTATGCCAAGAACGTGTTTAACGCCAAAGTGATCGCCATCGACGTCAACGACGGTCAGCTGGAGTTCGCCAAACAGATCGGCGCCGATCTGACCATCAACTCCAAAACGCAAAACGCGGAGGAGATCATTCAGCAGCAAACCGGCGGCGCTCACGCGGCGGTGGTGACGGCGGTGGCGAAAGCCGCCTTCAACTCGGCGGTGAATGCGGTGCGCGCCGGCGGTAAAGTGGTGGCCGTGGGGCTGCCGCCGGAGAGCATGGATCTGAGCATTCCGCGCCTGGTGCTGGACGGCATTCAGGTGGTGGGTTCGCTGGTGGGCACGCGCGAAGATCTAAAGGAGGCGTTCCAGTTCGCCGCCGAAGGCAAGGTGACGCCGAAAGTGACCAAGCGGCCGCTGGGGGATATCAACGCCATCTTCGACGAGATGAAGGCGGGCACCATTCGCGGTCGCATGGTGATCGATCTCGGCATGGCGAAGTAGGCCACGCGAAAAAAAGAAGGCCACCTGCGGGTGGCCTTCTTGTCATTACGCCGGATTCAGAACAGGCCCAGCGGCTTGGCGTCGTAGCTGACCAGCAGGTTTTTCACCTGTTGATAGTGCGACAGCGCCGCCTTGTGGGTTTCGCGTCCGATGCCGGAGTTCTTGTAGCCGCCGAACGCGGCGTGCGCCGGGTACAGGTGGTAGCAGTTGGTCCACACGCGGCCGGCCTTGATCGCGCGGCCCATGCGGTAAGCGCGGTTGATGTCGCGGGTCCACAGCCCGGCGCCCAGCCCGAACTCGGTGTCGTTGGCCAGCGCCAGGGCTTCGGCCTCATCCTTGAAGGTGGTGACGCCAATCACCGGCCCGAAGATCTCCTCGCGGAAGAAACGCATGCTGTTGTTGCCGGTAATCAGCGTCGGCTGCAGGTAGAAACCGTTTTGCACTTCGTCGCCGCGCTGGGCGGGCTCGCCGCCCACAACGATTTTGCCTCCCTCGTTTTTAGCGATCTCGATATAGGACAGGATCTTGTCGTACTGCTGTTTTGACGCCTGGGCGCCGATCATGGTCTCGGTGTCGAAGGGATCGCCCTGGCGGATGGTAGCGATACGCGCCAGCACTTTCTCCATAAACTGCGGGTAGATGGATTCCTGGATCAGCGCGCGTGAAGGGCAGGTGCACACCTCCCCCTGGTTGAAGAAGCCCAGCACCAGCCCCTCAACCGCTTTGTCGATAAACTCCGGTTCCGCCTGCATGATGTCTTCAAAATAAATGTTCGGCGATTTTCCGCCCAGCTCGACGGTGCTGGGGATGATGTTCTCCGCCGCACAGGCGAGGATATGGCGGCCGACCGGCGTGGAGCCGGTGAAGGCGATTTTTTCAATGCGTTTGCTGCGCGCCAGCGCTTCGCCGGCCTCGGCGCCAAAACCTTGCACTACGTTGAGCACGCCCGGCGGCAGCAGATCGCCGATCTCTTCCATCAGCACGCTGATGCCGAGCGGCGTTTGTTCCGCCGGTTTCAGCACCACGCAGTTACCGCCCGCCAGCGCTGGCGCCAGTTTCCAGGCGGCCATCAGCAGCGGGAAGTTCCACGGAATGATCTGGCCGACCACGCCCAGCGGTTCATAGATATGGTAGGCCACGGTGTTCTGGTCGATCTCCGCCGCGGTGCCTTCCTGCGCGCGCAGGCAACCGGCGAAGTAACGGAAATGGTCGACCGCCAACGGCAGATCGGCATTCAGGGTTTCGCGGATCGGTTTGCCGTTGTCCCAGGTTTCGGTCAGCGCCAGCATCTCCAGCCGCGATTCGATGCGATCGGCGATCGCCAGCAGCACGTTGGAACGCTCCTGCACGCTGGTTTTACCCCAGGCTTCCGCCGCCGCATGCGCCGCGTCAAGCGCCAGCTCGATGTCTTTGGCGTCGGAACGCGGGAATTCGGCGATCGGCTGGCCGGTCACCGGCGAGGTGTTGGTGAAGTAGTTGCCGGATACCGGTTCGACGAATTTGCCGCCAATGTAGTTGCCATAGCGTTTGCGGAACGAAACCAGCGAGCCAGGCAAACCGGGGTGGACATATTTCATGTTAAGCACCTCTCTGCAGATGAAAAGCGGCGCTATTGGGCTGCGCCTGTGAATGCGGCATGTCGCCGCAGCAAAGAGAAGCACGGCGCGTGCCAGATTAGCGACAGAGGTAGCATCCGTAAAAAAAAGAACGAGTTATTAAAACCTTAAGCATTGAGAGAGCTGAGAACTTCGGGTGGCGCCGCCGTCGCCGATGATTTTTTGTGTCCCGTGTCGCAACGCCTGATACACATTTATGATACACATTTGCAACACTCGCGAACGGGGGAGAAACGCATGTTGTCTGACGACCGCTTGCCCGCAGAGGGCGCCAGCTTGCTGACCCAGCCGTTGGCGGAATCCTGGCAACGCAGCCAGGGTTATGGCTTGACGCGCACCGATCAACATATCCCGTTTATCAAAGCCGGATTGCTCGAAGAGCTGCGCAGCCGCAACGATTGGGTGCCGCAGCGGGTACAGCCGCTGATCGAGCAGCTGGGCGCGCAAATTACGCGCCAGCCCGCCATTGTGGTGATCGCCGACGCCGACGGGCTGGTGCTGGAAACCCGCGGCAATACCGACTTTCTGCATAAGGCGTCGCGCTTTGCGCTGGCGCCGGGCAACCAGTGGGGAGAAGCGGAGCGGGGCACCAACGCCATCGGCACCGCGCTGGCGCTGGGTGCGTTCTGCGAAGTGCGCGGCGACCAGCATTTTCTCAACCAAAATGCCGGATTGAACTGCACCGCCGCACCGATCTATCGGCCGGATGGCCGCATTGCCGGCATACTGGATCTCTCCGCACCCGCGCAGCGCCCGTACCGCGATGCACAGCGCCTGATCATGCAGGCGGTGCGGCATATCGAACACCGCTGGGTCAGAAGCGCGATCGCCGACCGCCACTGGACGCTGCGTCTGCACGCCGATGCCCGCTGCCTGGGCAGCGCGCAAGAGCTGCTGCTGGTGTTTCACGACGAAGTGCTGATCGCCGCCAATCGACTGGCGATGATGGAGTTCCAGCTCTCGTCGGCCTCATTCGGCTCCGTTGAGTTCACCCAGCTGTTTCCCGACCTGTTGCGACAGCCTTCCGGGGCACCGCGCCAGACGCTGGCCGGCAATCAACAGCACTATTATTCGTTGCTTGAGGCGCCGCAGCGCCGCGTCAGCGCTCTGCGTTCTGCGCCGCCGGCGGAACGGCACGACGAGCAGCATCAGAAAGCGCTGCGCATTCTCAACGCCGGCCTTTCGCTGTGCGTGACCGGCGAAACCGGCTGCGGTAAAGAGCATTTCAGCCGCCGCCTGTTTCAAGAGAGCCGCTGGCGCAACGGCAACTTCGTGGCGATCAACTGCGCGGCGCTGCCTGAGCCGCTGATCGAATCCGAACTGTTTGGCTATGCGCCGGGGGCGTTTACCGGCGCCAATCCGAAAGGCTACATCGGCAAGATCCGCGAGGCGGACGGCGGCGTGCTGTTTCTCGATGAAATCGGCGACATGCCGGCGGGTCTGCAAACGCGCCTGTTGCGGGTATTACAGGAAAAAACGGTCACCCCGCTCGGCAGCCGCAGCGCTTATCCGGTCGAGTTCGCGCTGGTCTGCGCCACGCACCACGATCTGCATCGGCAGGTAGAGGCGGGGCGTTTCGCGAGGATTTGCTGTACCGCATACAGGAATACAGCCTGCGCATTCCGCCGCTCAGAGAGCGGGCGCAGCTGGAGGCCTTCATTTTGCAGCTGTGGCGAGAGCTGGGCGGCGAGCGGCGCGACATTCGTCTGTTGCCGGAGGCGCTGGCGATGCTGGCGCGCTATCCGTGGCCCGGCAACGTGCGGCAACTGTTGAGCACGCTCAAGGTGCTGCTGGCGCTGGCGGACGATCATGCGGTGCTTACCCTGGACGATCTTCCTCAGTCCATTGCGGTGCTGGCGCCGCGGCAAGAGAACGCCGATACCGATCTGGGGGCGCTGCAGGCGGCGATCGACAGGGCGGGCGGCAATCTCAGCCGGGCGGCGAAGGCGCTCGGCGTTTCACGCAGCACGCTGTACCGCAGGCTGGGGAGGCAGAAAACGGCGGCGGAATAAGGCGGCGCGATTGAGCGGCGATAAGGCCCCGCTGCGCGGGGCCTGTTGCTCTCTCAATCCCCCAGTCCCGGCGGGTTAATCTCGGAATGGGCAATCTTCTCGTCGCTCTCCGCCCAGCGATCCAGCACCTGCAGATAGCTGCCGTTGGCGATGGCGCTGTTGAGCGAAGCCTGCACCGCGTCCACCAGGCCGTTGCCTTTCTTCAGCGTGACGGCGATGTTGGCGGTCTTCGGCCAGCCGCCGGGCACGATGCCCACCAGCCGGGTTTTACCGGTCAGCCGCGCCTGATAAGCGCCGGAGACGTTGGGCCCGAAGGTGGCGTCGGCGCGGCCCGACTGAATGGCCAGCGTGGAGGCGGCCTTATCGGTGACGTACACCGGCTGCAGCGGCGCTAATCCCTTGGCGCGGTTCTCCTTGTCCCAGGCCAGCAGTACCGCTTCCTGATTGGTGCCGGAGTCGACGATGATCTTTTTACCGGCGATATCCGGCGCGGTTTTGATCTGGGTGATTTTACTGTCGGATTTGACGTAGAAACCCAGCGTATCCTGCCGATAGGTGGCGAAATCGAATTTGGTCTTGCGTTCGTTGGTCACGGTGATGTTGTAAACCGCGGCGTCATATTTGCCGGAGGCCACCCCCAGCGGCCAGTCTTCCCACGAGGTGGGCACCAGCTTGAGTTTTAACCCCAAACCGTCGGCCACCAGGCGCGCAATGTCCGCCTCGCTGCCAATCACCGTTTTATTGTCGCGGGCGTACAGGCCGAACGGCGGGCCGCTGCCCAGCAGAGAAATGGCGACCGTCAGCGTGCCGGGTTCCACGAACCGGAAGCCGGCGGGGATTTTGGCCACGGCTTCGGCGCTCTTCACCGTGTGGATCGGCGTTTCGTTGGCGACGAGATCCACGCCTGGTGCGGCGGCGGCGGAAAAACTCAGCAGCGCCGCAATCACTATCATCTTTTTGCTATATATCATTATGTTAATTACCTTCATTATTATGGGTGTCACACGGTCGTTGCACTATCTCTAAAGGCGGCAGATCTGTGAACGAACAAAATCAACTAACCAATCTTGGAAAAATCATGAGGCGCCTCTGGCGGCGCTGAATCGATCGAGGATGAACCATGTCGTCGCGTTTCGCTACGTTGGGCCGCATACCGCGCGGCGTGTGGGTATTGGGTGGCGTGAGCCTGCTGATGGACGTTTCCTCGGAGATGATCCATAGCCTGTTGCCGCTGTTTATGGCGACGACGCTCGGTGCCAGCGTGATCGTCATCGGGTTGATCGAAGGGCTGGCGGAGGCGACGGCGTTGATCGTCAAGGTGTTCTCCGGCGTGCTCAGCGATTACCTCGGCAAACGCAAGGGGCTGGCGCTGCTGGGCTACGGGCTGGGCGCCATCAGCAAACCGTTTTTCGCCATCGCGTCGTCTTCCGGCATGGTGATGAGCGCGCGCCTGCTGGATCGCGTGGGCAAAGGCATCCGTGGGGCGCCGCGCGATGCCCTGGTGGCCGACGTGACGCCGCCGGAGATCCGCGGCGCGGCTTTCGGGCTGCGCCAGTCGCTGGATACCGTTGGCGCCTTTTTAGGGCCGCTGCTGGCCGTCGGCCTGATGCTGCTGTGGCACAACGATTTTCGCGCCATCTTCTGGGTGGCGGCGATCCCGGCGGCGCTGGCGATTGCGCTGCTGTTTTTCGGCCTGAAAGAGCCGGCCGCCGCGATAACCCACAAGCGCACCAACCCGATTACCCGCGCCAACCTGCGGCTGTTGGGGCGCAGCTATTGGTGGGTGGTGAGCATCGGCGCGATCTTCACGTTGGCGCGCTTCAGTGAAGCGTTCCTGGTGTTGAAGGCGCAGCAGGGCGGCACGCCGCTGGCGTTGATCCCGCTGGTGATGGTCGCCATGAATCTGGTCTACGCCTGTTCGGCCTATCCGTTCGGTAAATTGTCCGACCGCATGAGCCATGAAGGATTACTGAAAGCCGGGCTGCTGGTGCTGATCGCCGCCGACCTGGTATTGGCGCTGAGCGATCATTGGGCGGGTGTGCTGTTTGGCGTGGCGCTGTGGGGCGTACACATGGGCATGACGCAGGGACTGTTGGCGGCGATGGTGGCGCACACTGCGCCGGCGCATCTGCGCGGCACCGCGTTCGGCATGTTCAATCTGATCAGCGGCGCGGCATTGCTGCTGGCGAGTCTCGGCGCCGGAACCCTGTGGGAGCTGTTCGGTTCCGCCTCCACCTTTTACGCCGGGGCGATCATCTGCGTGGTGACGCTGGTCGGCATGAAGCTGGCACCGTTCGGCGAACGGCGGCCGTGAAAGCGGCGGCGCTCAACGCCGCCGCGCGGTTTACGCCGGATGGGCGTCATTCTCGTTGCCGCCAATCGCCAGGTAATCCGTGTAGATTTGCGGCGCGCCGGAGAACGACGCCAGTGTTTTCCACTCGTCGTACATGCGTTCGGTGTCCTGATGCTCGGCCACGAACCTGAGCGCTTGCTCGGTTGAAACATCGAGCTCCGGATGGAACGCGTTGAGCGACGCCAGACTTTCAATGATCAGCATCACCGCGTATTGGTCCAGCCGGTTACCGCTCTGGCCCTTCAGCAGGTGAAACTTCCAGCCCGGGTAGTCTTCCACGCGGTGGATGTTGTCGGTAATGAACCGTTCAAACTGCTCGGGCGAGACGCCCGCTTTAAGCGCCAGGTTATGAATGCCGATGACACGCTGAATGCTTTCCTTCCCTGGTTCGCTGCGGTAATTGGGGCCGGGCGGCAATGAACTGCGGCTATTCTCGGCCACCAGACGGTAACAGGTGTAAAGGGTCGGCAGTTCGGCGAAGGTCGCGAAGGTTTTCCACTCCTCAATCAGCGCGGCGGCCTCCGGACACTGCCGCCAAAAGGCGTGCGCCTCGTCGGTCAGCTCGCCGTTGCCGTCGATATAGCGCGCGTAGGTGGCGGCGTCTTTAGCCTGATAAACCATCAGGTACTGATTTTCACGCTCGCCGCGCAGGCCGCGCAGCAGCGTCCATCGCCAGCCGGGATAGGCCGGGATGGCGACGCCTTTACGGCGAACGAACGCTTCGAAACGATCCGAGGCGACGCCCCGTTTCAGGTTGATTCCCACGTAGTGCAGGGAGAAAACCGGCGTGGTTGATGCATGCATTAAACGATCCTCGCAAGTTAAGTTAGTGAGATGTGTTCGTCACGGCTTTGGCGCTGATGCTGACCAGCAACAGGCACAGCAGCGTGCAGCCGAACGCCAGGGCCAGGCTGGTGTAATTGGCGATAAAACCGATCAGCGCCGGGCCGGTTAATAAGCCGAGATAGCCGACCAGCGTCACGGCCGGAAACGCTTGGCCAGGCGGCACCTGTTTTTGATTGCCGACGGCGTTGAACAGAATGGGAACAATGTTGGCGATGCCCAGGCCGGCGAGCATCAACCCGCCAAAGGCGGCCGATGCCAGAGGGACGGTGACGGTCAACAGCACGCCTGCCGCAGCGCACAGGCTGCCGAGCAGCAGGGTGCGGAAGCGCCCGACGGCGCCGATCAGCCTGTCGCCATACAGCCGCCCGCAGGCCACGGCGACGGCGTACAGCGTGAACCCGATCCCCGCCTGCGATTTGGCCACGCCGCGCTCGGCATGCAGGAATAATGCCGACCAGTCGAGCATCGCCCCCTCGGTCAGGAACACGAAGAAACAGAGCAGGGCGATAAACAGGATCTTGCCGTGGGCCAGCGCCCACCGCGCGCCGCCCCGTCGCCGCTCGTCGATGCCGCCGTGCGCCAGTAAATCGCCGGCGACGATCAGCAGCAGGATCGCGATGAGGAGGGCGATCAGGCCGATGGCCTGGGCCGGGGCGAGGCCCGCCAGCAGCAACAGACTGACGCCGCCGGCACCGGCAATGCCGCCAAGGCTGTAGAAGCCATGAAAACCGGACATTTTCGCCTGGCCGCTCTCCCGCTCGACGATTATCGCCTGTGAGTTCATCGCCACATCCATGATGCCGTTGACGGCGCCAAACACCCCCAATGCCGCCCCCATCAACAGCGGCTCATCGAGTAACGCCAACAGCGGCAAGTCGATGCACAGCAAGGCGCCTGCGCCCAGCAACACGGCGCGGCACCCCAGTTTGGCGATCAGATAACCGGCGAAGGGCATGATCGCCATGGAGCCGGCGGCGAGGCAAAACAGCAGCAAACCGAGCGCACCGTCATCGATGCCCAATCGCGCTTTCACGAAAGGGATCAACGGCGCCCAGGCGGCCATGCCCAACCCGGCGAGGAAGAAGATCGCTCGGGTGGCGATTTGCCGGCGATGATTCTCTGCGGCCTCGCCGGTTAGCCAAGGCAGCATCATGACGATCGGCTCTGCGCGACGGACAGATAATCGGTATAAATCTGCGGTGAACCGGAAAATGACGCCAGTTGCTTCCACTCTTCATACATTTGCTTGGTGTCGCGATGCGCTTTGGCGAAGGTTGCCGCTTCGTCGGTGGCGATATCGGGCTCCGGATAGAACACGTCCAGCGCCGCCAGGCTGACGATTTCCATCATCACCGCGTACTGGTCGAGCCGATTGCCGCGCTCTCCCTTCAGCAAGTGAAACTTCCAGCCCGGATAATCCTCAATGCGATGGTGATTTTCGGCGATAAAGCGTTCGAATTGCGCCGGGGTCACGCCTTCGCGCAGCGCCAGATTGTGGATGCCGATAATGCGCGCCTCGGGCGGTTCGCCCGGCCGTTCCCGGTAACGCGGGCCGGGCGGCACGTCGCTTTTTCTGTTCTCAGCCAGCAGGCGATAATCGCTGAACAGCGTCGGCAGCAGGCTGTAGGTGCCCAGTTTTCGCCACTCGGCGAGGATTTCCTGCGCGGCGGCATGCCGCCGCCAGAATTCGTGCGCGTGCGCCGTTCGCTGCCCGGTGGCGGTGACGTAACGATCGCGCTGCTCGGCGCTGTCAATCTCGTACAGCATCAGGTATTGCCCGACGCGTTCGCCGCGCAGGCCGCGCAGCAACGTCCAGCGCCAGCCGGGATAACAGGGGATATGTACGCCTTGTTCGCGCACGAAGGTTTCAAACTGTTGTGGCGTGACGCCGGCTTCGGTATCGATGCCGATGTAATAGAAGCTGAATACCGGTTTGGGATCGGAGACTGTCGTCGTCATCTTTCACTCCTGATTGGCGAATGCGGCGGAAAATTGGGTATTGATAATGGCTTCGACCAGCGTGACGCCGATGGGCGTGAGCGTAACGCACGAACCATCGACGGTGACCAGCGCTTTATCCACCAGGGTTTTCAACGTGCGGCGGATGACCGGGTTGGCAAACAGGCTGTTGCCGTCAAAGCGCCGTTTAAACACCCGATCGTCCACCGGCAGCAAGGTGGAGAGCGCCATTTTGAAGGCGTTCACTTCACGCTGGATCGGGGAGAAGCCGCGGCTTTCCTCGATGGGCAGGCGGTCTTGGTTGAGCGCTTCCTTGTACTTCTTGTAGCCGGTGATGTTGATGGCTTCGGATCGCGTCGATTTGGAGCTACCGCCCAAACCGATCGCCACTTCCGGATACTGCTTGTCGAGATCGGTGATGAGCGCTTTCCACTTTTCCGGCTGTTGGTCATTGCGGTGAAAGTACATGGTGGGGTGTTCGGTATAGCCGCCATTCAGGTAGTTCTCGACCAGCTCGCGCATTTGGTACTGTTTGCCCAGCCCAGGGAAGCGCAGGTTGTTGATGCTGATCAGCCCCTTTTTCTGCCACAGGCTTTCGCGCTCGCCCGAGACGCCGGTGCGATTTTTAATAAACTCATCCATGTGCAGCTTGGTGCAGACGACGTGCGACAGATTCAGCTCGAGGGCTTTTTCCATGTCGTATTTCACGTCGTCCACGCTTTGGCCCAGCATGCCGTAAATGAGATCCACGCTGACCCAATCAATGCCGAGCGCGCGCGCGTGATGAATGGTCTCCACGCACTCTTCGGCCGAGTGCATGCGCCCGCAGGCGGTGATGATGTCGTCATTGAAGGATTGGGTGCCGAAACTGATTTTGCTGAAGCCGAGCTCTTTCAGCAGCGCCAGATAGGCTTTGTTCAGGGTGCCGGGCTCCCCTTCGAAGCGCAGGGTGGCGTTGGTGAAGTTAAAGTGGCTGAAGTAGAAGGCCATCATGCGGCGCAGTTCCGGCTCCGGCAGCAAGGACGGCGTGCCGCCAAAGACGTTGAATTCGCCGATTTCCACTTCGGCCAGGCTGGGCACGCGCGCCAGCCACATTTGCGCCTCCTTGATGTTGAAATCGACCAAATCGCGGAATACCGCCTGAGAGGCGGGCGCCTTGGGATTGAGGATCACCGTGGGGTACTGACAAAAATGGCAGCGATAGCGGCAGGTCGGGATATAGGCCCAGAGGTGGATTTTGCCCGCCTGGCGAATGTCGGCCTCCATATCGGCAAAAAACGCGGCCAGCGGGTAGTCGACGAGATCGCCGGGGAACACGTGACAGCCGAACGGATCCTTATGGACGTACTCCAGAAAGGCCCGGTTTTCCGGTTGCGCCAGGAACGCGTTCACCCGCGGCGTGGGATAGTTTTCATCGATATCCAGCAATGAGTGCAAGGCTTCGTCGTTCATCAGAATACCCCTCCGTTGCCGAAATAGTTGTGGGCTTCGCCGGACTCGCGGTCTTCACAGAAGTAATAAACAAAGCGGGTGAAATCCTCGTCTTTGACCGTATCGAAGCAGGCCGGCAATGCGGGCGGGAAGCCGATATCGTCACCGACGGCGCGCCGCATGGCGGCAAACAGCGCATCGCGAAATTCGAGGTAGAGCCGATAGGCGGGGGTTTTGTAGGCATGGATCGGTTTGAAATCGATGATGCGCATCTCGTGTTTCAGCTCGTGAATGCGGCGGTAGAGGCTGTCGGCCAGCGGGCCGGAGAAGAAATCGCGCACTTCGCTGTTTTCCAACAGCAGATACGGATTGAGCAGCACCGGCAGTAAGATATTCTTTGGCGTGTAGTCCTTGATCGAGTAGTCCCAGGCCAGTTTCGCCTCCGCCGGCGTGGCGTCCGCCAGCGCGGTTTTCTGCCGCTCAACGTCCGGCCGGACGTCCTTCATGATAATGATGCCGTCCTTACCGTAGGCGATGCCGTTGATCACCTCATCGAGAATGGTGTCCACCCGGCGGCTGTTGATCTCAACGTAAGCATGGCGAGCGTAAACCGGCTTGCCGCCGTAGGCGATGACCTTAATGCCGAAGTCCCAGTCGTCGGACAGGTGTTCGACAAAGCGGCCATGGTTGAGCTGGTAGAAGATTTCGATGCCGCCTACCGCGTCATACAGGCTGCGCTCCACCCCGAACCCTTTGCCGTCGGGGAAGCCGCCGAACAGGGAGAACGAAAATTCGCGCAGACGCAGCGTTTTTTGGATCTCGCGGAACAGGTTAGGGCGGTGCTCAAACTCTGCGGGAGGGTAGTAATAGTTGCAGGTGCCCAGGTCGCCTTGTTGCTCGATCATGGTATTCACCAGCTCGTAAAGCCAAAATGCATCCACGGTGCAATCGGCATCGGCGGAAACGATATAGTGCTTGCGTTTATTTCCCAGCCGGCTGTCGCGGGCTTTAGAACGCAGCGACGCATAGTCCATGCCGCGTTTTCTAGCCGAGGAGACACCCTGCACCGTTTCGGCGATAACATGAATGGCCATAGCCGGATGCCTTTCACTAAACGCGTTTATTTTAGCGACGGAATCATCGGTGGAGTTGTTATCAACGACAATCAGTTCGTAAGTGTCGTGGGTGATTAATTCATTCTTGGTGTGCTGATTGAACAGCGAAAGTAAAACCGCCTCAATACGGTCGCTTTCATTATAAACGGGCAGTACGACAGACACAAAAACAGTATCACGCATAGATCCTCCAAGGGCTAATGAAAGTCCACAGTTAGAAATGGCTTGTCTGAAAATGAAATGTCACGTTATTCGATGATTAGCTGATATTTAAGAACTCCATGACGTTGTTGGATAAAATTCGCTTGCCCAGCGCGTAATTCTTTTCCGCCACGCGCTTCATCTGCTCCTTGTTATTAATGAACCGGTAGACTTCCTGGATGAATTCGTCGTTCGGCGGCCCATCCTGTAACTCGGAGATCGGCATGACGGGCGCTTCAAACCCATGCCGGCCGTAGACTTCGTGATAATATTCGTAGCGAGTGGTGATATAGCAACGGCGACAACTGATCGCTTCACCGATAGGATTGCCATAGCTATCATAATCATACGAGGTGAGAAAAGAGACCAGGTCGCAAGAGTGATAGAGGTCCTCTATGCAAAACGCGTCGTTTTCCGAGCGCATATCGACATGGGGAAGCATGCCGACGAATTTGACATAGGGGAGAACATTCAGTTCCTGCGCCAATTTGGCGAGTTGCAGATAACATGACGGGTTTTCATATTCATTGCCGGCGATCGCCAAATAGGCGCGTCGAGTGTTGTGGTCGCGGATAAATAAATCGTTAAGCCGGCTGATCAGCATAATATCGCGGTCCAATCTTTTCTGAGGGATGATGCGGGTGGTTCTGGCAATGAGAAGATCATTATCGCGAATATTCATCTGCTTTCTGACATTCGTTCTTTCGTGACTGTCCGAGAAGTCATAGGTATTTTTCTTTACCTCGACATGGACATCATGATTGCACCAGGCCTCCAGCTTTTGCTTCAGATCGTGATTGAGCGTGACATAGGTAATGTATTTTGAAGGGATAGGTTTGATGGCGTGAGAATAAGGTGGCGGGCCGTATTTGAGCACCTTTTTTTCGCTGTTCCACATCAGGTCATGATCGCGCCAGATGACGAAACGCGTCAGTCGATAACGTCGGCCATAATCTTCGATCGCCAGATACAGCGCTTTGGTATAGATGATGTTTTCCGGCAGCGTGCCGTTTTCCACCACCACATGGCTGACTGCGAGCGCTTCCCATTGGGCGACGAGGCGATCCGCCAGCTGCCGCGCCGTCAACGCGATGGTATGCAACAAAGCGGCTTTTTCTTGCTCGTCAATGGGCGTTTTCTGGCCGATCAACGCCGCGTGTGCGTAGTCGAGAAAGGCGGGGTGGTAATCTCGAATCGACGTGATGTCGTCCAGGCGGACCAGCGTAAAGACATCGCGGTAGATGTCATGCTCATGCTGATAGGGTTTATTAAAGTTTCCCTTATCAATCTTGATGTCGTATCCCAGATCAAGATAAGAGCGAAATCCACAGGCTTGCAGTCGTTTGGCAATCTTCATTGCTTCCACCGTGATCCCCGAGACCGAGACGGCATCGAACGAAATGAACATTGCATTCTTCTCTTGCCTTTCGTGCATCGCAGTACCTCCTGCTATTATTTGTAGTGCATTGATTTAAATTAACTATTTCTTAACAAGTCTCCGGTAACGTTCCCAATTGAGTGGAAAAAGAATCGTTTTGACGCTCTGGAATACACTCAAATCTGACAGAACGGAAGCTTAACCGTTCAAAAATGTAAAGATACGTTTATGCTTTGTGAGGGCTCTCACAAATATTCCGGTGCGGGAGGCGTGAAACAAGCAGAGGAAAAGAGGGGGGGATCAACCCCCCGAATGTGGGGCATGCGATGCCGATTTAACGATTCGCCATGCCGCCTTCGGCAGGCTGAAGTATCGCCTGCAGCAACTCGGGCACCTGCTGGGACTCCACCGCCCGGCTGAACAGAAAACCCTGGCCGATATGGAAACCGGCTTCGCACAGCGTTTGGCGCTGCTGCTCGGTTTCCACGCCTTCGGCGATGATATCGATCGACAGTTTTTGACCGAGAATGCCGATGCTTTCCACGATCGCCAGGATCGCCGGTTCGGTGTTCATGCGTTGAATAAAGTCGCAGTCCAGCTTAATGCAGTCCAGCGGGTAATCCATGATATGGCTGAATGAGGAGTGGCCAGTGCCAAAGTCGTCCAGCGCGATGCGGATACCCATCTCTTTGAGCATTTGCAGCGCGCGCAGTACGTATTTCGAACCGTGCTTGTTGAACGCGTGTTCGGTCACTTCCAGTTCGATCAGGTGATGGGGAATGTGGAACTTCAGCAGGCGTTGCAGGAAGGTTTCGGCGTAGTTGTCGCGTAAAAACTCGATCGGCGACACATTCAGCGAAATAGGCCGCACCGCCACGCCGGCCGCGCGCCAGCGGGCGATATCGGCGAAGACTTTCAGCTGCATGGCTTCGCTGATCTTGGTTGCCAATTCGTAGTCGTTGAACGCCTCGCTTACCGTCGCCGGCAGCTGTACGCCGTTTTGCGGGCAGTGCCAGCGCAGCAGCGCTTCAAAGCCGACGATGCTGCCGTCGATCAGGCAGACTTTCGGTTGGTAGCTGGGGCGGATGCAGTTGTCGCGCACGATCTGGCGCGCGTAGTTGAGCTGGCTGGCGCGGGCGCGGGCTTTGTCCATCATCTTGCGATCGAACATGTAGACGCCGCCGCGGCCGCCGTCTTTCAGTTCATACAACGCGGTATCGGCGCATTTCATCAGCTCCGAAGCGTCGCGAGCGTCTTTGGGATAGATGGCGCCGCCGATGCTCATGCCGCAATGCAGCGTCTTGCCGCCGTGGGTGATCGGCGTCTCCAACTGCAGCAGAAACTTGTTGGCGATGCGGAAAATATCCTGCTCGTTTTCGACATCGCTGATCACCACGGCGAACTCGTCGCCGCCGAGGCGGGAGACGAACGAATGCGCACTCATGCAGGCGCTGAGCCTTTTACCCAAGACCCGCAGCAGATGGTCGCCCGCCGCGTGGCCCAGCGTGTCGTTCACCAGCTTGAAGTGGTCAAGATCCAGCAGCATCAGCCCAAGCGACTTTTTGCCGTGCAGGGCGCGTTTCATCTCTTGCTTCAGCTTTTTCTTGAATAAGCGCCGGTTGGGCAGGCCGGTCAATTCGTCATATTCGCTGGCGAGCAACAGACGTTGTTCCATCACGCGTTGCGACGTCACGTCGCGCGAGACGCACAAGATCTCGGCCACGGCGCCGTGTTCATCGCTGACCGGTGTGAGAATGTTGTCCCAGTGCTGTTTTTTACCCTGAGGCGTCACGCTCAATCCGGTGAAGCGCGCATTTTTTCCGGCTCTGACGTTGCGCAGCGCCTTGCTGCCGCGGCGACGGATCTCGGGGGACAGCAGCCCCAGCCAGGGCATGCCAAACTCTTTTTGCGCCGGATCAAGACCGAGCGCCAGGCTGCCGGAGCGATTCATGTGGCGCAGCGTGCCGTCGTGATTGATCACTTTGATGCAGTCGACGCTGGCGTCCAGCATGTCTTGCTGGATAGAGAGCGCCTGAACGTTTTGCTGGCGTTGCAGCATTTGCGGATGGATGTCGGTGGCGGTGAGGTACCAGCTGGGCTCCTGCGCCATGCCGTCCTGACGGGCGTTAAACGCCAGCATAAACCACCGGTAGGCGCCGCTGCGCTCGCGCAGACGGGCTTCGCCGGCGAACGAGGAGAGGGCAACGATCGCCTGGCGCCATTGCGCGGCCAGGCGATCGCGATCGTCGGGATGCAGTGCATCGAGCCAGTCTGCGGCGGCATGCTCACCGGCGATGGCGCCGGTATAGTCGCGCCACTGCTTATTGAAGTAACCGCCAAGGCGGTTGCCGAAGCAAATCAGACCCGGCAAGTCGTCTACGATTTCGCTATAGAGATCAATCGGATTTTTGTTATTACTCTGCTTGGGCAACAGGGTCATGCGGTATTTCCTCGGAAAATTACCCATATTCTTGCTCTATAGCAGAGCCTCTTTCAATATAGTCATTGCCAATGAAAATGGGAATAGCCAGCGGGCGCGGCTAAAAACCGGCCTGGTAGCATGAAATAGATTACGCAAGAACGCATTAGGAATACTCCTGTTATTTATAAGCCCCTCTTATATTGCATCGAAAAATAAGTGCTCCGACCACGATGTTTTACTGTCTGAAAAAGTAATCAATATTGATGTTTCAATGTGGCGAAATGTTTAGCTGCCATGCTGTTGTTGCGCTCGGCATTTTGCTTGCGCTATGCACCAATACTGAAGAAATCCTCGCTTATGGCGGTGATGCTCACCATTTCATGCACGTTTCAACAGGTGCCAAAGCACGGTTCCCGGGCGATTACGAGAAAAGTGATGATATAAATCAAGAAATGTTTTGTTTCATCTGTTGACACTTTGCTGACGTGTGAGATAGCCTCGCGAATGATAATCATTAGCAAAACTGGATGGTGTCGCAAATGCATTCACGTAATGATCCCCAGGTAGCGGTTCGGACGACAGGCAACGTTCATCACACGAGACCACGTCTGCTGTGGTCTCTGGCAACGAGACAATGTATCGAACGGCTGCTGTCATCAGGCCTCTTGGGCGGCATCTTCACTTAGCCTCAACCAGCAGATTTAGGTATTAAGCCATGGCCGGATCAAGGCGGTCTATTATTTCCACGCATTTTTCGCGGATATATCGCGATCTCACGGAGTTGCATACGTTCTCAATCATGGGTAAGGAGGCCTCGGGCAGTTAAAATTAAATTTACTCTCTGGGTGTAAAGGAATTGGCAAAAAGAATGGGGCGTATCGGGTTACCGCTATTCTCAGGACTTTGATTAACCCTAAGAGACATTTCGGATGTCATATTAATACTAGCTTCTTTGTGGAGAAAGCTATGGGTAATACCATGAATGGAAACAAAACAGGTTGGGACAGTGTTAACGATCTTATTCACTACCATGAGCGCGGGAATGGTTTGACGATCAATAATAAACCGTCCTATGACATAAATGATGCGGGGTTGCAGATAACGCGCAGCGATAAAACCTGGAATGGCGTTCACGTCACGGGCAAAGATGCGACGGTGACCTATTCATTCCCGGATTGGGAATATAAAGAACTGAATCTGGGCCACCGCTCCTCAGAACGCGATACGGGGCTAAGTGCGTTCACGCAACATCAACAAGAGCAGGCGAAGTTATCTTTGCAATCCTGGGCCGATGTTGCCAACCTAAAGTTTGTCGAAGTGGCATCGGATCAACCTTCCAATATTACTTTTGGGAATTATGAGGGGAAAGGGCAAGCGTATGCCTTGAAACCATTCTCATATAATGGCAATGACTACAGAGGATACAATTCTGATGGGCAAAGTTGGTATAATATTAAGAACCATTCTGAAAACTTGCATCCTGAGCTGGGTAATTACGGCCGTTTAACCATTACCCACGAAGTTGGCCATACTCTCGGGTTAGATCATCCGGGAACGTATAATGCGGGGCAAGGAAGCCCAAATTATACCAAGGCAGTTTACGCCGAAGATACCCGGCAGTTTAGCGTAATGAGTTACTGGAATGAATCCATTACCGATGCGGATCATGGTCACTACTATGCCGCTGCACCGCTGGTTGATGATATCGCGGCCATCCAACATCTTTACGGTGCCAACATGACCACCCGAACCGGCGACACCGTTTACGGGTTTAATTCAAATACAGGCCGAGACTTCTATACACTCAAGGGCAGCCACGACAAGCTGGTGATGTCTGTCTGGGATGCAGGTGGTAATGATACCCTTGATTTCTCGGGGTATAGCCAAAATCAACGTATCAACCTGAACGAAGGCGCTTTCTCCGACGTCGGGGGATTAAAAGGGAATGTTTCCATCGCTGCCGGTGTCACCATCGAAAACGCGATAGGGGGCTCAGGTAATGACATTATCGTTGGGAATCACGCAGACAATACGCTCAAAGGCGGCGCCGGCAATGATGTTATTTACGGCGGGGCTGGTCAGGATCAATTATGGGGAGGAGACGGTAATGACATTTTTGTCTTCTCTGATCTTAATGACTCGCCTGTTCAGGCACCTGATACAATTTGGGACTTTGAGTCAGGCAAGGACAAGATCGATCTGTCCTTCTTCAACCAAGGCGATAAAGGCAGTGATTTCATTCAGTTCGTCGATCATTTCAGCGGGCAGGCCGGTGAGGCGCTATTGTCCTATGATAGCCAGAACAATCTGAGTGAACTGGCCTTCAACATCCAGGGCGGTGCAAATCCAGACTTCCTGGTGCACATCGTTGGACAGGCTGACGTCGCTGTTGATTTTATCGTTTAAAATGGCAACGGTGGGCGATGATGCCCACCGTTTCACATGGGCCACCTATGTATAAATTTATTCTTGTCGGAATAATATTCTTGTTTTCAGGAGTCTCTATGGCAAGCAGCCTGGTTTTACCTTCCGCCGAAACGCTATCCGGGCAGTGGACGGTCAGTGATAAATCAAAATCTTGTGTTGTGCAGCTCAATACGGAGAGTGTGGATTCGGCTGGCGGCTATAGCCTGAAATTCTTGTCTGATTGCACGCCAGACGTATTGCCGCAAGAGCCTGCCGCATGGCGTCCTGCCCCCGATGGCATTGCGCTGTTGGACAAGGATGGGCTAACCGTACTTTTCTTCTCTCAGGAAGACGATCATTACCGTAGTCAAATCTGGGCAGAGACAGGAAAGATCTTGAAGAGAAATAACTAGCCAACAACGCCTTCTTATCCCTCGGCCTCGGCCGGCGCTTCTGAACGCGGTCATCACGTTTCACGTCGCTCCGCTCACGACTTTCTGAGATATCGTCCCCTTGGTTATTCGTTGCCTTGCTGCGTTTATATTGCGTCGGGTGGACACCGGCGCAATATCAGCCGGCAACGAACAGCCGCTGTTGCCAGTGCAACAGTTGTGTCAGCGTGATTGGCGCAGCGGCAGCAATGGTCGCGCGATTTTCCAACGCAATCTCCCGCGCGCGTTGCAACGGCTCGGCGCTGAGGCGTTGCAAGTTTTGTTGCAGCGCCTGTTGCGTTTGCTCCAGCTCACCAACGCTAACGTGCGTCAGCTCATGATGCATCTGCTGCAAGAATTCGTCGGTTAACTGCCGCAGCTGTTCCGCGGTGAACGTCGGGGATTGCAGCGCGAACAGCAGGCCTTCGGCATGGGTGCAGCGGTGGAAGGCACATTGCACCACGTAGCCCACGTTGCGTTCCACGCGCAGCCGCTGAAAATAGCGCGGCGCGTAAAGCCGGGCCAGCACGCGCAGCGCCCAGCGGCCTTCGGCTTCATCGCTTTGCAGCGGGTAAAATTTCAGCAAGGCGTGTTCGGCGCCGCTTTCCGTCAGCGTGACAGGAGGATGTAAACGCGGCGGCGTTTGCGGCTCAGCCGTTATGGCGTAGGGGAAGTCATACAGCAAATGTGACAGCCGCCGTTTTAACTCGCCATCGCCGCCGACCAGGGTGGCATGCCAGTGTGGCGCGGTTGCCGTAGAGACGTTCAACGCCGCCGGCAATTGGGCTAACAGGCGGCGAATGGCGATATCGTTTTGTTGTTTTAACTGCGCGTGGCGCAGGTTTCTCGCCGCCTCGTTGATGACGGCCGGCGGCTGCGCCGCCAGGGCTCGGTTCACGACGTTCAGGCCGTGGCAGATCAGCCCGTGGCTGCCCGCCAGCTGCAGCAGCCACACACCCTGGTGGCGTTCGACGCTTAAATGTCCCTCCCGATGCGCTAACTCGGCCGCTCCGGGGCGCAATGCCGCCTGCAAACCACAGGCCTGTTCTTCGCTGAGTGCGCCATGCGACGATGGGCGCAGCAACAGCACCGGCTGCGCCTCGCCGGAACGTAGATGCTGCAGCGGCGCCTGGCCGGCCGGCAAGGGCGGTATCGGCAGCGCCGCCGAAGCGGAGAAAAAGCGGAAAGGCTCCACTGTAGGCGTCAGCGCGGCGCCGACGAAGGGGCCAAGGGTCAGCGGCAGCCCTTGGATTTCGCGCGTTTCACCGCCCCCCTCGGGCAGCACGGCCAGGCGGCGGCGCGGCGCTGCCATCAGCATAGCGAGTTGCCGTGTCCAGTCGTCATGCTGTTCCGTCGGCGGCAGCCCCAATGCCCGGGCCCGCAGCTGATCGAGCGGCGCCAAACGGTGAAAATCGCGGTTCGCCAGTTGCCCGAAATGCGCAAGCTGGCCCGGTGTCAGCGAGTTCAGCGCCTGCAGCCATGCCAGCAAGGCGCTTTCGATATGGGCGGCGTCAGACGCCGAGCCGTGATTGACGGTGAAAATAAAACTCAGCAGGGCGCTGTTTTCGCCGCAGCAGGCATAATCCAGACGAACGGCGTCGCCCCACGCGTGCGCGCGCAGCCGTGCCAGCAGCCCGCCTGGGGCATCGTCCAGCAATAAACGCTCAAGCCGTCGCAGCCAGCCGCGTGAACGGCAGTGCGGCAGGGCAAACACCAGCCGCAGCTGCGGCGCGCCGGGAAGAGACAGCGTGTAATCTTGTCCGGCGGCCAGCGGCGGCAATGTCTCGGGCGGCGTGGCGCTGCCCGACGGCAGGCCGCCACCGTAGCGCTGTGCCAGCGCATGCAGCTGATCGAGCGATTGCGGGCCTTGCAGCCACAGCGTCATGTTCGGTGCGCGGTAATAATGGTGGTGAAACTGCCGCAACGCCTGCTGCAATGCGGAAATATCGCTGCCGAAAGCGGCGCGGCTGCCGATATGAAAGCGATGCAACGCGTCAAATCCGCTGAACATCTGCCGCTGCGCCGCTTCGCAGCGGGTTTCACCGTCGGCGCGCAGCAGGCGGTATTCGGCGTCGATGACCTCGATCTCCTGGGCGATTGCCTCAGCCGCCAGCTGCGGGGCGGCGAGCATATCGCTCAGCCGAGCCACCCCCTCCGCCAGAGGGTCAGCGCCCACTTCAAAGAAAAACGCGGTTTGCGTGGCCTGGGTGGTGGCGTTTAGCCGGCCGCCGGCCGCCTGCGTCCAGCCCATCAGCCCATCTTGCGCGCTGAAGTTCGCGCTGCCGCGAAACAGCATATGCTCCAGCAGATGCGCCAGGCCGGGCCAGGCGGCAGGCGCCTGAAAGCTGCCCGCTTCGATGCACACCAGCGCGGCTGCGCTCTCAGCGGCCGGGGTGCTTATCGCCCTGACGGCCAAACCGTTATCGAGCTGCCATGAGGCGGCGAGTGTCATCGTCAGCCCTTGAAGATCAGTCGGGAATTGGTCTGATTGCGAAAGCGCAGCTGATCGATACCGATCTGCGAGCGATTCGCCGCTTCACGCGCCGCCAGAATGGTGCCGTGGTGCGGCGATTTGCCGCACACCGGGTCGGCGTTGTCGGCGTTGCCGGTCAGCATGAACGCCTGGCAGCGGCAGCCGCCGTAGTCTTGCTCTTTCTCCGAACAGGACCGGCAGGGCTCCGGCATCCAGTCATAGCCGCGATAGCGGTTAAAGCCGAAGGAGTGGTACCAGATATGCTGCAGATCGTGCTCCAGCACCGACGGAAACGTAATCGGTAACTGACGGGCGCTGTGGCAGGGTAACGCCATGCCTTCCGGCGTCACGCTCATGAAGATGGCCCCCCAACCGCCCATGCAGCCTTTAGGCCGCTCCTCGTAGTAATCCGGCGTGACGAACAGCAGGTTGGCCAGTTTGCCGTCGGCGGCCATGCGCTCGCGATAGCGTTTCACCACCGCTTCTGCCTCGGCGATCTGTTCGCGGGTCGGCAGCAGCCCTTCGCGGTTCAGGTGCGCCCAGCCGTAAAACTGGCAGGTCGCCAGCTCGACGTCGTCGGCATCCAGATGGATCGCCAGTTCGATGATGCGGTCGATCTGGCCGATATTATGGCGATGCAACACGAAGTTGAGCACCATCGGGTAGCCGAGCGCCTTGACTGCCCTGGCCATCGCCAGCTTCTGCTGAAACGCCCTGGCGGAGCCCGCCAGGGCGGCGTTCAGCGTTTCGTCGCTGGCCTGAAAACTGATCTGAATATGATCCAGCCCGGCGTCGGCGAAGGTTTGCAGTTTCTTCTCGGTCAGGCCGATGTCGGAGGTGATCAGGTTGGTGTAAAACCCGAGATCGCGCGCGGCGGCGATCAGCTCGGGCAGGTCTTTACGCACCAGCGGCTCGCCGCCGGAGAAGCCGAGCTGCACGCTGCCCATCGCCCGCGCCTGGCGAAACACCTCTATCCACTGCGCGGTAGTCAGCTCTTTTTCCTGCGCGGCAAAATCGAGCGGGTTGGAGCAGTACGGACACTGCAGCGGGCAGCGGTAGGTCAGCTCCGCCAGCAGCCAGAGGGGCGGATTCACCGCCGGCGCACGTGGTTCAGTCACGGAAGGTCACCCATTTTTGTTCGTAGGCGCGCTGGAAAAATTCCAGCACGTCGTCCGCCAACCCTTCGGCGCCGGGGAAGCGGGCGTTCAGCTGCGCGATGATGCCGTTCAGCGTGGTGTGGCCGTCGACCAGCTGCAAGATGGCGGCGGCGCTGTCGTTCAGCTTGGCCATGCCCTCCGGGTAGAGGATCACGTGGCTGTTTTGCACCGGCTCCCATTGCAGGCGGTAGCCGCGGCGGAAGACGGGGGTGTGTTCAGGATTCAGCGTCATTACACCAGCCTCTGGTTGTGCCAGACCCGCGCGGCGGTCACGCTGTAGTAAGGCGGGCGGTTCAGGGTGTAGGCCATGCTCATGGCGTCCAGCATGCTCCACAGAATGTCCAGCTTGAACTGCAGGATCTCCAGCATCCGCTGCTGCTTTTCAACGGTATCGCAATAGTCCAGCGCCAGCGCCAGGCCTTGTTCCACGTCGCGGTTGGCCTGGCCGAGGCGGCTGCGGAAATAGTCGTAACCGGCGGCGTCGATCCACGGATAGTGCTGCGGCCAGCTGTCGAGGCGCGACTGGTGGATCTGCGGCGCGAACAGTTCGGTCAGCGAGCTGCAGGCGGCTTCCTGCCAGCAGGCGCGGCGCGCGAAGTTGACGTAGGCGTCCACCGCAAAGCGCACGCCGGGCAGCACCAGCTGTTCAGAAAGCAGGGCGTCGCGCTGCAGGCCGACGGCCTCGCCGAGGCGCAGCCAGGCCTCGATGCCGCCTTCGCTGCCGCCGTAGCCGTCGTGATCCAGGATGCGCTGCACCCATTTACGGCGGGTTTCCGGCTGCGGGCAGTTGGCCATGATCGCCGCATCCTTGATCGGAATGCTGGTCTGGTAGTAGAAGCGGTTGGCCACCCAGCCCTGGATCTGCTCGCGGGTCGCTTCGCCGTTGTGCATCGCGATGTGATACGGGTGATGGATATGATAATAAGCGCCTTTGGCGCGCAGCGCCGCTTCAAATGCCTGCGGCGTCAGGGGGCGTGGTTGCGTCATGGCGATTCCCTACAGTTCGATATTCATGCCGTCCCAGCTCACTTCGATGCCGGCGGCGGTCAGGCTCTGCCGTTCCGCGGAGTCTTCATTGAGGATCGGGTTGGTATTGTTAATGTGGATCAGGATCTTGCGTTTGGCGGGCAAGGCGCTGAGCAGGGCCGCCAGCCCGTGCTCTTCCGCCAGCGCCAGGTGCCCCATGTCCTTGCCGGTATTGCGCCCCACGCCGGCGTTGGCCAGCTCGTTGTCGCGCCACAGCGTGCCGTCGATCAGCAGGCAATCCGCCCGGCGCAGCCAGGGCATCAAGGCCTCGTCCGGCTCACCCAGGCCCGGTGCGTACAGCAGACCGGCCCCGCGCGCGGTATCTTCGATAAACAGCGCCACGTTGTGGCCCGGCAGCGGGCGATCGCGGTACGGCGAATAGGGCGGCGCGTTGCTGAGCAGCGGAATGGCGGTGAAGCGCACGCTTGGACAGACCGCCGTGCGGAACGGTTCGCCGGGCGTTACCGGGTGATGAATCAACCCGCCGTTCCAGTGAGAGAGCATGGGAAACACTGGGAAACCGGTGCTGAGATCGTCATGCAATTCAGGGGTGCACCAGACGTGGTGCGGGCAGCCCTCACGCAAATTGAGCAAGCCCGCGCAGTGATCGATCTGGCTGTCGGTCAGCACGATCGCGCCGATGCCGGTGCCGCGCAGCACGTCGGGATTGTTCAATTCGGGCGAGGCCAGCAACTGATGGCAAATGTCCGGGGAAACGTTGCACAGCACCCAGTTTTTACCGTCATCGCTGACGGCGATGGAAGACTGCGTGCGGCGCGTGGCGGTGATGCTGTGGTCGCGAACGCCGCGGCAGTTGTCGCAGTTGCAATTCCACTGGGGAAAGCCGCCGCCCGCTGCCGAGCCGAGAACTTTTATCTGCATGTCTAAACCAGAAGAAAAGGGAAAGAAATGCCCGCGCGAAAGGCGGGCAGACGGGCGATTAACGGTTGGAAATGTACAGCGTCACTTCCAGCCCCAGACGCAGGTCAACAAACTCAGGTTTAGTCCAGGTAGTCATAGCGGTGCTCCTTTACATGCATCGTGATAGTTCGAGCCCAATGAGAAATTTTCGCATTAGGCCGGCCCAATGTTGGCGAAATGTGACGAAGATCGCAACCTTTAAAGCGTAACCGGGTTATTCACCCCAGGTGGCGGCGAGCGCGTTCAGCCAGTTGCGCCAGGTCAGCTTCTCCAGCAGCCGGTTATCGAACCCGGCCTGCGCCAGCGCTTGCGTCAGGCGCGGCAGGCCGGCGGCGTCCTCCAACGGTTGCGGTACGTTGACCCCGTCAAAATCAGAGCCAAATCCCACGCGATCTTCACCAAGTTTAGCGATCAAATACTCAACGTGTTTAACAATTTCTGTTAGGTCGGTCGTTGCACTGTCACGTTTGCCGTCAGCGCGCAGGAAGGCGGTGCCGAAATTGACGCCGACTATCCCGCCGCTCTGGGCGATGGCCTCCAGCTGCGCGTCGGTCAGGTTGCGCGGCTGCGGGCAGAGGGCGTGGACGTTGGAGTGGGTGGCGACCAGCGGTGCGCGGCTCAGCGCGGCGGTTTGCCAGAAGGTTTTCTCGTTCATGTGCGAGACGTCGATCATGATGCGGCGCTGGTTGCAGGCGCGGAGCAGCGCCTCGCCGGCCGGCGTCAGGCCGGGGCCGGTATCGGGGGAGCCGGGGAACGGCCCGCTGACGCCGGTGCCGAAGGCGTTCGGCAGATTCCAGAATGGCCCGATGCTGCGCACGCCCAGCCGGTAGAAGGCCTCCAACTGCGTCAGCTCCGCATCGATCATGCCGGCGCCTTCGATATGCAGCACCGCGGCAATTTGCCGGTTGAGGCGGCATTGTTCTATCTCGGCGGCGGTACGGCAGATGCGCAGCCACCCCTGGGAAGCCTGTTCCAGCTGATAAAGGATAGCGATCTGCCGTTCGGCGATCGCCAGCGGATCGAAGGCGGCCTGCGCCTCCTCCGGCGTTTGATTACGCATCTGGGCGATATAGCTGACCGGGGGAATAAATACCGCGAACAGCCCGCCGCAGAATCCGCCGCGCTGCATGCGGGAGAAATCGAGGTGGCCCGGCGTGACGCGGGAATAAAAGGCGGCGACCGGATCGTCGTCATGCTGCAGCCACAGGTTGAGCAGCAGATCGTTATGGCCGTCGAACACCGGCCAGAGAGGGGGAAGCGTCATGGGTGTTTCACTGAGTCAGGCATCGTGAATGCTATGTTCTCCCATCGCGCGAGGGGGAACAACCCTCAGGCTATGGGGGTTTGCCGTCGGCTGGAGCACTCGACATCAGCAGGGCAAAATTTAGTGACATTGTCACTATTGGCAAAGCGGTTCCTGCACGCGTTGGCGGCAGACCGTCAGCAGTAGCTGCCGCAGCCAGCGGTGATCCGCCTCGGCGTCCAGGCGCGGATGCCACATCTGCGAGACGGTGATGGGCGGCGTTCTTACCGGCAGCTCGAAGACGCGCAGCGGGCCATCGGCAGGTTGAGCCTGCAGGAAAGAGGCGGGCAGCAACGCCAACAGGTTCGAGGCTTGCGCCACCGCCAGCGCGGCCGGAAAGCTCGGCACCACGGCGGCGATATGGCGTGCCAGCCCCAGCTCCGCCAGCGCGGCGTCTACCGGCCCGAGGATGCGCCCGCTGCGCGAGGCCACCACGTGGCCGCAGGCGGCGTAGTCGGCGGCGCCGATCTCGCGCTGCTGCGCCAGCGGATGTGCGGTTCTCATCACACCGACGAAGCGATCGCGGAACAGCGCTTGCAGGCGGATTTCCGGGCCCATGTCACCCAGCACGCCGATCTCCAGATCGACCAGCCCTTCACGCAGGGGGCGGTCGCTTTTCTCCGGCTTGGGCGCAAAGCGCAACCGCGCCCGCGGCGCCTGTTCGGCAGCGGCGGCGATCAGCGCCGGGCCGAAGGCCTCGACGAAGCCGTCATTGGCGCGCAGCGTGAAGGTACGATCCAGCGCGGCGGGATCCAATGCTCCCTGCGCCGGGCGCAACACAGCGCGCGCTTCGAACGTCGCGTGCCGCGCCCGCTCGCACAGCGTTTCGGCATAGGGCGTCAGCACCATATGACGGCCGGCGCGCACCAGCAGGGGATCGCCGGTGGCCGCACGCAGTCGGCTGAGGGTGCGGCTCATCGCCGAGGGGCTTAAACCGAGACGGCGCGCCGCGCCGGCAACGCTGCCCGCCGTCAGCAGCGCGTCGAGCGCGATCAACAGGTTGAAATCCGGGTCGGTCATGCGTTTATCCTGTGGCGCTGGAAATAAGGGAAAGCGTTTGCTGCAGTATATCAGCGTAAGCGCTGCGCCACTTGTTCTCTGATGGGCAATAAAAAAGCCGATAACAAACGTTATCGGCTTTTAATGCGCAGTGGCGGAGGGTTACGCCGGCAGCTGCTGTGCGGTTTTCTCGACCAGCGCCAGCAACAGCTTGATGTCTTCCAGCGTCACGATCGGGTTCAGCAGCGTCATTTTCAGGCAGGTCACGCCATCGAACTCGGTCACGCCGACGTTGGCGCGGCCCGATTCCAGCAAGGCGTCACCAATGCGCTGGTTGAACAGGGCGACGGCCGCGTCGCCTTTCGCCGCCAGCTGCGCCGGACGGTAACGGAACAGCACGCTGGCCAGCTGCGGCTGCATCACCAGTTCCAGTGATTCCTGGTCAGCGATGTAACGCGCCACCTGTTGCGCCAGCGTGACGCCGTGATCGATGATCTCGGCGTATTGCTTCTGCCCCAGCGCTTCCAGCCCCATCCACAGCTTCAACGCATCGAAGCGGCGGGTGGTCTGCAGCGATTTGGAGACCAGGTTCGGCACGCCTTGCGCCTCGTCGAACTCGGAGTTCAGGTAGGCCGCCTGATAGCGCATCAGCTCATAATGGCGCGCGTCTTTCAGCAGGAAGGCGCCGCAGCTGATGGTCTGGAAGAACTGCTTGTGGAAGTCCAGGGTGATAGAGTCCACCAACTCCAGGCCGTCCAGGTAGTCGCGGTACTGCTCGGAGAGCAGCAGCGCGCCGCCCCAGGCCGCATCCACGTGCACCCAAATTTTCTGCTCCGCCGCCAGCCGCGCGATATCGCGCAGCGGGTCGATCGCGCCGGCGTCGGTGGTGCCAGCGGTGGCGACGATCGCCATCACCTGCTCGCCGTTGGCCTTCGCCTGCGCCAGTTTTTCCGCCAGATCGTTCACGTCCATGCGGGCGAAGCGATCGGTTTTCACCTGGGTGACGGACTGATAGCCGAGGCCCATCAGCGCCATGTTCTTCTGCACCGAGAAGTGGGCGTTTTCAGAACAGAACACTTTCAGCTTGCGCAGATCGCCCACCAGACCGTCCTGCTGCACGGAGTGGCCCTGACGCGCGAAGAACGCATCGCGCGCCAGCATCAGCCCCATCAGGTTGCTCTGGGTGCCGCCGCTGGTGAACACCCCGGCGTCGCCGGGCTGGTAACCGACCTGGGCGCGCAGCCACTCGATCAATTTCATTTCGATCAGCGTGGCAGACGGGCTCTGATCCCAGGAGTCCATGCTTTGGTTGGTGGCGTTGATCAGCACTTCGGCGGCCTGGCTAATCACCAGGCTCGGGCAGTGCAGGTGCGCCACGCACTGCGGGTGGTGCACCGACAGGCTGTCTTTCAAAAAGTACTCGATGGCGCGCTCGATCGCCGCCTGGTTACCCAGGCCTTGCGGGGTGAAGTCGAGCTGGATGCGCTCGCGCAGTTCGGCAACGCTTTTGCCCTGATACATCTCGGGCTGTTGCAGCCACTGCACGACAGCTTCACTGCTCTGCGCGATCGCCTGGCGGTAAGCCTCGGCGCTGTGCGCCGAGGAAGCCAGAATCGGGTTTAACTTGGACATCGCGGTCATTCGCTCCACTCAGACTGGCTTGACGCCGGCGGCCAACAGCGCCTGCTCAAATTTATCCAGGAAAATACCCAGCTCATCGTTGGTGATCAGCAGCGAAGGCAGCAGACGCAGCACGCAGCCGTTGCGCCCACCGCGCTCCAGGATCAGACCGGATTCGAAGCATTTCTTCTGCAGCAGCGCGGACAGCTCGCCATCGGCCGGGTAGCAGCCCATGTGATCCTGCGCTTCGTTCGGCTTGACGATCTCGATGCCGATCATCAGGCCCAGACCGCGGACGTGGCCGATCACCGGATAACGTTTCTGCAGCTCGGCCAGCTTGCCTTTCAGCCACTCGCCCTGAGCGGCCACTTTGTCGGCGACCTTATGCTCTTTCAGGTACTGCAGGGTGGTCAGGCCAGTGGCCATCGCCAGCTGGTTGCCGCGGAAGGTGCCGGTGTGGTGGCCCGGTTCCCAGGCGTCGAACTCTTTTTTGATGCCCAGCACCGCGAGCGGCAAGCCGCCGCCGACCGCTTTCGACATCACGATGATGTCCGGCTCGATGCCCGCGTGTTCGAAGGCGAACAGCTTGCCCGTACGGGCGAAACCGGCCTGAACTTCGTCGATGATCAGCAGAATGCCGTGTTCCTGGGTCACTTTGCGGATGCGCTGCAGCCACTCGGCCGGCGCCGGGTTAACACCGCCTTCGCCCTGAACGGCTTCCAGGATCACCGCAGCCGGTTTACGCACGCCGCTTTCCACGTCGTTGATCAGGTTGTCGAAGTAGTAGGTCAGCGCCTTGACGCCGGCTTCACCGCCGATGCCCAGCGGGCAGCGGTATTCATGCGGATAAGGCATGAACTGCACTTCCGGCATCATGCCGTTGATCGCCGCCTTCGGCGACAGGTTGCCGGTGACCGACAGCGCGCCGTGGGTCATGCCATGATAACCGCCGGAGAAGCTGATCACGCCGGAACGGCCGGTGTGCTTTTTCGCCAGCTTCAGCGCGGCTTCCACCGCATCGGCGCCGGACGGGCCGCAGAACTGCAGGCAATACTCTTTGCCTTCGCCAGGCAACAGAGAGAGCAGGTAATCGGAGAAACGATCTTTCAACGGGGTCGTGAGATCGAGAGTATGTAACGGCAAGCCGCTGGTAATGACATTTTGGATGCTTTGCAGGACGTCGGGGTGATTATGTCCAAGAGCCAACGTTCCCGCCCCGGCCAGGCAATCAAGATATTGATTATTCTCAACATCAGTGATCCAAACGCCCTGGGCTTTCGCAATTGCCAACGGCAATTTGCGCGGATAACTCCTAACATTCGACTCAAATTCGGCTTGACGCGCCAAATAGGTTTCATTGTTTCCGTTTAATGAGTTTGCAACTAAAGTATCAATACGGACTTTATCCGTCATCATATCTCTCCTACAACCGAAGGTCTCAAGACGCAACGATTGAATTAATGAATTAGAAAAGTAACTGCCTTGTGAAAAGCGCGACCAATATATGGCTTTTTCGCCTGGGACTCAATAGCCGATTTTGTTTTGAATTGTTTAGTTTTTTCTTAGGCTCATCAATATGTTGTTGATTTGTTGACCGTTGGTTTTGCCGGCAGAAAACAACATTTTTTTAACATTGCGTAAAAATCCTTTTCTGCTTTCCTTTGGCTGCTTCTTTAATGCATTTATTATTAAGGTGAATTTCCGATTAATAACATAAATAGAAAATAGCGGCTTATTTTCATCTATTCACCACCTTAAGTCCTATAGCGGTTATATACACAAAATTTGTGATGAATATAAGCAATCGAGCGTTAAAAGCGCAGTATCCAGAGTGGTGATTTCTTGCAGATTTTACGTAGCGCGATCAAAACAGCGGGATTTTTGTGCGGTGCCGGCATGTCTGCCGGCGCCGCGGTCATTAACGTTGCCGTAACCAGGCATGATAGCGCCGCAGAGTGCGGCGGGTGCGCCACCGATCGATGAGCAGCGACCACAGCGGGGAGTAACGCACGTTGCGCGTCCGATCGCGGCTCAGAGCGTGCATGCGGCGTTTGATCAGCGCCATGCGGGCGAGCAGCGTCAGCGTTTTGTCGCGCCATGTTACCGGCGCGGGCAGCGCATGAGGGGCTTCGCCGGTTTGCCAGCGGCGCGGCAGATCGGGAATTTCCGCCATGGCGGTGGCGATGCCGACCACCGCGACGCCGCTGTTCAGCACCCGTTGCGCCACCGTCGGGCGGGTGATGCCGCCGGTGGTCATCACCGGCATGCGGGCTACTGCGGCGAGATCGCGGGCAAAGGTCAGAAAATAGGCTTCACGCGCCAGGGTACTGTCGTCTGCCGTTTCGCCCTGCATCGCCGGGCTTTCATAGCTCCCGCCCGATAACTCCACCAGATCGACCGGCAGTTCGTTGAGCATCAGCAACACCTGCCGGGCTTCGTCCGGCGAAAAGCCGCCGCGCTGAAAATCGGCGGAATTGAGCTTTACCGCCACGCAAAAACCTGGCGAGACCCGCTGGCGCACCGCGCGCACCACCTCCAGCAGCAGGCGGGCGCGATTCGCCAGCTCGCCCCCCCAACGATCGCTGCGCTGGTTGGCCAGCGGCGACAAAAACTGAGAGATCAGGTAGCCATGCGCCGCGTGGATCTGCACGCCGGTAAACCCGGCCCGTTCGGCGGCGTGCGCGCTGGCGGCAAAGCGGGCGATCACCTCGGCAATCTGCGCTTCGCTCATGGCTTCCGGCCGCGCGAACGCTTTGCTGTACTTACCCATGGCCATCGGAATGGCGGAGGGCGCCCAGGCGTTGCCGCCCATGTCGGCCATTACCTGGCGGCCCGGGTGGCTGAGCTGCATCCAAACCTGCGCGCCTTCCTGGCGCGCGGCCTTGGCCCAGGTTTCGAACGAGGCGAGCGGCGTATCCTGTTCCAGCACCACGCCGCCGGGTCCGGTCATGGCGCGGCCGTCGATCATCACGTTGCCGGTGATGATAAGACCGGCGCCGCCGATACCCCAGTGGCGATACAAGCGCCATAGCGCGGGGCCGGGCAGTTGGCCTTCATCGGCCAAATTTTCTTCCAACGCGGCTTTGGCCAAACGGTTGGTCAGGCGGCTGCCGTTGGGCAGTGTCAGTGGAGTAAACATCGGGTTTGCGCTCCTGTCGCAGGGGGAATGGCGCTATACTAGGTTTAAAGTTAACTTTAAGGTCAATAGGGCATGAAGATCGGAGAATTGGCGGAACGGGCCGGCGTGGCCGCCTCGGCGATACGCTACTACGAGCAGCAGGGTCTGCTGCCCAAAGCGGTGCGCGGCGTCAACGGTTATCGGGTGTATAGCGAAAGCGCGCTGGAACGGCTGCATCTGATCCAAATTGGCCAGAATCTGGGCTTTTCGCTGCAGGCGATCCAACGCGTGCTGGCGCTGCAGGGCAGCGCTTATGAGGATGGGTTGATACAGGGCGTCGAGACCCGTCTGGCGGAAATCGAGCGGATGTTGGTCACGCTGAATGAGCAGCGAGAAGCATTGCTGGCGACCCGACTTACCTTGCTGGAATCCGGCGTGGCGGGGTTATGCCAGGTCAAAAATGAAAAGTTGGCCGGTGCGTGGCCGGCCTGCAAAGATTAGCGGCGTTTAAAGGCGGAGCGCCCGGCATATACCGCCGCGGCGCCCAATTGGTCCTCGATGCGCATCAGCTGATTGTATTTTTCGATGCGCTCGCCGCGGCACGGCGCGCCGGTTTTCACATGGCCGGCTCGCATCGCAACCGTCATATCGGCGATAAAGCTGTCGACGGTTTCGCCGCTGCGGTGCGAGATAAAGGCGCCCCAGCCGTTCGCCTGACAAAGCTGCACGGCGGCGAAGGTTTCGCTCAGGGTGCCGATCTGGTTCAGCTTGATCAGCGCGGCATTAGCCAACCGTTCATCAATCCCGCGCTGGATATATTTCACGTTGGTGACGAACAGATCGTCACCGACCAGCTCTACCTGATCGCCCAGGGCGTCGCTCAGAATACGCCAGCCGGCCCAATCGTCCTCGGCCAAGCCATCTTCAATCAGCACAATGGGGAAATCCTGCACCAGCCGCTGGTAATAGGCCGTCATCTGGGTTGCGTCCAACTCGAGGTTCTCGCTGCGCAGGCGGTATTTGCCGTCGGCGTAGAATTCACTCGAGGCCGGATCCATGCAGATAGCGATATCTTCTCCCGGTCGGTAGCCGGCTTTCTCTATAGCGTGCACGATCAGCTCCAGCGGTTGGCGGTTTGAGGCGACCGCCGGCGCGAAACCGCCTTCGTCGCCGACGCCGACCGACAGGCCTTGTTCCAACAGGATTTGGCGCAGCGCCTGATAGACTTCACTGCCCCAGCGCACGGCCTCGCGCAGCGACGGCGCGCCCAGAGGGGCTATCATAAACTCCTGAAAGTCCGCCCCTTGCCAACGGGCGTGCACGCCGCCGTTGATGATATTCATGCAGGGCACCGGCAGCAGGTTGGCGCCGATGCCGCCCAGATAACGATACAGCGGCAACTGCGACAATTGCGCCGCGAGGCGGGCGGCGGCCAGAGAAACGCCGAGCAGGGCGTTGGCCCCCAATCGGCTCTTGTTCTCGCTGCCGTCCAGCGCGATCAGCCGGCGGTCAATCTCCTCTTGTTGGCGCACATCCACCCCGCGCAGCGCCTCATTGATCGCCGTTTTGACGCTGTGCACCGCCTCCAGTACGCCTTTGCCGCCGAAACGGTGCGGATCGCCGTCGCGGTGTTCCACCGCCTCGCGCGACCCGGTGCTGGCGCCGGAGGGGACCGAAGCCCGCGCCACGACGCCCGCCGCGCTCATTTCGACTTCGACGGTCGGGTTGCCGCGCGAATCCAGGATTTCTCTGGCGGTTATGTTTTCAATCTCATAGCTCATGGGGAGTCACCTCATTCTAGGGAGTTGGCACATGCTTTATCAGCACGTCGATGGACAAATGGTTAATGAACTCGAAGCCGAAGGAGGAAAAGACGCCGAACGGACGGTTCTGATGGCCTAACAGCAACAGATCGACGCCTTCGTGGGCAATCAGGGCTTCGACGTCTTTGAAGCGATGGATACTGACAATTGCGCGCACCTCCAGGGGGATTGAGCAGTCTTCCACCAAACGGCTGAGCATGGCCTTGGCGGCGATCACCTCGCTGGACTGGCGATCTTTGGTCAGCGAATCGCTGAGGTAGTCCAGCTCGGCATAGTCGGCACTGATGTGCGCCACGGTAATGCGCGTATTCATCTGCTGATTGAGGCGTTCGGCATGATGCAACAGCAGCCGGCCGTCGCGTTCATCCTGCACCAGCAGTAAAACATGTTGGTAGAGCGGCATGACTTATCTCCCTGCGTTGGCGATCTGGCGGGTTAACCACGGTAAAACCTCTTTTTTCCGGCTCGTCATGCCGGGCAGAGACACCTGACGAATGTCGAGCACCCGGTTCGGCGAGAAATACAGGGTGGAGCGACGGCAGGTGATATCGGTGACCAATAGCGCGGCCATCTCCAGCCCGGCTTCCTGCTTCGTGTGTTCAAGCGCCTGTTGCAGTGCGGGCAACAGCGGATCGATGTCGCTCATGGTCCGCACTTCTATCTGCGACAGCAGCAGCGAGACGCTATGGATGCGGTAATTCTTGGCGTCGCGGTGCAGCAACTGCGCGGCGGATTGCCCCGAGAGATCGGTTTTGGCGGCGAGCAGCCCGGCGGTGAAGGCGTCATAGTCGACATGAGAAATTGCGCGTAACCGTTCGGCGGCCAACCGATCCTGCTCGGTGGTGGTCGGGGCGCTGAGCGCGACGGTATCGCTCAAAATGGCGCCCAGCAGCAGCGTGGCCTGGGCGGAAGAAAGCGGCATCGGCCTTTCCGCCGCCAGGATCTGCAGGATCACGGTGGCGCAACAGCCGACGGCGCGAACCCAGACATCGGGCGGATTGCGAGTGATTAATGTGCCCAGCCGGTGATGGTCGATAACGCCGACCACATCGCTGTCGGGCAATGAGGCCGGCCCTTGTTCGACGTCGGTAAAATCGACCAGCCAGACTTTACGGTCACGGAGATCGCCTTTCAGCAGCGGAGGCGCTTGTACGCCGGCGGCGGCCAGTATGTAGCGGGTTTCCGGCGTCAGTTCGCCAAGGCGGAAAGCGACGGCCGGTTTGCCGAGGTGATTGAGCCAGTCCGCGACCACCAGCGCGCTGCAGATGCTGTCGCTGTCGGGATTTTTATGGCCGAAAACGTACAGCGGCATTTCCCGAACGGTGAGATCAGGCTGGGGCAGAAAAGGGGTAAAACGTGAGATTTCATTCATAGCGACTCCTGACATACCTGCCTAAAAAATAAAGCGAAGTTGTATATCAGGCGTCATCATCCGGTTCGAGCGAACGCGGCGGTTGGGAAAGGTGGAACACCATCACCTTGTGAACGACTGTAGCGCAGCGCGGTGACAAACGCAACGCCCGGCAAAGCTGGCGAGAATGCGCAATCGGATTGATACTGAGTGAGTCTATGATGGACAAGGATATTTGCCGCTAACCGACGGAAACGCTGAACGGACTCACGCCGGCTATGCCGGGTCCGTCGGTGACACAATGGGAGACAACATGCTCGAACCCTGCTTCCCCGAAAACGAAGCCGAACGCCTGTCGGTATTGCATTCGCTGAACGTGCTGGATTCAAACTCGGTGGAAAAACTGGATCGCATCACGCGGCTGGCGGCGAAATACTTCGGCGTGACCATCGCGCTGGTGTCGCTGATCGACCGGGATCGCCAATGGTTTTTATCGCGTTACGGTCTGGATGCCCGGGAAACGCCGCGCAATATCTCGTTTTGCGGCCATGCTATCTTGCAACGCGAAGCGCTGGTGGTGCCCGATACCGCCAAAGACCCGCGCTTTTTCGATAATCCGCTGGTGATTGGCGGGCCGCGGATCGGTTTTTACGTCGGGCAGCCACTGCTGTCGCTCGACGGGTTGCCGCTCGGCACCCTGTGCATTATCGACAGCCAGCCGCAGCCGTTTTCCCCGGAACAACTGGCTGACCTGCACGATTTCGCCGCCGTGGTGGAGGAGTATTTGCAGAGCATTGAACGCCACGTCTATACCGAAAACCTGAAGTCCAATCTGCAACGCTCGGAAGCCCTGTTCGAACAGACCTTCGCCCAGGCGGCGGTAGGGATGGCGCTGGTATCGCTGCAGGGGTATTGGCTGCGGGTCAATCCGCGCATCTGCGAAATGTTGCGCTATTCCGAGCGCGAGCTGATGGATCGCACCTTTCAGGACATTACCTATCCGCTCGATCTCAACACCGATCTGGAAAAACTGCAGCAACTGCTGAGAAACGAGATCAGCACTTACTCGCTGGAGAAACGTTATTTCCGCGCCGACGGCTCGATCATTTGGGTGCAGCTGACGGTGGCGTTAAACCGGCTGCCTAACGGCAAGCCGGACCATTTCATCTCGGTTATCGTCGATATCAGCGAGCGCAAGGCGGCGGAGGCCGATCTGTTCGCTCTGCAACACGAGCTGGAACAACGCGTCGAAATCCGCACGCGGGAGCTGAACGTGGTCGTCAAGAAGCTCAACGAAGAGATTGAAACCCGGGTGCTCGCCGAATGTCAGCTCAGTGCGGAGAAGGAGCGTTTGCGCGCCATTACCGACAACATGCCGGCCTTAATCAGCCAGATCGACGGCAATGAACGCTACCTGTTCGCCAACAGCGCCTACAAAACCTGGTTCGGGCTGGAGGAGTCCAGTCTCAGAGAAATGACGGTACGCGATTTCATGGGGGAAAGCGTTTATCGGATAGCAAAACCGATGATCGAACGGGCCCTCGCGGGCGAAATGGTGAGTTTCGAGAATGAGCTCCAGACCCAGAAGGGATTGCTGATGATCCACACCACGCTGGTGCCGTGTGAAGCGCAGGGGTTTTACATTCTGTCGATGGACATTACCGAGTTGAAGCGGCTGCAGCAGCGGCTGGAATATGACGCAACCCACGAAATGCTGACCGGATTGACCAATCGCCGCGCGTTTCTGCGCCGGCTGTCGGGCACGCTGCAGGCCTGTTGCCATCAGCGGCAGATGGCGCTGTTGTTTATCGATCTCGACGGGTTCAAAACCCTTAACGACAGCTATGGTCATGACTTCGGCGACGCGATCCTGAAGACATTCGCCACATTGCTCAGCGCCTGCGCTGGCGAGCACCACAGCGTCTCGCGCCTGGCCGGTGACGAGTTCACGGTGATCCTGTGGCCGTTGACGGATCCGCGGCGCGAAGTCAGCGAGTTTTGCGAAAACGTGTTGGCGCAACTGGCCAAAATTACGCAGATCGGGCCGCAGAAGGTACGGCTTTCCGCCAGCATCGGCGCGGCCATTTCCCCACGCGGCGATGTGACGGAGGAGATGCTGCTGACCCGCGCCGACGGCGCGATGTATCAGGCGAAATCGGCCGGAAAGGGCACTTATGCCATCTGCGAGCTGTGAGCGTGCAACGGTGGCGGTCTCAGGGTAAGCTGTTTTTTCTTTTCCTGTGAGCAGAACTCCGGATTTATTGCATGGCGTCAAATCATCAACATACCGACTGGCTCGAACTGCGGCGCGATGACGAAACGGGTATTGAGAGCGTCAACGCCCACTTTCAGGGGCATGCCTACGATCCTCACGATCATGATGAAATGCTGGTGGGCGTCACGCAGCAGGGCTTGCAGCGTTTCAATTGCCACCGCTCGCTGCATACCAGCCGGCCGGGGCGCGCCATGCTGATCGAGCCGGGCGCGGTGCACGATGGTCATGCGCCGCAGGCCGAAGGGTTTACCTATGCGATGCTTTATCTGCCGCAGCGCTGGGTCTCCGACGCGATGCAGCGCCGCGGATTGGGGGACGCTTCAGTGCTGGAGGGCGCTTTCCACAGCACGTTGACCGACGATCCGATGCTGGCGACCGCGATACAGCAGGCTTTTTTTGCGTTGCATCAGAGGGAAGGCCGGCTGGCGCGCGATCAAAGCCTGGACCAACTGCTGACGCTTTTGGCGCGGCATATACGCGTCAGGCCAACGTCCCAAAGCGATGACGCTTTGATTGAGATGAATCGTTTACGGGACTACTTGCACGAGCACATGGCGGATAATCCCAGTCTGGAGGAGCTTGCGCTTCAGTGCGGCCTGGATCGTTTCCGTCTGACTCGCCAATTCACCCGCGCTTTCGGCCAGTCGCCGCATGCTTACCTGATCCGGCTGAGGCTGCGTGCCGCGCGACTGTTACTGGCGCAGGGGGAAGAACCGGCGCAGGTCGCCATGCAGGTAGGCTTTGCCGACCAGAGTCATTTGGGCCGCTGGTTCCGGCGCGCCTACCGTTTATCGCCGGCGGCCTATCAACGCCAGTGCACAAACGTTCTATACCGCTGACTCGCTCATCGCCGATGATGCGCTTTTAAGAGCACAACGGAGTAAAGCGAAACATGTTTGATACCAAGATAGCGTTTATCGTGCGTGACGATCTGCAAACCTGGCAGCGGCTGAACGTGGTGGCCTTTCTGGCGACGGGGATCGCCGCTGCGGCCCCGGAGATTATCGGCGAATGTTACGTGGATGCGGAAGGCAGACGCTACGGCGGCATTTCCGGGCAGCCGATGCTGATTTTCGCCGCGGACCTGCCGGGCCTGCAAAATGCGCATCGTAAAGGGCTGGAACGGGAATTGACGCTGATCCCCTATGTGCACGCCATGTTCTCGACCAGGCACGATGAAGCCAACCGGCAGGTTTTTCTTGCTGAAAACGCGGACAACCTGGATTTGGTCGGCCTGGCGCTGCGCGGGCCGAAGAAAGCGGTGGATAAGGCGATAAAAGGGCTGACGCTCCACGCCTGAGAATACCGTTAGCGCGGTGCGTTTCCAATACGGCGCTTAGGCCTGGAACGTCTGCAGCCAGGCGGCGAATTTTCTCACGATCTCATCGTCCCGATCGCGCAACAGCAGGGAGTAAACGCCGGTTCGGATAGTCAACGCCGGGAAAGGCGACACCAGCCGACCGGACGACAGATGTTTGGCGCAGAACAGGTAAGGTACGACGGCCAGCCCCAGGCCGTCTTCGGCCGCCTGAATGGCGGCGAAGGTATGGTCGAGCGTGAGCGGCGGCGGTGAGGCGTCCAGCGCCGTCGGGTAGGTATTCAGCCAGCTGTGCCATAAATCTTCCCGGGCGCGAATGCGGATGGCGGTATGCCCGGCCAGCCTGGCGGGCGCACTGACCGGCATGGCGCGCAAATAGCTCTGGCTGCAGACCAGCAGGCTGTCTTCCTGCAGGAAAGGGATCGCCTTCAGCCCGGAGAAGTGCGCGGGATCGCGCCGGATCGCCACGTCAAACGGCGTATTGCGATCGACGGCGCCGGTGCTGGTGGTGATATCAACCGCGATCCCCGGATGTATCTCATTGAATGCCGCCAGCTTTGGCATCAGCCAGTGCATGGTAAACGTCGGCAGGCTGTGCACTACCAGCCGCTGCCGGCCGGCGCTCGCTTTCAGCGCGCTTTCCGCCGCAAACAATTCGCTTATCACCCGAGACGCGGTGCGCGAAAAATTCTCACCGGCCGGCGTCAGCCGCACGGACTTGTGCGCGCGATAAAACAGCGTGATCCCCAGCTGTGCTTCGAGACTGCGAATATGGCGGCTGACCGCGCCGGTGGTGAGAAACAGCTCATCCGCAGCGGCGCTGAAGCTGCCAAGACGGGCGGCGGCTTCGAAAGCGGGCAGGTGCGGCAGGGAATAAAGTCGCTTCATAGGTTGAGTTTAGCTCAACCAAATGAGGGAGAAAAGATCGTTTGTCGGCCATTGATTTTGCTCATTATTATGGCGCATTCTCCCTTGTCTGTGAGTGTGTCATGCTGACGTTTTCCCCGCCTGTCGCCCGTGTTAGTCGAGTCATCCTCACCCATCGATGGACAGGGAGGCGGCGCTGAGATGCGAGCTTTCTTTCTGCTTTGCGTAAGCCGGGCCGGCCTCTGCCTGGGCACCATGATGTTCGCCGGCGCGCTGCCGACCATCAGGAGCGAGTGGCAGCTCGACGCCGCTTCGGCCGGCACGGTGCAGACGGTGTTCAGCCTGACCAACGCCCTGGCGTTGCTGGTGGCCTCCTGGTGGTGTGATTCGTTGGGCGCCCGCCGGGTTTATCTGCTGTTCTCCTGGCTGGGCGCCGCTGCGTTGATGCTGTTCGCCGTATTTGCCCATTCTTATCTCGGCGCGTTGGTGTTGATGGCCTTCGTCGGTTTGACGCAGGGCGGGGCTTATACGCCGGCGCTGCTGTTGGCGATGGGGATGAACGGTCCGGCGCGGCGCGGTTATGCCATCGGCATGGTGCTGGCGGCCAGTTCGCTGGGGTATTTTCTGTCGGTTTTCATCGCCGGTTGGAGCGCCATGCGCTGGGGCGCCGGCGTGGCGTTTTCTCTGTGCGCCGCCGGTGCGTTACTGGGAGCGCTGGCGGGATCGTTGGCCCTGGTCGGTTATCGGGAACCGCAACCGCGCACGCTGGGGAGGAAGACGAAATGTGAAAGCTATGCTATCACCGATGCGACCCTGCTGTTGCTGATCGGGTATATCGCCCACAGCTGGGAGCTGCTCGGCAACTGGGCCTGGGCGCCCAGCCTGGTCAGCGAGGCGTTGAGCGGCTTCTCTCTGGATCCGCTCAGCGCCGGATTGATCGTCGCGGCGGTGATCCACCTGGCGGGCATGGTGGCTACATTGATTGTCGGCACCGTTTCGGACTATTTCAATCGCGCGTCGGTGCTGATGTTTATGGGCGCCGCCGGCGCATTGGGTTCGCTGTTGATGGGATGGTCGGCGAACTGGGGGCCGGGCTGGACGCTGCTGCTCGTCAGCATCGGCAGTTTCTTCATCCTCGGCGACTCCGGGGTGCTGTCGGCTGCGATGGCGGACAACGTGCCGCCGCAACAGCTTGGCAGCGTGATGGGCTGGCGATCGTTGCTGGGGTTCGGCATCGGTTCGTTCGCCCCGTTATCCTTTGGCGTGGTGATGGATACCACCCACAGTTGGGGCGCGTCTTACGCCGTGCTGGCCTGCGGCGGCGGGGTAGCCTGTCTGGCGGCATGGCTGCTTTGGCGACAACATTTGAAATGAGGCACGGGCATCATTAATGAATGGAACATCATCACGCATTATTATCGTGGGCGCCGGGATTGTCGGGGCATCGATCGCCTATCATCTTGCGCGTCAGGGGCAGCGCGTTATCGTCGTTGAGCAGGCGTATCCCGCAGCGGGGGCCACTGGCAGCTCGTTCGGCTGGATCAGCGAAGGCGTACCTGACGGCGCTCCCGACGCGTTTCTGCGGCGCGAGATCGTGGCTGACTGGATGCGCCTGACGCAGGAGATCCCGGAATTGTGGGTGAATTGGTCCGGCGCGCTCAGCTATGGTCAGGCGCCGGCTACGCAAAACCCCGACAATCGGCGTCTGTCCTTAGCCGAGGTGATGGCGCTGGAGCCGGCGCTCTGGCGGCCCGATAGCCAGGCCTATTTTGCGGCGCGCGATGGCGCGGTCGATCCGCAAGAGGTGACACAGCGGCTGCTCGAACGGGTAGGCGCGTTGGGCGGCGAGTTGCTTCTGGGACGTGCAGTCAGCGGATTTCTGCGCGAAGCTGGTGGGCAGATAACCGGCATCGTTACCGATGAGGGCGCGATCGCCGCCGAACGGGTCGTGCTCGCCTGAGGTACGGGGATCTCGGCGCTGCTGGACGGCAGCGAATTCTCGTTGCCGATCGAGGCGTCGCCGGCAATTTTGTTGCGCTATCACGCGACGGCGCAGGCGGTGAACACGCTGATTGCGGGCGACGACATTGAAGTGCGTCATGCGCAAAATGGCGATCTGCTCGCGGCGGAGGATTATCCCGCTGGCGGCAATGTCAAACGCGTGGAAGAGGACGCGCAATCGGCGATTCAAAACCGCCTGCACGGCTCGGCGCCATTGCAGCTGCAGACGTGTTCGGTGGGGCTGCGCCCCAGGCCGCGCGACGGTTATCCCATCCTCGGGCCGCTGGGCGCCACCTGTCTCTATGTGGCGGTGATGCATCCGGCCGTGATGTGCGCTCCGACGCTGGGTCGGCTGGTCAGCGACGAGCTGCTGTACGGCGTTAATCCCGCCATTCCTCGCGGCTACCGCCCGGCGCGATTCACTGATCGGGCTGCTGGATAATCTTTCCGACTATGGATTCACATCGTAATGCGCTCAACGTTGCAGCGGTTTTTTGCGCCGTCGGCGAGGCTCTTATATATTTATTAGCATGCCTGAGGCAGGTTAGGCATGAAACGGCGGTCGATCGGGCCGCTGCAAGTACGACAGTTAATCCGTTCGCCAAGAGGCTGCGAGCCTGTGCTTTCGGTAGGGACAGCCGCCAATCGTTTCTACGGCGACCGAAGGCGGAGCAGCTACTCACCGGTCACGAGGACACTTACCATGCATAAGAGAACACTGGCGTCACTGCATTACGAAAACATGCCTTACGATGGGGTACACTTTCACATTTTGAAACGGGAGACGCCTGGCCATACGGCGTTGCTGAAGCTGGATGCGGGCAGCCGGCAACCGGCGCGTTTTCATCCGGGCTGGGTGAAACTGATGGTGCTGAGCGGTGAACTGAAGGTTGACGATCAGACGTTGCAACCCCATGAGATGTTGATCATTCCTGCCAATACCGCTTATACGGTACAGGCCATCACGGAAGTGATTTGTCTGGCGATTTCCGAGCTGGACGGCGCCGAGTTGGCCCGTTGATGAGATAACAACGTTGGATGGAGGAGAGCCTAGGCGCTCTCCCTATCCCTTCAGCAGTAAGCCGTCCCCCAGGCCGAGCTACCTGCTGATTGATGCGTACACCTCCTGATTATGCCACCGCGCTTTCCCTCTCCATCACTTTCGGCCGCGTCGCCCCCGCAACGAGCCGCCATCGCGCAGCGCATGCGCAACGTCATCGCCTCCGTTTTACGCAGAACGATGAAATTTTGGTGTAAATAGTGAGTTTCTTCGCATAAGGCCCCTGGTGTGGCTTGCGAGAACGTCACTATATGGAGGATCATGCGCTCCCTCTATCAAATAAAAGACATTCGCGTTATCAAAAGGGACAAACGATCATGGGATTCGAAGTCGACAACGCCGAAACGAAACGCATTGATCTCAGCAGCCACGAAAATTCCTCGTTCGAGGTGACGGGGCTGGTGAAACACTATCCGGCGGGCTTCGTCATTCCTTACCACTCGCATAAACGCTGTCATTTGCTCTATTCGCAACAGGGCGTTATGGCGGTCGAGGCGAGCAGCGGTCGCTGGATCGTGCCGCCCACCACCGCGGTTTGGTTACGGCCGGGGGTAGAACATCAGATCGTCATGCAGAGCAACATCTGCGTTTACGGGATTTTGGTCGATGAAATCACCGCCGCGCGTTTGCCGCTGCGCGACGGCGTATTACAGGTTTCACCGCTGTTGCGAGAACTGATCGCCCAGTTGGCGACGCTGGCACCTGAAGGGGCGGAGACCAAACGCAATGCGCTGCTCAGAGCGTTGTTCCTGGAGGAGCTGAGCCTGCAGCCGCAGCTGGCGCTGCATCTGCCTTGGCCGGTAGAGGCGAGAATGGCCGAAATTTGCCGGCAGTTGGTCATCACACCGGCCGACGAACGCGGTATTGAGGCCTGGGCCGATTCACTGTCGATCAGCGTAAAGACCTTTCAACGCCATTTCAGCCAACAAACCGGCATCACCTTCGGCCAGTGGAAACAACGCCTGCGGCTGCTGTCGTCCATTCCGCTGCTGCTGGCCGGCAACTCGATCATCCACGCCGCCTTCGAAAGCGGTTACGAGAGTCACAGCGCCTATTCGGTGGCGTTCAAAAAACTGTTTGGCGTTTCGCCTTCGCGTTTTACGCTATAGCCTTATGGCATAGCGCGCTTCTCCTATAGATTGAAGCAACCTAATGACGTATAAAGCAAAGCAGTCAACTTCCGAGGCCGCGTCCCGTGATAAAAATTGTCGTGTATCTGATTCTCGCCGTGACGATCGCCATTATTGCGGCAAGAGTCCTCTTTCGTTTGCCGGATATTTCCCAACGTTCACCGCAGGCGGCGTTGCCGGCGGATCCTGCCGCGCTATTGCCGGCGCGGGCCGCCGAACTGATGGCGGCGCATCCGGGCCTGAGCGGCGTGGTGCCGCTGGTCAGCGGCCACGATGCGTTCGCCAGCCGCCTGGCGCTGGCGCTAATGGCGGAAAGGTCGATCGACGCCCAGTATTACATCTGGCATAACGACACCTCCGGGCAGATCCTGCTGAAAACCCTGTATGACGCCGCCCAGCGCGGCGTGCGCGTGCGGCTGCTCTTGGACGATAACGGCGTCGCCATGGACGAGACCCTGGCGGCGCTGAACGCCCAGGAAAACGTCGAGATCCGTCTGTTCAACCCATCAACCGTGCGCACGCCGAAGTTGGCCGGCTACGCCTTTGACTTTATGCGCATGAACCGGCGCATGCATAACAAGTCTTATATCGTCGATGGCGCTGTGGCGATCATCGGTGGCCGCAACATCGGCGACGAGTATTTCCAGGTCGGCGACGAAAACTATTTCCTCGATCTCGACGTGTTGAGCGTCGGTAACGTGGTGGCGGAAACCGCCGAGGTCTTCGATCGCTACTGGAACAGCGCTTCGGTGTTTGGCGTTGAGCAAATTATCCGAGGCAAAGGCAATCTTTCTGCTTTCCTGACGCAGGCCACCGCGACCGAAAGCAGTGACCGGGCCCGCAAACTGGCGGTGCAGCTGGAAACCAGTGCGGTGCGCTTTCGCGATGGCGCCGTGCAACCGGAATTCACCCAGGTCGAGCTGGTGGCCGACGATCCGGCGAAGGGATTGGGTAAAGCGTCGCTCGATCGTTTGATGGTGACGCAGCTCAGCAAGATCATCGGCGGCGTCAACCAGCAATTGGAGCTGGTTTCCGCCTATTTCGTGCCGGGCCGGGAAGGGGCGAGCTTTTTTGAATCGCTTGCCAAACAGGGAAAATCCATCCGTGTGCTGACCAACGCGATGAACACCACCGACGTGCTGGTGGTCCATGCCGGTTACGCCAAATACCGCCGCGATCTGCTGCAGGCGGGGGTGGAGCTGTTCGAGCTGAAATTGCGAGCTGGCCAACCGACGGGGCGCAAGGAGCTCAAACCGCTGGGGCTGTCCGGCGCGGCGCTGCACGCGAAAACCTTCGCCATCGATGACAAACGGGTGTTTATCGGTTCGTTCAATTTCGATCCGCGCTCGGCGCACCTGAACTGCGAAATGGGCTTTTTGATCGACAGCCCGACGCTGGCGGCCGACACCCGCCAACTGTTTGATGGCCCGCTCGAGTATGCCGCCTACCGGCCGACATTGACGCCCAAGGGCAAAATGGTGTGGAACGAAGCCTTCGAAGACGGCCACACCGAGGTGCACCAGCAAGAACCCGGCGCCGGCTGGGTAAAACGCATCGTTCTCACCGTGGCCGGCTGGCTGCCGATCGAGTGGATGTTGTAATGGCGTGGGGGTAGGGAAAAGGAGGGTACGCCGGTTTTGGCCGGCGAGCCTTGCGAGGTTCAGTAGGCAAGCCTGTCGCGGTGCTTGCGGATAAACGCCCTTAGCCGCATCGGCTCCCTCTCCGCAATCTGCGGGAAATTATCGAAAACCTCGTCGTACCTCGGAATGTTGCTGGCCGCTACGCGGTGAAATTAACTAATTTTTATAAATTTGTTTGTTTTTTATTTCGATTAAAATCGTTTTTATTTTAAGTAAAGTTGTAGGCATCAATAATGGCAGCTAATGTTTAAATGAGATTTTCGTTGAGATCATTCTCAATGGGCTAGTTAAGTCCGAAATTAACTGTGTGGGTTAAATTTAATTTAGAGTGGGGCTTAAATGAAATTAAATATTTTTCTGCCAATCGCTATTTTTGGCTCTTTTTCAAGTGTAGCTATCGCTGACAGTTTTAACCTGGAAAACCCAGATGGTTTGCACTATCAGCTAAAGTATGGACAGACGGTTGTCAAAGAGGGCAAAGACACAAGATTCTATGATGCACGAAATCCTGTCTCTCCACAGGAAAGTATTTTAATCTCCGTCGAAGATGAAAATGGTACTCGCATTGCTGAAAAGTCAGTGCCATCATCCCTCCATGGAAATAGTCAAGGGTGTAACTATTCAATGATTGTTACATCACATCATGGCTGGAGAATCACTGGGAATTGCATTAAAACAGAAGGCAACTACAAACCTGATGCACCACATATCTATACGGTAGAAAATAATTCAAAGAAAAAAGTTTATCCGGCTTTTTCAGTGGATAAGACCAATAACTTTTCTTCAGATTCTGTCTTAGGATATCTAAACCCCCATGAAAAACGATTGTTCTCAGTAAGTACCGATTACTGGAAGGCAACATCGATTAAAGAACACTCAATGATTCAAGTTGGCTTTTATAATCCTTTCACAACAAAATACATTCCGTGCAGTGATAAAACTGAAGAGATTGATAAGGATAGAGTCTTCACACTCAATGAAGATTTGACCTGCTCTGTAAAATAATAGTTTTCATATCAGTTCCCGAGGCCAGCTTTGAGCTGGCCTCATCCAGAAAAGGCGCAGCGACCGCAACCGCTGCGCCCGGTGTTACCTGCTGATCGTCTGCTGCAGCGCTTGAACGGAAGAGGCGATGCCGGCATCGACCGACATGGTCAAGTCTTCCATCTCCAGCGACACCCAGTCGTTGTAACCCATCATGCGCACCACCGAGAAGAATTCCTTCCACCACTGCAGATCCCGGCCGCAGCCGACGGCGACATAATTCCAGGCTCGGTCAGCTACCTCGTCTATCGGTTTGGTCTCCAGCAGCCCGTTGATCTCGACGACGCCGCGCTCCAGGCGCACGTCCTTGCCGTGTACATGGTGAATGGCGGGGCCGAGGGCGCGAGCCACCGCGATGGGATCCGCCCCCATCCAGATCAAGTGGCTGGGATCGAGGTTCAGGCCCACCATTGGGCCAACGGCCTCGCGCAGCCGGAACAGCGTTTCCGGGTTCCACACCAGCATGGCGCTGAAGTTTTCCAGCGCAAAGCGCTCGACGCCGCACGCTTTGGCTCGGGCGACCAGCGCCTGCCAATAGGGGATCGCCACCTCATTCCATTGATAGTCCAGACAGTTTTTCACCGTAGGCGGCCAACTGACGGTATAGGTGATCCAGTTGGGGATGGTGTCATGCGGGCTGGCCGGCGGCAGGCCGCTCATCATCACGATCTTCTTCACTCCCAGCAGGCCGGCCAGCTCCAGCGTATTGTCGGTTTGGCGCAGATGACGCTGCCCCAGCTCGCCCGGATCGAGCGGATTGCCGGAGACATTGAGCGCGGCGATCTCCATGCCGCGGCTGGCCAGCGCTTGCTGCAGCCGCCGGCGTTTGTCGGGGTTGACCAGCAGTTCCTCGGTATCCAGATGGGGCGCCGGGGACCAACCGCCGGTGGTCATCTCCACACCGCGCACCCCCAGCTCCAGCAGCCGATCCAGCATCGGTTCGAAGGGTAAATGGCTCAGGCTGTCGGTACAGAACGAAAGTTTCATGGTGCTTTCCTTATTGGTAATTAACCCAGGTGGCGCCGTTGTCGGCGGAACGAACACAGTTCTCAATCCAGCGCACGCCTTCCAATCCGGCATCGATATCCGGATAGATCAGCGCGGCCAGCGTCTGCCGATCGCCGCGCTGACTGGCGCTGATGGCGATGGCGAACTTGAGGTAAATATTGGCCCAGGATTCGGCCAGCCCTTCGGTATGCAATGCGCCGAGCCGTTCCTCGGCCAGCGCGCTGTCGTCCAGATAGGGCATGCCGTGGTGCAGCGTCTGGCTGGGCCGCCCCTGGATCTCATAGCGTAATTCGCCGGGTGTGGAATCACTCCATTGCAGGCTGGCGCGTGAGCCCACCACGCGGATGCTTTGGCTGTCCATCGCGCCCGCGTTGATGGCGGAGGCCCACATGCGCCCGACGGCGCCGTTTTCGTAGTGCATCAGCACCATGGCATTGTCTTCCAGCGGGGCGCGGGAAGGGATAAAGCTCTGGCGATCGCACAGCAGGGAGGCAATTTTCATGTCGGGCATGACCAGCTGTGAGATGTAGAAGGTGTGGGTGGAGATGTCGCCCAGCACAAAGGAGGGGCCGGCGATTTTCGGATCGACGCGCCACTTTTGCGCCTCGAACGTGTCCGCGCTTTCATTGGCGTTGAAGCCATGGGTGTACTGCAATTCGACCATGCGTATTTCGCCGATGTCGCCGTTCGCGATCATGGCGCGCATCTGCATCAGCAGCGGATGCCCGGAGAAGCCGTAGGTCACCCCGACGATCAGGCCTTTCTCCGCCGCCAGCGCCTTGATTTCTCTTGCCTCCGCCGTGGTAAAGAACAGCGGCTTTTCGCAGATGACATGCAGGCCGGCATTCAGCGCGGCGCGCGTAATTTCATAGTGGGTGCCGTTAGGGGTGGCGATGGTCACCACCTCAACGCCATCTTCGCGGTTGGCCTCTTGTTTCAGCAGCTGTTGATAGTCGTCATAGCAGCGTTCGGCGGGCACACCGAGATTGACGCCAAACTCACGTCCGCGCGCCGCGTCGATATCAAAAGCGCCGGCAACCAGCCGATAGGCGGTATTGTCGCGCAGTGCGCCGGAACGATGCTTGTAGCCCACCTGGCTGAGGCGGCCGCCGCCGATCATCGCCCAACGCAGCGGGCGAGGGATGCTTCTTTCACCATTTAACATGCTGACTCCTGATATTGTGGTATTGCACTCGGGTGCAAAATGGGTTGAAAAGAGAGTGGCAACGGTTTATTTCTGGTTCATCTGTGCAAATTGCGGGTAGTTTTCTCGCGTCACGGTGGCATAAGGCACCCAGTTGTAAGACTCGGTTTTGGCGCGATCCAACATCGCTCGGGTCACTTGCACCGCGCCGATCGCCTGGGCTTTGGCATCCTGGAAAATGGTCACCGCCAGGTCGCCATTTTTGATAAATTGCAGGCCGTCGGGCGTGCCGTCGATACCGGCAACCAGTACGCCGTTCTTTTTGGCCTGCTTCAGCGCCATGATCGCGCCGATGGCCATCTCATCGTTGTTGGCGGCGATCGCATCGATCGGTACGCCGTTCAGCAACCAGCCGGAGACCACGTCGACCGCTTCATTGCGCTGCCATTTGGCGGTCTGTTTCTCTACCACGTTCAGGTCTTTGTGTTTGGCGATCACCGCCTCCACCGCGCGGGTGCGTTCGCGGGTTTCTTCGTTGGAGAGGGCGCCCATCAGGATCGCCACGTTGCCGCGGTAATTCATTTTTTTCGCCAGGGCCTCCATCTGCAGGCGGCCGCTGAGCGCCGAATCGGAGCCGACGTAGGCCGTCGCGCCGCTCAGCGGCACTTCGGGTTTGCGGTTGACGAAGATAAGGGGGATAGCGGCGCGTTTGGCGGCCGCTATCATCGGCTGGACGCCTTGCGTATCAACCGGGTTGAGGATAATGGCGTCCACGCCCTGATTAATCAGATCGTCTACCTGCTGCACCTGCAGGGCGACATCGCCTTTGGCATCGACGAACTGGCCTTGCAGCTGTTGCGCAGCCAGTTCTCGCGCCATTTGGCTGCGCAGGATGGAGACAAAGTTGAGATCGAAATTGGCCAGCGCCACGCCGACCTGATAGCTCTTGGCCTGAGCGGTCACGACAAACAGCGAGCAGGCTAACATCAACAGCAGTCTGGTTTTTTTCATTACGGTATCCTGTTGAGAAGAGAGGTGTTATGTAAAAACAGCGTTTCTGCAACCGGGTGCAAATCAGAAGAAAAAACGGCGATGAGTCTCTGAATGCCACCGTGAATGTCGGCCATGGATAAAATTTGGTCAACAGGGGAAAGGTGAAAATAGCGCGGACGATCACAAACTCTTTACTTTTTGCACCCGGTTGCACAGCAAATTGCAATCGGGTGCAAAAGCGATACATAATTGCAGCTGATATGCCGGCAGGCGCTTAGGGGATCTGAGCGAGCAGGGTATAGTTTAACTTCACCGAAGCAGGGATCGACGCAACCATGAAAAAACACCACAAAGCCACCGCCAGCGACGTCGCCGAAAAGGCAGGCGTCTCTAAATGGACGGTATCGCGAGCCTTTACGCCCGGTGCGTCGATCTCGGACAGCGCGCGTGATAGCGTGTTGGCGGCGGCGGCCGAGCTGGGCTATCGGCCAAACCTACTGGCGCGCAGCCTGTCGCAAAAACGCACGCACATCATTGGCGTGGCCATCGACGAGATGAAGAACCCGCATTCGATGATGATGCTCGATATGGTCACCAAACAGCTGCAAACTCGCGGTTATATGGCGCTGCTTCTGAACATCACTGCGGGGGAAAACTACCGGGCGGTGATGGCGATGGCCGATCAGCTGCAGGTCGATGGCATTTTGTTCCTGGCGACGGTGTTAACCAAAGAGTGGGCGGCGATCGCGCAAGATCTGCATCAGATCCCGCTGGTGCAGGTATGTCGCAATACGGAAAGCGAACACATTGATGTGGTCAATATCGACGGCTACCGCGCCGGCGAAGAGATCGCTGCGCTGCTGATAGAACAAGGGCATCGGCGCTTTGGTTACATGAAGGGGCCGGACACGCAAAGCAGCCATTTGCTGCGCATGGAAGGCTACCGCGACAGGCTGATGGCCGCCGGCTTTCGGCTGGATCGGGTGCTCACCGCCGGCCACTACGATCGCCAACGCGGTTTCCAGCTGATGAGCGAATACCTGCAGGCAACGCCGGAAAGCGAGCGGATTGAGGCGCTGTTCTGCGAGAACGACGTGCTGGCGCTGGGGGCGCTCGAAGCGCTCAGGCAAACGGCGCCGTCGTCCGCGATGGCCGTGGTGGGCTTCGACGATATCGATGAGGCCGGCTCAGCCAATTGGGCGTTGACCAGCTATAGCCAACGCATCGACCGGCTGGTTGAAGAAGCCTTGAATCGCCTGATCGACAATCGCGCCACGGCAGACGGCGCCTGGCGGCATGGGGAGCTGCGGGTTCGGCGGTCGCATGTGAAGCAAGACAGAATTCAGATCGCTGATTGAGCTCATGGCGGATAACATTTCCGCCATGCAAAAATTATGGCGTTTCATCCGGCACTGAGATAAGCCAGGGTGTAGCTGAGCCATTTTTTATGGCTTCAATATAATTTTCTGCCAAAATCTGATTTTTTGCAGATATTTCACAGAACATTACCAGCTGGCCGAATAGTTCAGTATCATCATTGATTTCATTAGGGATTGCTTCCGGAACGAATGTAACTGCGCGTTTAGACAACGTTCGCACGGTGAATTTTTTACCAATGACAGGTAGGTCATCAAACGCATTAACACCTATCTCAAGTGAATTTAGAGAGGGTGAGTAGACGGCATACCAAGATTTTTTATAGCAAAAAATGTCGCTTTTGAATTCTGGCATTTCTTTGAAATCAATTGAGTTTTCCGTTTTTATTCGCTTTATGGCAGCTAATATATACTTTTTCGTTGAGTATACATCCTTGATTAAGATGGCAACACATAAAGAAAAAAAGCCTGCTGCAATAAAAGAAAATATGGCAATCAGAATGCTAGTGCCAGAAAGGTCTGAATTTAATAAGAAAATTATAACAATGCCGATAACTAGAGAGAAGGCTATATTTATCAACCCATCTTTGCTTTTTATTTCCTTCTTGAATTTCACAATAAAATAAATTAATGCAACAAAGACTAAACCATAAAAAAAGAGTAGTGACCGATCGGGCATGATTCCATTCGCCAAAAAATTGATATTACGTTTAATTTATAGTAATGGTTTAAAATAAGCAATGTCAGGTTTGATTTTCAACCGTTATGGCAGGAGTCACATCAACTCAAATCTGACCCTGTGTGAGTTTCTTGTCTCCAGATTTTACGTAGCGCGATCAAAAAAGAGGGCATTTTGACCTGTTTTGCAGAGTTGCTGAATCTAATCCAGATGCTTGAAGTTGAACTGCATCGGCCAATGGTGCGCCGCGATCCGCGGCGCGTCGCGGCATTGCTGCATGAAGACTTTGAAGAGATTGGTCGTTCAGGGCTGCGTTATGACAAACGCCAAACCGTTGCGGCGCTGGAAATGGAAACTGAACATCCGCAGATTTTTGCCGAAGGTTTTAAGCTGGCGCAAATCAGCAAAGGCGCCGTGTTGCTGACGTATAAAAGTTTTCAGCGTGATGCGCAGGGCCACGCCGTTCGTTGCACCGAACGTTCATCGATTTGGCTTCTGACAGCCAAGGCAGGTTGGCAAATGCGGTTTCATCAAGGCACGCCGACTGATGAGTGATTGCATTTAAAAGCGGCCTAGTGGCAGTAAGCCTGGCGGTAAAACGGGATGTCAGAGGGATGGATAGCGTTGAAGGTGAGGCGGGAGATAATGTGCAGGGCTAAACCCGGTACGTCTCCAGTGATTAAATTTAACATAATATACATTATGCGCACCTAAGTGCGGGTATGTAGATTATGCGTCCAGGCCTGATTCATGGGGTTTCTTCTGTGGCCAACCAGGCCAGCGCCAACTGCTCGTGCCGTTGAATAAATTAGTTTTTCAACCGGCCATAAGCCGCTGGGTTTTGCCGGCAGTCTTCTGCTGCCTGGTATTTGATTGCCGCGTATTGCTGAGCAACACCATGATGCTTGCGCAGATAATCTCTGAACGCCAAATGCCCGATCGCCTGTTCACTTCCCGCAATAAATGCATGCACGTGATGCGTGCGTTTGCCGTTTCCCTTGATGTCGTAACGCCTGCCGGCAATGCCGTTCTCGCCACGCGGCGTATATCCCATGTCACGCATCCTGTCATTCAAGCTATCCAACGCCGGCAGACTTTCAACCTCCAGCAATATATCAATCGTTGGGATCGTGATGATGCGCGCTGACATTTTCCACTCCAATAATGATGACCGGGCATGGTTTCCAATGGCGCATACCTGCCGATATTGGCCAAAAATCCCCTGCTTTTTTGATCGCGCTACGTGAAATCTGATAAAACGTGGCGGCTACGATACTGCAGATTTCTCCCAAACGCGTCATTTAAGCGGGCAGTATTTGCACGCTAAATGCGCATTGGCGCGCGTTTCATCACTTTCGGCGCCCACTACGGCGTTGGCTATACTGAATGGGAATATTCCTCCATGCTCCAGGAGCCTCTCCATGTTTGATCATGTGAAATTTGGCGTCAGCGACTTTGCCCTCAGCAAAGCGTTTTTCCTCAATGCGCTGGCGCCGCTGGGCGTAAAGATCGTTGCCGAAGGCGAGCCCGGCTATGGCGTCGAACTTTGTCCCGATCGGGGTAATGTGTCATTGTGCCTGTTTCAAACCGACGAAAAGCCGGCACACCTACACCTGGCATTTGTCGCAAGCAGCCGTGAGCAGGTCGATGCGTTCTACCACGCCGCGCTAAAAGCCGGCGGCAAAGACAATGGCGCGCCCGGTTTACGGCCCAATTACCATGCCCACTACTATGCGGCATTTGTGATCGCCCCGGATGGCCACAATATCGAGGCAGTTTGCCACAATCCGATGGACTAGTGATTTTTCCAGTTAAAACAGCATATTAATCACGAGGTAACGCATTGGATTTAACATAACACAATTGTGACATCGTCACTTAAAGTTACCCCGTCACGTCAATCCACTCCGCTCCCGTGATGCCGGCCAGCCGCTGCGGCGCAATTCTCACGCCTGAGTTATCGCTGCCGCCTGCCGGAAGCACTTCACTGTAGCTGCACAGGCTGCGATCGCAGTAAACTCTCACCGTTGCCGGAGCGGCAAAGGGGCAAACGCCGCCGGGCGGATAGCCGGTCAGCGCCTCCACCTCCTCCGCCGGCAGCATGCGTGCCTTTACGCCAAAAAATTGCTTGTACTTCTTGTTATCAATTCTGGCGGTTCCCGCCATCACCAACAACACCACGCCGTCGTTCACGCGAAACGAAAGCGTCTTGGCTATCTGCCCGCCCTCCACGCCAAAGGCTTCCGCCGCCAGCGCTACCGTCGCGGTGTTCTTTGCCAGCACCGTCACCGCCGTTTCCGGTGCGTGCTCGGCCAGAAAACGCTGAACGCGTTCTATGCTCATGCCCTGCCTCCTGATATTGCTAAGCCATTGATAATGCCGAAGTGATGGTTTCGGTTTTAACATCGCATGCTAAAAATGAGAATCAAAATTGTTCAAATCGGTGAATCTGAACAAAGCTTTAAGGGGCCAACGCCTTTTTTATCTATCATTTTTCATGGAGATAACCGTATGACCACGCAAACGACAGCAAGGCCTTCAGCGGCCGCGGTGGCCGTCTATGAATGGCTCAATCCGATACCCTACGGATTTTTTACCGCGGCGCTCATTTTCGACATCATCTATGCCTGCACGGCGAATATTCAATGGGTCAATGGTGCCAGTTGGCTGATCGCCATCGGCCTGATTTTTGCCATTATTCCCCGGCTGATTAACCTGGTGCAGGTGTGGTTCGGCAGCGGCCGGCTACAGGGCTCATCGGTCAAGCTCCATTTCTGGCTGAATCTGTTGGCCATCGTTCTTGCCATTATCAACGCTTTCGTGCATAGCCGGGATGCGTATGCCGTGGTGCCGCAAGGCCTGGTGCTGTCTGCGATCGTGGTCGCGCTGCTGAGCTTCGCCAACATTCTGCTGGCCGTGAGCGCCCGCGCAAAATAAGGAGGTTTTCATGAAGCTATCATCCATTGCGATTGCGCTTTCGGCCGTGTTGGCGCTGGCCAGCTGCGATAACAGCGCCGTCATTTCGCCGGAACAACAAATGGGGCCGGATCCGGCGTTGCCGGCGGCGCAAGACTTCCTGATGCCGCCGATGCAGGTGCCAAAGGGCGTGGGCTGGCAGCAAAACCAGATGCCAAAAGTCGCCGAAGGCTTGAAAATTGACAAGGTGGCAGACGGTTTGCTGCACCCGCGTCAGTTGCTTACCCTGCCCAACGGCGATGTTTTGGTGGTGGAGGCCAACGGGCCGGGCACCGAAGCGGTCAGCACGCCCAAGCAGCTGATCGCCGGATTGGTTAAGGGCAAGTCAGGTAAAGGGGGAAAAGGCGGTAACCGCATCACCCTGCTGCGCCCAACCGCCGACGGCAGTTGGGAAAAGCATGTCTTCCTCGAGGGGCTCGATTCTCCGTTCGGCGTTCAGCTGATTGGCAACACCCTGTATGTGGCCAACACCGGCAATATCATGCAGTACGCCTATCAGCCGGGCGAAACGCGCATCAGCGATCCGGGTAAAGAGCTGGCCGATCTGCCGGACACCATCAACCATCATTGGACCAAGGCCCTGCTGGCCAGCCCGGACGGTAAAAAGCTGTATGTCGGCGTCGGCTCCAACAGCAACATCACCGAAAATGGCCTGGCCGTAGAGTACCGGCGCGCCGCCGTGTTGGAAGTGGACACCGCCTCCGGCGCCAGCCGCATCTTCGCCAGCGGCCTGCGCAATCCGACCGGGCTGCAGTGGGAACCGCACAGCGGCAAGCTGTGGGCGATTGTCAACGAGCGTGACGAGATCGGCGCCGATCTGGTGCCGGACTACCTGACCTCGGTGCAGGACGGCGGCTTCTACGGCTGGCCTTACAGCTATTTCGGCCAGCACGTCGATCGTCGGGTACAGCCGGCGCGGCCGGATCTGGTGGCGAAAGCCATCAAGCCGGACTACGCCCTCAGCTCGCACGTCGCGCCGCTGGGGCTGCTGTTCTACACCGCGAGCGCTCTGCCGGCCGACTATCGCGGCGGCGCCTTTGTCAGCGAGCACGGCAGCTGGGATCGCTCGCCGCTGAACGGCTATCGGGTCAGCTACGTGGCGTTTGAGCAAGGCAAGCCGGTCGGTAAACTCAAAGCGGTGGTCACTGGCTTTGTCTCCGACGACGAGAAGGAACTCTATGGCGCACCGGTTGGATTAGCGGTCGATAGGGCTGGCGCCCTGCTGATTGCGGATGATGTGGGCAATACCGTTTGGCGCGTCAGCGCTAAATAACGTTAACGTGCAGGTTCCGAAGAACCTGCACGTGACATTGTCACTCAATGCTTTGCGCCAACCAGACCGTTCTTCCCCCGCAGGCGGGATCTTCCACCACATGATCAACCACGCGGAAGCCGTTCTCCTGCAGCAAGCGCGTATACTCCTCAGGCGCCAGGCTGGCGTGAAACAGCGGCTGGCCTTCGAAATTGCCGATCGCCACGCCGTCTTCAGGGCCGCTGGTGAACATCAGTGCGGCATTCGGCTTGGCGTGCCGCCTGAACAGTAGAAACATGCGGCGCTGATCGTCGCGCGCCAAATGGAAGAAGCTGTCCCAGGCCAGCAGGCCGTCGAATCTTGTCGCCAGATTCAGCTGGCGCATATCCATCTGCCGCCACTCCTGCTGTGGAAAACGCTGCCGGCAGCGCGCGATCATCGCCTGCGCACCGTCGATGCCGGTGACTCGATACCCTTGTTCGATAAAATAGGCGGCGATCGGCGCGCCATTGCCGCAGCCGAGATCGAGCAGCCGCGCATTGGCCGGGGTAAGCTGTAAAAAGCGGTCGAGCCACGGCCGCTCAAACAGCGTGGTGGGTCTGAGGCGTTCCCAGGCGGCGGCATGTGCGTCATAAAGCGGAATAATCGTGCTCGCCAGTTCTTCCGTCATTAATATTTTCCCCGTTATGTTATTGGCGCAATAAAAATAGCCTTTGGTCAAAATTAACGCGCTTGTCCGATAATATATTCATCAACAGGCCGTTGACCAGAAATAAAAGGTTTTAACATTTCGACATAAACCAGTACAATTCCCTACCCTGTGTTAACCCTTTTTTTAGGTTGATTGTGTCGTTAATTCAGCCCCATGCATCGCGAAATCGGGCCGCCGCCTGGTTAGGGATGTTTGCCATTCTGATGTTGTTCATTGCGCCGGTGATCTCGCGATCCCTGGAGCATGCGCGCGCCGGAAGTGCTGGAACGACCGTCATGGCGGATTGCGGCATGGATATGCCGATACATCACGAGATGCACTCGCCGCCGCCTGAACCTGAAAAAGCCGCGCAGCCGCTGATGCAGCACGGCGGCGGCCACCACAACATGGCGATGATGATGGACGACAGCGCCTGCGGCTACTGCGTGCTGTTGTTGCATGCGCCGCTGCTGGACGTGAGCCACGCCCCGCTGTTCTGGTCCCTGCCGCTGGCTTCACGCCCGCCGCCGATCCACTATCTCGTTCCCCTGTTTGCCCACGTCGTTCACACCGAATTACAGCCGCGCGCGCCGCCCGTCTCTTTCCTCTGATTTAACAATAAGCCCATTGCCGTTCTCTGTATTGCCGTTGATCGCTTCAACCCGGCGGAATTAATTCGCCCAATGGTTAATCATCGAGACGACATTATTAGCCCGGTTATTTCCGCGTTCAGGGAATTACCCCCCCGTATTTACCGATGGTGATTTTCGCCAGGCCTCCCCACGCCTGAATAATCCCTCGGCCAAGAACGGAAAAGAGTTAGCTTAAGGAAAGATGATGTTTAAACCCGTTTATAAAAAGAACGCCGCCGCCCGCGCCATCACCGCCGCCATGCCGCTGTTCCTGCTGGCTGGCCACGCGGCGCAGGCGCATCAGCACCCTGCCGACACACAGGTTAATGATGGCGACGTGATCACCGTCACCGCACCACTCTACTCTCCGCTGACCATCGTGACGTCACCGAAAACTCCGCGTCAGCCGGTGCCGGCCAGCGATGGCTCGGACTACCTGAAAACCATTCCCGGTTTTTCTCAGATCCGCAACGGCGGCACCAACGGCGATCCGGTGTTCCGCGGCATGTTCGGTTCGCGGTTGAAGATCCTCACCGACGGTTCGGAAATGCTGGGCGCCTGCCCATCGAGAATGGATGCGCCCACCTCTTACATCTCGCCGGAAAGTTTCGATCTGCTGACCATCACCAAAGGGCCGCAGACGGTGCTGTGGGGGCCGGGATCGTCGGCGGGCACCGTGCGTTTTGAGCGTGAACGCCCACGCTTCGACAAGCCGGGCGTCAAAGGCAACGCCAGCGTGCTGACCGGCTCCAACGGCCGCTGGGACGAGAATATCGACGCCAGCCTCGGCGCCGAGCAAGGTTACTTGCGGGTGATGGCCAACAAATCTCGTTCCAACGATTATCAGGACGGCACCAATACGCGCGTGCCGTCGCGCTGGGACAAGTGGAACGGCGATCTGGCGCTCGGCTGGACGCCGGATGCCGACACGCTGCTGGAAGTGACCATGGGGCGCGGCAACGGCGAAGCGCGCTATGCCGGCCGCAGCATGGACGGTTCGCAGTTCAAACGCGAAAGCCTGGGCATGCGGGTGGAAAAATCCAACATCGGCGAGGTGCTGGATAAGCTGGAAGCGCAGGTCTACTACAACTACGCCAACCACGTGATGGACAACGTCACCCTGCGCTCGCCGGGCAGCGGCGGCATGGGTGGGCACGGCGGCCATAGCGGCATGAGCATGGGCGGCCATGGCGGGCATATGATGTCCTCCGGCATGACGATGCAGCTCGATCGCCGTACCGTTGGCGGCCGCGTGATGGGCACCTGGCAGTGGCAGGACGTGAAGCTGGAAAGCGGCCTGGACACCCAAACCAACACCCATCGCAGCATGAGCCGCGGCAGCTGGGAAAAAGACGCCCAGTTCAACAGCTACGGCGCCTTCAGCGAACTGACCTGGTCCACCAGCGAACAGGATAAACTGATCGGCGGCGCGCGTCTCGATCGCACCCTGGTGGAAAACTTCCGCAACGGCGGCGATGCGGAGCGTTCCGACACCCTGCCGAGCGGCTTTATGCGCCTTGAGCACACGCTGGCCGAGCTGCCGCTGATGCTGTACGCCGGCGTCGGTTATACCGAGCGTTTCCCGGATTACTGGGAGCTGTTCTCGCCGAAGCTCGGCCCGAACGGCAGCAAGGATCCGTTCTCCAGCGTCAAGAGCGAGAAAACCACGCAGCTTGATATCGGCGCGCAGTACAACGGCAAGCGCTTCAACGGTTGGGTCTCCGCTTACCTGGGCCGCGTCGATGATTTCATCCTGTTCAAATACGCTCCGCACAACGCGCGCCTCAGCCAGGCCGACAACGTCAACGCCAACATCATGGGCGGCGAAATGGGCATGGGCTACCAGCTGAGCGAACACTGGAAAACCGACGCCAGCCTGGCCTACTCCTGGGGTAAAAACACCCGCGACGGCCGCCCGCTGCCGCAGATCCCGCCGCTGGAAGCGCGCCTGGGGCTGACCTACGAGTACGGCGACTGGAGCGGCACCGGCCTGTGGCGTCTGGTCAGCAGCCAAAACCGCGTGGCGATCAACGAAGGCAACGTGGTGGGCAAAGACTTTGCCGAAAGCGCCGGCTTCGGCGTGCTCTCCGCCAACGCCGCCTACAAGGTGAATAAAAACGTCAAGCTGAGCGCCGGTCTGGATAACATCCTGAACAAGACCTACAGCGAGCACCTCAACCTGGCAGGCAACAGCGCCTTCGGCTATTCGGCCAACAGCGCGGTGAATGAACCGGGCCGCACCCTGTGGGCCAAGGTTAACGTCACCTTCTAAGCTATTCACCGGGCGATGGGTAACCGTCGCCCGGTCAGGCGATATGCGATCCGGTTCTTAGGATATGAGTTTTAAGTTTTTCCCATTCGGTTAGGCGGCGATTACTATCATCCTCAGGTTAATCATTGCCCGGAGGGAATATGCAAAAGATCACTCGTTTTCTGGCCCTGCTCGGCGAGCTGATGATCGAAAAAGCCGAAGACACCGCACCACAGGCTGCCCAGCCTGACGATCGTGACGACGCGTTGCCACCGCGCCTTGAGCGTGGCGTTCCGCTGGCCGACCGCTTCCTGTTCATGTAATTTCCCGCGCTGTTTCCGCTCACACTAAACGCACGATATGTTCGCGCAGCCACTGGTGAGCGGGATCCCGATGCGATCGTTCGTGCCACAGCATAGTCATTTCAAAACCCGGCACCGCCAACGGCGGCTTGAGTTGCTGCAATAAAGGGTGGTTGCGCACCAGCCGCTCCGGCAATATCGCCACCAAATCGGACTGCGTCAGTACCGAGATAACGAAGAGAATTGAGCAGCGCGATACGGCGGCCTAGGCCGATACCCCGGGCCAGCGTGAGCATCATGTCTGGCCCAGGAGAGTGAGTGCAACAAGAAAAGCAATAAACGTTTCGGCCGAAGGCATGGGGTTATCACCGGCGAGTCATAGGAGACGGTAATCATATTCCTCCCCGGACATTCGCAACAGCACTATCAGGCGCATCAGGGGCGTGTCGTTAATTCAGGGCAGCGAGAAATGCCCGATAGCCCTGCGCGCTGCTGTCCAGCTCGTGCTGCTGAACCTGCTCTGCCGCCCCGTCCGAAGCGGCTTCCTTGCCGTAAAAGGCAAAGAACGAAGCATAGTCGGCCCGCACGTAACCGGCGGTGACTTCAAACGGCCGGAAGATTTCCTCCAGCGAGTAGCGATAACGCCCTTCACGCGCGTAATCTTCTGCGCGCACGCCCGCCGTGACCGCCAGCGCCAGTTTCTTGTTCTGCATCTTATAGCCGCTGCGGGAACCGTAGGCCCAGCCGTAGGTGAGCACGTCGTCCAGCCATTTTTTCAGCAGCGGCGGGCTGCTGAACCAGTAAATCGGGAACTGCAGCACGATGTTGTCATGGGCTTCAATCAACTGCTGTTCTTTGGCGACGTCGATCTGCCAGTCCGGATAGGCCTGATGCAGTTCGTGCACGGTATACAGCGCCGGATAGCGACGCAGTTCCTCCAGCCAACGTTTATTGACCACCGAGTTCGCCATATCGGGATGGGTCACGACCACCAAGGTTTTCATACTGAGTTCTCCAGTCAGGTGTTTCGACGCATCTTAGGGTATGCTGACAGAATGTAAAATACGCACAGTCACGACACATACTTACCCTGGAGAAAGTGTAAATGACCGCCGAATCCCACTGCAGCCCAACGGGCATCAGCCTTGAAGACACCGGTTATGGCTACACCCTGTCGGTGATCAACGGCAAATACAAAATGATTATTCTCTACTGGCTGGCGTTGTATAAGCCGGTATTGCGGTTCAACGAACTGCAGCGCTGTATCGGCACCATTTCGTACAAGACGCTCAGTTCGACGCTGAAAGAGCTGGAAAAAGATCGGCTAGTGGTGAGAAAGGAGTATCCGCAGATCCCGCCCAAGGTGGAGTACAGCCTGTCCGAGCGCGGGCGTTCGCTGATCCCGGTGATCGACATGATGTGCCACTGGGGCGAACAGCACCGGCCGGAGCCGCCGGTGCCATAAGGGGTTAATTGTCCGCCGCCGCTGAGGTTGCCGGAGCGGGTTCATCGTGCTCGACCAACGCGTCTGCCGGCCGGCACTGGCGCAGCGTGCGCACGCTGCAGGCCACCAGCACGCCCAACAAGGCGGCGAACGCACCGAACGACAGCACGCTCATCAACGGGGTAAACATCCTGCCCAGAACGCCGAGCCCCAGCGCGCCGATCGAATCGCCGGTCACGTCCTGTGCGGTGCCGAGGCTGTTCACCCGCCCCAGCAGATGGTCCGGCGTGTTGCTCTGGATCAGCATGAACTGCAGAAGTGAGGCGATGGCATTGGCATAGCCGTAGCACACCAGCGCCAACAGCGCCGGCGCCAGATGGCTGAACAGCCCCAGCGATGCGATGGCGGTGAACGCGACGATAGCGGCGGCCAGGATCAGCACGCCAGGGCGAGAGAAACGCCCCACCCAACCGCTGGTCAGCGCGCCCAGCATCGCACCGAGCGGCACCGCAGAATACATCAGGCCAATTGAGGAGGCGCCGACGTGGTAAGCGTCCTGCGCCAGCGCCGGGAACAGCACCCTGACGGCGCCGACGATGCTCATCAACATCCCCAGCAACACCACCGAGCCGACCACCTTATTGCGCCAGACAAACTGGAAGCCGCTGGCGAGCGCGCGCAGCGGGTGTTCCGGCTCCTGCTGCTGCGGCAGCAGCGTCGGCAAGCGCACTAGCGGCACAAGGGTGCCCAGCGTCCCGGCCGCCGCGACGGCGAAAGCGAGACCGACACCGCCGAACACGATGATAATCCCGCCCAGCGCCGGCGCCAGGATCGCGCCGATGCGCACCGTCACCATGCTCAAGGCCCCCGCCGCCGCCAGGTTTTCACGCCCAACCAGCAGCGGGATCACCGCCATCAGCGCCGTCATGCCCAGTGCGCCAAAGAACCCGTCCCAGGCCGCCAGCAGGTAGAGCGCCCACAGCGAAGGCGCCGGGGCGAAGGCGTTCAAACTCAGGGCGACAAAGCCCAGCCCGCAGGTGCCGCGCGCGAACAGGATCAGCTTGCGGCGATCGTAGCGATCGGCGAGCACCCCGCCCAGCATCAGGCCGATAAACATGCCCACCCCGTCCAGCGCCACCGCCACGCCCACCTGCAACGTGGAGCCGGTCATCGCCTGGATCTGAATCGGCACCCCCACCGCCAGCATGCCGAGGGAAAACACCGACAGCATGCGGGCGCAGAAAATCGCGCGAAAATGCGCATTGCTTCTCAGCAAGCTGAAATCAAGAAAAAAAGAAGATCTGGCCATAGTGTCCTGCATATCATGTTTTAGTACGGGCCGTGGCGCACGCCCCGGCCCGGTTGCGTTATACCAACCCGTATTGCCGCGTCAGCAGCGAATGCAATAGCGGCCCAAGCGTCTCCAGTGAGGCCGGCGACAGGATGTCTGCGTGCTCGCAGCCTTGGTGATGGCAGATCAGCCCATCCAGATACGGCGCCCACACGGCGTTGATGTCCATCTCTGGCGGCAGCGTCCGGTCGGCGACGAACAGCGTTGCCGTGCCGTGGAAACGCCGGCTGCGCGCTTGAGACAGAAGGCGCACCGCGTCGCGATAGTTGGCGACGATGCTGTCAAACATCGTCGCCTTTTCCGCCATCAGCGCCGGATCGCCATGATCTTCCGCCATAAACTCGGCCTGCTCCTGCGCCACCTCCTTCTGCGCCTCCTCCTCGGTGGGGCCGGTCCAGTCCTGGCCTTCCGGCGGATAGGTATCCAGCATGCCGAGGAACGCCACCTCCTCCCCCTGCTGCTGCAGACGCGCGGCCATCGAATGCGCCAGCGTGCCGCCGAGCGAATAGCCCAGCAGGTAGTAAGGCCCCTGCGGCTGCAGGCGGCGCAGAGTGGCGAGATGACGATCGACCATCTGCTCAATGTCTTCGCAGGTGGCGATGGCACCATCCGGCCTTGGCGACTGCAGCCCGATAATCGGATAGCTCCCCGGCAGATAACGGCTCAGCCCCGAGTACTGCCAGGCGAAACCGGAAGCCGGATGCAGGCAGAACAGCGCCGGGCCTTGGCCGGCCCGCAGTTGCAGGCATTCGCCGACGCCGCGGCTTTCGGCCGAGTTGGCGGCCTGCACGTCATCAAGCAGATGCGCCATCTTCTCCAGGCTGCGGGCGAACATGATTTGCCCGACGCTCAATGGCCGAGGGACGCGCCGCCGCAATTCCGCCGCCAAACGCATCGCCAGCAGCGAGTGGCCGCCCAGTGCGAAGAAGTCGTCGTCGGCATACACCGTCTCGCGCCCCAGCAGTTCCCCGAACAGCGCCGCCAGCAGGCGCTCGCTGTCGCTTTGCGGCGCGCGGCCGCTCTGCGGGTTCAGCTGCGGCCGCGGCAACGCCTTGCGATCCAGCTTGCCGCTGGCGCTGAGCGGGAAGCTGTCGGTCATGACATAGCTGACCGGCATCATATGCGCCGGCAAACGCGCCTCCAGCGCCTGATGCAGTACGGCGGTATCCAGCGTCACGCCCGGTTGGGCGATCAGCCAGGCAACCAGCTGCCGCATATCGGCGCCGCCCAGTCCCGCCGCGCCCTCGCCCAGTTCGATGGCGTGCACCGCCGCTTGCGCTACCCCCGGCTGCGCCAGCAGCGCCTGCTCGATTTCGCCCAGCTCGATGCGCTGGCCGCGGATCTTCAGCTGATCGTCGCTGCGGCCCAAATACTCGACGCTGCCGTCCTCCAGCCAGCGGGCGATATCGCCGGTGCGATACATGCGCGCGCCGTTGCCGGCGGGATCGGCGACAAACCGCTGCGCCGTCAATCCCGGCCGATGCAGATAGCCGTCGGCCAGCTGAATGCCGCGCAGGTAGAGATCGCCGGCGCAGCCGACGGGCACCGGCCGCAGCATGGCGTCGAGAATGCTCAGTTGGGTGTTCCAGACCGGTTTGCCGATCGGCACGCCGGCGCCGTTCACCGCCGCCAATGCCTCGCCGGACGCCGGTTGATAGGTAACATCGACCGCTGCCTCCGTCGGGCCATACAGGTTATGCAGCGGCGCGGCAACCAACGCCTGATAGCGGGAAGCCAGTTCACACGACAACGCCTCGCCGCTGCAGAACACGCGTTTCAGGCTGGCGGCGGCGCGCTGCGGCGCCCGTTCGTTCAGCGCCTCAACCCAGATAGCCAACATCGACGGAACGAAATGCAGCGTGGTCACGCCATAGTCGTCGATCAAGGTCGTCAGCGCTTGCGGATCGCGGTGCGCCTCCGGCGGCGCCATCACCAGACGCGCGCCGACCATCAGCGGCCAGAAGAACTCCCAAACGGAAACGTCGAAGCTGCACGGCGTTTTCTGCAGGACCACGTCCTGCGTATCAAGCGCATACTCATGCTGCATCCAGAACAGACGGTTGACGATCGCCCGGTGGTTCACCACCACGCCTTTCGGCCGCCCGGTCGAGCCGGAGGTATACAGCACGTAGGCGGGATAATCGCCGCTCCCCGCCGCTGGGCGCGGTGCCGGTTCGCGCCCGCTGTCATCCAGCGCATCGAACCGCAGCGTCGGCGCCAGCGCGGCGAAGCGGGCATCCAACGCGCTCTCGGTGATAATCAGCCGTGGTTTGGCGTCCTCCACCATGTAGGCCAGCCGCTCGTCCGGGTAACCGGTATCCAGCGGCAGCCAGGCGGCGCCGGTCTGCACAATCGCCGTCAGCGCCAGGCTGAGGCGTACCGAACGCGGCAACGCCACCGCGACGATATCGCCCGGCTGAATGCCGGCCGCCGTCAGCCGTTCGGCCAACAGCGCGGCCTGGCGCTGCATGTCACGGTAGCTGAGGCTGTGCCCGGCGTCCTGCAGCGCGATGCGTTCCGGCGTGCGCCGCGCTTGCTCGGCGATCGCCTGATGCAAGGTGGTGTCCGCCACCGCCTGCCCGGTGCGGTTGACCGCCGCGACCAGCGCCTGCTCCTGCGGCGTTTGCAATTGCCAGTGCGGCAGCGGCAGATCCGGCTGCGCTATCCACTGTTGCAGCAGCGCCATCAGCCGTGCGGCGAAGCGTTCAGGCTGCAGCACCGAATCGCGGTACTCCATCAGCAGACGCAGGCGCTCGCCCGGCAGCACCAGCAGCGTCAGCGGATAGTGGGTATAGCCTTTGTTACGGATGGCATCGCAGCGCAAGGAACCTGCGCCGCCAAGCAAGGCGTCGTTGTCCGGGTAGTTTTCCACCACCAACAGCGTGTCGAACAGCGTGCCCGCCCCGGCCAGATGCTGGATCTCCCCCAAACCCAAATCGTCGTGCTCCAGCAGTTCAATCTGCCGATGCTGCAGTTCGGTCAGTTGATCCGTCAACGAACGGTCATGCTGCAGACGAACCCGCACCGGCAGCGTGTTGCTGAACAGGCCAACGTGTTCCTCAATCCCTTCTATCTGGCCAAAGCGGCCGGAAACCGGCGAGCCGAACACCACGTCCTGATGGCCGCAACAGCTGGCCAGCTGCAGCGCCCAGATGCCCTGCATCAGGGTATTGAGCGTCAACCCGCGTTCGCGGCACAGGGTCAGCAAGCGCCTTTCCTCGGCCGGCGGCAGCGTCATTTCCAACTCATGCACGCGATCGTTATGCGATTCACCGAACAACAACGTCGGGCGCACATCCTGCAGCGTCTCACGCCAGAGGCGGCGCGAGGCGTCGGCATCCCGCGCGGTCAGGCGGCGCACGATATCGGCGTAGTTCGAGCGCAGCGGCGGCAACGCCTGCTCGCCTTCACGCAGGGCCAGCATCAGATCGTTGAGCACCACCGGCGTCGACCAGCCGTCGACAATCAGATGGTGCGCGTTAAGGAACAGCGTGTAGCGTTCGCTATCGCCGTGTTTGATCCGCAGCGCATGCAGCATCGCGCCCGGCTGATTAAACAGATCGCGCCGCAACTCTTCCTGTTCCAGTTCATGCAGCGCCTGCGCTTCTTGCTCTTCGGACAGCGGCGGCAGCTTACGACTGTCCAGCGGCCAATGGCTTTCCTGCGGTATCAGCTGCAGCGGTTCCCCTTCGCGGTTGAACCGGGCGGCCAGCTGCGGATGGCGGCGGATCACCGCATTCAGCGCCTGCTGGAGTTGATGTTCGTCCAGCTCGCCGCAGAGGCTCAGGCGCGTCAGCGAGTTATAGCTGCCGCCCTGCTGCGCCGTCTGCGCATGGAACAGCAGGCCATGTTGCAACGGCAACAGCGGCAGCGCCGCGGCCAACGGCCCGCACTCTTGCTCCCAGGCGCGCACCGTCTCATCGTCAACGTTCGGCTGGGCGATCTCGGCCGCCACCAACGTTGCCGCCGCGCGTTCGGGATGACGCTCGGCAAACTCGCACAGTGAACGCACCGCTTGCTCGATGCCGCTGTGCAGCTGCGCAATGTCGCTCTCGCTGAAAATCGCCTCCAGCCAGCTCCAGTTGATCGCCAGGCAGGCGCCGTCGCGCCGCTCTTCGACAAAGATATTCACCTCCAGGCCATACGACAGCGCCTGCTGCGCATCCTGCGCCACGGCGAAGGCGTCGCGGAAGCGGGTTTGGCTGCGTTGCGGCGTCCAGTTCCCCTCATCCTGGCTGAAACGCCCGAGGTAGTTGAACAAGATTTCCGGCGCATTGCGCTGCGCCAGCGCCGCCAGTTCGTCACGCTGCGGATGCAGATAACGCAGCTGGCCATAACCGACGCCGCGATCGGCCACCGCTCGCGTCGCCCGTTTCACCGCACGCACGGCCTCATTGTGCTCAGCGTCATGCAGTTCAATGTGCAGCGGATACTCCGCCGTCAGCCAGCCGACGGTGCGGGCCAGATCGAGTCCGTCGTCCAGTTCTGCGCGGCCGTGCGACTCCAGAGAGAAACGCAGCGAAGCGGCCTGGAAACGGCGGCGGCAGGCCTGAGCCAGCGCGCACAGCATGATCTCTTCAACCTGCGCGCGGTATCCCTGCGGCAATGTGCCGAGCAGCGCGGCGGTCAGCCGGCTGTCGAGTAACGTGCGTTTTTCCGATACGTCGCCAGTGCGATCGCTAAGCGGATCCAGCGCGCGTCGCCCCAAACGCGGTGCGCCGTCCGCCAGCATCCGCCGCCAGAACGGCAGCTCGGCTTCCCGGCGTTCAGCGTCGGCTCGTAGGCGTGCAGACCACTCATAGAGCGAGGTTTCTTCCGGCGGCAAGGTGATCGGCTGCCCCTGCATGGCGCTGTCGGCCACCTGCCGCAGCTCGTCGAGCAGGATGCGCCAGGAAACGCCGTCGACTACCAGGTGATGGATCGCCAGCACCAGCCCCAGGCTCTGCCCGTCGCGCTGCAACAGGATGCCTTGCATCATGGCGCCGGCAGCCGGTTCGAGATGGTCAAGTGCGGCATCAAACGCCTGTTCCGCCGCTAACTCCAGCTCACCGGATACGTTATGAACCTGCATCAGCTCACCGGCGGCGGCGGTTTCAACCACCAACTGCCCCTCGCGGATCCGCGCGCCCAGCGCCGGGTGCGCCGTACGCAGCTGTTCCAATGCATAACGCAGCTGTTCCGGTTGCAGCTCGGCAGGCACGCGCAGAAAAACGCCGTGCGCGAAGCGACGATGCATATCGCCCGTCTCGGCAAACCAATGCAGGATCGGCAGCCCGTCGATCGGGCCTTGTTGCACGCTGCGCGCAGCCTGAGAGTCTACGGCCAGCGGCTGCATCGCCTGCGCCATGCGCGCGGGGGTGTGCAGCGCGAAGATCTCGCGCGGCCGCAGCAGATACCCTTTGCGCCGCAGGGCGGTGCCCAGCCCCATCGCCGAGATGCTGTCGCCGCCGAGCGCGAAGAAATCGTCGTCGGCGCCGATGCGATCCATCCCCAGCAGCTGCGCCATGGCGCCGCAAATCAGCCTTTCCTGCTCGGTGGCCGGCTCGCGAATGCTTTGCGCCAGCGTCTCCTGCGGTTTGGGCAGCGCCTGGCGGTCAATCTTGCCATTCACGTTAAGCGGCAGCTCCGGCATCACCACCAGGATCGCCGGCACCATATAATCCGGCAGACGCTGCGCCAGTTGCCCCAGCAGTTCGCTTTGCAGCGAGGGTGAGGCACGGCGCGCGTCATCCTGTACCGAGCAATAGCCGATCAGGCGATAGGTGGCGCCGATCGGCTCGGCGATCGCTACTGCCCGCCCCACGTCCGGCAAGGCGGCCAAGGCGCTTTCCACCTCACCCAGCTCGACGCGGAAGCCGCGCACCTTGATTTGGTGATCGGTCCGGCCAATGAACACCAGCTGGCCCTCCGCGCTCCAGCGCATCAGATCGCCGCTGCGGTACATCACCTCGCCTTCGGCGAACGGATTGGCGACAAAGCGCGCCGCCGTCAGATCCGGGCGCCGCAGGTAACCGCGCGCGATGCCTTTGCCGGAAATGTACAGCTCGCCCGCCGCGCCGATCGGCACCGGCTGCAGGCGGCCGTCGAGCAGCCAGACTTCGGTATTGGCGAGGGGACGGCCAATCACCGGCTGTTCGGCGGCAGTGACCGGCGCGCCGAGGGTATCGACGGTGTATTCGGACGGGCCGTAATAGTTGTGGATCTCCACCTCCGGATGCTGTTGCATCAGGTTCCACAGCGTCGGCGTCGCCGCCTCGCCGCCGATCATCACGAACGCTGGCAGCGGGAACTGCCCCTTCAGCAGGCCGCAGTCCACCAGTTGCGAGAAGAATGACGGCGTGATGTCCAGCAGATCGATCGGCGTCTGTTGGGTTTGTTCGAGCAGCGCCCAGGGATCGCGGCGCAGCTCCTCATCGAAGATGACCAGTTCGCTGCCCATCATCATGCAGAACAGCGGTTCCCAGGAGGAGTCGAAAGAGAACGAAGCGGTATGGCCGGCGCGCAGGCGGCGCCCATGGCGAGCCTGGAATTTTTCGATCGCCGGGCCAAACAGCGAGGCCTGATGCGACAGGAACAGGTTCAGCAGCCCGCGGTGCGTGGACATCACGCCCTTGGGTTTGCCGGTCGAACCGGAGGTGTAAATCATATAGGCCAGATGCGCCTCGTTCAGCGGCGCACGCCGTTCGGCATCCGTTATCGGCGCAGCTTCGGCGGCCGCGCAGCGCGCCAGGCACGCTGCGTCGTCCAGGCACAATACCTGTGGCAGATCCGGCATATTGGCCTGCGTAGCGCGGTGGGTCAGCAACATCGCCGGCCGCGCGTCGTCGCACATCAGCGCCAGGCGTTCACGCGGGTAATCCAGATCGAGCGGCATATAGGCCGCGCCGCTGGCCAACACGCCGAACAGCGCGACCAGCGTGTCCACCGAGCGCGGAATGCCGATGGCGACCACGTCTTCCGCGCCGATGCCGCTTTCGATCAGCACTCGCCCCAGCTGCATCACCCGTTCGGAGAGCTGACGGTAGCTGAGGCGCACATCGCCGCAGGCCACCGCCAGCGCCTCGGGCTGCCGCTCAACCTGGCGCTGAAACGCATCCATGATCGACACCATGCCCGCCGGCGGCGTCAGATGCGCGCCGCGCCCCCAGGCCGCGAGCTGCTTTAACTCCCCTTCGCCGATCAACGCCAGTTGACCGTTCGGCTGGTGCGGCTGCCGCGCCAGTTGCTGCAGCCAATGGCCGATGCGCTCCGCGTGGTGATGCAAGGTGCGCGGCGAGTATTTGGCCGGGTTGGCCACCAACGACAGCGTCAGCACGCCGTTGCGAAAGCCGATCTCAAACTCGAGATCGTCGACCGGCCCCATCGCCAGCGTATGGGTAACGGCCGCCTGCCCGTCGAAAGACAAGGCGCTGTGGTAAACCTTGACGTTGATCACCGGGCCGTACAGTTCCTGATGGCCGCCGACCAGGCCGAGATCGCGTTTGATCTGCTCCGCTTCATAGCGTTGATGGCGGCGCGCCTGTTTGATTTGCGCCACGGTCGCCTGGCAGACGTCCGCCAGCGACATCTCCGGCGTCACATTCAGCAGCAGCGGCAGCACGTTAACCACCGGGCCGACCGCCGCCAGCGCCTGGGAGCCCATACGGCGCATGAAAGGAAAACCGAGTGAAAAACGGGTTTCGCCGCTCATGCGCGCCAGATACATCGCCAGCGCCGCCGTGACGATATCGGCCGGTTGCAGCGACTGCAGCGCGCCATCGCGCAGCGCTTCGTCAAACAGCGATTCCGGCAGCACCAGCGCCTGTTTGAGCGGCCGGGCGCCCGGTTCAACCTCCCGACTCTCCGTCGATAACGACAGCGGCGACGGCAAATCGCACAGATGCTGTTGCCAGAATTCGGCCGCCCGCCGGCGCGCCGGCGACGTTTGCCATTGCTGATACTCTTCCACCACCTTGCCGAACGGGGTAAACGGCGATGCCGCCGGCGACAGCCCGTGACGCAGCGCGCGATAGATATCGGCGATCCGGCGGGTGATGGCCTCGAAGCTGAAGCCGTCCAGGGTCAGATGATGAAAGCGCTGGTACCAGAACCAGCGATCGGCGCTGACGCGGATCACCGCATGGCGATAGAGCGGCCGTTCGCCGTCCGCCGGCAGATCCTGCGCCAGATCGTCGTTCATCAGCGCCAGCGCCGCCTGCTCGGCGTCCGGCCGCGCGCTGAAATCGAACCACTCCGGCGCCTGCACGCGTGCGGGATCGGCTATCAGCGGTAAACGCTGCACCGGCTGGCCGTCCTGCGCCTCAAAGAATCGCGCCTGAACCGTATCCGCTTCGGCCAGCCCTTGACGGATCGCGCGCTCCAGCGCCGAACGATCGATAGCGCCGTGCAGTTCGGTGTAGTGCGCCACGGCGAAGCTGTTGCGGCGCAGCGCGATTTGGTCGGCGATCCAGATCCCCGGCTGCGCAGCAACCAGCGGATAATCCCGATACTCGACCTGAGTATCCGGTAAAGAAAGCGTTTCTGACATGGTGTCTGTCCTTTCCCTCAAACGGAATATATCGATTGACTGCCAGGCGCTTAACGCGCCGCATCCGTCGCTTTCAGCGCCGCCGGCCGCATGTCCTGCCAGTGCGTTTCGATGTAGTCGATGCACTCGCCGCGCGACGCCGGCCCCATCAACACGCGCCACCCCTGCGGCGTATCGGCAAACTGCGGCCACAGCGAATACTGCTGCTGCGCGTTGACCAGCACGGAGAAACGGAGGCTTTCGTCATCGAACGGGTTTTGTTGTTCCTGAGTCATTTTCATTACCTGTCTGTCAAAATGTGGGATTACTTCATTGCGGAAAGCAGCCGGCGCACGCCGTCCACCAGGCCGCCGCGCCAGCAGAGCGCGTCATGTCCGCCGGAATACACGCGGTAGTCGGCGCGGTGCCCGGCCGCCGTCAGCGCCTGGTGCATCTGGCGATTGACGAATTCGATGTCCGCCTCCCGATCGCCGGCCTGTTGGATCACGGTGAGCTTGGGTGCCGCCGCGTTGCGCTGCCGAACCTGGCGTATCAGCCAGCCTTCCTCCAGTTCGTGGCGTTTTTCGAACTGGGTCACAAATTGCACCGTAGGCCACCAGAAGGAGCCGGACTGGCTCAGCACGTGGCCAAAGCGCTCGGGCCAGTGCAAACCGGCGTATAACGCCGCCAGCCCGCCGTAGCTCTGGCCGGCGACCACGGTGCGCGCCCCAGTCTCGCTGAACGCTTCGCGGCGCTGCGCCTGCGGCAGCAGTTCGTCGATCACCGCCTGCCAGAAGACGGCGTTGCAGGGCAGCTCGTTTTCCCGGTGTTCGCCATCGATCGCATCGATCAGCAGCCAGCACGCGGGCGGCAACTGCCCTTTTGCGGTCTCGTTCTCAATCACCGGCAGCAGCGCATGCCTTTCGATCCAGTTTTGGCCGTCGAGCAGCAGCACCAGCGGGCGGTTCGCTTTCACCGCCGCGTCGCCGCTGGCATACAGCCAAACGCGCCGCTGGTTACCCAGCCGTTCGCTGCGCCACTGAAATAGCTGTAGCCGCGCCTCATCCAGCGGCCGATCGGCGGCCTGCCAGGCGCTTTGATCGTCGGCATCCGGCCCTTGCGCCAGGGATACGGGCCGCGGGCGATGGGACGGCCCCAGCGAGAGGCGATTCAGCGGATCGGCGATCGCCAACGGGAACAGCGATACCCACCAGGCACGCTGCTGGCGGTCGCGTAACGTTTCGTCGTCGCTGAATACGGGGGGGAGGTCTCGCTCGGTAATGGGGATCAGGCTGTAGCTGCCGCGCCAGCGGCGATCGATAACGGCCGAGCCGTACCAAACGTCGGTGCCGGGGAGCCTGGTCAGGCTGCTGGGGGACGTGCTGTGGTGATCGGTAATGCCGTTGATATCGGCGTAAACGCGGCATATCGGCGAGTGCCGTTCATCGCCGGCGGGGTCGCGCCATAGCCAGGTCATTTTGACGTGGCGTTCGTCGAACGCTTCGACGATGGGCGTGCCCTGCGCGGCAACCTTTTGCCACCACGAGGATTGCCCCGCCGCCTCTTCACGCAGCCATTGCGCCGCCAATCCCTCAAGGTCGTTTCCTGGCCTCTTTTCCGGCAAAAACTCCATAGCGCCCCTTACATAACATGAGTGATTTTTACAAAACCTGACAATCGTATTGATACTCATTATCATTTTCAATACTATTTGTCGGATTTTTACCGTCGTGCACATACGGCGTCTCCGCGTCGACGGGTGAATACCGCTCGCCGATATTTCGGGGTTTATCAGGGTGGCATAACACACAACGCAGGTATGCAGGAGAGATAATGAAGATTAAAAACAAAGGGATAGCTAACGGGAATACGGAGGCGATGTCCGCCAGGCGTCTGTTGCTGGGATCGGCGCTGGCGTTATTGCCCTTGGCGCAACACGCGTCTGCGGCAGCGGACGAAACGATTTTGGTGACCGCCGACGCGCAAAACAGCGTGACCGCGCCGGTCAAAGGGATCGTCGCCAAAGAGAGCGCCGCCGGCACCAAGACCGCCGCCTCTCTGCGCAAGACGCCGCAGTCCATCTCCGTGGTCACGCGCGAGCAAATGAACGACCAGGAACCGGCGTCGGTCGCCGACGCGCTGAACTACACCAGCGGGGTGATCACCACCTACCGCGGCAACTCCAACCGCAATGACGAAGTGATCAGCCGCGGCTTCCGCTATGCGCCCAAACTGCTCGACGGTCTGCACTTTGGCCTCTCGAGCCAAAATGGCGGCGCCGGGCAGATCGACCCCTGGCTGCTGGAGCGCGTGGAGATGGTGCACGGCCCGGCCGGCGTGCTGTACGGCCAGGTCAGCCCCGGCGGCGTGGTGGTTATGACCAGTAAACGCCCTACCGCCCAGAGCATTCACGAAGTCAAATTCAGCACCGGCAACCGCCATCTGGCGGAAACGGCGTTCGATTTCGGCGGCAAACTCAACGACGACAACACCCTGTTCTATCGCCTGAACGGTATCGCCAGAACCGAGCACGAGTTCGTCAAAGACAGCAAGCAGCAACGGGTGGCCATCGCGCCGGCCTTCACCTGGCTGCCGAACGAAGACACCAGCTTTACGCTGCTGACCAGCTACCAGAACGATCCGAAAGCCGGGTCGCGCAACTTCCTGCCGCGCGCCGGCACGCTGTTCCCGACCAGCGCGGGCTATGTGCCCTATGACTTCAACATCAGCGAACCCAGCTTCAACAAGTCGCGGCGCGAGCAGGCATCGATTGGCTACAGCCTCGAGCACAACTTCAGCGATGCGCTGTCGTTTACCCAGAACCTGCGCTTCACCCACCGTGATGAGGACTATAAATACCTGGTTTATAACGTAAACTCGAAGGTCAACGACCACACCGTCACCCGCATGGCGCAGCATGAAACGCAGATGACCAACGAGTTTGGCGTGGATAACCAGCTGAAGGGCCTGTTCGACACCGGCGAGGTGAAGCACACGGTGCTGGGCGGATTGGATTACCGCTACAGCCATATCGATTCGAAGATGTATCGCGATCGCGGCAACGATTACCCGATCGACTGGGCCAACCCGGTTCGCCCCAGCATCGATGGCAGCACGCTGGCGCTGGCTTCCAGCGATTTGAAGACGCTGAATCAGGTCGGGGTGTATCTGCAGGACCAGCTGGAGTGGAATCACTGGAACCTGCTGCTGTCCGGCCGTCAGGACTGGTCGCAGGTCAACACCCGCGATCGCACCAGCGGCGGCAAAGAGCAGACCTACAATGATGCCCAGTTCACCGGCCGTGCGGGCCTGCTCTACGCCTTCGACAACGGCATTTCGCCGTACGTCAGCTACAGCACCTCGTTCGATCCTAACCTGTACCCGAGCGCGCCGGGCGCCGACCCGCTCAAGCCGACCACCGGCAAACAAACCGAGGTGGGCGTGAAGTACCAGATCCCGGGCGGCAACACCCTGCTGACCCTTTCCTGGTTCGACATTACCCAGCGCAATGTGGCGTCTTACAACCGCCTCACCTCCGCCTACGAGCAGATCGGTGAGGTGAAATCCAAAGGGATTGAGGCGGAAGTGCACGCTCAGCCGACGCCGGAGATCAAGCTGATCGCCGCCTACACCTACACCGACGTGGTGACCAAAGACTCCAACTCGGCGGACGAAATCGGCCACAGCCCGGCGGGCATTCCGCGCCACGCGGCGTCCGCCTGGGGCAGCTACAGCTTCCTGAGCGGCGCGCTCAACGGCCTGACCGTCGGCAGCGGCGTGCGTTACATCGGCGATGCGCCGGCCGACGCCATCGGCCAGTACGACGTGCCGCACTACACGCTGTACGACGCCATGGTGAAGTATGACCTCGGTCAGGCTTCGTCGGCGCTGCGCGGCGCTGCGCTGCAGCTCAACGTGCAGAACCTGACGGACAAGAAATACGTTTCGTCGTGCAGCGGCGAGTACGCCTGCTTCTACGGCAGCGGCCGCAGCATTATCGCTTCGGTCAACTACCGCTGGTAACGACAAGGGGCGGCCATCGCCGCCCCTTTCTTCCGCCTTTCTCGCCGCCTTTACTGCTGCTTCAATTCCCGCAAATGCTTGTACACCGTGGCGCGCCCCATCGACAGCACGTTGGCGATGTAATCCGCCGCGCTTTTGGCCTTGAACGCCCCCTGATGATAGAGATCGCTGACCAGCCGCCGTTTCTGCTCGCGGCTCAGCGCGCCGAGCGCAGCGTTCTCGCGCCGCAGCCAGTCATGCAGGAAGGTGTTGATCTTCTCCTGCCAGTCGTCTTTGAACAGCTGTTGCGGCTGCGGCTGCAATCGCGTGACCGATAAAAACATGTCCAGCGCATTGCGGGCGTCCTCGAACATCGCGGTGCTCAGGTTGATGCACAGCAGATAGCTGGGCTTGCCCTGCTCGTCGCGCGCGGCGATGCTCACCGAACGCATCTTTTTGCCGTCCCAGTTCAGCTTTTCATAGGGGCCGGTCACGCCGGCGCCGCCATCGAGCTCGAAGTCTTCCAGCCCGGCGTCATCGCCCGGTTTGCGCTTCGACAGGTTGTTCGCCAGATAGGCAATCTTGTTGGTGGCCAGATCGTGGATCACCACTTCCGCATTCGGGAAAAACAGCGCGGCGATGCCGTCGGCGACCGATCGCAAAAGGTCGAGTTGAGAAGAAGAGTTCGGCACGCTGGGGGTCTCCGTATAGCCCGGTTTGGTTTGCGGTTCAGCCGCTTAGCATACCGCAGTTGCCGCCGCTTGCCGAGCGGAGCGGCGGCAAGCGGCGTATCCTTCGCCGGTTATTCCGCCTCGGCGCCGCGCCGATAAAACACGTAGCTCTCGCGCGCCACGCTGTCGCGGACCCGATAGCGCCAGATCAGGCCGAGCGTGGTAAACCACAGCGGCATGCTGCACAGCGCGATCAGCGTATCGCGATCGAACACCATCAGCACCAGCGTAAAGGCGAAAAATGCCAGCGTCAGCCAGGCCATCGCTACCCCGCCCGGCATTTTGAAGTGGGAAGCGGCGTGCAGATCCGGCCGCTTCTGGCGATACATCAGGTAGGCGACCAAAATCATGCCCCAGCTGTAAACCACCAGGATCGCCGCCACGGTAGAAACGATGGTGAACAGCGTCATGACGTTCGGCACCAGTACCAGCAGCAAGGTGCCGGCCACCATGCAGAAGCAGGAAAACAGCAGGCTGCGGATCGGAATGGCCGTGGTGCGCGACAGAATGCGGAACTGACCGTGGGCATGCTTTTCCATCGACAGGCTGTACAGCATGCGGGTGCTGGAATACACCCCGCTGTTGGCCGAGGACATCGCCGAAGTCAGCACCACGAAGTTGATCACTGCGGCGGCGGCCGGCAGCCCCGCCCGATCGAACAGCATCACGAACGGGCTGCTGTCCGGCGAGATGTGGCTCCATGAGGTGACGGCGATAATGGTCAGCATCGAGCACACGTAGAAGACGATGATGCGGGCCGGGATCGCGTTGATCGCCTTCGGCAGCACCTTCTCGGGGTTTTTGGTCTCCGCCGACATCGTGCCCAGCAGCTCGATGCCGGTGCAGGAGAAAATGGCGATCTGGAAACCGGCGAAAAAGCCGAAGATGCCGTGCGGCATGAAAATGGCGGGATCGGTGACGTTATGCAGTGAAGCGGTCACGCCGTCCGGCGAGGTCCAGCCGCTGAACACCATCCAGGCGCCGGTAGCGATCAACGCGACGATCGCCACCACCTTGATCATCGCGAACCAGAATTCGGCCTCGCCGAACATCTTGACCGACAGCATGTTGAACAGACACAGAAACCCCAGCGTCAGCAGCGCCGGCAGCCAGGGCGAGACGTCTGGCAGCCAATATTGCACGTAGCCGCCGCACACCACCACGTCGGCAATGCAGGTCACGACCCAGCTTAGCCAGTAGGACCAGCCGAGAAAAAAGCTGGCGCGCGGCCCCAGGTATTCGGAGACAAAATCGGCGAACGAGCGGTAATCGAGCCGCGTGAGCAGCAGCTCTCCCATTGCCCTCATGACCATGAACATGAAAAAACCGACGATGGCGTAAGTCAGTACGATGGAGGTGCCCGATAGCGCGAGGGTTTTCCCGGCGCCCATAAACAGTCCGGTGCCGATGGCGCCGCCGATCGAAATCAGTTGAATGTGGCGCGCACTCAGCCCGCGCTGCAGGGTTTGGGCACAGTGAGGCCCCTCGGCTGAACCTGGGTTCAGCCGATCGCAGTGGTTTTTTGTCATGGTGTTACCTGTCCGTCGTTAAGGCGATTAAGCAACCGATGCGCGGTTGCAGCAGGAATGAAGCGCCCGCGGGCGCTCTAACCGGCAAAAAAAATTGAGACCAAACGCTGCCCGCCCCGTTGTGACAGGGAGGTAATAATAATGGGTACCAAGAAAATGCTCTCGTGAGCCGTCGTATCGCCCACGTTTGGCGTACAAAGCCTGAGCGTGGTGGGTAAACACTACAATATCAAATGGTTATACTTTCCCTTGTGCAACAAAAAAACGACGCCGGAGCCGTTTTAACATTAATTTAACTCTGGCGAGGGGAAATGCCATTGTCAACATGGCAGTTAAATAAAATGAAACTTTTTGATCACATTCAAGCTTCTGAAAAATAGATAAAAAGGGTTTTTATGCGCTTTATATGCATAAATTATGCATGTGATCGCTCACCGCCGACAAAAAGTAATTAACTATTCATTTATCGCTCTGCAGGCGGCGAAAAACCGTCCGCTGGCCCGATGAGAGGGGGGCTAACAACCGGCATAATTAGTGGTAAATTTAGCGTCGCAAAGTGTTATGCGCTTGCTAATCCACGGTTAAACGAAATAAATACCTCTAATATATAAAGGTTGGTTATGGAAAAGCTATCCTACGCTTCAGACAGCAGCACCACCGCTTGGGCTACATATCTGCAACAAATCGATCGCGTCGCCCCTTACCTCGGCGACCTGTCACGCTGGGTTGATACGCTGCGTCACCCTAAGCGCGCTTTGATTGTCGATATCCCGCTGCAGATGGACGATGGCACCATCCGTCACTTCGAAGGTTTCCGCGTACAGCACAACCTGTCGCGCGGGCCTGGCAAAGGCGGCATCCGCTTCCACCCTGACGTCGATCTGAACGAAGTGATGGCCCTGTCCGCCTGGATGACCATCAAGTGTGCCGCGGTCAACCTGCCGTACGGCGGCGCCAAGGGCGGCATCCGCGTCGACCCGTTCAAACTGTCTGAAGGTGAACTGGAGCGACTGACCCGCCGCTACACCAGTGAAATCGGCTTCATCATCGGGCCGCAGAAAGACATTCCTGCGCCGGACGTCGGCACCAACGCCAAAGTGATGGCCTGGATGATGGACACCTACTCCATGAACCACGGCACCACTATCACCGGCGTGGTCACCGGCAAACCCATCCACCTCGGCGGCTCCCTGGGCCGTGAGAAAGCGACCGGCCGCGGCGTGTTCGTCACCGGCAGCGAAGTGGCCAAGCGTCTGGGCGTGCAGATCGAAGGCGCCAAAGTGGCGGTACAAGGCTTCGGTAACGTGGGCAGCGAAGCGGCCCGTCTGTTCGTCGGCGTCGGCGCGCGCGTCGTCACCATCCAGGACCACTCCGCTACCCTGTTCAACGCCGATGGCATCGACCTGGCCGCGCTGACCGAATACCAGGCCAAGCACAAGCAGATCGCCGGTTTCCCTGGCGCCAGCGAGATCGAGAGCGAAGCGTTCTGGTCGGTCGACATGGACATCCTGATCCCTGCGGCGCTGGAAGGCCAGATCACCCGCCAGCGCGCCGAAATCCTCAGCGCCAAACTGGTGCTGGAAGGGGCTAACGGCCCAACCTTCCCAGAAGCGGACGACATTCTGCGTTCCCGCAACATCACCGTGGTTCCGGACGTTATCTGTAACGCCGGCGGCGTAACGGTCAGTTACTTCGAGTGGGTGCAGGACATGGCGAGCTACTTCTGGAGCGAGTCCGAGATCAACGAGCGCATGGACAAGATCATGACCGACGCGATGGTCCACGTCTGGAACAAGGCGGCCGAGAAAGAGTGCAGCCTGCGCACCGCCGCTTACATCGTGGCCTGTGAGCGCATCCTGACCGCACGTAAAGAGCGCGGCATCTACCCAGGTTGATACCGGCTTATTTGGCCTGCGAACGGGCCATTTTATCAGGGGGCGAAAGCCCCCTTTTTCGTTTTCACCTATTTTTGAAACAAGGCCACGATTTCTGGCGAATACAGGTCGGGATATTTTTCTGCCGCCCCGAGTATATTCTGACGAACCGTTTTACCTTTTACGCTTGGATCTGCTGCCACATACTCTGCCGGGAAGGCCAGCGCATCTTTATCAGCACCCGCAGCCAACAACGCCTTGACGCAGTCAGGATTATTGCTGGTCAGGCTTTCCAGCAGCGGTGTGCCAACAGGCCAGGCCTGTTGCTGGGCCGGTTGGGCATCGATAGAGGTTCCGGGTTTATGCAACAAGGCGATACGCTGCGCCGCTTGCGGGTCCGGCTGGCCGTCCTGGGAAGAATCCCTCGTGCAAACAAAGTGCAAAGGCGTTGATCCTACCTTGCTCACGCCATAAGGATCTGTACCGGCGGCTACCAGCAGTTTGATGACCTCCAGATTAGCCGCCCCTTCCCCCATTATCGGTGAGAATCCTTGCGGGGTAACCTGCTTGGCATCCGCACCAAATTGCAGCAATAATTTCACCAGCGCGGGCGCGGCTCCTTGGCTTTGGGCGGCGGCAATAAGCGGTGTATTAGTCCCCCCTTGTGCAATGACATTGGTATTGGCACCCGCTTTTAGCAAGCTCTGTAAAATGTGAAGGTCATCATCGGATAATTCAGACTTGTCGGTATTTCCCAACGCTGACAACAATACGGTTTCTCCATTGTCACTGATGGCTTGGTTCACATTCACCGACATATCAAGAAAACGATCGAGCAGCGCCGGCTGTTTGTAATAGGCGGCATACCATACCGTTTGAATAGTGGGGTGAGCGCCATTTTTTATCAGTTCATTAATGGTGTCCATATCGCTACTACTCTTAGAGTAAGCATACGTCATTACCGACTCATCCAGTTTTTGGGTGAGCTCCTCTTGTTCCCCAGCGTGTGCTGCAACCGAGCTCCCCAGCAGGCTCAGCGCCAGTGCGCAGGCTGTGGCACAGCGATTTAAAATAGGCATTTTCTTGTTCCTTCAAAATAATAAAAAATTAAATAAGTGCTTTCCATTATTACGCAATGGTAATAATCACAGAATTCTTATGTGTTCGTATGAAGCGTGCTAGCAGATTTCCTTTCCATTTAGTGGGGAGCCGTTTTTCTATCATAGGAAACAAACGAAAATCAAATTCATTACTGATTAGATCGCCAAGATAATTATGGCCTTTATTCTTACCAAGAAAGTCAACTCAATTTTTACGCTTTTGTATCCTGTATTCCACAGCACTTTGCGGTTCGCATTCCAAGGGGGGCTGGGCTATACCTTAGGCATTCCCCCTCCTGCATGAGTTGTGATCATGAGCAAGAAAAAAATCCTGATGCTGGTCGGCGACTACGCCGAAGATTATGAAACCATGGTGCCGTTTCAGGCATTGCAGATGATCGGCCATTGGGTGGACGCCGTGTGCCCCGGCAAAGCTGTCGGCGACTACATCCAGACCGCGATCCACGATTTTGACGGCGCGCAGACCTACAGCGAGAAACCCGGCCACCGTTTCACCCTGAACGCCGACTTCGCCGCCGCCAAAGAAGAGCACTACGATGCGCTCTTGATCCCCGGCGGTCGGGCGCCGGAATACCTGCGTCTGAACCCCGACGTGATCGCGCTGGTACAGGCGTTTGACGCCGCGAAAAAACCGATCGCCGCCGTTTGCCACGGCCCGCAGCTGCTGGCGGCGGCCGGAGTGTTGAAAGGCCGCACCTGCAGCGCCTACCCGGCCTGCGCGCCTGAGGTGCGGCTCGGCGGCGGTCATTATGCGGAGATCGGCATCGATCAGGCGCACGTCGACGGCAATCTGGTCACCGCCCCGGCCTGGCCGGCGCATCCGCAGTGGCTGGCGAAGTTCGCCGAGGTACTGCAGCAATAAACGCGCAACCTCGTACCGCTCTTGCGGCACGAGGTTATTGTCACTCGTCATGCGGGTATCAGCGACCGCACTATCGCCCCGCCCTAAATCGCTTGACCTTGCCAACGTTGGAAGCCGGATAACGCAGGATGAGCTGCTGCTACGCAGTAAATTCCACAGTCGACGTCGGTAGAAAAGGTCAAATGATGAAAGCTAAAACTCTCCTCTCGACGGCAGCGGCGGTAAGCATCGCTTTCGCCGTCGCCGGGTGCAACGACAGCGCACCGTCCGCCACCGCACCGCCGCCACCTGCCGTACCGGTGGCCGAGGTGCTGGTGCGTCCGGTCACCCCTTTTGTCGAATTCAGCGGTTCCCTGACCGCCGTCCAGCGCGTTGAGCTGCGGCCGCGGGTCGCCGGGTACATACAGGCCGTGAACGTCCCTGAAGGGCGCGTCATTGAAAAAGGCCATCCGCTATTTCGTATCGATCCGCGGCCCTTCCAGGCGGCGCTGGACGCTGCAGCGGCGCGACTGCAAGAGGCCGAAGCCACCGCTACGCTCGCCCAGGCCGACTTTGCGCGCGCCCGAACGCTGTTCAACCAAAAAGTCATCGCCCGCGAGCCTTTCGATGCCGCCACTGCCGCGATGAATGTGAGTAAGGCGCGGGTCAACGCGGCAAAGGCGGCGTTGACGGCGGCGCAATTGGACATGACGTTTACGCGCGTCACCGCGCCAATCGCCGGGCGCGTCGGGCGGACGCTCATCACCGAAGGCAACTATGTCGCCAGCGGCATCACGGCGCTCACCACCATCGTTTCCGTCAACCCACTCCACGTCTACTTTGACGTCGATGAACGCACCTATTTGCAATCGCTGGCCGCCTGGCGCGATAAGACGGCAACGCATGAGATCAAGGTCATGACGGCGTTGATCGGCGACAAAACGTACTCACGTCCCGGCCGCGTCGACTTTATCGCCAATGCTGCCGAACGGACGACCGGCACGGTACGCCTGCGCGCGGTAATCGATAACCCCGATGGACGGCTGTCCCCGGGGCTGTTCGCCAAGATCAAGCTGGAAACCGGCGCACCACAGGCGAAGGTGTTGATTGCCGATCGGTCAATTGGCACCGATCAAAGCCGTCGTTATGTCCTGGTCGTCGATAAAAACAACAAGACCGAATACCGCCCGGTAGAACTTGGCCCGGTTGTTGATGGGATGCGCGTGATAGAGCGAGGGCTGCAACCGGGAGAACGCATCGTGGTGAAAGGGCTGGTGCGCCCCGGCATGGCGGTCACCCCCCGCCCTACGATGATTGACGGCACGCCGGCGACACAACCGAACACGATGGGAGATGCGACATGACATTTCCCCGCTTCTTCATCAAACGCCCGATCTTCGCCATTGTTCTTTCCATCTTGACGTTGATCGCCGGCATCGTGGCGCTGTTCCAATTGCCGCTGAGCGAATATCCGGCGGTCACGCCGCCCACCGTCCAAGTGACCGCCTTTTACCCCGGCGCCAACCCGAAAGTGATCGCGGAAACGGTGGCCACGCCGCTGGAGCAAGCCATCACCGGCGTTGAAGGCATGCTTTATATGTCTTCACAGGCGGCGACCGACGGCCGAATGACGTTGACCGTCACGTTTGCGCAAGGAACGAATGCCGACATGGCGCAGATCCAGGTGCAAAACCGGGTGGCGCGCGCGTTACCCCGGTTGCCTGCAGAGGTGCAGCATCAGGGCGTGGTGACGCAGAAAACCTCACCGGACATCCTGATGGTGGTGCATCTTCTGTCGCCCGACCAACGCTACGATCCGCTGTATATCTCGAATTACGCTTACCTGCAGGTTCGTGATGAGCTGTCCCGTATTCCGGGTGTCAGCGATGTCCAGGTTTGGGGAGCCGGCGAATACAGCATGCGGCTCTGGCTGGATCCGGATCTGATCGCCGCACGCGGGCTAACCGCCGGCGATGTGATCGCTGCGGTGCGCGAGCAAAACGTGCAGGTGGCGGCCGGTTCCGTCGGTCAGGCGCCCGACTCCAATGCCGCATTTCAGGTTACGGTCAATACCCTGGGGCGGCTGGCCGATGAGAAACAGTTTGGCGATATCATCATCCGCACCGGCAGCGACGGCCAGGTGACCCGCTTGCGCGACGTCGCCCGTATAGAAATGGGCGCCGATGCGTATGCGCTGCGCAGCCTGCTCGACGGCGAGCCGGCCGTCGCGCTGCAAATCATTCAGAGCCCGGGCGCCAACGCGCTGGACGTCGCTCGGGCGGTCAGAGCGACCGTCAAACGCCTGGAAGGCGACTTCCCTGCCGGGCTCAGCTCACGAATCGCCTATGATCCGACGGTTTTCGTGCAGGCATCGCTCGAATCGGTGGTGACGACCCTGCTGGAGGCGATCCTGCTGGTGGTGATCGTGGTGGTAGTGTTCCTGCGTAGCTGGCGAGCCTCGCTCATTCCGCTGCTCGCGGTGCCGGTCTCGCTGGTCGGCACGTTCGCCATCATGCATTTGATGGGCTTCTCGCTCAATACGCTGTCCCTGTTCGGTTTGGTGTTGTCTATCGGTATCGTCGTCGATGACGCTATTGTGGTGGTAGAGAATGTCGAACGGCACATCGAAAACGGTAAAACGCCGCAGCAAGCCGCACGGCTCGCCATGGATGAAGTCACCGGGCCGATCATCGCCATCACCTCGGTGCTGGCCGCTGTGTTCATTCCAACGGCGTTCCTGAGCGGTTTACAAGGGGAATTTTACCGTCAGTTCGCATTGACTATCGCCATTTCTACCCTGCTGTCGGCGCTCAATTCCCTGACGCTCAGCCCGGCGCTGGCCGGCTTGCTGCTGCGGCCGCATCCGGCGGAACATCGCGCTCCCGGCCGTATTCAGCGTATCGTGCAAGCCGCCGCCCGGCCTTTCCAACGCGCGCCGGACGCGTATGCCAATGCCGTGCGTAAAACGGTGCGCGTCAGCGGCGTGGCGCTGGCCATTTACGGCGGGCTGCTCGTTCTGACGTTTTTCGGCTTCCAGGCCGTACCGCCGGGCTTCGTGCCCATGCAGGATAAGTATTATCTCGTCGGCATCGCCCAATTGCCCAACTCGGCCTCGCTGGATCGCACCGATGCGGTCGTTAAACAGATGTCGAAGATCGCGCTGGCGGAACCCGGGGTGGAAAGCGTCGTGGCCTTTCCGGGACTGTCTATCAACGGCTTCGTCAATGTGCCGAACGCCGCCGTGATGTTCGTCATGCTCGATCCGTTTAAAGAACGCGCCACGCCCGATCTGGCCGCGTCAGCCATCGCTGGTCGGCTGCAGGCGAAGTTCGCCGACATTCCCGATGGTTTCCTCGGCGTATTTCCGCCACCGCCCGTCCCCGGTCTCGGCGCCACCGGCGGATTCAAGATGCAGGTGGAAGATCGCGGCGGCGCGGGGCTTGAGTCTCTGGTTGAGCACACGCGGCTCCTGATGGTGAAAGCCACCGAATCGGGACAGATCGCCGGTCTGATGACCAGCCTGGACATCAATGCGCCGCAACTTGATGTGGTTATCGACCGTACGCAGGCGAAAAGTCAGGGTGTCAGCCTGGCGGATGTGTTCGAGTCGCTTCAAATCTACCTCGGCTCGCTTTACATCAACGACTTCAACCGATTCGGCCGCACTTACAAGGTGACCGCCCAGGCCGATGCCAACCATCGCATGCAAGCGGAAGCCATCGGCCGACTGCAGGTGCGCAACGCGGCCGGTGACATGCTGCCGCTGTCTTCCTTTGTTACCGTGACGCCCGGCTCCGGCCCGGATCGCATCATCCGTTACAACGGCTACCCATCGGCCGATATCTCGGGCGGCGCGGCGATAGGTGTCAGTTCCGGTCAAGCGGTGGCCTTGATGGAGCAACTGGCAAAAGAGACGCTGCCGGAAGGCATGACCGTCGAATGGACCGATCTCACCTATCAGCAAAAGCTCGCGGGCAACGCGGCGCTGTTCATTTTCCCACTGTGCGTACTGCTCGCTTATCTCATTCTGGCCACGCAATACAACAGCTGGCTGCTGCCTTTGGCCGTACTGCTGATCGTGCCGATGTGTCTGTTGAGCGCCATGATTGGCGTCTGGCTGTTGGGGGGTGACAACAACGTTTTCGTGCAAATAGGCCTCATTGTGCTGGTCGGTTTGGCCGCCAAAAACGCCATCCTGATCGTCGAGTTTGCCCGCAGTCTGGAGGATGAAGGTGCAAACACGCTCGAGGCGGTGATTAAGGCTTGCCGACTGCGGCTAAGACCGATCGTGATGACTTCGATCGCGTTTATTGCCGGCGTCATTCCGTTGATCTTCGCCAGCGGTGCGGGTGCGGAAATGCGCCATGCCATGGGGGTTGCAGTATTCGCCGGCATGCTGGGCGTGACCTTGTTCGGCCTGTTCCTGACACCGGTGTTTTATGTGGTGATCCGCGGCCTGACGGCGCGATTCGAGCAATACCGTACCAAAGGCAAAGCCAGCGTAAGGAGCGAGTCTGATGAGAAATCTTCGTAGAACCTTTTTATTGCCGCTGAGTGCGATCGCCTTGTTAACCGGGTGTGCGGCGGTCGGTCCAGATTACTCGCCGCCCGCCCCCCGGCCTCTCTCCGGCTTCGGCCCATCGCCGGCGGGACTCGGCGCCGGCGATGTCGAGATCGCATGGTGGCGCATCTTCGACGATCCGGCGCTCACCGAATTGATTCGGCGCGCGTTGGCGGCGAACCATGATGTCGGCATCGCCGTCGCCCGGTTGGACGAAGCCAAGGCCCTGTTGCGTGAACAACGGCAGGATTTCCTGCCGCGCGGCGACGTCGCGTTGAGTTATGAGACGCGTCGACGGGGGGAGGCAGAAAAAATGGCCGCCCAGCCGCGCCAGGCGGAAACCTACCGCGGCGCGCTTGACGCCGCATGGGAAATCGACCTCTTTGGGCGCGTTCGGCGCTCGGTTGAACTCGCTCAGGCGCAGGCGGGAAGCCGTGAAGCACTGCTGCGGGGCGTTCAGGCGGGCGTCGCCGCCGAAGTGGCCGCCACCTGGTTCGAACTGCGCGGTGTTGAGGCCGAACTTAAGGTGGTCGCCGACATCAACCAAAGCCAGCGTGAAAGCCTGGCGCAGATTGAAAGACAAATGCGTGCCGGCGTCGCCAGCGAAGTTGACCGATTGCGCGCCGAGGCGCTCTTGCTCAGCGTCGAAGCGACGACGCCGGAACTGGAACGCCGCCGATCCGCCGCCGTCAACGTATTGGCGACGCTGCTTGGCGAAACGCCCCAAACATTCCGTCCTCCGGCCACCGAACGGGAGAGTCAGCTGCCTGCGCTGCGGGCTATCGCCGTGGGTACGCCCGGCGCCCTGCTTGCCCGGCGCGCCGACATTGCGGCGGCGGAGCGGGAGCTGGCCGCGGCCACCGCCCGGATTGGCGTTGAAACAGCGGATCTCTACCCGCACGTTGAGGCGCGAGGCTCGATCGGACTGGTCGCCGGCAATCTCGATGCGATAAATGGCGCCGGCGTGCTGTCCGGCTTCATCGCGCCAATCATTCGTTGGTCATTTCTTGATATCGGCCGCGTGCGCGCCCGGATCGCCGCCAGCGAGGCGCAGGCGCGACAGGCGTTATTGATTTATGACCAGACGGTGCTGCGTGCGCTGCGTGAAACGGATGATGCCTTCAAAGCCTACGTCGAAGCGGCCGACCTGCTTGCGCTGCGGTTGCTCGAAGCGGCGTCGAACCGCGAAGCGGCGAGGCTCTCCCGGCTGCGCTTTGCGGCGGGTCAGGGCATTTACCTGGAGGTTCTCGAAGCCGAACGGGCCGACTTCAGCAGTCGGCGGGCTGTGGCGCACGCACGCACCCGGCAACGGCTTGCCGTGGTGAGCATCTATAAAGCGCTCGGTGGTGGCTGGGAAGTGTGCGCAACGGCGATGAGCGACTGCCGCGGCGCAGGTAATTCGTCCATAGCGAAAAAAGTTGACGGTAAACCTTGACCTTCCCGCGATGGGAAGCTCTAGCCTTTTGATACCCGTTACTCTTTTAAGGGCTCGTAACATGAACGCATCCAATACCCACTTACCTCAGCTTTCGTCCGCGCGTCTGAGCCTGCCGGTTGCAGGCATGACGTGCGCCTCGTGCGTCGGGCGCGTCGAGCGTGCCTTGAGCGCGATTCAGGGCGTACAGGCGGCCACGGTCAATCTCGCGACCGAGCGCGCCGACATCACGTTCAACGGACAGGCCGATCCGCAGGCCGCCGTTCGCGCTATTGAAGGCGCCGGCTATACGGTGCGAGAGGAAACCGTCGAACTGGCGATCGAAAACATGACCTGCGCCTCCTGTGTCGGCCGGGTGGAGAAAGCGTTGGCCCAGGTTGCCGGCGTGATCGAGGCCAATGTCAACCTGGCGACCGAACGCGCGCGGGTGCGCTATCTCGCCGGCACCGTATCCGCAGGCGATCTGGAAGTCGCCGTCACCCGTGCCGGCTATACGTCTCGTCGCTTGACGGCGGATAGCGCCAGCGCGGACGACCAGGCCGCCGAACAGCGCGAAAACGAGGCGCGCGCGTTGCGGCGCGCCCTGTTCGGCGCCGCCCTGTTTACCCTGCCGGTATTCCTGTTGGAAATGGGCTCGCACCTCATTCCCGCCATACATGAGTGGGTCATGCAGGTGTTGGGCGCGCAGACGAGCTGGTATATCCAGTTTGTCCTCACCACCTTGGTTTTATTTGGCCCCGGCCTGCGCTTCTTCCGCAAAGGCGTTCCGGCGCTGCTGCGCGGCGCTCCCGATATGAACTCGCTGGTTGCGGTCGGCACGGCGGCGGCTTACGGCTATTCGCTGGTCGCCACCTTCGCCCCCGAGGTGTTGCCGCAGGGCACCGCCAACGTCTATTTCGAGGCCGCCGCCGTCATCGTCACACTGATCCTGCTCGGACGCGTGCTGGAGGCACGCGCCAAGGGGCGCACCTCGCAGGCCATCAAACGGCTCGTCGGCCTTCAACCCAAGGTCGCGCGCGTCCAGCGGCATGGCGGAACGGTCGAAATCCCTCTCGAGCAGGTGGTTACCGGCGATGTGGTGTTCGTCCGGCCGGGGGAGAAAATCGCGGTGGATGGCGAGGTCATCGAAGGCGCGTCTTATGTCGATGAAAGCATGATCACCGGTGAACCGGTGCCGGTCGAGAAAATCGTGGGGGCCGACGTGGTCGGCGGCACCATCAACAAAACCGGCGCGTTCAGTTTCCGGGCGACAAAAGTCGGCGCGAATACCGTCCTGGCGCAAATCATCCGACTGGTGGAAGAAGCGCAGGGTTCCAAGCTGCCGATTCAGGCGTTGGTCGATAAGGTCACCATGTGGTTCGTTCCTGCGGTGATGGCCGCTGCGGCGCTGACGTTCCTGGTCTGGCTGGTCCTCGGCCCCACCCCGGCGCTGACGTTCGCACTGGTCAATGCGGTCGCGGTGCTGATCATCGCCTGCCCTTGCGCCATGGGGCTTGCGACGCCAACCTCGATCATGGTCGGCACCGGGCGCGCCGCCGAACTGGGCGTATTGTTCCGCAAAGGTGAGGCTCTGCAGGCGCTGCGCGATGTCAGCGTTATCGCTCTCGATAAAACCGGTACGCTGACCAAAGGCCGCCCGGAGCTGACCGACCTCGAACCCGCAGAGGGCTTCGACTATGACGAGGTGTTGGCCCTGGTCGCCGCGGTCGAGACGCGATCCGAACACCCCATCGCCGAAGCGATCGTCGCGGCGGCAAAACAGCGTGATCTCACGCTCGCCATCGTCGACAGTTTTGATGCCGTACCGGGTTTCGGCGTCTCGGCCAACCTCGGCGGCCGGGCGGTTTCCGTCGGCGCGGATCGCTTCATGACACAACTCGGGCTTGATGTGACAAGTTTTCGGTCCGTCGCCGAACGCCTCGGCGCCCAAGGGAAAAGCCCGCTTTATGCCGCCATCGACGGCAGTTTGGCTGCGGTGATCGCCGTTGCCGATCCGATTAAGGAAACATCGCCGGAAGCCATCGCGGCATTGCATGTGCTCGGGCTCAAGGTTGCGATGATCACCGGCGACAACGCCGCAACGGCGGCGGCGATCGCCCGGCAACTGGGGATTGATGAAATCGCGGCCGAAGTGCTCCCCGAGGGCAAGGTGGCGGCGTTGAAATCCTTCCGCAGTAGCGGCGCGAAAGTCGCCTTCGTCGGCGACGGCATCAACGATGCGCCTGCGCTGGCGGAAGCGGACGTTGGGTTGGCTATCGGCACAGGCACCGATGTGGCGATAGAAGCGGCCGACGTGGTGTTGATGTCGGGCGATCTGCGCGGCGTAGCGAACGCCATTGCGCTCAGCCAGGCGACGATCCGCAACATCCAGCAGAACCTGTTTTGGGCCTTCGCCTACAACGCCATACTGATCCCGGTGGCGGCGGGCCTGCTCTATCCGTTGAACGGCACGTTGCTTTCACCGATCTTCGCCGCCGCCGCGATGGCGCTTTCCAGCGTCTTCGTTCTTGGCAATGCGCTGCGGCTAAAACGTTTTCACGCGCCGATGGCCGTCGAGAGCCGCGCTGCAGCGGTGGCAGAAGCAGCGCACCCCACCGGGATATCGGCATCATCGTAACAGGAGGACAGGATGAATATCGGACAAGCCGCCAAATTATCCGGCGTTTCGGCGAAGATGATTCGCTATTACGAGCAAATAGGCCTGATCCCGAGAGCGGCTCGCTCCGATGCGGGATATCGCCACTACGGTATGCCTGAGGTGCATAGCCTGCGTTTTATTCGGCGTTCACGCGACCTGGGTTTTTCCGTTGAACAGATATCTGCATTGCTGCTGCTGTGGCATGACCGCGAACGCGCCAGCGCTGATGTTAAAGCCGTAGCGCTGTCGCATATCGCGGTGCTGAAAACCAAGATTGCTGAACTGCAGTCGATGGCGCAAACGCTGGAACGCCTTGCCGGCCATTGCCGCGGCAATGCGCGCCCCGACTGCCCTATTCTGGCCGATTTGGCGGAGCCGGAAACCGCCGCCATACCGCGCCAAACGCCGCGTTTCGGGTTGATACGCGAGCCGAAACCACGGCGGCTGCGTGAATCGCCGTAAAAAGAGTTTGCCCCTGCCATGCTGGCAAGCTTTACCGTTATCAAACACCGTAATCGACGAGGAGAGTAAAATGATTCGTTTTCATATTCCAACCATGACCTGCGGCGGCTGCGCCAAATCCGTCACCCGGACGCTGCTGAGCGTTGACCCGCAGGCTCACATTCAAACCGAGCCGGCCAAACGGGAAGTGCTCATCGAGAGTCTGTTGCACAGCGATACCTTCATCGCCGCGCTGGACGAAGCCGGTTTTCCTCCGGCCGAGGCGGATTAAGCGCTGCATCAGGCTTAGCGCAATTGTTCGATCAGAAAATGGATGTCGTACAGCCAGCGTTTGGCGCGCGCGGAGCGCACCAGCATAGACACGCACAGCGGCCGAGTGTGTTCTTTACAGGCGGAGGGAGAAAACCAGCGCCCGGTATTGCTCGGCGGCTGGAAATACAGCTCGTGGTTATAGTTGCCGCTGTCGACGCCGAAGGTGTCGAAGTAGCGGCGCATCAGCGTGTTGGAGTCGCTGAACGACAGATTGAGCACGGTATTAATCTCGGTTTCCGGGGTGATGGCCACGCCCTTCTGCAGCCGCCCTGATGCGTTGAAGGCGGCGATAAGCGCGATGACCTGTTGCTGAATGTCTTCTGCCATGACGACCTCGAGCCGATATGAAGAAAAAGTGAGTGCAATTATCTGTCTGACTCTGCCCGCCGCGGCGAGTTCGGGCCGCCGCGCGGGTTTTCCGTTTCTTTACACTTTCCATAAAAAACGCGCGCAGCCAAACGCCCGGCGCGCGCGGTCGAAGGTTAGCGGCTGAGTGTCGTCTTGTCGGCGATGACGCCATCCCCCTGCCGCTCGGCGGCAACCCCGCCGCCCAACACTTTATACAGGGTCGCCTGATTGTCGTACGCAGTCTGCTGTGCGGCGATCAGCGACTGCTGCGCCGTATACAGCGTGCGCTGTGCGTCCAGCACGGTCAGATAGCTGTCCACGCCCTGGCGGTAACGCAGTTCGGCCAGACGATAATATTGCTGCGCCGCCGCCACATAGCCGGTTTGCGCCGCCAGCTGCTCCCGCAGCGTGGCTTTGCGCGCCAGCGCGTCGGCGGTTTCCTGAAATGCCGTCTGCACCGCTTTCTCATAGGTGGCGACATACAGATCTCTCTGCGCTTTGCTGTAGTTCAGTTGCGACGTGTTATAGCCGCCGCTGAAAATCGGCAGGCTGATGCTCGGGGCGAATGACCAAACGCCCGCGCCGTGGCTGAACAGCGACGAGAGTTCACCGCTGCCCACCCCGCCGCTGGCGGTCAGGCTGATCGACGGGAAGAACGCCGCCCGCGCCGAGCCGATATTGGCGTTGGCGGATTTCAGGTTATGCTCCGCCTGCAGCACGTCCGGCCGCGTCAGCAGCACCTGCGAAGAAACCCCGGCCGGCAGGTCGCGCATGATCCCGCTCAGCGCGTCGATGCCGCCGGGCAGCAGGTTTTCCGGCACGCTTTGCCCCACCGCTAAATCCAGCGCGTTTTTCGCCTGCGCGGCGCTGGTCGCATAGCTGGCGGCGTCCGATCGCGCCTGTTGATAAACGGTCTCCGCCGACGCCACGTCGACCAGCGACGAGATGCCGTGCTGCTGGTTTTTGCGCGTCACCTCCAGCGACCGTTTGGCGCTTTCCATCGTCTGCTGCGCCACCGCCAGATTGCTGCGCTCGGCCGCCACCGCCACCCAGTCGGTGACGATGTCGGCGATCAACGTCAGGCGGGTGCTTTTCGCCGCCTCCGAGTTCGCCAGATAGGTTTCGAACGCCGCCCGCGACAGGCTGGCGTTTTTGCCGAACAGATCCAGCTCAAAGGCGCTGACGCCGGCCTGCGCTTCGTAACTCTGGCTGATGGCGGTGGCATTGCCGTTGCCGGTCAGCGAACGCCCGCGACTGCCGTCGGCGGTGGCGTTGATCGTCGGCAACAGCGCTGCTCGCTGCTCACCGTACAGCGCGCGCGCCGAGGCGATATTGGCGATCGCCTCGCGCAGATCGCGGCTGCTGCTCAGCCCCATCGCCACCACCTGGCGCAGCCTGGCGTCCTGCACATAGTCGCGCCAGGCGACGTCCGGGTAGCTCAACGCCTGCTTGCCGGCGGCCTCGCCCTGCGGCAGGTTGGCGGGCACCGGCGCCGCCGGGCGCTGGTAGTGCGGATCCAGCGACAGACACCCGCTCAGCAGCAGCGGTAAAGTTAACATCATGACTCGTTGCAACACGTTATTCTCCTGCCTGCGACGGCGAGTTGGCGGGCCGACGGGTAAACATGCGGCGCACCAGCACATAAAACAGCGGGACGAAAAAGATCGCCAATGCGGTGGCGGTAAGAGTGCCGCCGATAATGCCGGTACCGATGGCGATGCGGCTGTTGGCGCCGGCGCCGCTGGATACCGCCAGCGGCAGCACCCCGGCGGTAAACGCCAGCGAGGTCATCAGGATCGGCCGCAGGCGCATGCGCGCCGCGTGAACCGCCGCGCCAATCAGCGTTTCACCGCGCTGGTGCATTTCCTCGGCGAACTCGACGATCAGAATGGCGTTTTTTGCCGACAAACCGACGATGGTCAGCAGCGCCACCTGGAAGTAGATATCGTTCTCCAGCCCGCGCAGCGTGATCGCAAGCAGCGAACCGACGATGCCCATCGGCACCACCAACATCACCGCAAACGGAATCGACCAGCTCTCATACAGCGCCGCCAGGCACAGGAACACCACGATGAGCGAAATGGCGTACAGCGACGATGCCTGGCCGCTGGTCAGCCGCTCCTGATAGGAGAGCCCGCTCCAGGAATAGCTGCTGCCGGCGGAGAACTTCGCCGCCAGTTTCTCCATCTCGCTCATCGCCGTGCCGGAACTGACGCCGGCGGCGCCCTGCCCGGTGATCTCGAACGACGACAGCCCGTTATAGCGCGACAGGTTTTCCGGGCCGTAGATCCAGTGTGAGGAAGCAAAGGCGGAGAATGGCGTCATGCTGCTGTCGCCCGCCGCGTTGGTGCCGCGCACAAACCATTTGTCGAGATCTTCCGGCTTGGCGCGATACGCTACGTCGCCCTGCATATAGACTTTTTTCACCCGGTTGCGATCGATAAAGTCGTTGACGTAGGTGCTGCCGAACGCGCTGCTGAGCGTGCTGTTGACGTCGCCGGCGCTCAGGCCGAGCGCCTGCAGTTTGCCGCTGTCGATCTCCACCTGCAGCTGCGGCGTGTCCGGCAAGGTGTTGGCGCGCACCGCCAACAGCGACGGATTGCCGGCGGCGGCGGCGACGATCTGATCGCGCATCGCCTGCAGCTCGGCGCGGGTGGTCGCCCCTTTGGCCTGCAGTTCGAAGGTGAAGCCGTCGGACTGGCCGAAGCCGTCGATCGCTGGCGGGCTCATGGAGAACACCTGGGCGTCGCGCAGCGAGGCGAAATGCGCCATGGCGCGCTTGGCGATGGCGTCGGCGGTGTTTTCACTGCCGCCGCGTTGGCTCCAGTCTTTGAGGCTGACGAACGCCATGCCGGCGTTTTGCCCGCTGCCGCTGAAACCGAAGCCGTTGATGGTGAAAATAGTGCTGACGTTGGGCTTTTCCTGCTCGAGGAAATAGGCGGTGACCGCCTCGCTCACCGCCGAGGTGCGGGCATTGGTGGCGCCGGCCGGCAAGGTGTACTGCACCATCACCGAACCCTGATCCTCATTGGGCAGGAAACCGGTCGGCAAACGCAGATACATCACGGCGGTGGCGATCAGCAGCAGGCCGTACAGCAGCAGATAGCGCGTCGGCCGGTGGATCACCCCGCCGACCTTGTCGGCGTACTTCTCCTGCAGCCGGTTATAACCGCGGTTGAATTTACCCAGCAGCCCTTTGTCGGTCTGTTCTTTATGCGTCGATTTCAGCAATGTGGCGCACAGCGCCGGCGCCAGCGTCAACGCCAGCACCACCGACAGCATCATCGAGGAGACGACGGTGATCGAGAACTGGCGGTAGATCACCCCGGTGGAACCACCGAAGAACGCCATCGGCAGAAACACCGCCGACAGCACCAGCGCGATGCCGACCAGCGCGCCGGTGATCTCGCGCATCGATTTCTCCGTCGCCTCGCGCGGCGGCAGCTTATCTTCACGCATCACGCGTTCGACGTTTTCCACCACCACGATGGCGTCGTCCACCAACAGCCCGATCGCCAATACCATGCCGAACAGCGTCAGGGTATTGATCGAGTAGCCGAACGCCGCCAGCACGCCGAAGGTGCCCAGCAACACCACCGGCACGGTGATGGTCGGGATCAGCGTGGTGCGCAGGTTTTGCAGGAACACGAACATCACCACCACTACCAGGACCACCGCTTCGAACAGCGTTTTCACCACCTCCTCGATCGAGATGTTGATGAAGTCGGTGCTGTCTTTCGGGTAGGCCACCTTATAACCCTGCGGCATCGCGCTTTGATATTCCGCCACCTTGGCCTTTACCAGCTTGGCGGTGCTCAGGGCGTTGGCACCCGCCGCCAGCTTGACTGCGATCCCCGCCGCCGGGTGGCCGTTGAGGTGCGCGCTGGCGGAGTAGTCTTCGTTGCCCAGTTCAACCCGCGCCACGTCGCCCAGCCGCACCAGCGCACCGCTGCTGTCGCTTTTCAGGATGATATTGCGGAACTGTTCCGGCGTTTGCAGCCGGGACTGCGCCTTCACCGTGGCGGTCAGCTGCTGGTCGGCGACGGCCGGCAGATCGCCTACCTTGCCGGCGGACACCTGGGTGTTTTGCGCCTCGATCGCCGTCTGCACGTCGGAAGGCATTAGCGCATAGCTCGCCAGCCTGGTCGGATCCAGCCAGATGCGCATCGCGTATTCCGAGCCGAACACCTGCACGTCCCCCACGCCCTCGATGCGCGACAGCGGATCCTGCAGGTTGCTGACCAGATAGTCGGAAATGTCGGCCATCGTCGCCTTGTCGGTCTCGTCATACAGCCCGACGATCAGCAGAAAGCTGCTCTGGGATTTCTTGACCGTCACGCCTTGGGCGGTGACCGCGCTCGGCAAGCGGCTTTCCGCCTGCTGAACTTTGTTTTGCACCTGCACCTGCGCGATATCCGGATCGGTGCCCTGATCAAAGGTGACGTCGATGCTGACCGAGCCGCTGGAGCTGCTGGTTGAAGAGAAATACAGCAGGCCATCCAGCCCGGTGAGCTGCTGCTCTATCACCTGGGTGACGCTGTTTTCCAGCGTTTCCGCGTCCGCGCCCGGGTAGGTGGCGGAGATGGAAATCTGCGGCGGTGACACGTCCGGGTACTGCGAGATGGGCAACGAATTGATCGACATCAGGCCGCACAGCATGATGATGATGGCGATCACCCAGGCGAACACCGGGCGGCGGATAAAGAACTGCGCCATATCACTGCTCCCCGCGTTGGGCTTTGTCGAGCGAGACGGCGACCGGCTTCACCGCCGCGCCGATCGTCACCTTGCTGGTGCCTTCGACGATCAGGCGATCGCCCTCGTTCAACCCGCTGCCGATCAGCCAGTTGCTGCCCACCCCCCGTTCGGCGGTGACGGTGCGCTGCGCCACTTTGTTTTGCTCGTCGACCACCAACGCGGTGGCTTCGCCCTTGGCGTTGCGGGTGATGCCCTGCTGCGGCGCCAGAATGGCTTTGGGATCGACGCCGTTATCCACCGTGGCGTGGACATACATGCCGGGCAACAGTTCATGTTCGGGGTTGGGGAACACCGCGCGCAGCGTGACCGAACCGGTGGCCTCATCCACCGCCACCTCGGTCAGCTCCAGCTTGCCGGCGTGGGCATAAGACGTGCCATCCTCCAGCTTGATGGCGACCGGCGTGACCGCGCCGCGCTGTAACGCCGCCTGCTGGCGTCGCAGCTTAAGCATCTGGGCGCTGGACTGGGTCAGATCGACATAGATCGGATCCAACGCGCGGATGGTGGCCAACGCATCGGTCTGGCTGGCGGTGACCAGCGCGCCCGGCGTCACGGATGAGATGCCGATGCGCCCGGCGATGGGCGCACGCACCTGGGTATAGCCGAGATTGATGCGCGCCGTCTCCAGCGCCGCCTGATACTGCGCCACCGACGCCACGGCCTGCAGATACGCGGCTTTGGCGTCGTCTGCGTCCTGTTTGGAAACGCCGTTTTCTTTCACCAGCGCCGCATAGCGCTGCGATTTGAGCCGGGTGGATTGCACCGTGGCCTGGGCGTTTTTCAGCTGGGCGGCGGCCTGATCGTAGCTGGCCTGATAGCTGGCGGGATCAATTTGATACAATACCTGCCCGGCTTTCACCTCGGCCCCTTCGGTAAACAGCCGCTGCTTGATGATGCCGTCGACCTGCGGCCTCACGTCGGAGGTCATGGTGGCGTTGACCCGGCCGGTCAGCTCGCTGCTCAGGGTCACCGACTGGCCGCGCAGCGTGACCACGCCGACCTCCCGTTCACCGCCTGCGCGCGTCGGCGCGCCGGCGTTTTGCCCATCGCAGCCGGCCAGCAACAGCGACAGCCCCAGCGCTAAAAGCGTTTTCCTCTGCATTGCAATACGATCCTATTGAGAATGACTATTCTCAATATATCGAATGCCGCAATGCGCTTCTGAAAGGGTTGCGTAAGGATTGCGTAAAATCTTTTCGGGCTGGAAAACGCGCAGCGCGGTGGGTTTACCCTAATCTGCGCGCAAGCGTCAGCGCCAAAACCGTGGCGATGCTGATACCCGCCGCTCCCAGGAAAACGGCGGATGAACTGCCGGGAATGAACGCCATAAAGGATGACAAGAACTGGCCGGAGAAAATCGCCATCGATAAATAGGCCAGATTTCGCCCCCGGGTGCGGGGGGAGCTTTGTTCTACGGTCATATGATTAACCAACGGCACCGAGAAGCCGAACCCGCATCCCATCAGAATGCCGCCGGCAACAAATGCCGCAGTGCCGTGCGCAGAGGCGAAGAGCAGATGCGCTGCGGCATAACAGACAAACGCCGCGCCAAGCGCGCCGTTGTCTCTGAGTAAAGCCACCAACCTGGGCATCAGCGCGGCGGCAAAAACGGCGATAAGCGAGATAAACGACAGGAAGTATCCCGTTTGCGCCGCCCCGATATTCATGTGGTGGAAATGCTGCGGGATGACAATGATCCCGGTGAAGAAGCAGATCATGGAAAGCACAGCGGAAAAATAGACCGCGGTTAATCTGCCGGCGCCGGTGGAAATGGCATCACCGCGCTGAACGTTGTCTGATTCGCCCACATCGGACTGGGGTTTGGGCACAAACAGCAACTGCATCGCCAGCAACACCCAGGCGACAAGATACAACAGGAAGGGCCAGCGCCAGCCGAGCGTCGCCAACAGTCCGCCGATAAACAGAAAGATGACGCCGCCCAGCTCGATCGACATGCCTTGCGAAGCGATCATTTTCAAGCGCGCCTGCCCACTGTAAAAAGCAGAAATCAGACCGGTGCCGGCTGACATCACGATCGCCGTGGCGCCGCCAAGCAGCAGGCGGTCGAGCATCACCGGCCAAAAGCCGCGAAGCAACAGCCCCCCCGCCCCAAGCAGGCCATACAACAACAGCCCCCAGCTGAGCGCCGCGTAAGCGCCCGCCTTGTCAATAAAACGTCCGGCAAAGGGGCCAAATATCACCACGCCCAACGACGGCACGGTGACCAGCCAACTGGCCGCGGAAGGCGTGCCCAACTGGCTCGCGATCTCCGTCAAACCGGGAACGATCACGCAACCGACCATGATCGTCAGACAGGCCACGGCCAAGAGCGTAAACGCCGCCATTTTTCTTAATTCACGCATAGAGAGCCTCACTAAGGTGTCCGTTATATGGATTCAATATCCATTATTTGGACGATATTCTTGAGGCTTCTGCCCAACATGTCAACGCGCAAACTGTAAACCGAATGTCAATCCTACCCTGCCAACGTCGGCACCCCTCCAGTATTACCTGCAATGGCTGGCAGGCGCTTTTTGGCAATCCATGCGCTTTGTCACTCAATGAGCGTTGACATCGCCCACATCCGGCAACAGAATAATAACCATTATTCGGATGAATGATCCATCATGCGGATAATTCAGAATCAATATCAACCACACCACATCTCGCTGCCGTCAAGTCGGCGACAACCTAAGTGAGGATCTCATGAGTAAAGAAATTTCACGTCGTAATATCATCAAGCGCATTCCGCTGTTGGCTGGCGGCGCCTTGCTTTCTCAATCCCTGCTGTCTTCCGCCATGGCGGCGCCATCATCCGCCCTACCGGCGGCGGCGCGGAAAGGCGCGTTTACTGATGCAGGCGCATCGCTCGATAAGTCATTGATTTCCTACTATCAGGTGCCGATGCAGAAACGCTTGAAGATCAATGAGAAAGGCATTCAGGGCAAGCCCTACGCCGAGTTCTTCGACAGCAATCTGGATGCGCCCGTAGAGATGATCCGCGCGCTGGAACAGGGGCCGTTGGTAAAAGAGCACATCCTTCAACCCACGAAAGCGGGCCTGAAAACCCTATTGGAACGTTTTGACGAGTTTCCGGTATCGGGTTACGCCGTCGTTGAGGATGGCGGCCCCTGCGCCTATGCGCAAAGCCGCCATATTTTTCCGGGCGTGACCACGGAGATGTTCAAGTGGTGGTTCTGCTGGCACCCGATCGAGAGCGAACGCTATTATCTGTGGTTCCCGCATGCTCATATCCACAACTCGGTTGTCGATCCCAAGCGTCTGGCGGATACCCGTCTGTCCTACGCTGAGCGGCTGTACGGCAACCCGAACCACATTACCGAGTACATTGGCGATAACTATCTTGACGGCGTTATCCATTTTAATGCGCCGGAAAGCTTCGGCGTCGAGAGCGAGTTGCTCAAAAAGCATCGCTTTACCTTTAACGCCAGCGGCATCATCACGCCTTATGATGCGCAATCAACGCCGCTGGTGTTGATGATTCATCTGGGTCGCGACACGCCGCAAGGGATGGAAATGGTCAACCGTTACTGGATCGGCACGCATGAATCCTGGGATAGATTCGATAAGTTCCCGGACGGCGGAAAACGCTCCCGCGAATACATCACAAAAGCGGGGATGACGAAAGCGTCGCTGGAAGGCTTTGCTTATGAAATGGCCGTCCACGATATGACGGAGTTTTCTTCGCTCGGCCGTTTCCTGCCTGAAATTTATGCCCGGTTCGGCAACAGCTGACTGCCGCCTTCCCCTCGCCAACGCAGCGCCGGGGGCGAGGCATGCTTGCCCATGCGGCGTTTAGCGCCTGCCGGGCCAAACGCCCCGGCTTGTTATGCCAGCATCGCCTCGATTTCCGCTTTGCACTGCATCAGCGAACCGAGCAGATGGTCAAACTTTTCCTCGAAGCGCATGGCCGGAACCGCAATGGATATGGCGTAAAGCTCGTTGACGCCGATATTGAGATAAACGCCGACGCCACAGACGCCGCGAGCGTGCTCTTCGCGATCGATGGCGTAACGACGGATCCTGGTTTCCCGAATGTCCTCCAGTACGGATGAGACGGTTCTGAGGGTATTATCCGTTCTGACATCCGGCTGGCCGCCAAGCAGATCCGCAATCTTTTCGTCAGGCAGCTCGGCCAGAATGGCTTTGCCATGCGCCGTGCAGTGACACGGAAAGGCGGTGCCAACGGCTGATACGACGCGAAGTTCCTGATCGGAAACAAACTGGCCTACCGATACCGCGTGGCTGCCGCGGTAAACGCACAAATCGACGGTTTCACGCGTGCGGCGGCCCAGCGTTTCCATCGCCGGTTTTGCAAGGGTGATCACATCCGTATGCGCGGAAGCCGCCAGGCGGGCGAGCGCCGGCCCTAATTGAACGCCGCCGCTGCCCATGATGAGCAGCTGTTGCGATTCAAGCGAGGTGACCAAACGGTGTACGGTGGTGCGCGGCAGCCCCGTTTCCCGGGACAATTGAGAGATGGTCATGCCCTTCGGTTGAGTTTCCAGCGCCCGCAGCAGGGTGGCGGCCCGGGCAATCACCTGTGAGCCGCTATTATCCGCGTCATTACTCATCGTGATGTTCCACATTAAATGGGGTCAGGGACGAAAGAATATCACAGGTTGTCCACATATTGGATAGGTGGACAAGATCCATGGAAAATCCCCCGCCTACCTGCCTCATCACAAATACCAGGATTTTTTAGAGCAACACAGTGAGATAAAAGCAATAGCTCCCCCCATGATATTCAGGATGGCAGTCTGCCCATGTTTCATCATCGCGCAGGCGCCTACGCCAACAGCCTCGCGTACCTACGGCTTTTTACGGCTTCGCCAATCTGAACACCGTTTTGGTGTGCCAATAGTAGTCGATCGCCGCCGCGATATTCGGCATCCAACCGTCCGGTTCATAGGGCACGAAGCCGGAGAAACCCAGCCTGCGGGCAGAGACCTGGAACCCCGCGCCGGAGAAAATGCGCGCATAGTCGTCCAGCGAGCGATCCTGCACCACGGTATGCGTCTGTTCAGCGACCCTTGCGCGCCATTGCGGCCACAGCGGGTTGTCGGTGTGGCAACCGGTCACCGCATAGTAAACGCCGCCTGGTTTCAGCGCCCGCAGCATATCGGCGGCATGCTGCGCGATATCTTCGATCAGGTAGATGACTTCATGGCTGAAGGCGATATCGAAATGGTCATCCCAGCCTGTCAGCCGCGTGTCGGTTTGATAACCGATCGGCAGGTTTCCTTTCAGGCGATTGGCGTGTTCGACGGACTGGCGGGCGATATCGACGCCGAGCCCTTCACGAAATGGCCGGATTTGGTGCAACAGACGCAGAAAACCGCCCTGATTGCAGCCGAAGTCCAGCACCCTGACGCCGGACAGTTCGTGTTCCGGCACCAGAGTTAGCAGATGCCGCCAGATAGGCGCATGGCCTTCGGCCATGGCCTGCTCTGCGTGCGGATCGCGATACCAGGTGGGAATGCTCAAGGATAAGTCGTTCATGATGGCCTCCTTATGTTTCCACTCAGCCAACCACAGCCTATGGCGACAAACAACCGTGCGCGCATTTTTTGAACATTCACTGCTCTGGTTTGCCATGCACCGGCAGCTGGCTGGTCACGCAGTGAATGCCGCCGCCGCCGGCCGCGATGGCGTCGATCTCCAACTGCACCACCTTGCGCTGCGGATAGAGCGCCGTCAGCAGCTCAAACGCCGCTTTATCCGCCTGCGGATCGCCAAACTCAGGGGCGATCACCGCGCCGTTGATCACGAAATAGTTGATGTAGCCCGCCGCAAAATCGGGATTGTGGCGGCTGAAACGACTGTCGCGCGGCGCCAGCGGCGGCGAAAGCGTATGCACCTGCAGCTTGCGGCCGTCGGCGTCGGTCGCTGCCTTGAGGATCGCCAGATGCGCCTGGGTAACCGCATGATCATAAGAGGCCGGATCGGTGTCCAGGTTGGCCACCACCACGCCCGGCCGCACGAAACGGGCATAAAAATCGACGTGCGCATCGGTGATGTCCCGGCCTTTAATGCCCGGCAGCCAGATAATTTTGCGCAGGCCGAGCATCGCCTTCAGCTCCTGCTCCACCCGATCGCGGTTCCAGCCTGGATTACGGTTTGCATTCACCCAACTGCTCTCGGTCATGATGCCGGTGCCGCGCCCATCCACCTCAATGCCGCCGCCTTCCCCCACCAGCGCGCTGCGGCGCGGCTGAGCGACGCCGTATTTTTTGGCGGCGAACGCCGCCAGACGCGCATCCCTGGCATGCCGCTGCTTATCGCCCCAGCCGTTGAAGTTGAAATCCACCGCGCCCAGCGCACCGGCGTCGTTGATGACGAAATTGGCGCCAATGTCACGCATCCAGATGTCATCCAGCTCGGTGACGACATAGCTGACGTTCTGACTGCCGCAGGTGGCCTCCGCCAGCTGCCGTTCGTGCGCGCGGCAAAATACCGTCAGCGGCTGAAACTCGGCGATGGCGCGGGCGATGCGCCCCTGCGCTGCCTGCACGTCCGCCGTGAACCCGCCCCAGATGGCCTTCTGGGCGCCGAAGGCGAGAAACGCCCGCAGCTGAGGTTCCCCTTCGTCGGGCATCCGCCAGGCCGGATTAAGCGCAGCTTCTGCGTGACCGCGTAATGGAAAGCCCAACGATGCCGTCAAGCCGACGCCGGCCACCGCCGAAAGCTGCTTGATGAAGGTGCGACGCGATGACATAAACGACCTCTTTTAATTAATTTAAATTCAAATGGTTAACCGAATTTTTCACTCTCCGGCACTTGAATCCCATGCTAGTCTTCCCCTGCCACCGCGACAAACGATATATTTAGTGGATATCTGATTAGACAGGCTTATCGATAATGTTAAAACACTGGCCCCCTTTGAGCGCACTGCGCGGTTTCGAAGCGGCGGCGCGCTTGGGCAGTTTTCATCAGGCCGCCGAAGAATTGCACCTGACCCAGTCGGCCATCAGCCAACAGATCCGCAGCCTCGAGGCGTTTTTGGAACAGCCGCTGTTCTTCCGCACCGGCCGCAGCGTAACGCTGACCGACGCCGGCCACGATCTGTTCAGCACCGCACAGGTGATGCTGCAACAGTTGGCCGTCGGCATTCGCCGTTTGGATCAGTACCGCAAACCCAACCAGCTGATCGTCAATACCACCCCGGCCTTTGCCCGCCACTGGCTCGCGCCGCGGCTGGGCGATTTCAACCAGCGACATCCGCAGATCGATCTGTGGCTGTTCACCAGCTTTGAACCGCCGGATATGGCGACGGACAGCATCGATCTGGCGATCCGCGACGATCTCAGCGCGCAGGCGGACTGCACCTTTAACGTTCTCTGTACCGACCGGCTCTATCCCGCCTGCCACCCCAGCCTGCTGGCGTTGGCGCCGGAGCAGCGCGTGACCTTGCACGGCGAACGCGAGATGGACTGGAGCCACTGGACGGCGGCGGGCGGCGCGCACGTCGGCCAACGCGACAGCGGGCTGAACTTCTCCGATCCTGGTCTGCTGCTGGACGCCGCCTGCAACGGCCTCGGCATCGCGTTGGTCAGCCAACTGCTGGCGCAACACGCGCGCGACGTCGGGCTGCTGCAGCCGTTAACCGAGCAACGCGTGCGCGGCGCCAACTGGGCGTGGCTGCTGCACCGCGACAGCGAACACAATCCGCTCGCCCGTCACTTCTGCCAATGGCTGCAGTCGGCGCTGCCCGCCGGCGCATAACGCGTCACGTCACGATTTGCTACTCTGGTCAGGCGGCCCCGCCTGACCGCTGCTACCTTCAATAAAGCGTCGCAACAACCCGAAGAAAACGCGCTAACCTGCTGTTTCAAAATAATTAGTTGAATTCACCTGATAACTGAACATCGCTAAAAGGATCTTCTATGTCTGCCGGTTTATTGAAAACGATAGCTCTGAGCGTGGCCCTTGCCTGCACCGTTCCCGCCGCCTTTGCCGCCGATCTGACCGCCGGCGCGGTCGCCGCCCCGGATCAGTATGGCGCCAAGGTCGCCGCGCACATTCTGCAGGCCGGCGGCAACGCGGTCGACGCGGCGGTCGCCACCGCCTTTACCCTCGCGGTGACCTACCCTGAAGCCGGCAATATCGGCGGCGGCGGCTTTATGACGCTGTATGTCGACGGCAAGCCCTATTTTCTCGACTACCGCGAAGTAGCGCCCAAGGCCGCCAGCAAGACCATGTATCTGAACGAGAAAGGCGAAGTGATCGAAAATCTCAGCCTGGTGGGCAGCCGCGCCGCCGGCGTGCCGGGCACCGTGCTGGGGTTGTGGGAAGCCCACAAGCGATTCGGCAAGCTGCCGTGGGCCGAACTGCTGACGCCGGCGATCGGCTACGCCCGGCAAGGTTTCACCGTAGCGGATCAGCAGTATCAGTACCGTGAAGACGCCAACAAGCTGTTCGCCGGTAAAACCAACTTCGGCGACTATTTCGGCGCCATGAAGCCCGGCACGGTGTTCAAACAGCCGGAGCTGGCCGCCACCCTTGAGCGCATCGCCAAATCGGGCGCCGACGATTTTTATCACGGCGAGACCGCCCGCCTGCTGGTGGCGCAAATGCAGCGCGACAACGGGCTGATCGGCGCGGCGGATTTGGCCGACTATCGGGTGAAATGGCGTGAACCGATGCGCATCAGCTGGCGCGGCAACACCGTGTATACCGCCCCGCTGCCCAGCTCCGGCGGCATTGCGTTGGCGCAGCTGCTGGGGATAAAAGAAGATCGCGCGGCCGACTTCAAGGGCGTGCCGCTCAACTCGGCGCGCTATATCCACCTGTTGGCGGAAATCGAAAAACGCGTGTTCGCCGATCGCGCCGACTACCTCGGCGACCCGGATTTCACTAACGTGCCGGAAGCGCAGCTGATCGCCCCTGATTACCTGCAAAAACGCGCCGCCGAGATCAACCCGACGGCGATCTCGCCGACCGAACGGGTGCGGCCGGGGCTGGAAAGCCACCAAACCACCCACTTTTCGATCGTCGATGCCGCCGGCAACGCGGTCAGCAATACCTATACGCTGAACTGGGACTTCGGCAGCGGCGTGGTGGTCAAGGACGCCGGCTTCCTGCTTAACGACGAGATGGACGACTTCAGCGCCAAACCCGGCGTCGCCAATGCTTTCGGCGTGGTGGGCAGCGACGCCAACGCCATCGAGCCAGGCAAACGCATGCTCTCCTCGATGAGCCCGACCATCATCACCCGCGACGGCGACGTCACCCTGGTGATCGGCACCCCAGGCGGTTCGCGCATCTTCACCTCGATCTTCCAGGTGATCAACAACCTCTACGATTACCACCTGCCGCTTGCGCAGGCGGTGGCCGCCCAGCGCGTACATCATCAGCTGTTGCCGAAGGACACCGTCTACTATGACAGCTTTGCGCCGCTGACCGGCAAACCGGCGGACGAGCTGAAGGCCATGGGCTACACCCTCGAAGACCAGGGCTGGAACATGGGGGATATTCAGGTCATCCGCATCGATGGCCGCACGCCGGAAACCGCGTCCGATCCGCGCGGCCGCGGCGTGGGCCTGGTGGTGAAAAAGTAACGCCCCGGCGGCCCGCCTATTCCATGTGTATCTAATGAGCATGGAATAGGTCATCTATCTATGATGCTATACAATAAAAATCTCATCAGAGATATTATGACGATAATTTTGACGACAGTTTATGGAAAAACAACGACGTTTATCCTCAAGAAATGCCTAAAAAACATATAATAATGGCAAAATTCTGGGCACTTCACCTCTTTGCTCTATGTCATGATAACTAAGGACAGATTAATGAAATTATTAATGCCATGCATGGCATGTTTCCAAGAGCTTGGCCATCCTACAAATGAATTAACTACGTTTGAATTTCGCGATGACGGGCGATACGAAACATGTTGTACACGTGGACATAAGTCGGTAACCGTATTGCAACAGCAGAAATTCGAAATCCTTTTTGATATCGGTGCAAACGCAATTTTGGATGGCTATTACCGAGAAGCTGTATCGTCGTTTACGTCAAGCTTGGAGCGCTTTTATGAGTTTTGTATAAAAGTTCTCTGTAAAAAGAGAAACATTGAAAACGATGTTTTCTCAATTGTATGGAAACAGGTTTCTAACCAATCCGAACGGCAACTCGGTGCTTTTCTGTTTCTTTGGGCGAGCGAGTTTGGTGAGTTGCCGCAACTCTTATCCAGTAAGGATACAGGTTTTAGGAATAGCGTTATTCATAAAGGAAAAATCCCCACAAAGGAAGAGGCGCTTGAATATGGCGGGACCGTACTGGCTATCATCCGTCCAAAGATCGCTCAACTTAAATTACAGTGTGAGGAAGAAATAGAAAGAGTCACATTTGAATATATCCAGAGCTGCTCAAAGTTAGTGGAAGGACAAGTGCAAGGAGGAACAATGTGCGCAAATACCATTGTTAGCCTCACAGCAGGCGAAGAAAAACACAATACTCAGACGTTGGAAGATGCTTTGGCTGGAATTTTGGTATGGCGACAAATGGTGGCATCAACTAAAGGCATAACAAAAATGTAAGCGCCGCGCCTACTACCCGGAAGCCAACGTGCTGGTGCCGTTGCATTACATCGATGAGGAGAGCGGTACGCTTTCGTACAAATCGGTGCCAATCCGCGTGAAATTGAGATCCAAAGAGGTGCGCGCGATTAAGATCGCTTAGTAGGAATGCTTTGGCCCCCACAGGCATCTGATTGGGGGCCATTTTTATCCGACTACGGAGCGGCGTCCTATTTGCCGTTGGCCAATTCACCGTACACCACCTGGCCGCGGAAACCGCGCCGCACCTGCTGGAACAGCTCGCGGAACGCCGGGTAATCCTGCGCCTGGCACAGCGCTTCCTTGCCGCGAATGGCGTTCACCTGCAGGCGGTGATTGACGGTCACCTGCTGCCCATCGCGCCGCCACGCCACGCGATAGTCGCCCGCCGCATTGCGGAACTGCCTGTCTTGCGGAATGGCGATGATCGGCACGTTGGCCGGCAGCTGCAGGCGGTAGGTTTCGTCGTAGCGCTGCGCGCTGCAGTAGAACGGGGTTTCGTTGCCCGGCGCCGCCGTGGTGGTATACAGCGTGCGGAACGATTTGCCGCCGGGCGGGTTGGGCAAGGTCATGCCGCCCACCACGCCGAAATCGACGTAGTCGTCCGCCTTGAAGCGGAAGCGGTAACCGAACTGCTTTTTGAGATCCAGCGGATCGCTGTTCATCGCCACCTCGCCGCTGCCGTCGATGCCGGATGCGGACATGATCGTCGCTTCGGCCTGCGCCCGGTTCTGGCGGTTGATCTGCGAGAAGTAGCCCCGCAGGTCAATCTCTTCCACTTCGCTCAGCCGGCGCTCGGTTTCCCCCTGCAGGTTGCCCGCCTTGTCGAACACGAAATCGACGTTCAACGCGCTCTTGGCCGGTTGCTCATCGCTGCCCGGGGTGCGCGCCAGCCTGGCGTCGCGCGTCAGCAGCACAGGCGCGCCCAAATCGCCCTCCGGCAGTTGCCCGAAACGCGCCCAAGGATTGGTGGAATCCAGGTACAAGTTGAACTCCGGCACGTAGGTGATGGCGTGATTAAAGCGGCCGAGCAGCGGCACGTTAGGCAGTATCGGGCCTTCATCCATGCCGATCAGCACCGGCGAGCTTTCAATGCCTTTGGCGGCGAGCAGCGCCTCCAGGATCACCACGTGATCCTTACAGTCGCCGTAATGGTTATCGAGAATGCTCTGCGCCGAATTCGGCTCCAGCCCGCCGTTGCCCAGGTACACCGCCACGTAGCGAATGTTTTGCGCCACCCAGCGATAGAGGGCCTCCGCCTGCTCGCGCCGATCGCTGATGCCAGCGGTAATGTTGTCCGCCAGCGCCTGAATGCCCGGCGTCACCTTCGCCGCCGCGCCGGCCTTCAGCTGGTAGGCCTTGGCCAACTGCGGCCACTCGCGGTAGGTGCTGGCCATGATGGTCGGGCTGAAGGTCCAGCTGTCCGCCGCCCAGTTTTGCGCCTTCATCGGCGCGCTGCGCGAATAATGCCAGCGCCAGTGCGCCTGCCCGTCGCGGATCTGCGGCTGGTCCCCGCCTTCCACGCCGCGCGTGAAGATATGCATCGGCAGCTTGGCCGGCGCCTGCAGGGTCACTTCGGCGTCGTCGAACTGATCGAAAACGCTGAACGTCTCCCACAGGCCGAAATAGTCAGGGAAATACGGGGTGTTTTGCGTGCGACGCAGCTCATACACCACGCGCGATCCCGGCGCCAGATTGGAGAACACGATGACGCGCACCTTGCGATCGGCATACAGCGGCGCCGTGGCGCTGGAGTAGCTCTCCTGGGTATAGATGCGGTCGGGCGCCACGTCGTGGCGCTGGCCGTCGGCGGTCAGCGTATAGGCGGCAACCACCTCCAGCGTTTCCATTTTTTCGCTGTAGCTCAGGCGGATCTGGCTGAATTTCTCGATCGCCGCCTTGGTCTTCAGCAGCACTTCGTAGCTTTCCGTCTTCACGTTGGTGGCGTTGGCGTTAACGCGATAATCCGCGCGATAGCGCACGAAGCTGAAATCGTTGTTGGCCGTGTCGTTCTGGCCCTGATCCGCCGCGGCGGGCGGTGCAGCGGCCAACACGGTGGCCGGGTGCGTCGCCGTCAAACCGGCGAGTAACAGTATGGAAGGAATAGCGATTTTCATCTTCGGTCCTTGAAGGGCGTTAAGCAGCGACACCGGGCCATACGTCCGTCCCGGCGTCAAAACAGGCGGGCACACTAATATAATTGAGAATCATTTTCAATAAACGAACCGTCAACGCCGTGCTAGCCCTGCTCGATCAACATGACGGCGGTGGTCTCCGGCTCCAGCGCTTCGAAAATATGCTCTCGATCGGCCGAGTAGCTGATGTAATCGCCGGCGCTCAGCTCCAGCGGTTGATCCGCCGGGCCAAGGCGCGCCCGTCCACTGCTGATGATCACATGCTCGACGGTGCCGGGGGGATGCGGCCGCGAGCATTTCGTTTCACCGGGTTGCACCCGCAGCCGGTAAATGTCGCGTTGCGCCCCCGGTGGGCAGGTCGCCAACAGCGTGGCGGCGTAGTTGCCCTGCTCCGACAGCGCCGGCGTTCCCTCATGGGCGCGGATCACTTGCACCGGCCTGCTCGGCTGCGAAATCAGCCGGCTGACCGGCACGTCCAGCGCCATCGCCAGCGCCCACAGCGTTTCCAGGCTGGGGTTGCCGCTGCCGGCTTCGAGCTGCGACAGCGTGGACTTGGCGATACCCGCGCGCTTCGCCAGTTCGGTAACGGACAGGTTCAATCGCTCCCGCTCACGGCGGATTGCCGCCGACAAGAGGCCAATCGGCGTGATGTTCTGCATTAGGCTCTCGCTCATTGTTCGTTATACCATTCAATTGTTCGTCTTGACGAACAGCGCCAACCGTGTTCATCATAATGTTCGATTGTTCATTTTAATGATTAAGCGACTTCACCACAAGCACGGTCAGGCCGCGAGGGAAACGACATGAAAACGAAAACGCGCGGCGCAGTGCAAATGATCCTCGCCATGACGATCTCCGGCACCGTCGGTTGGCCGGTGATCGTGTTAGGGCAGCCGCCCGCCACGGTGGTGTTTTGGCGCTGCGCGTTCGGCGCGCTGGCGATGCTGGCCACCTGCGCCGCGCTTGGGCAACTGAAATCAGGCGCCATCAACCGGCGGCAGCTGGCGTTCGCCGTCCTGGGGGGCCTCGCGCTGGTGCTCAACTGGACGCTATTGTTTGCCGCCTATGCGCATGCCTCGATCGCTGTCGCCACCGTGACCTACCATGTTCAACCGTTTATGTTGGTGGCACTGGGAACGCTGCTGTTCGGTGAAAAACTGACGGCTAATCGGCTGGGCTGGCTTCTGCTGGCGTTCGCGGGGATGGTGTTGATCGTCACCGGCCGGCAGAGCGGTGGCGGCGATGGCGACTATCTGCTGGGCGTGGCGCTGGCGCTGGGGGCGGCCCTGATGTACGCCCTGGCGGCGGCGATCGTCAAACAGCTGGCCGCGCTGCCGCCGCAGCTGATCGTGTTGATTCAGTTGACCGTCGGCGCGCTGGCGCTGGCGCCGTTCGCCGGTCTGACCCACCTTCCTGCCGATTCGTTCGACTGGCTGCTGTTGGCGACCCTCGGCCTGGTGCATACCGGGTTGATGTCCACGTTGCTCTATGGCGCGATCCAGAAAATCCCCACCGCTCTGGTCGGCGCGCTGTCGTTTATCTACCCGGCAGTGGCGATCGTGGTGGACTGGGCGGCGTTCGGGCACCGTCTCAGCCTGTTGCAGCTGCTGGGCACGCTGGCCATTCTCGGCGCGGCGGCGGGCATGAACTTCGGCTGGCGATGGCCGCCCGCCGCGCACCGGGCCGGTAAAATCGGTTAATCCCGCCCGACGGGCAAGCTATGCACAATAAAGCATTCGCCTTGTGTCCGGCGCGGTGCTATTTATTTAAACCGTGTAGGGTAGAAGGAGTGTTCTATGTGGCATCACCGCCTGCAACGGCGCATCCGTTTCAGCTACTGGAACGAACTGTGCGTCATAAAAAAATAAGGGAAGGCGCAAGCCTTCCCTTTTGTCATTCACCGTTCAGCTCAGAAGCGATCGGTTTTCACCACCTCGTCGAACGGCAGCTTGCCGATGCGCGGGTAAGGTTGCCCCGCCGCCTTGCCGATAGCGACCATCAGCGCGATCTGATAATGCGCCGGCTTATTGATAATCTCGCCCACCGCGTCGAAATCAAAACCGTCCATCGGGCAAGAGTCGTAGCCCTGCGCCTTGGCCGCCAGCATCAGCGTCTGGGCGAAGATGCCGCTGCTGCGCATCACTTCGTCGCGCTGCACCTGCGGCTTGCCGCGATAGTACTGATCGACGGCCGGGATCATGAACTGCTGTACCGGCTCCGCGGCCTCGGCCCAGACGTTTTTTACCTGTGACTCCCAGCTCGACAGATCGCCGCACAGCACGACCAGCATCGACGCGTCGGTCACCTGCGCCTGCCCCCACGCCGCCTCGCGAATTTTCTCGCGCTGCGCGCGATCTTCGATCAGCAGCGGGCGCCAGTGTTGCAGGTTAAACGCGCTGGGCGCGCCCTGCAGCGCGATAGTCAGCAACGCTTTTTTCTCTTCGAGCGTCATCACGTGCTGCGCATCGAACTGCTTGGTGGCGCGGCGCTGGCGGATTGCGTCTAACGTATTCATTTTACTGCCTCTGTCCATGTGAAAAGCTCTATTGTCGCCAACGCGGCGTGGCTGTCCAGCCCCCGGCGGCTATTTCTGCGCGGTTTCGGCGCGCAAGCGGCCGACCTGCGCCGCCAGGTCCGGCCACGGCGCCTGACCGGCGTAATGCTGCCGCAGGTAGTTGAGCAGGATGGCGATCTGCGCGTCATTCAGGTTATGGCGAAAGCCCGGCATATAGCCCAGCTCGGCGTTCGCCGGCCGCTGTATGCCGTCCAGCACCACGCGAATGGCGTTATCCGGCGCCTCGGCGAACAGGTTGGTATTCAGCGCCAGAGACGGGCGCACCCCCGCCATCTGCGCGCCTTTTTCCTGCGCATGGCACGCCATGCAGGCGCCGGAAAACAGCCGCGCCCCTTGCGAACTCAGGGGCTCGACCTGGCGCTCCGCCTGAGCGTTCAAAGTTGCCGCCGCGGCCTGCGCCGCCGCTTCCGGATGATAGCTGCGCAGATAGACGGCGATCGCCTGCAGGTCGGCCTGCGGCAAGCGCGACAGCCCTTCTTCGATCACCGGCGCCATCGGGCCGGCGGCGACGCCGTGGTTGGCCGAGTAGCCGGTGCGCATGAAATCGACCAGATCCTGCTGTGACCAGGCGAGCGGCGCGGGCGAGCGGCCGGTCAACGCCGGCGCCGTCCAGCCTTCCGCCACGCCGCCGGCCAGGTGCTCGCCGCCGGTTTTCTCGCCGAACAGCACGTTGCGCGGCGAGTGGCAGGCGCTGCAGTGCCCCAACCCTTCAACCAGGTACGCGCCGCGGTTCCAGTCGGCGCTTTGGGCTGACTGTTCCGGCAACGCGCCCGGCGTCAGGAACAGCAGGTTCCAGGCGAAGATGCCCTGGCGAATGTTGAACGGAAAGTGCAGATCGGTGGCCGGCGGCCGGTACTTGACCGGCGGTTGCGACATCAGATAGGCATACAGCGCCTGCAGATCGTCGTCGCGGGTGCGGGTAAAGGCGGTATAGGGAAACGCCGGATAGAGATAGCGGCCCTGGCGATCGACGCCGTGGCGCATGGCGCGTTCGAACGCCGCGTAGCTCCAGCTGCCGATGCCGGTTTCCACATCCGGCGTGATGTTGGTGGTGTAAATGGTGCCGAAGGGGACCTCCATCGCCAGCCCGCCGGTGTTGCGCTCGCCGCCCGCACGGGTGTGGCACACGGAGCAGTCGCCGAGATCGGCCAACGTTTTGCCGCGCGCGAGCTGCGCCTCGCTGAAACTGTGGGTCGCATCGGCGGCGAGCGGCGCAATCTCCGGCTGCCAACTGGCGACCACGCCGGCGGCCACCACGGCGATCACCGTGACGCCACCCCACCCGACGATTTTTTTCATCTTACTCATCTTTGCTGTCCTTGTTCGTTACGGGGGGTTAATGGCCGGCCTGAGCGCGCAGCGCGGCGAGCACCCGCGCCGGTGTGAACGGCACCTCGCGCAGGCGCACGCCGAGGGCGTCAAACAGCGCGTTGCCGATCGCCGCCGCACTCGGCACCGAGGCGGACTCTCCTGCACCCATCGGCGCTTCGTCCGGGCGGTCGATCAGCTGGATATCGACCTGCGGCAATTCGTCAAAGCGCAGGATCGGATAGCCGCCCCAGTCCAATGACGTCACGCCCGACGCGTTGAAGGTCACAAACTCTTTCAGCACCCGGCTGGCGGACTGGATAATGTTGCCGTGCACCTGATGGCGCACCCCGGCCGGATTGATCATCCGGCCGCAATCATGCGCCACGAAGATTTTATCGAGCGTGATCTGCCCGGAAAGGCGATTGACGCTGAGATCGCACACCCAGGCCGCCCAGGCGGCGCCGAAGCCGGGAAATTTGCTGTGGAAATAGCGCGCATAGGCGAAGCCGCGGCCGCTCACCACTTCGGCGCCGGCGGCGCGTGACCGGTGCGCCGGGCCGTCTTGCCAGTTCGCCTGGCGCTTCAGGGCCTCAATCAAGGCCACTGCGCGCGGATCGTTCAGGTAACGCAGGCGAAACGCGATCGGATCCTCGCCGGCGCGCCAGGCCAGCTCGTCGATCCAGGATTCATGGGCAAACACGTTGGGCAGCGCCGAAACGCCGCGCATCCACGAGGCCCGCACGATCGGCGCGGCGTCCTGGCAAATCACCCGCATGTGCGGATACTCGTATTGCGGAATGGCGGTGCGATCGCCCATCTGTTGCACGTCAGCCCGGTTGGCCACCTTGCCGGTCAACACCAGCGGCAAGGTCACCGCATTGTTGGAGGGATAGCTGGTTTTCAACTCGTAGGCCGCCACTCGGTTTTGCGCGTCGAGGCCGCCGCGCACCCGGATCAACTGACCGGTGCCCTTCGGCTCCCAGCCGGATTCCTGTTCGCGCATCAGCTGCACCCGCACCGGGCGGCCGGTCGCCCGCGCCAACAGCGCCGCGTCCGCCGAGACGTCGTCGGCGCAGTTGCGGCCATAGCAGCCGGAGGCCTCCATGCGGGTGATATGCACCTGCTCAGGCGGCAATTCCAGCAGCGTGGCGATATCTTTGCGCAGATCGTGCGGGTTTTGCGTGCCGGACCACACCTGCGCCCGCCCGTCTTTAACCTCCGCCACTGCGCAGGACGGGCCGATCGAGGCGTGCTGATGGTAAGGCCAGACATAGTCCGCCCGCACTTCGGTATGCAGCAATGCCAGCGCGTCGTCCGTGCCCGCATCGTCGCGCAGCACGCGGTCGGTTTTCGGGTTGGCTTCCAGTGCGGCGGGCAGCGCCTCCGGCGACAGGTCCGGCAGGCCGGCCCAGGGTTTCCATTCGGTTTTCAGCCGGCGCATGGCGGCGATCGCCTGCTCTTCGCGCTCGGCCACAATGCCGATGAAATCGTTGATCACCACCAGTTTCACGATGCCCGGCAGATGCGCGATCGAACTTTCATCCACCGACAACAGGCCGCCGCCCAGCGGCGCGCTGCTGTCGGCGCCTGCGTAAGGCGGGCGCACCACCCGGCCATGCAGCATGCCGGGCAAACGCAGATCGTGCACGTAGGTCAGCCCACCGCTCACTTTGGCCGGAATGTCGACTCGGGCAACGGCGCGGCCGACGTAGCGATTCTGCTGTTCACCGTTCAGCGGCACGTTTTTATCCAGCGCCACGTGCAGATTCTGCCCGCTCGCCAGCTGCGCATAGCTCAAGGTGCGTCCCGGATTCTTGGTCACAAACACCTGCCCCGCCGCCGCCGTCAGCTGGTCGGCCGGCAGTTCGAAGGCTTTGGCCGCCAGCGCCGTCAGCATATGCCGCACCTGCGCCGCCGCCTGGCGCAGCGGCACCGACGTCACCTGAAGGGTGGCGCTGGCGATAGTTGGCCCCTGATCCGGCGTGCGTTGCGTATCGCCGAGGATCATCGTGACGTGCTCGAACGGCACGCAAATTTCGTCGGCGACGATCTGCGCCAGCGCGGTGCGAATGCCGGTGCCGAGATCGACGTGGCCGTTGAATGCCGTCACCCGGCCGTCGGCGGTGAGGCTGATAAAACTGTCTACCCTGTCCAGCGGCAGATCGGCAGGCGCTACAACCGCCTCGGCGGCGAAGGCGTTAAACGGCGCGGGCAGCAGGCTGCTGACCATCACCACACCGCCGGCCTGCAACAACTGGCGGCGGGTCAGTTCGAGGCGGCTCATGCTTGCCTCCGCGCAGCCAGCAGCGCGCGGGCGCGTTCGGCGGCGCGCAAGATCTCAAGATGGGTGCCACAGCGGCACAGGTTGTAGGCCAGCTCTTTCTTGATCGCCTGTTCGTCCGCCTCGGGTTCACGTTCGAACAGCGCGACCAGCGTCATGATCATGCCGTTGGCGCAGTAACCGCACTGCGCCGCCTGCTCATCGATAAACCCTTGCTGCACCGGGTGCGGCGTTTCCGGCGTGCCCAGGCCTTCCAGCGTGGTGACGGACTTGCTTCCTACCGCGGCCAGCGGCATTGAGCAGGAGCGAGCGGCGACGCCGTCGATAAGAACGGTGCAGGCGCCGCACTCCCCCAGGCCGCAGCCGTATTTGGGGCCATTCAAGTGCAGATCGTTGCGTAACACGTACAACAGCGGGGTCTCGGGCGAGATATCGCCGAGTGGAACCACCCGGCCATTAACATTGATTTCCATGGTGAAACTATCCCTTAAACAAACGGATTTAATCCGTAACATCACTGCGTCGAATAATTGAGCAGCATGCTAATAATTATCATCAAAAGACTTGATAATGTTAAGGGAATGTAGCCGCCATGGCTTTAACGAAAAGTGGGTATTTTCTATAAATTTCCGATAGATAAACCCGGTTTTATGATTGCATCCCGTGATTATTGGCGTTCGTCAACGCGGCCTCGGCACCGTCGACCAACAGCCGCACGCTGGCTTCGAACAGCGCGTCTGCGCCCTTATCCTGCAAAGTTTCCCAGCCTTCGCACAGCAGCGGGTAACGCTGGCGATCGGCGTCATTCAGCGTATCGTCCGGCTGCATTTGCTGCTCTTCCAGCACCCAGCCTACGACGAAGCGCCCGACGGCGAACAGCAAATTCACCGCGCGTTCAGGCGTCAAGCCCGCCCGGCACAGCAGCGCCACCTTGGCCTCGATAATGGCGAATTGCGGCTCCTGCGGCCGGGTGCCGGCATGCAGACGCGCGCCGTCGCGGTAAGCCAGCAGAGCCCGACGGAAATTGCTCGCATTGGTGACGACCCAATCCTGCCAGGCCATATCGGCGGGCAGCTCTTCACGGTGATCCAACATGATGGTTTCCGCCATCGCTTTCAACAGCTCGGCTTTGTTCTTGAAATGCCAATAGAGCGTGGGAGATTGCACGCCGAGATGTTGCGCCAGGCGACGGGTGCTCAGAGCATCGATGCCGATTTCATTCAGCAGCGCCAGCGCTCCGCGCAGGACGGTTTCACGCGTTAAACGTATCGCAGTATTTTTTTCGCTCATCTCTCTATCACTGATAGGGTAACTATGGAATACTCAATACTCTATCACTGTTAGAGTCACAATCTTGAAAAAACCTATGCTGGTTATTTTGTTGACGGTGTTGCTGGATGCGGTGGGCATCGGTCTGATCATGCCGATCCTGCCGGCGCTGTTGCGCTCGCTGGGTGGTCTTGACGCCGGCAGCGTGCATTACGGCGCCCTGCTGGCGGCCTATGCGTTGATGCAATTCCTGTTTTCACCGATCCTCGGCGCGTTGAGCGATCGTTTCGGCCGGCGGCCGGTGCTGTTAATTTCACTCGCCGGCGCCGCGATCGACTACCTGCTGATGGCGTTCGCGCCGACGCTGGCCTGGCTCTATCTGGGCCGGTTGCTGGCGGGCATCACCGGCGCCAACATGGCGGTCGCCACCGCTTACGTTACCGATATTACTCCTGCCGGCCAGCGCGCGCGGCGTTTCGGCCTGGTGGGCGCGGTGTTCGGCGTCGGCTTTATCGTCGGCCCGCTGCTCGGCGGTTCGCTGGGTGAGTGGCATCTGCATGCGCCCTTCCTGGCGGCGGCGGCGATGAATGCCCTCAACCTGGCGATGGCGTTTTTCCTGCTGCCGGAATCGCGTAAACCCCGCGCCCGCGCCGCCGAGAAAATCCGCCTCAATCCCTTTTCGTCATTGCGACGGCTGCACGGCAAACCGGGCCTGCTGCCGCTGGCTGGCATTTACCTGATCATGGCGCTGGTTTCACAGGCGCCGGCCACGCTGTGGATTTTATACGGCCAGGATCGTTTCGGCTGGAGCATGATGGTGGCGGGCCTGTCGCTGGCCGGTTACGGCGCCTGCCACGCGCTGTCGCAGGCCTTCGCCATCGGCCCGCTGGTCGCGCGGCTCGGCGAACGCAAGGCGCTGCTGATCGGCCTGACCGCCGACGCGCTGGGCCTGGTGCTGTTATCGATCGCCACGCGCGGCTGGGCGCCCTTTGCGCTGCTGCCGTTCTTCGCCGCGGGCGGTATGGCGCTGCCCGCGCTGCAGGCGTTAATGGCGCAAAAGGTGGACGACGACCATCAGGGCGAGCTGCAAGGGACGCTGGCCAGCATGGGCAGCCTGATCGGCGTTGCGGGGCCGCTGGTGGCGACGGCGCTGTATGCCGCCACGCGCGATGTCTGGCCCGGCCTGGTCTGGGCGTTGGCCGCCGCCCTCTATCTGCTGGTGCCGCCGTTGCTGGCGCGTTCGCGCGAGCGTGACGCGGCATAGCGTAGAGATCCCCTTCTCCCGCTTAAGCTCATTTATGGCTAAGCAAGGCATTATTCAGCATAAGCGGGCGCTTTACACGCCACTGCGCCGCTCATTATCATCGCCCTTATCCCGCCGCAGGAAAATTTGAATGCCGTTTCATGACGTTACGCCCAGCGCGTATCGCTATTGTTCACTTCGCCTATCGGAAAATCAGGATGAGAAAACTCACAACGCCGCTGATCGCCGCCCTGCTGCTGGGCCTGTTTAGCCTGCCGGCCGGCGCGCAGGAGAAACCGCAGCAAATCACCATCGGTTACCAGAAAGCCAATATTTTTGCGCTGCTGAAATACCGCGGCACGCTGGAAAAAGCCCTTGAGCCGCAGGGCGTCAAGGTTCGCTGGATAGAATTCCCCGCCGGCCCGCAGATGTTGGAGGGGTTGAACGTCGGCAGCATCGATCTGGCGGCGACCGGCGACGCGCCGCCGGCCTTCGCGCAAGCCGCCAAGGCCGACCTGGTTTATTTGGCGCATTCGCCGCCCAGCCCGAAAACCGAAGCCATCGTGGTGCCGCAGGATTCGCCGATCCGCTCCGTGGCCGATCTGAAAGGCAAACGCGTGGCGTTGAACAAAGGGTCTGACGTCAATTACCTGCTGGTGAGCGCGCTGGAACAGGCCAGCTTGAGCTACAAGGACATCACGCCGGTCTATCTGCCGCCGAGCGATGCCCGCGCCGCCTTCCAGCGCGGCAGCGTCGACGCCTGGGTGATTTGGGATCCCTACTACGCCGAGGTGGAAACCCGCGCCAACGCCCGCCTGCTGAAAGACGCGGAGGGCCTGGTGCCGCACTACACCTTCTATCTCGCCAGCCGCCGCTTTGCCGAAACCTACCCGGACAGCGCCAAACAGGTGATTCAACAGTTCGGCGCGCTGAGCGACTGGGCCAACGAGCATCCACAGGAAGCGGCGGCGATCCTCGCTCAGAGCACCGGTCTGGATCAGGCCATTTGGGCCAGAGCCATCGCCCGCATGCCGTTCGGCAGCCAGCGCATGTCGCCGGAGGTGTTCAGACAGCAACAGCAGTTGGCGGATAAATTCACCGCCATCGGGCTGCTGCCGGTTAAGGTGGATGTCAACGCCGCCCGCTGGTCCGAAGATAAGCCCGAGGCGCCATAGCCTTTGCCGCGCTTTGGCTTTAGAAAGCAGAAACCGGCATTTTGCCGCCGGCATCCGCTGGCCTATGCTAACCCTGTGTGATGAAACGCGTTTTCATGGCATGTCTTCCGGAACGTTTTGCTTTAATTTGTTCGTCGTGAACCCTGGGCCGCCCCTGACTGGTGCGGCTTTTCTTTTTGTTCGGCAGTGTCGGCGGCGGCGAATTTTGCTATGGTAACCCGCAGATAAATGTCCCATTTTCAGCCGCCGGATCGACCCATGTTTACCCATAAAGCAATCGCCGAGCTCAACGCCCTGGAGCTGATGGTTTATAACTACGTCAGCAAACACAAAAATCAAGTGATGTACATGACCATCCGCGAGCTGGCCGAGGCCGCCGGCGTATCCACCACTACCGTGCTGCGATTTTGCAAAAAAATGGGTTGCGACGGTTATTCAGAATTTCGCATCCGTTTCAAACTGTATCTGGAGCAAAGCGATGCGCCGCCGGTCGATTCCGGCATCGGCGAAATTCTCAGTTTTTTTAAAAGCGTCAGCAACGACGAATTTAATCAGTTACTCGATGAAGCGGCGCACCATATCGCCGCCGCCGAGCGGATTATTTTCGTCGGCATCAGCACCTCTGGCGCCTTGGGGAAATATGGCGCGCGTTTCTTTTCCAACGTCGGTAAATTCAGCACCCATATCGACGATCCTTATTATCCCGTCAACAGCGATATGTATAAAAACGCGGTGGCGATCATGTTATCAGTCTCCGGCGAGACCGAAGAGATCCTGCGGCTGGCGAGCCAGTTCAGTCTGCACCACTGCAAGATCATCAGCATCACCAACAACGAAACCTCTTCGCTGGCGCGGCTGGCGGACTTTAATCTCTCCTACCATGTGCCGCAGCATTTGATCGGCGGCCATCACAATATCACCACGCAGATCCCCGTGCTTTACATTATTGAAACCATCGGCAAACGGCTTGGGCATATTAATTCGGCAAAATAAAACAGGCTGTTTTTTTATTGTGACAAATCACTTTGTACGGCGATTTGTTATATCGTGACATTTCTTTCGGTCTTGTTACTCTATTGGCAATGCGAACGTTATTATCCTTCATTAAATAAGATGAGACATTGACGATGAAACAGTTGCCGAAAGATTTTCTGTGGGGAGGCGCGGTCGCCGCGCACCAGGTTGAAGGCGGTTGGGATCGGGGCGGCAAAGGCCCAAGCATCGCCGACGTGCTGTCCGGCGGTTCGCACGGCGTCGATCGCGTGATGACCGACGGCGTGCTCGACGGCTACCGTTACCCCAACCATGAAGCGGTGGACTTCTACGGCCGCTACAAACAGGACGTGGCGCTGTTCGCCGAGATGGGTTTCAAATGCTTCCGCACCTCGATCGCCTGGACGCGCATCTTCCCGAACGGCGACGAAGCAACGCCAAACGAGGCCGGCCTGCAGTTTTACGACGATCTGTTCGACGAGTTGCTGAAATACGGCATCCAGCCGGTGATCACCCTGTCGCACTTCGAAATGCCTTACCATTTGGTGAAAACCTACGGCGGCTGGAAAAACCGCCGGGTGGTGGAATTTTTCGTGCGCTTTAGCGAAGTGGTGATGCGCCGCTACCGCGAGAAGGTGAAGTACTGGATGACCTTCAACGAGATCAACAACCAGAGCAACTACCGCTACCCGCTGTTCGGCTACTGCTGTTCCGGCGTGGACTACACCCAGGAAGACAACCCGGAACAGGCGCTGTACCAGGTATTGCACCACCAGTTCGTCGCCAGCGCGCAGGTGGTCAAACTCGGCCATCAGATCAACCCGGAGTTCAAGATCGGTTGCATGCTGGCCTGCGTGCCGTTCTACCCTTATTCCTGCAAGCCGGACGACGTGATGTACGCCGTGGAGGCGATGCACCAGCGCTATCTGTACACCGACGTGCAGATGCGCGGCTACTACCCAAGCTATCTGCTGCGCGACTGGGAACGCAAAGGGCTGAAGATCGAGATGCAGCCGCAGGACGCGCAGATCCTGCGCGAGGGCTGCACCGACTACATCGGCTTCAGCTATTACATGAGCAACGCGCTGCAGGCCAACGCGGTGGAAGGCAGCGACGGCATGTTCGGCTTCCCGGGCAACGTGCCGAACCCGCACGTCAAGGCTTCCGACTGGGGCTGGCAGATCGATCCGGTCGGGCTGCGCTACTCGCTGAACGTATTGTATGAACGTTACCAGAAACCGCTGTTTATCGTGGAGAACGGCTTCGGCGCCTTCGACAAGGTGGAAGCGGACGGCCAGATCAACGATGACTATCGCATCGACTATCTGCGCGCCCATATCGAAGAGATGAAAAAAGCGGTGATTGAAGACGGCGTAGACCTGATCGGCTATACGCCGTGGGGCTGCATTGACTGCGTGTCGTTCACCACCGGCGAGTACAGCAAGCGCTACGGCTTTATCTACGTCGATAAACACGACGACGGCACCGGCACGCTCGAACGTTCGCGCAAGAAAAGCTTCGACTGGTATCGCCGGGTGATAGCCAGCAACGGCGAACAGCTTTAACCGCACGGCAAACCAATCAGGGGCGATGTTCGCCCCTTTTTACTTTATTGCGTCTTACTCCGCCGTCTGCCCGGCGGCGAGGTACTTCGCCATTTCCGCCGGCGGCACCATGCCGCCGCCGGTCGCCCACACCAGATGCGTCGCCTGCGCCAGGCTTTCCGCGCTCACCCCTTGCCCGCTAAGCTGTTGCGCATTGGCCACCATGCGCCACGGCCCGGCCATGCCCGCCAGGGCGGAGGGTTCCAGCTGGATATGCTCGTGCCTGTCCAACAACCCGAGCAACGCGAACATCTCTTCGTCGCTCAGCGTGTAAAATGCGCTCAGCAGGCGCTCCATCGCCCGGCCGACAAAACCGGAGGCGCGCCCCACCGCCAGCCCGTCCGCCGCCGTGCGGTTGTCGATGCCGAGATCTTGCACCGCAATGCCGTCATGCAACCCGCTGTAGACGCCGAGCAGCATGCAGGGGGAATGGGTCGGTTCGGCGAAAATGCAGTGAACGTGATCGCCGAACGCCAGCTTGAGGCCAAAGGCCACACCGCCCGGCCCGCCGCCGACGCCGCACGGCAGATACACGAACAGCGGATGCTGCGCGTCCACCACGATGCCCTGTTCGGCAAACTGCCGCTTCAGACGGCCGCCGGCCACCGCGTAGCCGAGGAACAGGGTTTGCGAGTTTTCATCATCGATAAAGAAGCAACTCGGATCGTTCGCCGCCTGTTTGCGCCCTTGTTCGACCGCCACGCCGTAATCGTCAGCGTATTCCACCACCGTCACGCCATTGTCACGCAGCTTCTGTTTTTTCCACTCTCGCGCATCCGCCGACATGTGCACGCTGACATCAAATCCCAGGCGGGCGCTGATGATGCCGATGGATAATCCCAGATTGCCGGTTGATCCGACGGCGATGCGGTACTGACGGAAGAACTGACGAAACGCATCGGAACACAGCCGGGCGTAGTCGTCACCGATCTGGAGCAGCCCCGCCTCCAGCGCCAGTTTCTCCGCGTGCGTCAGCACCTCATAGATGCCGCCGCGCGCTTTGATTGAACCGGAAATCGGCAGATGGCTGTCCTTTTTCAATAGCAGACGCCCGCCCAACGCCTGCCCATAGCGCCGATCCAACGCCTGCTGCATGGCGGGGATCGCCACCAGCTCGGATTCGATGATCCCCTTTGTCGGTTGGGTTTCCGGGAAGGCCGCCGCGAGATAAGGCGCGAAACGCGCCAGGCGCTGCTCGGCTTCGGCCACGTCGGCGGCGGTCAGCCCGACATGGGGCAAGCCGGCGGCCAGCGTGGTCGCACGCGGATTGAACCAGGCGATCGGCTCGAGAGCGACCATTCGCTGCAGCAGCGGATGCTGCGCAACCCACGCTTGAATCTGTGATTTTTGCATAAAAGTCCCTGACTGATTTGGCGTTGCCGTCACCATGCCGTGAACGCCGGCGGCTGACAAATGATAAATTCTGAGTTTGAGGTGCACTAGATTGATGCAAGCGCGACGTTAGCCGGCCGTCACGCCAAACAGCAGGCCGACGCCGGAAGAAACCGCCATCGCCAGTGCGCTCCAGATGAGAATGCGCGCCACGCCCGGCAAGATCGGCGCCCCGCCGGTTTTCGCGGCGATGCCGCCGAGAACGCCGAGGGAAATCAGCGCCGACGCCACCAGCGCCGGCCGCGTCCAGGTGACCGGTGCCCACAGCGCCACCAGCAGCGGCAGCAGCGCGCCGAGGGAGAAACTGAGGGCCGACGCCAGCGCGGCCTGCAGCGGCCGGGCGCGGGTGACGGAGGAAATGCCCAGCTCGTCGCGCGCGTGCGCCTCCAGCGCATCATGCGCCATCAGTTTTTCCGCCACCTGCCGGGCCAGCGCCGGATCCAGCCCGCGATGCACGTAGATTGACGTCAGTTCGCGAAACTCCCCCGGATAGTCTTCGAGCAGCTCCGCCTGCTCTTCCGCCAGCGCGGCCTTTTCGGTATCCGCCTGCGACGAGACCGACACATACTCGCCGGTGGCCATCGACATCGCACCGGCCACCCACCCGGCAACGCCGGCGATCATCAGCGCGGAATGCGCGGCGCTGGCCGCCGCCACGCCCAGCAACAGGCTGGCCGTCGAAACGATGCCGTCGTTGGCGCCGAGCACCGCCGCCCGCAGCCAGCCGATGCGTTCAATACTGTGCCGCTCTCGATGCATCCTTTCTCTCCTTCGTTCTCTTTCCGCTAGCCCCGCGCCGCCGCTTCCAGCCCGGCGATGTCGATTTTGCCCATCAGCAGCATCGCTTCCGTGACCCGCCGCACACGAGCGGCGTCGGGATCGTTCATCAACTCCGTCAGGCGCCGCGGCACAATTTGCCAGCACAGCCCCCAGCGATCGCGCAGCCAGCCGCACTGCTCCGCCTCGCCGCCCTCGCTCAAGGCATCCCACAGCCGGTCGACTTCCGCCTGATCGTCACATTCCACCATCACGGAGAAACTGTGGTTGAACGGATCCAGCGACCCGGCTTCGATCGCCGCGTAGCGCTGGTCCCCCAGCGTGAAAGAAGCCAGTTTCACGCTGCCGGCCGGGCCGCTCGGCGTATCCGCCGGCAGGTCGGAAAACCAGTTCACGGACGAACCGGGGATCAGCGCGACATAGCAATTCAGCGCCGCTTCCATGTCCTTTTCAAACCACAGATGTTGCGTAATTCTGGCCATTTGCGCCTCCTTTACGCATCGAGGATCGGCGCGAACCCGCCAAAGATCATGCGTTTGCCGTCAAACGGCATCTCACCGAGCGCCTTCATGCGCGGATCGTTCATCATTTTCTCGTTGGCGGCGTCGCGCACCGCTTTGGAGGGGTACTCTATCCAGCTGAACACCACCACTTCACCTTCTTGCGCCTTCACCGCGCCGCGAAAGTCGGTGAGCTTGCCGTCGGGCACGTCATCGCCCCAACACTCCACGATGCGCGTGGCGCCAAACTCTTTGAACAGCGGCGCCGCTGCGGCCGCCAACCGGTGATAAGCCTCCTTGTTGGCGGCCGGTACCGCCACCACAAAACCGTCTACGTATTTCATCCTGGTATCCTCTTGTCTGATTAAGGATAGTCGGTTCAGCGCGGGCGACGTTGCCTGCGCCCCCTACCAGTTTAGACGGCGGGCGCGCAACCCGGATCGGAAGTTCAGCGCTCAGGATCGTTCGGTGGGTCAGAGTCCGGTGTGGCGACCCGGTTACGGCCGGCGTTTTTCGCTTTGTATACCGCCAGATCCGCCAGTTTGAGCAAGTCGGCCAGGCTGTGGCCGGAACCGCCCGGGCAGGTCACCATGCCGATGCTGACGGTGATCTGCAGCGGATGGCCGGCCGGCATGGTGATCGATTCCGCCTCAATGCGTTGCCGCAGCCGTTCGGCCAACTGCAACCCTTGCTGTGGCTGGCCGAGCGTCGAGACGATAGCGAACTCTTCGCCGCCCATGCGGCCGAACAGATCATCGACGCGCAAATCGGCGGCGATCGCACGGGTAAAGGCCATCAGCGCCTGATCGCCGCCGGCGTGGCCGAAACGATCATTGATCGATTTGAAGTAATCAATATCAAGCATCATGACGCATACCAACTCGCCCTTTTGGTCAATCATCCGCTCGCCGCGCTGCATAAACGCATTGCGCGTCAGCACGTGGGTCAGCGCATCGTGGTTCGCCACATGCTCCAGCGTGCGCAGCAGCGCGCTGCGCGCATAGTTCATGCTGGCCACGGCGATGGGCCCCAGCGCCAGCAGCGCGATGCCCAAACGCATCGATACCGCGTTTTGCAACACCTGCATGTCGAGCGTCGTGCTAAGCAACCCGAAATCGATCGCCAGATGGCACCACAGCACATAAATCAGCACCGCAATCATGGTGCAGAACAGCGAAAAGGACATCGCCAGCCACAGCAGCACCGGCATGGGAAAGATCACCGCCCCGGGGCCGCCGATCAGCACGCTGCAGATCGCCGCCAACGCCAGCAGCGCCAATACCGCCAGTTTTCGTCCCGCGCGCGGCCATTGGCTGCGCTGCGTCACTATGCTGCGGGCCGCGCGCAAGCGATGCCGCCAATCGGCGGGAAACGCCAGAATAAACGGCATCAGCGTGACGTAGTTGGTGAACTCGGATGAGAACCACAGTGCCAGCGAGGTCAAATAGGGCCTGCCGAACAGCCACTGCGAGGCCGCCGCGCCCACCAAACCGGTCGCGGCGGCGGCGGCCAGGCAGATGCCGAACAGGTACATGCTGGAGGCGCCACGCTGCAGCATACGCGCCGGCGGCGACAGCCGCATGTACAGCAGATACCCCACCACCACGCCGGTCAGATTGGCGGCGTTCAGCAGCAGCGCCTTTTGCAGCGAACTGCCGGTCAGCAGGTCCGCCGCCAGATAACCCAGCACCGCCATGCCCCAGCCGGCGCGCGTGGCCCACTGCGGGCGGCGCACCAGAAACGCCAGCAGTACGGCGTTTACCGGCCAGAATATCGCCAAAAATCCGACGGGGCGGCTCACGATGCCCAACAGGCAAACCGCGAACACCAACAGAAAGACGGTGAGTGCGGGCCAAATTTTCCGGGCATCGGACAACGAGGTGGTTTGCATCTTGGATCCAGAGACTTCTGCTGCGTAAGGTGACAATCTGTTCGTGTCACAACCGTCGACGATGAGGAGAAGATAAGCGGCCGACTCGCCTATTATTGCCAGTTTTGCCGGCCCGGACATCTGTTTATTCATCTAGGAAAAATATATTTGTGTATCAATATATTGACGACACCCGCATGCCTGGCGCAGAAACGGCTAAATCGGACGCTTCACTTTGAACATTTCACGCCTCATTCGGCCTGTTACCGGTAAAAACCGCCGTCTTTTTCCTCATAAGCAAAATAAGATTTTGCTATGTGGGGTTGTTTTTTCATCCCGCGTCAAAACGCCTTGCGATACATCACAAAACCGGGGCGCTCCGCCACCTTGTCGTACAGCCGCATGGCGATCTGGTTGGTTTCGTGGGTATTCCAATAGACGCGCGACAATCCCAACTGCTGCGCGCGCTCGTAAACCGCCGCGATCAGCGCCATAGGCCGCATACCAGATGTGCGCGCCGTCGTGTTTGACAAAGCCCTGCCTGGAACCGGGCGGCAACGGCGGCGCGCCCTGCGCGGCAAAGCGGGTCAAATCGTCGTCGGTTTGCACCTTTCTCCCCTCATTCGCCGAGGTTGAGCATCAATACGGCATCCAGGGAGTATAGTTCGCAGCGGCAAGCGGTGCCGTTCGCTTTCCCGGCATATACTTAAAGGAGGAATCGCAATGGAGGACGGTGAGATGAAGAAGATAATTCTCGTGTTTTTGACGTTGATGCTGAGCGGTTGTATCGGCGGAGGCGGCGGCCCATCGAATGCGCCTTCGGCATCGCCAAATGAACCTTACACCTGCACCAAATCCAGCGCCAACAGCGACTGCTCGCAATCGGTGGAACCATCGATGTACTAGCCGCGCTCGGCGGGCCGTCGCTTAACGGCCCGCCGCCTCAAACCGGCACTAGGAGGAGTGCTCCTCTTCATTGGCCTGATATCGCGTCGCCTGCTGCTTCATAAACACCACTTCCTGCGGGCTGGACAGGCTCACTTCCTGCGCGCGCAGCAGCTTGAGGATATTGAACAGCAGTTCACTCTTGGTGGCGCCGACCATGCGCGGGCTCGGCACATAGCCGGTCACGCTCAGGATAATGCCGTCTGGCCCCAGTTGGCTGAAGCGCACGTAAGGCGCCGGCGTGTCCAGAATGGTTTCGTACTCGTTATAGGCGCTGAGCAAGATATTGCGCACCTGCTCCGGATCGATCGAGGTCGGGAACGTCAACGCGATGGTCACCACGCCTTGCGCGTTGCCCATGGTGGCGTTACGCACGTTCTGCGAGATCAGCTGCGAGTTCGGTACGATCATGGTGGAGCGGTCGCTGAGCTGAATTTCGGTAGCGCGCACGTTGATGCGCCGCACGTCGCCTTCCACGCCGCCGATGCCGATCATATCCCCGACCTTCACCGGGCGTTCGGTCAGCAGGATCAGGCCGGAAATAAAGTTCTTCACAATCTCCTGCAAACCGAAACCGATACCGACCGACAGGGCGCTGACGATCCACGCCAGGTTGCTCCACTGGATGCCCAGCGCTGCCAGGGTGATCAGAATCACCAGCACATAGCCGATATTGCTGAACAGCGTCACCAGCGAGGCGCGGATGCCGACGTCCGAAATGGTTTTCGGCAACAGCTCAGAACCGAGCCAGCGCCGTACCGCACGCAGAATGTAGATGCCGATCGCCAGGCAGATCACGGCGTTGAGCAGGTTGCCGGGCACGATGTTGAAACGCTGCAGCCCTTCGCCGGTCAGGATGGAGACGATTTTCTCCATCAGCGAGCCCGGCGTGGTGCTGCCAAACGAGCCGTTGAACAACGCGACGATCATCAACAGCAACAGTGAACATTTGGCCAGCGCGGTGGTGATGATCGCCACCTGCTCCAGATGGCGATCCTTGAAGCTGAGCGTTTTCTTCAGCATTTTGCCGCTGACGGTTTGCGGCGAAAACAGCGCGGCGCACAGGTCGGTGGCGAACAGCACCATGAAGTAGAACGCCATCAGCACCAGCACCACCCAGATCAGCTGGTAGGTCAGGAAACGGGCGAAGGCGATGTAGCCGATAAGCAGGGAAAGCAGGATCACCACCGAACACACCAGGGTGACGATGTGCACCAGCCCGCCGACCAGCGTGCGTTTTTCCAGGTGCGCACCCTGCTGCTCCAGACGGCGACGAATGCGCTGGCCGCGCAGCGGCGCCGCCAGCAGCACCATGCCGATCAGCCCCGCCACCAGGCCATTGCCGAAGATGGTGGTGGCCAATGAGGCGCTGACGACGTTGTTGATCAGCTCCACGGTGCCGAACGCCAGCGCCAGACCGGCCAGCAGCGGCGAGAAGTAACGCAGCCCGGCGGCCACTTCATTGTCCAGCGCAGCCAGACGCCACGACGGACGATTCAGCGACAGCGCCGCACGCCCCAACCCGGCGATCAGCGCACAGAAAATCCCCAGACGGTTAAAGCCTTCGGCGAAGTCTTCCAGCATCACCGGCAGCGGCTGCACGCGGACAAAGACGTAATACAGAAGATTCAGCGCGATCGAGGTGGTGATCACCGTCACCGCCACGGTGACGATCGCCATGAAGCTGCGGCGCAGGCGCCCGTCCGGCAGGAAGCGAATGCTGACCCAGGCGAGGAAACGCTCGGAGAAATAACGCCCCCAGGACCAGACGATCACCGCCAGCGCCAGCAGCGCCAGCGAACCGTAACGCCATTCGTCCTGCCAACTGGCGTCCCAGGCCGCTTTCATCTCGGCATTGAACTGGTCCAGCCGCTGCACGTCATCCGCTGACGGCTGCACCACCGGCGTCCAGAATTTGACGCCCAAAATGCTGCCGGTGTTCAGCGCCAGCTGGGTTTTGAACGCCACCCGACGCAGATCGCTGATCTGCTGGCCCAGGTCGAAGGCGCTGGTCTTGATGGCCTGCGCGCGTTTTACCGCATCGTCCAGCTGCTTCTTGCTGTTGTTCAGCGCATTGCGTTGCTGGGCGACGGCCGGGGTTTCCGGCAGCGCGCCGGCCGCCGGGGCCGGCCCCAGCACGTCCAGCTGCGCCTGCAGTTTTTCCTGCACCGGCTGCAGATCGGCGGACAATTTATCCATGCTGGCGACCAGATCGTCCGTCGCCAACCGCAGTTTGCTGAGCTGGGTGTCGGTCGTCGCTTTGGAAACCAGCTGCTTCATGCTGTCCAACTGCTTTTGCGCGGCTTTCAGCTGCGTAGCGGGATCGGGCGCGCTTTCGGCGGCGGGATCATCCTGGGGGGCGGCGACGGCGGCGAACGGCGTCAGTTGCATACCCAACAGCAATAATAACAACAGCAGGAACGGGCGAGGCTTTAACATAAATTCAGTGCTCAGCATCATTATCTGATAGACAGACGAACAGGCGGCGGATGAACCGTCGCTTAACCATAAACGCTAATTATAATAGCTGCTTAATGTCGGCCGAAATACAGTAATTATTCCCATTGTGTGCCACGCGCCCGCGCTCACCTTAGCTTGCTGATTATTCAGGCGCTTTTACACTGGCGATACGGCATGAAGCGCTCTATAATCCAGCCACCGATTAACCTGCAACCAATAAAAGGAGACTTACTATGCTGACGTGTGAATTGGTTTTTCACTCACACTTCTTTGGTAATCGTCGCCGCTCAAGCATTACCGGTATCGCGCTGCGATAACCCAGCTTGAGCGAAGCTTACTAAATCCAGGATCTTCCCTCCGGCTTACCGGGTTGTCGTCAGCAATGTTTGACGATAGGCATTGTCATGCCTGTAACTCTTGAGTAAGCAATGAGCACATTACTGTCTGCACAATCTGTCGGTTACGACAACGCGTTCGGCGTCCTGCTGAGCGAGATTTCCTTCAGCCTGAAAAAAGGCGACCGCATCGGTTTGATCGGCGATAACGGCTGCGGCAAAAGCACCCTGCTGCAAATTCTCAGCGGCGACCTGCCTGCGCACACCGGATCGGTGACATTGTCACATCAATGTCTGATGGCGCGCATTGAGCAGCATCTGCCGCCGGAGCTGCACGCCAGTACCCTGCTGGATGCGGTTCTGGCGCGGCTGCCTACGGGCCAACACCTCAGCGAGCGCTGGCGCTGCGAAGCGCTACTGGCCGAGCTGGGGTTTGAACCAGAGAGCTGGACGTTGACCGCCGGCACCCTCAGCGGCGGCCAGCATACGCGGCTGCTGTTGGCGCGCGCGCTGATCCGCCAACCCGATCTGCTGCTGCTCGACGAACCCAGCAACCACCTGGACCTGCCCACGCTGCTGTGGCTGGAACAGTTCTTGCGTAACTGGACCGGCAGCTTCGTGCTGGTGTCGCACGATCGCTACCTGCTCGACCAGGTAACCAACTGCACCTGGATCCTGCGCGACAAAACGCTGCAGTTCTTCCGTTTGCCCTGCTCTGCGGCGCGCACCGCGCTGGTGGAGCAGGACGCCGCGGACGAACAGCGGCGCCACGCCGAGCAAAAGGAAATCGACCGGGTGGAAAAAAGCGCCAAGCGCCTGGCGATCTGGGGCAAGGTCTACGACAACGAAGATCTGGCGCGCAAGGCCAAGCAAATGGAGAAGCGCGTCGATCGGTTGAAGGAAGAACAGACCACCCTGACCGCCGGCAGCCCGTGGCGGCTGCGGCTGCAGGGAGAAGCGCTGGACGCCGATCGCCTGCTGGCGCTGCCGCACTGGGCGGTGCGCCCGGCGCCGGATGCGCCGGTGCTGTTCAGCCTGGAACATCTGCGCGTGAAAAGCGGCGATCGCATCGCCATCGTCGGGCGCAACGGCTGCGGAAAATCGTCGCTGTTGCGCCTGCTGTGGCGCGAGTATCAGCAACAAACGCAGCGCCCGGCGCTGTTCCATCCGCGCGTGCGCATCGGCTATTACGATCAGAGCCTGCAACAGTTGCGCGATGAAGACACGTTGAGCGAAGCGCTGGTGCAGTTTGCGCCTCTGACCGAGGAACAGCGGAAAATGGCGCTGATCGGCGCCGGGTTCCCTTACCTGCGCCACCATCAGCAGATCCGTTCGCTGAGCGGCGGCGAGCGTTCACGGTTGCTGTTTGTCGGCCTGACGCTGGCCAACCATTCGTTGCTGCTGCTGGACGAGCCCACCAACCACCTGGATATGGCGGGCAAAGAGGAGCTGGCGGAAACGCTGCGTCAGTTCCCCGGCGCCGTCATGCTGGTCACCCACGATCGGATGCTGATCGAACAGAGCTGCAACCGCTTTTGGCTGATAGACCAACAAAAACTGGAGGAGTGGCACGATCTGGCGCCGGTGTACCAGCGTCTGGCGGGTGAAACGCCGGCGCTGCCGACGGCGCACGAGGCCAACGCAGACGCCCCGACGCCAGACCCGCAGTTGGAAGGCGAAGAGGCGTTGCTGACCGCCCTGTTTGCCCTCGAAAGCAAACTGGAGGCCGACCTGGCTCGTAAACCGAAGCATCAAAAACCGGCGCTTCAGGCGCGTTGGCGCCGCGAGATTGCCGACATCACCGCCCGGTTGCATCTGGGCTAATCTCACAGGCCGCCGCCCGGCGGCCTGTCAGGCTATTGACAAAGAGGGGAAAAAGCGTGGTTTTTCCCCTCTTTGTGGCGATCGGCCGAAAATCAATAAATTGATTTTCCTTGTTTTTTATTCGGTGCTCTCTGCCAACCCGGCAAGGGTATAAGGTTTGTCATCAATCTCACAGGCCGCCCGGCGGCCTGTTTTTTCCTCTTAGTAAAAACCGCGTGCCGCCGGCGGTTTGAGACTCGACACGCTGCGCTTTTCTTATCCGCAGCGCTGAGCGACACATTACTTTCATCATTCTCTGGCAGGCTACTGCCATTCTTTTTTTCGTTATCAGGCACTCCATGACGTCACTCTCTCCACGGGACATCGAGGCGCGCTACCGCTTCGCGCGTGAGATCGCCCGCGCCGCCGCCGATCTCGCCTTCAGCTTTTATCAACGCCGGCAAAGTCTGGCCGTCGAGTTTAAACAGGGCCTGCAGGACGTGGTCAGCGAAGCCGATCGCTGCGTCGAGTCGCTGATCCGCAGTATGATCAACCGTCGGTTTCCCCAGGACGGGTTTCTCGGCGAAGAGAGCGGCGGCAGCGGCGATAACGCCGCCTGCCTTTGGGTGGTCGATCCGATTGACGGCACCGCCTGCTTCCTGAACGGGTTGCATACCTGGTGTATCGCGATAGGCGTGGTGATCGACGGCGAGCCAACGATCGGCGTGGTCTACGATCCCAACCACCGCGAGATGTTCCGCGCCTGCCGCGGCCAAGGCGCCTTCCTCAACGGGGAACCGATCGGCGTGCATGCCGGGCGCAGCGTCGCGGATGGCGTGATGGGCGTTGGGATCTCACCACGCGCTTCGGCGGCGGAATTCAGCGGCTTTCTCTGTCGCCTGCTGCAGGCGGGCGGCATGTTCGTGCGCAATGGTTCCGGCGCGCTGATGACCGCCCAGGTGGCCGCCGGGCGCCTGCTAGGCTATTACGAACCGCATATGAACGCCTGGGACAGCCTGCCAGGGCTGGTGCTGACGCGCGAAGCCGGCGGCGTGGCGAATGACTTTATGCACCACAACGGGCTGCGATGCGGCAACCCGCTGCTGCTGGCCAACGCGGCGCTCTATCCGCAATTGGCCGAGCTGATTCAAACGCCGGGCTTGATCGGCTCGACGTGCCCTATCGCGCGTGAGATGGCCGGATAAAACGCGCGCAGCCGCCGCTCGACCCGATCGACCGCATCGTGCGCGGCGGCGATGGTTACCGCCGGCGACACCCGGCAGTGGAAGTTGACGATGATGCCGCCGTCGGTTCTGCGCGCCCGGATGTTGTGCACGTCTTGTACCTTATCTCCCTGCTCCAGCGCCGACTGCAAAATCAGCCGGATATCGGCCAGCTCGGCGGCGGAAACATCCTCGCTGGCCAGCCAGTGCGGCGTCTGCGGTTCCAGATGGGTCTCTATCTCGGTGTCCTCGCCGATCGCCTGACGCAGGATCCCTTCTATCTCCGTGGCGATATCATGCGCCTGCGCCACGCTGGCGTTGGCCGGCACCGCCAGATCCATGCCGATCGCCATGCGCGTCGGCAACTGCTGCAAGGTGACGTTTTGCACCTGCGCGCCGTGATTGGCGGCGATCGCCCGAATGCGCGTCGCCATGTCTTCGTCGCTGCGGGTCTGTGGCACCGCGATGACGGTAAACTCCGCCTTGGCATACTGCTCCCGCAGTCGTTCGACGATTTCTCGCTTGAGTGCATCGATGCGCTCCAGCGGCAAGGTGCGGCACACCGCCAGCGTGATCTCGACAAACAGTACGGCGCCGGCGTTGCGAATGCGCACGCTGTCGCAGGCCAGCACCGCCGGGAAGCTGTCCAGCGTGGCGCGAATCGCCTCGGTGGCTCCGGCGGGCGCGGCATCCATCAGCGAGTCGAAGGAGCGTTTACCAAGTTTGATTGCCGCGACAAAGATAAAACCGGCGACGATCAGCGCGGCGATGGCGTCCGCACGGCCAAAGCCCAGCAGCACAAACACCATGCCCAGCAGCACCACGCCGGACGAAAGCATGTCGGAGAAGAAATGCAGCGCATCCGCTTCCAGCGCCGCGCTGTCAGTCGCTTTAGCGACGCGGTTGAGCGCCCGCACGCGGAAGAAATCGACGCAGATGGAAATCAGCAGCACCGCGATCACCACCGGCGCCGCGACGATCTCATGCGGCTGCCCAAACAGGCTGCTGCCCGCCTCGTAGACGATCCAACCGGCGGCGCCGAGCAACAGCAACACCTCGAACAGCGCCGCCAGGTTTTCCACCTTGCCGTGGCCGAAGTGGTGATCGTCATCGGCGGGTTTATCGCTGATGCGCACCGCCAGCCAGGTGATGCTGGTGGCGATAAAATCGGTGAAAGAGTGGATCCCTTCGGATATCAGGCCAATACTGCCGGTAAAAATGCCGGCGACGAATTTGCCCGTGGCCAGCAACCCGCTGGCGATCATCGAGTTTCTGGCCACGGCCTGTTTTTCATTTTGCATGATGCTGCTCACATTCGGACGGTGATTTATTTTTTTACTTTAGAGGATAATTGCCAGACAAAGGCGATCAGCAGCATACTGCCAGAGAAAGTCAGCATGAGGCTAGTAAGAAAATTGGATTTTCCGGTGGAATAAAAATAAATCTCATTCACCCCCACCGAAATCATTAAAATGGCGTAGAGCAATCCCAGAATAAGAATCGTCATTATTATCAACTCCCGTATCAGGCCGCGCGTTCAGCGCGCCGCTAAATCCTCCCCATAATAAATAGCGGTTACGGGGAGGATGCATCTAGGCGGATCTTTAGCGTTCATCAATCATCCCATTTGGTGCTCATATAGGCCGCCAACAGGCCTAGTGAGCTGATCATTGCCAGGAATCCCATAAAAATAGTCATGTTTCCCATTATTTTGTCCTCAGGTTAAATGTTATCGATAAAATCCCCTTGCGTTAAATATCGGGGTTGGTCGGCGTCCATGGTTTTTAACGTCCTCCTCAGGTTTGTCACATTTCCGCCCTTTACGGGCGGAGCGGTTTAAATACCCAAAACGTGCTGGGCGATTTTGAAATAAATAATCAGGCCGGTGCCATCGATAAAGGTGGCGATAAACGGCGCCGACACCACGGCAGGATCGATGCCGAGACGTTTCAGCAGCATCGGGATGATCGACGAAACAATGGCGCTCCACACGGTGATCGCCACCAGCGACAGGCTGACCACCAGCGTCACCTCCATGCCGACGCCCATGATCCAGGCGCGCACTCAGGCCGCCAGGCCGATGGTGACGGCGATCAGCAGCGAGGTCGTGACCTCCTTGCGGATCACCGCGCCCAGGTTGCGCAGGCTGACCTCTCCCAGCGCCATGGCGCGCACCAGCGTCGAGGTGATCTGGGTGCCGCTGTTGCCGCCGGTGCCGATCAGCAGCGGGATAAAGAACGCCAGCGCAATCGCCGCTTCAAGCTGATCTTCAAACGCTTTCAGTACGTTGCCGGTGTAGGCTTCGGCCACGAACAACATCAGCAGCCACACCGAGCGTTTGCGCCACAGCGCCCACGGGCTGGTCTCCAGATAAGGCTTGTCCAGCGGCAGGCTCGCGCCTTGGCGTTGTGCATCCTCGGTGTTTTCATCCTCGACCAGCCGGGCGATCTCACGCTCGCCCAGTACGCCGACCAGCGTGTTATTGGCCACCACCGGCACCACGTCCAGCCCCCCTTTGCCCAGCAGATGCGCCACGTCGTTACGGTCATCGTCGGGTGAAACCTGGAAATAGCTGTAATCCATCATTACGCCGACGGCTTTATCCTGTTCTTCGCACTGCAACAGTTTTTTCACCGACAGTGTGCCGCGCAGATGATAATCGTCCGCGGTAATAAATACCCGGCTGGGAATTTCGTCCGTTTTGAGCTGCGAAAGTAAATATTCCCGGGCATGATTGACCGTCATCGTTGCGGGAACGGTAATAAAATCGGCGTTCATATAACCGGCGACCGAAGTCTCGTCGAGAGTTTCAGTCGCGTTCAGCGCCGGAGAAGAATAGTGTTGATGTGACTTGATCATTTTGTCAGTCCCTATTTCTGTTGTGAACTTCAACAGCGAATCGCATAGGGGCGTAACCACAGAGGGAGTGCAGACTGCCTATCTCCGCGTCCAGGTTTTAGCACTATACAACGTATCCGAGTTGTTGCTCGGAAGTTACTTTGGGCTGAACCTTAATCCGATAAAGCCTGTCTTAACCTTGGGCATCTCTCGATGTCGTCAGATCAGTAACCTGTGTTTGTATAGGAGCCTCGCCAAACGAGATACTGCATATAAACTACCGGCGCAGTATAGGCGTTGTTCTATCCGGCGGGAAGAAAAGATTGCCCGTCGTTTATGGAGTATTTAGGATAATGTTAATTAAACGGCCATTTATAAAAACGGCTGATATAAATCAGCCGTTTTTTATTTTTCAGTGTTCGAGAATGTAGACGTTTTTATCGTATAAGGCGCCCTGACGAGTAAAGTCGATCCCCTTCACGTAAGGTTTGATGAGCGTGGCGTTGGCTTCGTAGTACACCGGCGCGACCGGCGTATCGACGGCCAGCACCGCCTCGGCCTGCTGGAAATATTGCTGCACCAGCTGCGGTGTCGGCGCCGCCGTCGCCTGATGCAGAATGCGATCGTACTCCGGATTGCGGTATTTGGGGCTGTTCTCGCTGCTGTCGGAACGGAACACGTTCAGGAAAGTAGACGGATCGTTGTAATCCGCCAGCCAGCGGGTAAAGGCCACGCCGTACTGCCCGCGGTTGATATTGTCCAGCGTGACTTTGCGCTCCTGGCTTTGCAAGGTGGCCTCTGCGCCAAGGTTCTTTTTCCACATGGCGGCGGCGGCGATGACGATCTTCTTGATGGTGGCGTCGTTGCTGTACAGCACGGTAAAGCGCAGCGGATGCTCGGCGTTGAAACCGGCCTGCGCCAGCAGTTGCTTCGCCTGGGCGTGGCGTTGTTCCGGCGTCAAACCGGCCGCGGCGCCGGGCTGCAGGCTATAGCCGCCCGCCCCGGTTGGGGTAAAGGTCCAGGCCGGCTGCTGGCCGTATCCCAACACTTTGCCGGCGATAATCTCTTTGTCCAGCGCCAGGTTCAGCGCCTGGCGCACCCGCACGTCGTTAAACGGCGCCTGGCGGTTGTTGAAGGCGAAATAGCTGGTGGAGAGCAGCGGATAGGTCACCAGCTGTTGCTCGCCGAGCGTTTTTTTCAGCTGCTGATACAGCTCCGGCGGCGTGGTATACCCCAATTCAACCTCACCGGCGCGAAAACGCGCCACTTCAGGGAAGCCCTGGATCGGCAAGAAGGTGACCTTGTTGAGCACGGTATTGGCGTTATCCCAATACTGCGGGTTACGTTCCACCACCACCTTTTCGTTCACCACCCACTGGCTGAGGCGGAACGCCCCGTTGCCGACAAAGTGCGCCGGCTGCGTCCAGTTTTTGCCGTACTGCTCCACCACCTTGCGGTTAACCGGCAAAACCGGGAAATGCACCAGTTGCTTGAGCAGATAGGAATTAGGCTCCGACAGCGTCACCTGCAGAGTGTGCGCATCCAGCGCCTTGACGCCCAGCTCGCTCGGCGGTTTGCTGCCGGCGTTGATCGCCGCCGCATTCAGCACGTAGGCCGAAGCCAGATAGCTGCCGTACGGCGAGGCGGTTTTCGGATCGGTGAGGCGCCGCCAACTGTATACAAAATCGTCGGCGGTCACCGGATCGCCGTTCGACCATTTGGCCTGCGGCCGCAGATGGAAAGTCCAGACGTTGCCCTGATGCTCCCACGTCTGCGCCAGTGCCGGGATCACTTCACCGTCTTTTCCGACGCGCAGCAAGCCTTCGAACAGATCGTTGAAGATGTAGAACTCCACATTGCTTTCGGCCAGGTTTGGATCCAGCGTCGCCGGTTCATACCCGTTGGCGCGCACCAGTTCTTGCACCGCCGCCAGTTTAACGCCTGCCGGCACCTCGGCGGCATGGGCAGCCGTAGCGTTAAAAGCCAGGAGGATTAAACCAGCCAGTTTCTTGCCATTAAATGAATATTTCACGTCGATATCCCTGATTAGTGTTTTATCGCGTTTAATATGCAATGAGGCAGTGGAATAAATTAAATCATTAATCGCTATGAGTCATAACCAAAAGCGGTGTTGAATTTCTTTCATTATCAAAGAAGTACTGGCGACAGAACGATGAAAAACACGAGGATAAACGCGGAGACCGGCATTGCCGTCAGGAACGCCGTGAACCGGCGGTGACATAAATTCAGGCAATCAATATAGATTATTCCAGCCGAAGCTTAACTTATCCTTAGGACAATTCATTTTGTGAGCGATCGTCAAAAATAATTTAATACGAATCGTTTTCACTATCATTATTGATGTTCTTGGCTAAAATCGGCCTGCTTGCGCTCGCCAGGCGATATTCGTTTTCTTCATTCGAACGCTAAAAAGGATAACTGCATGAAGCTGCGTATTTCATCTCTCGGCCCCGTCGCCCTGCTCGCCTCCTCGATGATGCTGGCCTTTGGCGCTCAGGCGGCCTCCGCCGACCAGGGCATCGTTATTTATAACGCCCAGCATGAAAATCTGGTGAAATCCTGGGTCGACGGATTTACCAAAGACACCGGCATCAAGGTGACGCTGCGCAACGGCGGCGACAGCGAACTGGGCAACCAACTGGTACAGGAAGGCAGCGCTTCACCTGCCGACGTGTTTCTGACGGAAAACTCCCCGGCGATGGTGTTGGTGGATAACGCCAAGCTGTTCGCCCCGCTGGACGCCGCCACGCTGGCGCAGGTGGAACCACAATATCGCCCAAGCCACGGCCGCTGGATCGGCATCGCCGCCCGCTCTACCGTATTTGTTTATAACCCGGCCAAACTGAGCGACGCGCAGCTGCCGAAATCACTGCTGGATCTGGCCAAGCCGGAATGGAAAGGCCGCTGGGCCGCTTCGCCGTCGGGCGCCGATTTCCAGGCGATCGTCAGCGCGCTGCTGGAGCTGAAAGGCGAGAAAGCCACGCTGGACTGGCTGAAAGCGATGAAAACCAACTTTACCGCCTATAAAGGCAACAGCACGGTGATGAAAGCGGTCAATGCCGGCCAGATCGACAGCGGCGTGATCTATCACTACTACCCGTTCGTGGATGGCGCGAAAACCGGCGAGAACAGCAACAACATCAAGCTGTATTACTTCAAACATCAGGATCCGGGCGCCTTCGTCAGCATCTCCGGCGGCGGCGTGCTGGCTTCCAGCAAGCATCAGCAGCAGGCGCAGGCGTTCATCAAGTGGATCACCGGCAAACAGGGCCAGGAAATCCTGCGCACCAACAACGCCTTCGAATACGCCGTCGGCGTCGGCGCGGCCTCCAACCCGAAACTGGTGCCGCTGAAAGATCTGGACGCGCCGAAGGTAGACGCCGCGCAGTTGAACAGTAAGAAAGTTGTCGAACTGATGACCGAGGCCGGCCTGCTGTAAGGCCCGCCGGCAAACCGAGAGTTTTTGATCGTTATGTCAAACCTGAGTACCCACGCCGCGCAGACCGCGCGGCGTTATTCTGTTGTCCCCCATCACCCGCGGCCAGGGGCGATCGTGGTGGTCAGCGCCGTGTTGCTGTCGCTGCTGGCGCTGTTGCCGCTGGGATTCGTTATCGGCGTGGCGGTTGAAACCGGCTGGCAAACGGTCAAAGCACTGGTTTTCCGCCCACGCGTGGCGGAACTGCTGTTGAATACTTTGTTGCTGGTGGTGCTGACGCTGCCGATTTGCGCCGTGCTGGGCGTGGCCCTGGCCTGGTTGACCGAACGCACCACGCTGCCGGGCCGCCGTCTCTGGGCGGTATTGGCGACCGCGCCGCTGGCGGTGCCGGCCTTCGTGCAAAGCTATGCCTGGATCAGCCTGGTGCCGTCGATGCACGGCCTGGGCGCAGGCGTTTTCATCTCGGTGCTCGCTTACTTCCCGTTTATCTACCTGCCTGCCGCCGCCGTGCTGCGTCGCCTGGATCCCGGTATCGAGGACGTCGCCACCTCACTCGGCTCCCGGCCGCCGGCGGTGTTTTTCCGCGTGGTATTGCCGCAGCTGAAACTGGCGGTCTGGGGCGGCTCGCTGCTGATCGCGTTGCACCTGCTGGCGGAGTATGGCCTGTACGCCATGATCCGTTTCGATACCTTCACCACCGCGATCTTCGATCAGTTCCAGTCGACCTTCAACGGCCCGGCGGCCAACATGCTGGCCGGCGTGTTGGTGCTGTGCTGCCTGGGGCTGCTGTTGCTTGAGGCGATAAGCCGTGGCCGCGCGCGCTATGCCCGCGTCGGTTCCGGCAGCGCCCGCAGCCAAACGCCGCGCCGCCTTTCGCCGCCGCTCGCCGCGCTGGCGCTGCTGCTGCCGATCGCGCTGACTGCGCTGGCGTTGGGCGTGCCTTTCATCACCCTGGCCCGCTGGCTGTGGCTGGGTGGATTCGAGGTGTGGCGCAACGCCGATCTGTGGCCCGCGCTGTGGCAAACGCTGTCGCTGTCCGCCTCTGGCGCGCTGCTGATTACGCTGTGCGCCATTCCGATGGCCTGGCTGTCGGTGCGCTATCCGGCCCGGCTGTATCGGGTGCTGGAAGGCTGCAACTACGTGACCAGTTCGCTGCCCGGCATCGTGGTGGCGCTGGCGCTGGTGACCATCACCATTCACAGCTTCCGTCCGATTTACCAGACCGAAATCACCCTGCTGCTGGCGTATCTGCTGATGTTTATGCCGCGGGCGCTGATCAATCTGCGCGCCGGTATCGCACAGGCGCCGGTGGAGTTGGAAAACGTGGCGCGCAGCCTGGGCAAATCGCCGGCGCAGGCGTTGTGGAGCACCACGCTGCGGCTGGCGGCGCCGGGCGCAGCTGCGGGCGCGGCGCTGGTATTCCTGGCGATCGCCAATGAACTGACCGCCACGCTGCTGCTGGCGCCGAACGGCACCCGCACGCTGGCCACCGGCTTCTGGGCGCTGACCAGCGAGATCGACTACGTCGCCGCCGCGCCTTATGCGCTGATTATGGTGGCGCTGTCGCTGCCGCTCACCTGGCTTCTTTATTCTCAATCTAAACGCACGGCGGGACTATGAGCACGCTTGAACTGCACGGTATCGGAAAATCTTACAACGCCATCAGAGTGCTGGAACACATTGACCTGCAGGTTACCGCCGGCAGCCGCACGGCGATCGTCGGCCCTTCCGGCTCCGGCAAAACCACTCTGCTGCGCATCATCGCCGGCTTTGAAATCCCCGACGGCGGCCAGATCCTGCTGCAGGGGCAAGCCATGGGCAACGGCGGCGGCTGGGTGCCTGCGCATCTGCGCGGCATCGGCTTCGTTCCGCAGGATGGCGCGCTGTTCCCGCACTTTACCGTCGCCGGCAACATCGGTTTTGGCCTCAAGGGCAGCAAACGCGAGAAACAGCATCGCATCGAGGCGTTAATGGAGATGGTGGCGCTGGATCGCCGTCTGGCGGCCCTGTGGCCGCATGAACTGTCCGGCGGGCAGCAGCAGCGGGTCGCGCTGGCGCGCGCTCTGTCGCAGCAACCCCGGCTGATGCTGCTGGACGAGCCGTTCTCGGCGCTGGATACCGGCCTGCGCGCCGCCACCCGAAAAGCGGTGGCCGAACTGCTGACGGAGGCCAAAGTAGCGTCGATCCTGGTCACCCACGATCAGAGCGAGGCGCTGTCGTTCGCCGATCAGGTGGCGGTGATGCGCAATGGCCGGCTGGCGCAGGTGGGCGCGCCGCAGGATCTTTATCTGCGCCCGGTCGATGAACCGACCGCCAGCTTCCTTGGCGAAACGCTGGTGTTGACCGCTGAACTGGCGCACGGCTGGGCCGACTGCGCACTGGGGCGCATCGCCGTCGACGATCGCCAACGCAGCGGCCCGGCGCGCATCATGCTGCGCCCGGAGCAGATTCAAATCGGCTTGTCAGATCCGATGCAGCGCGGCCAGGCGGTGATCACCGGCATTGATTTCGCCGGCTTCGTCTCTACGCTCAACCTGCGGATGGTCGCCGGCGGCGCGCAAATCGAGATCAAAACCGTCAGCCGCGAAGGCCTGCAGCCCGGTTCTCAGGTCACTCTCAACGTGATGGGCCAGGCGCATATTTTCGCCGGCTGACTCACTTAAGGCCGGGCTGCTCCCCGGCCTTCTCAGCGGCAAATCTTGTCACGGCGCGGCTTTTTCGGCGCCAGCAGATAATCCACCACGCTTTCGTCAACGCAGCTGTCGATGCCGTTCAGCGCCAGCGTATGCCCGTCGCGTTCGCGGGTGATCAGCGGGCTTTTAAAGGCGGCGGCCATCACTTGCGCGTTGCGGTACGGGGTGGTCGGATCGTAGCGCTGGGCGACGAACAGCAGCGGCGGCAGCGCGGCGGACGCCGCCGGGGTGTGCGGCCGATCTTTGCCGCGGTACGGCCACAGATCGCACATTTCCAGCGGGTATTCGTGCAGCGGCAGATAGTGGGCATACAAAGCGGCGGTATTGATCTCCTGCCGCTGCCGGCGCAACTGCTGCGGATCGGCCGTCGGGTTGGCGACGTCGGCGCAGGTGATGACGTTCAGGGCGTCATCGGCATCCGGCGAATAGCTTTCGTCGATCAGATCGGAAACCTGCTGCCCGGCGATGCCGGCATCGAGCTGGCGCAGCACGGTGGCCAGCTCATGCCAGCGCTCCGGCCACAATAACAGCGAACGCGTGACCGTCAACACGTCGTCGGCGGAGATTTCATAGCCCGCTGCGGTGACGAACGGTTGATCGTGCAGCTTGCGCAGCAAGGCGTGATAGCGCTGCAGCGCCTGATTGGCGCCGCCGCCCAGCTGACAGCTGTCGGTTTTACCGCAGTAGGCGGCGAAGCGCAGGAAGCTTTGCTGGAAACCCCGTTCCTGGTTTAGCCGCTGGGTGAAATCGTCCTCAGCCAGATCCACCACCCCGTCCAGCACCAGCGCGCGCGTTTTCTTCGGAAAACGCTCGGCATACAGCGCCGCCACCTTGGTGCCGTAAGAATATGCCACCGCCGTCAGCCCCGGTTCGCCCAGCGCGTGGCGGATCGCGTTCAGATCGTTGACCGCCTCGTCGGTGCCGATGTGTTGCAGCACGTCCGCGCCGGTCTGTTTGATGCAGGCGGCAATCAGGGCGCGCGTCTGGTTCTCCGCGCCGGCCACGTCGTTGTCGTCCGGTTCAGGGAGTTCGTCACCTTCGGCCAGCTGGCAGGAGATTTTCGGCGTCGATTGGCCGACGCCGCGCGGATCGTAACCGATGATATCGTAGGATTTACGCAGCCTGGCGACGTGGGCGTCGTTGCCTAAATAGGGGTTGATGCCCGGCAGGCCCGGCCCGCCGCTGATCGTCACCACGCTGCCCTTTTTCGGCCCGGTGGCGGGCAGCAGGGTCAGCGCCAGGCGCACGGTCTGTTCGCCCGCCTGCGCCGAATGGGCGGGAGGCGTGGCGTACGCCAGCGGCACCTCGAGATAGCCGCAGCGCAGCCCCGCCGGCGGCGCTTCATCGAACCAACGCTGAAAGCCGCTGTTGAGACAAGATTGCCAACGAATGCCGTTCCCGGCCGCCGCCCCGTGGAGCGCAGGCTTAGCCTGAGCGGGCAACGCGGCGGCAGTCGCGGCGAGCAGCGCCAGAATACGCAGTACTGACATGGGGAGTCCTTTCAACTCAACGAATCGGTCAAAGGGTAACGGTATCCGGTTAAACCGCTAGCCAATAGAACACAAAAAGCCGCGCGGGTGAAGCCGTCACCGCGCGCCCGGCAAGACTTTTCTCTGCTCGGATTGCTCTTATAACGCACAGAATGCTGCAAAAAACGTCGTTTGCCTGCTAGGCTTAGGGTTCATTATCCCACAAGGAACAGGAGAGCAGCATGTTTGGAAAAGCGGAAGACAAAGCCAATGAAGCCGCAGGCGCGGTAGAAGAAGCGTTCGGCAAAGCCGTTGATTCGCCAGAGCATCAGGTGCGCGGCGCGGCGCGCAAATACGCCTCCCAGGCCAGCTATGCCGCCCGAGACGCCGCGGACAGCGTAAGAACGCAGGTGGAAGCCAACCCGCTGGCCGGCGTGGCCGTTGCGGCAGCGGTCGGCATCGTTTTCGGCTTCCTGCTGGGACGCAAATAAGCGGCGAACGCCGCTCGACAACAGGCCCGTTACGGGCCTTTTTTTCGCCTTTTCTTCGCCTGCGTGCAAACTTTCATCTATCACAGCCATCGCTTAAAAAAACCAACGCCTTCAACTACGATTAGTTTGTGACCAGAGCGAGGCTCTGCGATCCGACGGATAACCCTATGAGGATTATCACCATTATCCATGCTGTTTAAGCCGCTCTCCTTCACGCGGCTAAGAAAGGTTGATTATGGCTCGCACCACCCCTATCGAACGTTACCGCAATATCGGCATCTCCGCGCATATCGATGCCGGCAAGACCACCACCACCGAGCGGATTCTGTTTTACACCGGGGTCAGCCACAAGCTGGGTGAAGTGCATGACGGCGCGGCGACCATGGACTGGATGGCGCAGGAACAGGAGCGCGGCATCACCATCACCTCGGCGGCCACCACCTGCTTCTGGAACGGCATGCAGCATAACTATCCGCAGCACCGCATCAATATCATCGATACCCCCGGGCACGTCGATTTCACCATTGAAGTGGAACGTTCGATGCGCGTGCTGGACGGCGCCGTGATGGTCTATGACTCGGTGGGCGGCGTGCAGCCGCAGTCGGAAACCGTCTGGCGTCAGGCCAACAAGTACAAGGTGCCGCGGCTGGCGTTCGTCAACAAGATGGACCGCATCGGCGCGGATTTTTTCCGCGTGCGCAAAATGATGATCGAGCGCCTGAAAGCCAACCCGGTGCCGATCGTTATCCCTATCGGCGCCGAAGATCACTTCAGCGGCGTGGTGGATCTGGTGCGGATGAAGGCCATTCTGTGGGACGAAGCCTCGCAGGGCATGAACTTCAGCTTCGAAGAAATCCCGGCAGAGCTGCGCGATTCGGCGCAGGAGTGGCGTGAAAACATGATTGAGGCCGCCGCCGAAGCCTCGGAAGAACTGATGGAGAAATACCTCAACCAGATGCCGCTGAGCGAAGAGGAGATCGTCCACGGGCTGCGGGTGCGCACCGTCGCCGGTGAAATCCAACCGATGCTGTGCGGATCGGCGTTCCGCAACAAAGGGGTGCAGCGCATGCTGGACGCGGTGATCGAGCTGATGCCCTCGCCGCTCGATGTGCCGCCGATGGAGGGCCACGGCGAACACGATGAAATCATCACTCGCAAAGCCGACGACAACGAAAAATTCTCGGCGCTGGCGTTTAAGCTGATGACCGACCCGTTCGTCGGCCAACTCACCTTCGTGCGCGTCTATTCCGGGGTACTGGCCAAAGGCAGCAGCGTTTACAACCCGATCAAAGGCAAAAAGGAGCGCATCGGCCGGATCGTGCAAATGCACGCCAACGATCGTAAGGACATCGACGAGCTGCACGCCGGCGACATCGCCGCCTGCGTTGGCCTGAAGGACGTCACCACCGGCGATACGCTGTGCGATCCCGGCGCCATCATCACGCTGGAGCGCATGACCTTCCCCGAGCCGGTGATCGCCCAGGCGATCGAGCCGAAAACCAAGGGCGACCAGGAGAAAATGGGCATCGCGCTGCAGCGCCTCTCTTCGGAAGATCCGTCGTTCCGCGTGCGCACCGATGAGGAATCCGGCCAAACCATTATCTACGGCATGGGCGAGCTGCACCTGGAGATTATCGTCGATCGCATGCGCCGCGAGTTCGGGGTGGAGACCACCACCGGCAAGCCGCAGGTGTCGTACCGCGAAACCATCCGCAAACGGGTGGCCGATGTGGAAGGCAAGTTCGTGCGTCAGTCCGGCGGCAAGGGGCAATACGGCCATGTGGTGCTGACCGTCGAGCCGAACGAACCCGGCAAAGGCTTCGAGTTCTTCGATGAGATCAAGGGCGGCGTCATTCCGGGCGAGTTTATCCCGGCGGTGAAAAAAGGCGTGCTCGAGGCACTGAACAACGGCGTGCTGGCCGGTTATCAGGTAGTGGACGTCAAGGTGCACCTGACCTTCGGTTCTTACCATGACGTCGACTCGTCGGAACAGGCGTTTCGCATGGCGGCGATCTTCGGCTTCAAGGACGCCTGCCGTCTGGCGGATCCGGTGATCCTGGAGCCCATCATGTCGGTGGAGGTGGAAACGCCGGAGGATTACGCCGGCAACGTGATGGGCGATCTCTCCTCACGCCGCGGTCTGGTGCAGGGCATGGAAGAGATCCCGGGCGGCGGCGGCAAGGAAATACGCGCCAAGGTGCCGCTGTCCGAGATGTTCGGCTACTCGACCACCCTGCGTTCGATGTCGCAGGGCCGCGCCACCTACACCATGGAATTCAGCCACTACGCCGAAGCGCCGCGCAACGTGGCCGAAGAGATCATTCACCACAGCAAGCGTTAACCCTCGCGCCCGCCGCTGCGGCGGGCGTCACCCCTGCTTTTCCTCCAGCGCCACCACCACTGGCTGCGGTTTGATGCGCATGGCGTACACCACGCCGGCGATCAAACAGACGATGCCCGCCAGCGTCAGCAACGGCGGCCAGGCCTGGCGCAACAGAAAGGTATACGCCAACCCCGCCAGAATTTCGAACACGATGAGCGGCCCCACCAACACCGTCGGCAGCCGCTGGCTGGCTTCGTTCCAGCACAGCGCCCCCAGCCAGGAGCAGAACACGCCGATGATCAGCATCAGTGGAATAAACACCTCGGGGCGCGGGCCGAACGGCAAGGCGAACGCCGGCTCGCTCAATGCCAATTGGCCGCAGACAGCCAGATAGCCCAGCAGCGCCAGCGGCAGCGTCACCAGCCCCTGCGCCGTGGCCCAGGTGGCCGGCCGCTGCGTCGGATTCTCCCGCAGCCAGCGTGAATTGCGCAGCGGGAACCAGGTCCAGCACGCCACCGCCAACACGGCCAGCCCAAGACCGCTGAGATAGCGCCAGCCGTCGATCGATACCGCATTGCCGCGCAGCTCGGCGACGTTCACGCACGCCAATCCACAGACGATCAACAGCAGCGCCGGCGCCAGTTTGCCCCAGGCCAGGCGCCCGTCGTGCCGGCCGTAAAACAGATTGGCGCAAATGGCGATCACTACCGGCAAGGTGCCGATGATCATGGTCGAGACCGGTGCGCCGGTGCGCTGAATGGCGCTGGCCAGGCACAGGTAGTACAGCAGATTGCCGATGGCCGTCAGCTTGAGCGCTTCCAGCCAATCCTGGCGCCGCAGCTTGCGCAGGCGGCGGCGATCAAACCAGGCCAGCGGCAAGGTAATCAGCCCAAAGGCCAGATAGCGCCCGGTGGACTGCAGCGCGGCGGGATAGTCCGGCACCAGCAGCGGGCCGACGAAAATCAGTCCCCACATCAGCCCGGCGGCCAGGGCAAACACAACGCCAATGAACATAACGACTCCGACAAACGGCCGGCGCGGCCAACCCGCCCGACAAGACAGCGGCAGAGTAACGAAAACGCGGGGAGGAATGATTGTAGCAGGTTGCTGTTTTAGCCCAATTTCACCTGTTTCTGGAAACGCACCGGCGTGACGCCGTAACGGTTAGCGAACGCGCGCGTCAGGTGCGCCTGATCGGTCAACCCCGCCGCCGCCGCCACCTGTGCGGCGGGCATGCCGCGCTCCAGCATGCGTTTAGCCTGCGACAGCCGGATCGCCATCAGCATCTGCTGCGGCGAGACGTGATATTCGGCCTTGAACTTGCGCTGGAAATGGTACGGGCTGAGCGAGACCAGATCGGCCAGTTGGTGGAGGGTTACGGCCTCGGCATAATTATCGTGCAGGTAGCTTTTCACCACCTCGAAACGGTGCGCCGCCTCGGCTTTCTCTCGCTGCCCGGTGCGGATATGCGGGTGCAGCAACTCGACGGCCTCCAGCAGCAGGCCGTCGAACGTGAGCGGATCCTCGGTTTGCCACAGCATGGCGAGAATGGCGGACAGGCGCTGCGCCGCCCGCGGATCGTGGCGCACCGCCTCGGTAAACCACTGGCTCCGATCGCCGGACAGCTGCTCCAGCGCCTCGGGCGCCAGATAGAGCATGCGATAACACCAGCCGCCCGGCGTTTCGGCTTCGCCGGTATGCAGCTCGTCAGGGTTCATCAGCACCAGCGCGCCCGGCGCCGCCAGGTGCTGCGCCCCGCGATAGCGAAAACGCTCGGCTCCGGTGTCCACGGTGCCGATGGCGAAGGCGTCGTGGGTATGCGGCTCGAAGGCATAGCGCTCAATGTGCGCCTGATAGAGTTCGACGCCGGGCAGATGCGACAAATGCCGGAACTGCGCGCAATCCTTCTCGAACGGAAACTGTTGTGGAACCCCTTGCACCCGACCTCCTCATCCGTGCTGACAATCTGCTCAGCATAGCCAAAACATCGCCGATTGAGTAGCCGCCCTGGTCCTTTCGTGCCCCTCGCCTGGACGATCGCCGCCATTCGGCGTAGGGTTAAGGTCCCTGTCCCTTTCAGACGGGCCGCATCGCAAAACTCATCGGCCCCTGACACTCCGCAAACAAGAGGCAACAATGTATCCGGATACTCAACTGTATATCGATGGACAATGGCGCAACGCGCTGGCCGGGAAAACCCTGCCGGTCTCCAACCCCGCTACCGACGAGATCATCGGTCAGGTGGCGCACGCCGCCACAGAAGATCTCGATCTGGCGCTGGCCGCCACCGAGCGCGGGTTTAACGTTTGGCGAAACACCGCCGCACACCAGCGCGCCAACCTGATGCGCAAAGCCGCTGCGCTGCTGCGCGAACGCGCCGACGCCATCGCCGCCATCATGACGCAGGAACAGGGCAAGCCGGTGGCGCAGGCCAAGATTGAAATTCTCAACGCCGCCGACGTTATCGACTGGTTCGCCGGCGAAGCCACCCGCACCTACGGGCAGATCATTCCGTCCCGCGCTCGCGACGTGCAGCAGCAAACCCTCAAGCTGCCGGTCGGCCCGGTGGCCGCCTTCACACCGTGGAACTTCCCGATTAACCAGATCGTGCGCAAGCTGTCCGCCGCGCTGGCGGCGGGCTGTTCCATCATCGTCAAAGGCCCGGAAGAAACGCCGGCCTCACCGGCAGAGCTGATCAAAGCCTTCGCCGACGCCGGTATTCCTGCCGGGGTGATCGCGCTGGTGTACGGCACCCCGGCGGAAATCTCGGAATACCTGATCCCGCATCCGACCATTCGCAAGATCTCCTTCACCGGCTCCACCCGCGTGGGCAAACATCTGGCGGCGCTGGCTGGCCAGCATATGAAAAAGGCCACCATGGAGCTGGGCGGCCACGCGCCGGTGCTGATCTTTGACGACGCCGATCTCGACGCGGCGGCCAAAGAGCTGGCGCAGTCGAAGTTCCGCAACGCCGGCCAGGTCTGTATCGCCCCGACCCGCTTCCTGATCCAGCAAGGCGTTTACGAGGCCTTCGTGGAGAAATTCACCGCCGCGGTGCGTGAGCTCAAGCTCGGCAACGGGCTGGAAGACGGCGTGACGATGGGCCCGATGGTGCTGGGCCGCAGCGTCGACAATATCGAGGCGCTGGTGCAGGACGCTATCGCCCACGGAGCGAAGGCCAGCACCGGCGGCAAACGCGTGGCGGGCAAAGGCAACTTCTTCGAGCCGACGGTGCTGCGCGACGTGCCGCTGAGCGCGCGCGCCATGTCGGAAGAGCCGTTTGGCCCGGTCGCCCTGCTGCGCCCGTTCGCCACCTACGACGAGGCGATCGCCGAAGCCAACCGACTGCCGTACGGGCTGGCCGCCTACGCCTACAGCCGTAACATCGCCACCGTCAATGCGCTGGGGCGCGACGTGGAGAGCGGCATGCTGAGCATCAACCACATCGGTTTTGGCCTGCCGGAAACGCCGTTTGGCGGCGTGAAAGACTCCGGTCACGGCACCGAAGGCGGCAGCGAAGCGATCGAATCCTACCTGGAAACCCGTTTCGTCACCGTCGCCGGCCGTTAATCGCGCGCCGGATGAATAGCCAGAAAGCCCCGCAATGCGGGGCTTTTTTTTACTCGCAAGCCAGCTCGAACAGCCGTCGCGCCGCCGGGGTCAGCCCCAACATGTGAATACAGGCATGCACCACGCCCGGCAACCGTTCGCAGCGTACCGCCACGCCCGCCTCGCGCAGCCGCTGCGCATACTCCTCGGCCTCATCGCGCAGCGGATCATATTCGCAGCTCAGAATGGTGGCCGGCGGTAACCCGCGCAGCGTGGCGGCGTGCAGCGGTTCGCCGTAAGGTTCGCGCCGCTGAGCCAGATACTGCTGCCAACAAAATACCATCGCGTCGCGCGTCAGAAAGTGCCCCTCGGCAAACTCGCGATAGCTCTCCGTCGCCATTTCGCGGCTGAGCGCCGGGTACAGCAGCAGCTGGCGCTCGATATGCGGGCCGCCGCGATCCCGCGCCAGCAACGCGACCGCCGCCGCCAGATTGCCCCCGGCGCTGTCGCCCCCCACAACCAGGCGCTGCGCGTCGATCCCTAACTGCGGCGCCTGTTGCACCACCCAGCAGAGCGCCTGGTAGACATCTTCCAGCGGCTGCGGAAATGGATACTCTGGCGCCAAACGGTAGTCGACCGACAGGATCACCCGGCCGGTGGCGTTAGCCAGCGCCTGGCAGGGCTGGTCATACAGCGACAGCGAACCGAGGCACCAGCCGCCGCCGTGGGCGAACAGCATCGCCGGTTGTGCGGCAGCGCGCCTTTCCCCCGCCGGTAGATAGGCGCGCAGCGCAATCCGGTGCCCATCGGCGGCGACCACCGTATAGTCCCTGACGCCGCCGCTCGGTGCCGTTTCGCCCTGCAGCAAGCGCAAACCGGTTTCCGTGGCCGCGCGCATTTCCGCCAGCGACGCGGGCGGCGGCACATCGACCGATGCCGTCAAAAAGGCGGCGATGCGTTCATCAAGCGGCATGTTGTTCTCCCGCCAGGAACGGCGTAATCAATGCGATAAACGCTTCATGACACTCCTCGGTGATGAAATGGCCGCAGCTGGCGACCGTTTCGCCCCGCAGATCGCACGCATTGCCCTGCAGCGTCGTCAGCGGCGCGTCGCCGGTGGCGTGCTCCGCCCCCACCGTCAGCACCGGCATCGTCAATGGCGTGGCGGCGCGCTCTCGGTTCTGGCGAACGGTCTCCGGGATCGCCCGGTAATAGTCGAATCCGGCGCGCAGGCCGCCCGGCGCCGAATAGGCGGCGATATAGACCTCAGCCGCCACCCGGTCGCGCCGATAGGACCAGCGGTTGAAGATATAGCCAAGATACTCCCGCTCGCGCCCCTGGGTCAGGGTCTCCGGCAAATCCGCCAGCTGGTTGAACATGAAATGCCACAGGAAGATGTTCTCCTCCGGCGCGACGAAAATCGGCGGCGGCGGCGCCAGACCGGGGATCACCGCCTCCGTCAGCACCAGGCGCTCCACCGCCTGCGGGAAGTCGCTCGCCATGGCGTAACCGATCCACATGCCGATGTCGTGGCCGACCAGTTGGTAACGTTCGTGGCCCAGTTGCGCCATCATCGCGTGCAATGCCGCACCGACGCTGCCGGTGTCATAGCCACCGACGGGCTTGTCAGAGTCGCCGATGCCCGGCGGATCGACGGCGATCGCCTGAAAACCGGCCGCCGCCAAGGCGCGCATCACATGGCGCCAGGTGTACCAGGTTTGCGGCCAGCCGGGGATCAGCAACACCGGCAGCCCTTCACCGGCTATCACGCAGTGGATACGTTGGCCATTGACCTGGGTATAGACGTGTTCCGCCCCGAGATCCTGCAACAGGATCTCGTTCTCTTGTTGTTTCATGGGGTGACTCCCTGTGATGGACTGGCTCAGCGAATGCCGAGCAAGGCATTAATCTGCTGTGGGTTGACCGGTGCGCCGGCGAAGTCATCGAACACTTTGTCGGTGACATGGATGATGCGATCGCGAATGAAGGCCGCGCCTTCGCGCGCGCCGTCCTGCGGATTTTTCAGGCAGCATTCCCACTCCAGCGTCGCCCAGCCCTGATAGCCATACTGCGTCAAACGGGAAAAAATGCCGTTGAAATCGACCTGGCCGTCGCCCAGCGAGCGGAAGCGGCCGGCGCGATCGATCCATGACTGATAACCGCCGTAAATGCCCTGGCGCCCGGTCGGGTTGAACTCGGCGTCCTTAACGTGGAACATGCCGATAACCTCTTTATAAATATCGATAAACTCCAAATAGTTGAGCTGCTGCAGCACCATATGGCTCGGATCGAACAGCACCCGGCAACGCGGATGATGGCCAACGCGCTCAAGAAACATCTCGTAGGTCACGCCGTCATGCAGATCTTCACTCGGGTGAATTTCGTAGCACAGGTTGATGCCCTGCTCGTCGCAGGCGTTGAGCACCGGCAGCCAGCGTTTGGCCAGCTCGTTGAACGCGGCGTCGATCAATCCTTCCGGGCGCTGCGGGAACGGGAACAGATAGGGCCAGGCCAGTGAACCGGAAAAGGTGCCCAGCTCGCTGAGCCCGAGCCGCGCCGAGGCTTTTACCGCCAGCTGCATTTGCTGCCGCGCCCACTCGCCGCGCGCCTGCGGATTACCGTGCAGCGCCGGCGGCGCGAAGCTGTCGCACAGCGCATCGTAAGCCGGGTGCACCGCCATCAGTTGGCCGAAAATATGGCTGGTCAGTTCGCTGACCACCAACCCATGCTCCGCCAACATACCGGTCAGATCGTCGCAGTAGGTTTGGCTTTGCGCAGCGGTGGCCACGTCGAATAAACGCCGATCCCAGGCCGGGATCTGCAACGCGCTAAAACCGGTCTGCGCCGCCCACTCGGCAATGGCGGGCAGGCTGTTGAACGGCGCTGTCTCATCGCTGAACTGCGCGAGATGCAGGCTTGGACCTTTGAGGGTTTTCATCGTAAACTCCTATTAGTTGTCGATTGACAAACAATAGGAGCAAAGCGCGGCGACCGCAAGCGAAATTTATAAAGGCATTGGTATTCCCGCCGATTTAGGCGATCCTATGTCGCTGAATGGCAGGTAAATTGGAGCAGCGAATGGCAGGCAGACCGCGCGAGTTCGATCGCGAACAGGCGCTCTTGAAGGCGCGAAACTTATTTTGGCGGCAGGGTTACGAAGGCACCTCGATGTCGGATCTGGTGGCGGAATTGGGCATTGCTTCCGCGCGCATCTACAAAGCGTTCGGCTCCAAAGAGCAGCTGTTCCGCGAGGCGATCGCCAGTTACGAAACCAAGGAAGGCGGCTTTGCCGATCGCGCCTTCGCGCAGGAAAGCGGCATTCGCCCGGCGATCAAACGCCTGCTGGAAGATGCCGTGCGGCTCTATAGCCGGCCGGATCTGCCGCAGGGCTGCATGGTGGTCTCCTCCGCCGCCAGCGTCAGCGCGGAAAACGACGGACTCAAAGTTTGGCTGGCAGAGCATCGGCTGCAGCGCACGCAGCAGATCGTCGAACGGCTGCGCCAGGCGGTGCAAACCGGCGAACTGCCGGCCGACACCGACGCCGACAGCCTGGGGGACTATTTCGCCGTCTTCTTGCACGGCCTGTCGATTCAAGCGCGTGACGGCGTCACAGAAGCGCGGTTATTGGCGGCGGTGAACGTGGCGCTCAGGGCTTTGGGCGGCGCTTAATCTTCCGGCAGATCGACAATCACCAGCGTGCCTTCGCTGCCCGGCAACACGCGGTGCGGTACGCCGGCCGCGGCCTGATACAGCTGCCCGGCCCGCACTACCATCGTTTCCCCCGCCACCTGCAGCCGCAGGTGGCCGCTGATCACCAGCAACCCTTCACTGTAATCATGCACTTCATCCGCAATGCTGCGCGCATCCATACGCAGCACTTTGATATTGGCCGCACCGACGCGGCCCAGCACGGCGGAACGCCAGGCCTCGGGCAGTTCGGCTGCCTGCCGGTTTAAATCGAACAGCATCGTCATCCCCAGCTGCATGAAAAAACGCACTCTAGCCTGATTCTGTGCCACAGGGAAAGACGCTTTGGTTGCAGGTTATGACCGTTGGTTCTGAGGCGAGATGCGCCGGATGAACGCTTAAGACAGCAGCGCCGCGGCCTCCCGATCGGCGATAATCAACAGGTCCGGATGCAACATCAAAATGCTGGCGGGCACTGCGGCGTCGACAGAGCCGGTGACAATGCGCCGCAAAATGTCCGCTTTGTGCGAACCGTTGACGATCAGCACCAGCTTTTTGGCGGCCATCACGCTCGCAGGCCCCAGGGTGACGTAATGATCGGGCAGCCATTCAGTGCGGCCGCCCACCTCTTTGAGCAAAATGTCCGCCATATCCGGCCTGGCGGAAACCGGCACCCGACAAGTGCGGTCTTCGAAGGCAGTGGTGCCCGGCAGATTGCCGCAGAAATGCCCGTCCGCTCCGACGCCCATTACGATTGCATCCAGCCCGCCATCCTCGGCGATACGCCGATCGTGCTGGAGGTAGTTGTCCGAATTCAAGACGTGCAGTTGCCGCTCGGGGATCGCCGCCGGGCCGAAGAACATATGGTACAGATTCTCCATGGTGACGCCATAGCCCGATCGGCCGGCGTAAGGAATTTCATCGAAATTATAGTAATGCACGTTGGCGAATTCCGCGTGGCCCTTGACGCGCGGAGCCAACAACTCATACATCCGTTTAGGCGTCGAGCCGGCGGTGATGGCCAGATTGACGCGCTGCGGGCGCAGCATGTAACTCAACAACAGGCTGGCGGCCAGCTCACTCATTTCCTGGTAGTCATTAGCGACGACAAGTTTCATTCCCTTCTCCTTTTGCAAAAAAAAACCTAACCGCCCATCCGGCCATGTTCGATGCCGGGAGAGAAGTTAGGTTTTGCCTGATCGCGTCAGTAACAATCCGTTTCTTGTCAGGTTATGGCGGCCAGGAATGAAATGCAATCTGCACGGTGTGATAGGCGCCGCAGTTGTGACATTTCTTTTCTTGCCGGCTATCAAGCCGCGCAAATCGCCGCGCCAGGCTGGGCGGTTCGAAGGTTCCGCGCCGCCATGGCCAAACGGCGCTTAATCCCCTCGGCTTTCCGCCGCCTCACGGCGCAGCCACTGCCGCAGATTTTCGCCTTCCTGCGACAGTTCACTGTCCAGCCGAGCGCACAGGTAATAATCGCGGCCGTCGTCGATCGGCAGATCGAACATTTTGATCAACTCACCGCTCTCAAGGTAGTGGGCGATTAACGGTTCACGCATCAACGCGCACCCTAACCCCGCCTGCACCGCCGCCAACGTCAACAATCCATCCTCGAACATCGGGCCGATACTGCGCAGCGGGCGCTTGACGCCGGCCTGCTGAAACCATTGCATCCAGGTATTGCGCTCCTCGTCGTGCAGCAGCGGCAGCGTCGCCAGCTGATCCGGCGTATCGAGCAGACCGTGCAGTTTACTGAATGCCCGGCTGCACACCGGCACCATTTTTCCGGACATCAGCTTCTCGCTGCGATAGCCGGTCCACTGCCCGATCCCGAAGCGGATCGACAGATCGGCGGCGTCGCTCAGGTAATTGCGGTGGTTGGCGTAGACCACATTGATGTCGATATCCGGGTTTTCGCGCAGAAAGCCGCGCAGCCGCGGAATGAACCAGCCCATGCCGAACAGCGGGATCAGACTGATGGTCACCTGCCGCGACGCGGATTGTTCACGCACGTGTTCGGTCGCCTGCCGCAGCACGTTGAACGCCGAGCGAATCGAACGGTAGTACTCCCGCCCCTCGCTGCGCAGCACCAGGTTGCGCCCCTGCCGTTCAGTCAACGGCATCTGCAAAAATGCCTCCAGCGTTTTGAGTTGATGACTGACCGCCGAAGGCGAAATCATCAGCTCGTTAGCCGCCGCGCTGATGCCACCCAGGCGCGCGATGGCTTCGAACGCCCGCACGGCGCGCAGCGGCGGATCGTTCGGCAGCATCGGCAATGGCTCATCGTACTGTTCTGTTTTTTTCATATATTGACTGTTTTTGGGAAATCGACACTGAAGGAATGGATTCAATATACATAAAAATCAATGTATTAAAATCACTCGTTTTTTGTATAAGAAAGTATTTTTCCGTATTTTACAATTTTTTTAAATTCTCTACTGTGAGCCTCTGACTCATTATCTCCGGACTCTCCTTATGGATACGCTGGTACAGCAAACCGTCAACGGTTTGATGCTCGGCAGCATTTATGCGCTGATCGCGCTCGGCTACACCATGGTGTACGGCATCCTGCGCATCATCAACTTCGCGCACGGCGACGTGCTGATGGTCGGGGCGCTGAGCGCGCTGTCGGCGATAAGCGTGTTGCAACACCACTTTCCCGCGTTATCGCCCTACGCCACGCTGCTGCTGGCGGCCCTGTTCGCCATGGCGGTCTGCGCCATCACCTCGATGGCGATCGAGCGTCTGGCCTATCGCCGGTTGCGTAATGCACCGCGCCTGGCCCCGCTGATCAGCGGCATCGGCGTCTCGCTGCTGTTGCAAACCCTGGCGATGCTGATCTGGTCACGCAATCCCCTGATGTTTCCGCAGCTGTTGCCGATGACGCCCATCGCCCTGACCGCAGGCAGCGCCGAACATGCGCCGGCGGTGATCACCGGCACGGCGATCGTCACGCTGGCGGTGGCCGTAGCGGTGATGGCCGGCCTCTGGCTGCTGGTCGAACACAGCCGTTTCGGCCGCGCCATGCGCGCCACGGCGGAAAACCCGCAGGTCGCCGGCCTGATGGGCATCAGTCCTGACCGCATCATCGTTCTGACCTTCGCGCTCGGCGGCGCGCTGGCGGCGGTGGCCGGCATCATGATGGCCAGCAACTACGGCAATGCCGGTTTCTCGATGGGCTTTCTGCCCGGCATCAAGGCGTTTACCGCCGCCGTGCTCGGCGGCATCGGCAACCTGCGCGGCGCGATGCTTGGCGGTTTGCTGCTGGGGCTGTTCGAATCGCTGGGCACCGGCTATCTCGGCGAGCTGACCGGCGGCGTGTTCGGCAGCAACTACCAGGACGTGTTCGCGTTTCTGGTGCTGATCGCCGTGCTGGTTTTCCGCCCCTCCGGGCTGTTGGGCGAACGCATCGCCACGCGCGCATAAGGACATCACCATGACCGTTTTGACTCCCCCCGCTCCTCTGGCCAGGCCGCGTCGCGCCGGGTTGGGGCTGACGTTGTTCATTCTCGCCCTGCTGCTGGCGCCCTGGGTGGCGGGCGCCGCCGGCGGCAACTATTGGGTGCGCGTTGTCGACTTCGCCTTGCTGTACCTGATGCTGGCGCTCGGACTGAACATCGTGGTGGGCATGACCGGATTGCTGGACATGGGCTTTATCGCTTTTTACGCCGTTGGCGCCTATCTGGCCGCGCTGCTGTCGTCACCGCATCTGACGCAGCAGTTCCCGCTGCTGCTGCAGTGGTTCCCCGACGGACTGCATCTGTCGATGCTGTGGCTGCTCCCGCTGGCGGCGCTGCTGGCGGCGGCGTGCGGCATCCTGCTCGGCGCGCCGACGCTGCGGCTGCGCGGCGATTATCTGGCGATCGTCACGCTGGGCTTCGGCGAGATAGTGCGCATTCTGATGCGCAACCTGGATCGCCCGGTCAACCTCACCAACGGCCCCAAAGGCATTTCCGGCGTCGATCCGGTCAGCCTGTTCGGCCTGAAGTTTTCCGGCATGCATGAGTGGTTCGGCGTGCGTTTTTCCGGCCTGTACCTGTATTACTACCTGTTCGCCGCGCTGCTTCTGGCAATCCTGTTTATCAGCCTGCGGCTGCAGAATTCGCGCGTTGGCCGCGCATGGACGGCAATCCGCGAAGACGAGGACGCCGCGCGGGCGATGGGCATCAACACCCGCAACTTCAAGCTGCTGGCCTTCGCCATCGGCGCCACCTTCGGCGGCGTGGCCGGCGCGCTGTTCGCCGCGTTTCAAGGCTTCGTGTCGCCGGAATCCTTCACCCTGCAGGAATCGATCGCCGTACTGGCGATGGTGGTGCTCGGCGGCATGGGGCACATCCCCGGCGTGATCCTGGGCGCGCTGCTGCTGGCCGCCCTGCCGGAGCTGCTGCGCAGCAGCATGGGACCGCTGCAGCAGGCGCTGTTCGGCCAGGTGCTGATCGACCCGGAAATTATCCGCCAACTGTTCTACGGCCTGGCGCTGATCCTGGTGATGCTGTATCGCCCGGCGGGCCTATGGCCGGCTCGCCATGCCGGGAGGAATGCCGCATGACGCCGCTGCTCACTTTAAATCACGTCAGCAAACGTTTCGGCGGCCTGACGGCGGTGGATGACGTCAGCATGAGCATCCGCCAGGGGGAAATCTACGGCCTGATCGGGCCGAACGGCGCCGGCAAAACCACCTGCTTCAACCTGATCACCGGCCTGTATCGCGCCGACGAGGGCGAGTTCAGCCTGTTGGGCCAGCGCTATAAACCACAGGCGATCGACAAAGTGGTGCAGGCCGGCATCGCCCGCACCTTCCAGAACCTGCGGTTGTTCAACGAAATGAGCGTGCTGGAAAACGTGATGGTCGGCTGCCATGTGCGCACCCGCAACGGCCTGTGGGCGGCGATCGCTCGCCACGGGCGCGCGAAAGAGGAGGAACAGGCGGTGCGCGATAAATCTCATGCGCTGCTGGAGTACGTCGGCATCAGCCAATTCGCCCATTACCGCGCCGGCGATCTCGCCTATGGCCACCAACGCCGTCTGGAGATTGCCCGCGCGCTGGCGACCGAGCCCCGGCTGCTGGCGCTGGACGAACCGGCGGCCGGCATGAACGCCGGAGAAAAAGTGGCGTTGCGCGAGCTGCTGCTGCGCATCCGCGACAGCGGCAAAACGCTGCTGCTGATCGAACACGACGTCAAACTGGTGATGGGTCTGTGCGATCGGCTGACGGTGCTGGATTACGGCAAAGCGATCGCCGAAGGCGAGCCGGCGCAGGTGCGGCGCGAACCGGCGGTCATTCAGGCCTATCTGGGAGGCGGCGCGCATGTCTGAAGCCCTGCTGAGCGTTAAACGACTCAAAGTGTCTTATGGCGGCATTCATGCGGTCAAAGGCATCGATTTTATGGTCAACGCCGGCGAACAGGTGACGCTGATCGGCGCCAATGGCGCGGGCAAGAGCTCCAGCCTGCGAGCGCTGACCGGCCTGCAGCCGTTCGAAGGCGACATCCTGTTCGACGGTTGCTCGATTCGCGGCGTGCCGCCGCACCGGTTGCTGCAACGGGGGCTGGTGATGGTGCCGGAGGGACGCGGCATTTTCACCCGTTTGACGGTGCGGGAGAACCTGCAGCTCGGCGCCTATGCACGGCGCGACAAATCGGCGGTGCGGCAAGATTTCGAACGGGTGTGCGCCACTTTCCCGCGGCTGAGCGAGCGCCTGCACCAACCGGCCGGGCTACTTTCGGGCGGTGAACAGCAGATGGTGGCGATGGGCCGCGCGCTGCTCAGCCGCCCGCGGTTGCTGATATTGGACGAACCCTCGATGGGGCTGGCGCCGATTGTGGTGGAAGCCATTTTCACGGTCATCAAGCAGTTAGCTCGTGACGGCGTCACGCTACTATTGGTCGAGCAGAACGCCCGCCTGGCGCTGGAGTCCACCGATCGCGCCTACGTGTTGGACAGCGGCAGCCTGAGCCACAGCGGCCGTTCCGCCGACATGCTGGACGATGAAAAAATCAAACAGATCTATTTGGGTGAATAACCGTTGTTTCTTTTAACCGCACCAGGAGTATGACATGCAACAGAACATTCGCATCAAACCGTTGGCGCTGGCTGCCATGACAATGATTCTTAGCCTCCCGGCGCTGGCGGCCGACACCGTGCTGATCGGCCTGGCCGGGCCGCTGACCGGCTCTTCCGCGCGCATCGGCAAAGATCTCGAAAACGGCGCGCAACTGGCGATCGCCGACGCTAACGCGCAGAAACCGACGCTGAACGGCAAACCGGTCACCTTCAAACTGGTGTCCGAGGACGACCAGTCCGATCCGCGCACCGCCGTGGCCGTGGCGCAGCGTTTGGTCGACGAAGGCGTCGCCGGCGTGGTCGGCCACTGGAACACCGGCACCAGCATCCCGGCGGCGCGCATCTATCACGACGCCGGGATCGCCCAGGTGGCGCCGGTCGCCACCGGTCACGGCTATACGCAACAAGGTTTTGACACCAGCTTTCGCGTGATGGGCCACGACGACGACGGCGGCAACTACGCCGGGCAATATGCGGTGAAGACGCTGAAAGCCAAGCGCATCGCAGTGATAGACGATCGCACCGCTTTCGGCCAGGGGCTGGCGGACGAGTTCATCAAATCGCTGCAGGCCCAGGGCGTGCAGCCGGTCGCTCGTGAATACGTCGATGACAAGACCGTCGATTTCAGCGCCGTACTGACCACCGTGCGCAGCAAAAACGCCGATCTGATCTTCTTCGGCGGCGTAGATTCCCAGGCGGCGCCGCTGGCGCGCAAACTGAAACAGCTGGGCATGAACGCGCAGCTGATGGGCGCCGGCGGCTTTGTCAGCCAAACCTTCCTGACGCTGGCGCAGCAGGAAGGTGAAGGCGTGGTGGCGCTGGAGCCGGGGCTGCCGCTGGAACAGATGCCGGGCGGCAAGGCGTTTGAGCAAGCCTACCGCGATCGTTACCACACCCACATCGAACTGCATGCGCCCTTCGCCTACGACGCCACCCGAGTGCTGATCGCCGCCATCGAACAGGCCGGCTCGGCCAACCCGGCCGATTATCTGCCGAAACTGCGCGCCATACATTACCAGGGCGTGACCGGCGCCATCGCCTTCGATGCGCAGGGCAACCTGCAACAGCCGAGCTTCACCCTGTATCGGGTGGTTGACGGCAAATGGCAGCCGCAAACCGTGTTGGGCGGCGCCAAACCACAATAAATCAAGAGGAGCAAGGCGATGAGCTGTGCAAACAACGAGTTGGGCATTTTGGCCCGCAGAAAAATCGAGGCGGAGATCATCAAACCGATCTACCAGATCCTGGTGCGTGAAATCGGCAAGGCGCGCGCCCAGGCGGTGATCGGCGAGGCCATCGAGAATGCCGCCATCGCGGCGGGCAAACAGTTCGCCGCTCAGGAACCGAACGGCGCGGATCTGCGCAGCTTCGCCGCCTTGCAGTACCTGTGGGAAAAAGACGATGCGCTGCGCGTCGAGGTGATCAATCAGGACGAACAGCACTTCGACTATAACGTCACCCGCTGCCGCTACGCCGAGATGTATCACGAGATGGGGCTTGGGGAGATCGGCCACCTGCTCTCCTGCGCTCGCGACAGCCAGTTTATCGTCGGCTATGCGCCTGACGTTGAACTGCAGCGCACCCAGACCATCATGTCCGGCGCCCCCTGCTGCGATTTCCGCTACACCGCTAAAACGCCGGGAGAAGATCAATGACGTATCGAGTCAACGGCGAGCGCCTGTGGCAAAGCCTGCAGACGATGGCGCAGTTCGGCGCCATCGCTGACAACGGCGTCACCCGCCTGGCGCTCAGCGAAGAGGATCGTCAGGCGCGCGACCAGCTGCGCCGGTGGGCGCTGGAGGCCGGTTGCAGCGTGCGCGTCGATCGAATGGGCAACATGTTCCTGCGCCGTGAAGGCACGCGGCCCGAGCTGGCGCCGGTCATCACCGGTTCTCACGGCGACTCGCAGCCCCGCGGCGGCCGTTTCGACGGCATCTACGGCGTGCTGGCCGGATTGGAGGTTATTCGCAGCCTCAACGATCGGCAGATCGTCACCGAACGCGCGATTGAAGTGATCAACTGGACCAACGAAGAAGGCGCACGCTTCGCGCCGGCGATGATCGCCTCCGGCGTGTTCGCCGGGGTATTCGACCTGGAATACGGCCTGACGCGCCGCGACGAGCACGGCGTCAGCCTCGGCGACGCGCTGGAACGCATCGGCTACGCCGGCGAGCACCCGGTGGGCGGCATGCCGATCCATGCCGCCTTCGAGTTGCACATCGAACAGGGGCCGATTCTGGAAGCGGAGCATCTCGACATCGGCGTGGTGACCGCCGCACAAGGGCAGCGCTGGTATGAACTGGAGGTCGTCGGCTTCAGCGCCCATGCCGGCACCACGCCGATGGACCGCCGCCGCGACGCCCTGCTGGGCTTTGCGGCGCTGGTTACGGCGGTCAATCGCATCGGCTGGGATTTCGCGCCCGACGCGCGCGCCACGGTGGGCATGGCGCAAATTACCCCCAACTCACGCAATGTGGTGCCGGGACGCGTCTTTTTCAGCGTCGAATTCCGCCATCCAGAGGAGTCAATTCTGGAGCAGATGGAGCAGCGCCTGCTGGCGGCGGTGAACGCCGTCAACGACGGCAGCCTGACCGCGCGCGCCGAGCGCATCTTCCAGTATCCCCCGGTCGCTTTCGATCGGGGCTGCATCGACAGCGTACGTCATGCCGCGCAAGCGTTGGGCTATCGCCATCGCGACATGATTTCCGGCGCCGGCCACGATGCCTGTTACCTTAACCGCGTCGCTCCGACCGCCATGATTTTCATTCCCTGCGTGGACGGCATCAGCCACAACGAGCGGGAAGATATCACCCCCGCCTGGGCCGCCGCCGGCGCCGACGTATTGCTGAACGCCCTGCTGGCGCACGCCGGCGCCTGATCCTTGCCCCGGTTTCTCGCCGGGGCAAAAAATATTCAACAAAACGGTTGAATATTAGCCCGCCTGTTCTATATTCAACCATATGGTTGAATTATCTTCCTCACAGCTGGACGCCATTTTTCATGCGCTGGCCGACCCGACCCGCCGCTCGATGTTACGCGCGCTGGCCGGCGGTGAGCGCAGCATCGGCGAACTGGCCGCGCCGCTGCAGATGTCGTTCGCCGGCGCCTCCAAGCACGTGAAAGCACTGGAACATGCGGGCCTGGTGCAACGCACCGTGCAAGGAAGAAACCATATCTGCCGGCTCGAACCCGAGCCTATGGCGCAGGCCATGCACTGGCTGCAAACCTATGAACATTTCTGGACTGAACGGCTGGATGCGCTCGAACAGGCGCTGTTGCAGCCCGAACAGCTTCCTCCCAAGGAGTGAACCATGAATGATTACGGCATGATTATCGAACCCGGCACGCTGCGCATCCAGCGGCTGCTGCCCGGTCCCATCGAGCGGGTGTGGGCTTACCTGACCGAATCCGACAAGCGCGCCACCTGGCTGGCGGCCGGCGCCATGAAGTTGGAAAACGGCGCGCCGCTGGAGCTGGAGTTTCGCAACTCCGATCTGGCGGGCGAGCACGAGCCACCGCCGGCCAAGTACAAACAGCACGGCGGCTGCGTCAGCAACCGCGGCCACATCACCTGCCTGTTCCCGCCGCGCCTGCTGAGCTTTACCTGGGCCGAACAAGATCAGGGCCGCCCTTCCGAGGTGACCTTCGAGCTGACGGAACAGGGAAACGCGGTGCTGCTGACGGTCACCCACCGGCGCCTGGCCAACCGCGACGAGATGCTCAGCGTCGCCGGCGGCTGGCACACCCATCTGGATATCCTGCTGGATCGTCTGCACGATCGGGCGCCGCAGCCGTTCTGGAGCACCCATGCCCGGCTGGAAGAAGAGTACCGCGCCCGCCTGTAATTACGACTCGTCCCTGCGCCTGAACGCCAGATAACCGGCGATCAGCGTAAAACTGCCGACCAGCAACACCAGCAGGATAAAACCGTGGTGATTGCTGGCCAGCGGTATCCCTCCGACGTTCATGCCGAAGAAACCGGCGACGATGTTGATCGGCAACGCCAGCACGGTGATCACCGTCAGGGTGTAGAGCGTGCGGTTATTCTGCTCCATCAGCTTGGCGCCCAGTTCTTCCTGCAGCAGCCGGATGCGTTCGGTCAGGCTGGCGAGATCGTTCAACACCACGGTGAACTCTTCGGTAAACTGCCGCAGATCCTGCACCACCTCACGGCTCAGCCAGCTCGGCGGCCGGTTCAACAGGCGAAACAGCGCGGCCGGTTCCGGCGCCAACAGGCGCTGAAAGCGCAATAGCATGCGGCGCATGCGCCCCAGCTCGGCGCGGTTGCGTTTGACGCGGCGGGTCAGCAGGCGATCCTCGATGGTATCGACATACTGGTTAGCCTGCCGCACCACCTGTTCCAACACGTCCTCCTGCTCTTCCAGCAGGTGCGCCAGCAGCTCGGTAGACGACGCCAGCTCCAGCGCCGTCAGGCGGCCAAGCAGCCGTTCAATCAATCGCACCGGTTTGTGACGCACGGTGACCACCAGCCCACGGCAGCAATAGAGCCACAGCGTCGCCGTTTCCGGGTTGCTGTCCTCAGGGTGGAAAATCACGTCGTTGAGTACCGCGAACAGGTCGTCGCCCTGGCGCTCGATGCGCGTGGTGTGGGAACCGTGCCGAATTTCGTGGAAGAAAAAATCGGAAATGGCGAAATGGTTTTTCAGCCACTTCTCCGCCGCCGCGTGGTTGAGATTGAGGTGCAGCCAGACAAAGCCGTCGCCGGACGGCAAAGCCTGGTAGGCCTGACAGACCTGCTGCGAGTTCAGGCGCGCCGGCGGCTCACCGGAACGAAACACATGGCCGTAGATCAGCCCGGTCACTTCATCATCGAAATCAAGCTTGTGCATCTTTTCCGCTAACCGTTGCACCATAACGCCTTATCCTGCCTGTTGCCGTTAACCCAAGATCGTCTCCGCTGTTATAACAATCTTTATTTATCGGCGTTAATGATTTTCGCCGTTCCCGATGATTAATATTTTCGTCATAAAAAAGCCACATTCATTCAGAATACTTTTCAGGCGACAGCTACCGCATTCAATCCTCTCAGGAAGGTCATTATGAGCGATAACAGCGCCGTTCAAACGGGTGTGCCGGCCGCATCCAGCCTGCCCAAGCTGCATCAAAAGAACAGTCGACTCACTGTTCTTTTTTTTGTGTTTTTATTAATTCTGGGGATCGCGTTCGCCGGGGTGAACTTATTTAACGACGTCAGCGACACCGGCGCCGTCTATACCAGTTACATTCCGTTTTTATTATTGGGGCTGGCGCTGCTGATCGCGCTGGGCTTTGAATTCGTCAACGGCTTCCACGACACCGCCAATGCGGTCGCGACGGTGATTTACACCCACTCGCTGTCGCCGATGGTCGCCGTGGTGTGGTCCGGTTTCTTCAACTTTCTCGGCGTGTTGCTCTCCAGCGGCGTGGTGGCCTTCGGCATCATTTCGCTGCTGCCGGTCGAGCTGATCCTGCAGGCCGGCACCGGCAACGGCTTCGCCATGGTGTACGCCCTGCTGTTCTCCGCCATCATCTGGAACCTCGGCACCTGGTGGCTCGGGCTGCCCGCCTCGTCGTCGCATACGCTGATCGGCTCGATTATCGGCGTTGGCGTGGCCAACGCCCTGATCCACGGCCGCACCGGCACCAGCGGCGTGGACTGGGGCCAGGCGATCAAGGTGGGCTATGCGCTGCTGCTGTCGCCGGTGATCGGCTTCGTGTTCGCCGGCCTGCTGCTGCTGGCGCTGAAGCTGTTCGTCAACAACCGCCAGCTGTACAGCGCGCCTAAAGACAATAGCCCGCCGCCGCTGTGGATCCGCGGATTGCTGATCCTCACCTGCACCGGCGTTTCCTTTGCCCACGGCTCCAACGACGGCCAGAAAGGCATGGGCCTTATCATGCTGATCCTGGTGGGCACCATGCCGATCGCCTACGCCCTGAACCGTTCGATGCCGCCGGAGCAGATCCCCCGGGTGGCGGCGCTGGCGGAGGTGACCAAAAGCCAGCTGCTGCGCCAGTTCCCGGCCGGCGGCCAAACGCCGCCGCGCGAGGTGCTGACCGGCTATGTGCGCACCAGCGATCTGACGCCGGAGGTGGTGCCGGCGCTGGCGCAACTGACCGGCGCGATCGGAGATCAAATTCGCCAGTACGGCTCGGTCGACAAGATCCCGGCGCAGGCGGTGTCGAACACCCGCAACGACATGTACCTGGCGTCCGAGACCATCAAGCACCTGAAGGCAGAGCATCAGTTGCAGATCAATCCCGACACGCAGCGCAACCTCGACGCGCTGAAGGGCGAACTCGACAACGCCACCCGCTTCATTCCCTTCTGGGTGAAAGTGGTGGTGGCGATTGCACTGGGGCTCGGCACCATGGTCGGCTGGCGCCGCATCGTGGTGACGGTGGGCGAAAAGATCGGCAAATCGCACCTGACCTACGCCCAGGGCGCCAGCGCCGAACTGGTGGCGATGACCACCATCGGCGCGGCCGACGCCTTCGGCTTGCCGGTTTCGACCACTCACGTACTTTCATCCGGCATCGCCGGCACCATGGCAGCCAACCGCTCCGGCCTGCAGATGGCCACCCTGCGCAATCTGCTGATGGCCTGGGTGCTAACGCTGCCGGCCTCAGTGCTGCTGTCGGCGGTGCTGTACTGGATCTTCAACCACTTCTAACACCGGGCCGATACGGAGAAAATCTGATGACCATGCATGAATTCAACCGCGAAGACGGATTCAACCAGCGCCTGCTGCAAGAATTTTACGACAGCTACGACGAAGAGCTGGAAATGGAGCTGGACGACCTGCGCTTCGACGCGGCAGAAGTCGACAGCGACGCGAAGAAAGCCTGGCGCAAGCAATACTTCCGCGAACTGCTGCGCCTGCAGGGCGAACTGGTAAAGCTGCAGGACTGGGTGATGCGTACCGGCCATCGGCTGGTGATCCTCTTTGAAGGCCGCGACGCCGCCGGCAAGGGCGGCGTGATCAAACGCATTACCCAGCGCCTCAACCCGCGCACCTGCCGCGTGGCGGCGCTGCCGGCGCCGAACGATCGCGAACGCACCCAGTGGTATTTTCAGCGCTATATCGCGCATCTGCCCGCCGCCGGCGAAATGGTGCTGTTCGACCGCAGCTGGTATAACCGAGCCGGCGTGGAGCGCGTGATGGGCTTTTGCAACGACGAAGAGTACGAGGAGTTTTTCCGCAGCGTGCCGGAATTCGAAAAAATGCTGACGCGCAGCGGCATCCAAATCGTCAAATACTGGTTTTCGATCACCGATGAGGAGCAGGAACTGCGTTTCCTCAGCCGCATTCACGATCCGCTCAAGCAGTGGAAGCTCAGCCCGATGGATCTGGAAAGCCGCCGCCGCTGGGAGGACTACACCGAGGCCAAAGAAATCATGTTAGCGCGCACTAACATTGCCGAGGCGCCCTGGTGGGTGGTTCAGGGCGTCGACAAGAAAAAGGCCCGCTTGAACTGCATCACTCACCTGCTGCAGCAGGTGCCTTATGAGGAAGCCGAAGGTAACGTCATCACGCTGCCGCCACGCAAACGCAGCCCGGAGTACCACCGTAACCCAGTGCCGGACAACATGGTGGTGCCGGAAATCTACTGACCGTAGCGCAGAGAGGCGGTTGCCGCAGCTCTGCGCAAATACAACGCTTTGATTTCTCTCACGCTAAGGGGCCAGACCCCATGTTAAAGTGGTTGCTTTCCATTTTGACAGGAGTTTTCCATGCGCCAACGCATCATTGTCTGCCCGCTAATTGAAAACGATAACGCCTTCCTGCTGTGCAAAATGGCGGCGCACAAGGGCGTGTTTCCCGGCCAGTGGGCGCTGTCCGGCGGCGGCGTCGAGCCGGGTGAACAAATAGAACAGGCGCTGCGGCGCGAAGTGCGCGAAGAGTTGGGCGCCGCGCTGATCCTCGACAACATCACGCCCTGGACTTTCCGCGATGACGTGCGCATCAAAACTTACGCCGACGGCAGCCGGGAGCAAATCTACATGATTTACCTGATTTTCGACTGCCATGCCGCCAACCGCGACGTGACGATCAACGACGAGTTCGATGACTACGCCTGGGTGCCGCGCGAGCGCCTCGCGGACTACGATTTGAACGAGGCCACCCGCTTCACCCTGCGGCAAAAGGGATTGTTGTAACAGTTTGAGCGATTATCGCCCTATTTCCTTCACATTTGCCCGGCAGACTCTTTTGATATTTTTTAATCACTTAGGGTCACTATTGCCGCCGTTATGCTTTTATCTCACGCTTTTCTCCGTCTGCCTGTCCGGCGCTTCGGCGCCGCCCTGCTGTTCAGCCTGCTGTTCGTTTTGGCGCCCGTGCATGCCGCCACGCCGCCGCTGGTGCTGAATGCCAAATCGGTGCTGGTCGTCAATCAACGCACCGGAAAGACCCTTTATCAGAAGCAGCCGAACCGCGTGCTGCCGATCGCCTCGCTCACCAAACTGATGACCGCCATGGTCGCCCTGGACAGCAAACGCCCGATGGGCAGCAAGCTCAAAGTCACCGCCGCCGATCGCGATCTGCTGAAAAAAACCCATTCGCGCCTGACCATCGGCTCGGTGCTCAGCCGCCGCGACATGCTGCACATCGCCCTGATGTCTTCGGAGAACCGCGCAGCCGCCGCGCTGAGCCGCAGTTATCCCGGCGGGCGCAAGGCCTTCGTGGCGAAAATGAATCAGAAAGCGCGCGCCATCGGCATGAAACGCGCCCGCTTCTACGATCCGACCGGGCTGACGCCGCGCAATGTGGCGACCGCCAACGATCTGCTGAAGATGGTCAATCACGCCTATCGCTATCAGTCGATTCGCCGCTTCAGCACCGACAAGCAGCAGATCGTACGCCCTGGCCGCGGCCAGTTGGTTTACCGCAGCTCCAACGGCCTGATCAACAACCCCGCCTGGAAGATCCAGCTGCAGAAAACCGGCTTTACCGACGAGGCCGGTCACTGCCTGGTGATGCGCACCACCATCAAAGGGCAGCCGGTGGTGATGATCCTGCTCGGCGCACAGCCGCGCTACGGCCACTACCGTGACGCCATTCGTCTGAAGGCCTGGCTCGAGGGGTAACATCGCGGCGCTTTACCGTTCTGCGCATATCCAAATCCGTTTTGGATCAATGGAATATCCTATCGCCAATCAGTATTAAGGCGTGCGCCGCCCGCATGGTATTTGTCAGGCATATCTGATGAGGAAAGGAGCGGGAAAATGGCTTATGCCTTGAGCATATTGGAAAAGAGTCCGATCGCCGAAGGGGAAAGCGCCGCACAGGCGCTGGCGCGCACGCTGCACCTGGCGCAACAGGCGGAACGCTGGGGATATCGGCGTTTCTGGTTAGCGGAGCACCACAATACGCCGCAGCTCGCCTGCCCGTCGCCGGAGGTGCTGATCGGTTATCTGCTCGGCCAAACGTCGCGCATTCGCATCGGCTCCGGCGGCGTGATGCTGCAGCACTACAGCGCCTACAAGGTAGCCGAAAACTTCAACCTGCTGGCGGCGCTGGCGCCAGGGCGCGTCGATCTCGGGGTGGGCAAAGCGCCCGGCGGGCTGCCGCTCGCCACTCAGGCGCTGCAGGCCGCCCATGACCGTCAAAACAAACCGGCCTTCCCGCAGCAGCTGTCGCAGCTGACCGCTTACCTGAACGACGACGCCGAACCGGGTCTGAGCGCCACGCCGTTGCCGCCGCACGCCGCCCAGCGCTTTTTGCTCGGCGCCAGTAAAGAGAGCGCGACGCTGGCGGCTGAATCCGGCTGGGCCTTCGTGTTCGCCGCGCATCTGAACGGCAATCCGCAAGACATTAGAGAAGCGCTGGAGCACTACACCGCACACAGCGGCGGCCGCAAGGGGCTGCTGGCGGTGGCGGCGATCGTGGCGCAGAGCCCGGAGCAGGCGGCGGCGCTGGCGGTGGAGATTCAGCAATACCGCGTGCACGTCGCCGGTGAGCAGAGCGTGACCGTCGGCAGCCTGGCGCAGGCCGAGAGTTTCGTGCAACAGGCCGGCGCCACCGACTACCGCATCGAGCCGCGAGAAAGTCATGTTCTGCTCGGCACCGCGCAGCAGGTGCATCAGCAACTGGCGCAGCTGCAGCTGCAGTACGGCGTGGACGAGTTCATCATCGACACGCCGATCGCCGAACCGACCGCCCGGTTAGCCTCGCTACAGCGGTTGGCGGAGGAAAACCTGACGCCGGCTTAGTTGATCGCCGCCTCGGCCCGCATGGCTTCGGACAGATCCTGCGCCAGCGGCGCCAGCTGTGCCGGCACCACGTTGGCCAGGCTAATGCGGAGCGCCGGGCCGCCCCTCAGGCGGAAAGGTTCACCGCCCTGCACCAACCACCCCCGCTGCGCCATCAGCTGCGCGGCGGCGCTTTCCGACCTCACCGGCAACCACAGATGCAACCCTTCACCTACCGCCAGCGCCGTGTGATTCAATGCATTGAGCCGCTGCACCAGTTCATCCCTTCTGGCCTGATATGCCTGTTGCGCCCGCGGCAGTTGCCCTTCCTGCAAGGCCTGTCTCCACAGCCTGGCGGCGATCTGTTGCAAGATATGGCTGACCCAGCGTTCGCTGATGTACTGATCGGCGCGCATCGCCTGCAGCAACGTCGGGTTGCCGCAGGCCAGCGCGATGCGCAGATCCGGGCTGAGAAACTTGCTCAGCGACAACACGTACAGGCCGCGATCGCCGTCGAACGGCAGATGCAGCGGCTGCTGCGACAGCGGCCCCCAGAAGTCGTCGACGATCGCCAGACACTGCGGGTTGTCGCGCAGAAAACGCCGCCACTGTTGCGCGCGCTGCGCAGAGAGCGAAGCGCCGGTCGGATTGTGAGCGCGCGGCGTCAGGATCACCGCGCCGGCGGCCCCGCTTTCCGGCAACCGACAGCCCTGTTCATCTACCGCCAGCGGCAGCGGCCGTAGACGCAGATGGCGCAACAGCGTCAATAGCGGCGGCCAGCAGGGATCTTCCACCCACACCGCCGCCCCCGGCTGCACATGGCAGCGCAGCGCCTTTTCCATCGCGTCCAGCGCGCCGGAGAACACCGCCGGTTCCCCCAGCGTGACGCCCTGGCGGCTGAGCCACTCGCGTCCCAGACCGGTCAATACCGGCAGATCGCCACTGATGTCATAACCATTTTGCTGCGGGAACACCTCCGCCGCGCCAAGCGCCAATGCCGGCAACAATGCGGCATCCAGATTGCCGCTGGCCAGATCGCACATTCCCGCCGGCACCTGACGCGGCATATAGGCCGCACTCACCGCCGCCAGCGGCGGCTCCAGCACCACCGTTCCCGCCCGCCCGCGCGTCGCCACCAGGCCGGCATCGCGCAATCGGGCATAAGCGCTGGCGACGGTATTCGGATTGACCTCCAGCTCCGCCGCCAGTTGGCGTACCGGCGGCAACAGCTCGCCCGGCCGCAGCGCGCCGTCTTTGATGCGTGCGGCGATCTGCTCGGCAATCTGGACAGCGCCGCCGCCTTTTGCATACAATAAACCCATACATAAATCCTTTTGTACTAGTTCAAACAAGATTAGCAGCTTCCGCGGCCAAAAGTAAGGGGTTCCATGGATAAACATTACGTGCTCGACATTCAGTATGCAGGAAAAGCCTTTGCCCGCCTGGAGATGTTCACCCCCTGGGCAGCCGATCAGCTGGAGCAGGCGTGCGCGCTGTTCCCGGCCGCGCAGGGTTATCAGGTGCAGCTCAGCCAGGTCAGCGAACGCCGCATCGTCTACCAGAGCGGCGCGCAGGGCATCACGGTGCTGGGCGAGTCGCTGGCGCTGACGCCGTTCACCCACGCTCACGAGGTTAAACAATGAAAAAAGCCGTCGCCATTCGACACGTCAATTTTGAAAACCTGGGTATTCTCGGTTCCCTGCTCTCGCTGCGCGGCTATCAGATCGACTATTACGATGCCGGTCGCGATGATATTCGTGCTATCAATAATGAAGAGACCGATCTGTTGGTGGTGCTCGGCGGGCCGATCAGCGCCGCCCGGCACTTTTCCGGTGAGCAGCGCTATGATTTTCTCGACCATGAATTGGCGCTGGTCAAACAGCGCCTCGCGCAGCGGCGGCCGACCCTCGGGGTGTGTCTCGGCGCTCAGGTGATCGCCCAGGCGCTGGGCGCCGACGTGATTTCGCTCGGCGTCAAAGAGATCGGCTTCGCTCCGCTGACCACGCTCGCGGCACAAGACGACTCTGTGCTGGCGCCGCTGGCCGATACGCCGGTGCTGCATTGGCACGGCGATATGTTCATGATCCCGGACGGCGCCCGCTGCCTGGCCAGCACGGCGATTTGCCCGCATCAGGCTTTCGACTATCAGGGGTTCGCGCTCGGTCTGCAGTTCCATCTGGAGGCGGATCACCGCGATATCGAACGCTGGTTGATTGGCCATGCCTGCGAGCTGGAGCTGGCCGGCGTCGCGCCCCAGAGCCTTCGCGAACAGGCGGCGCGCCACGGCGCACAGCTGGAACAGCGCGCGCGGCAGGTGTTCGCCCGCTGGCTGGATAATAACGAACCAAGGATGTAACTCATGCAACAGGCTTCACCCTTGCGATCACCGCCCATCGACGTGATCAGCATTCAATCTCAGGTGGTTTACGGCAGCGTCGGCAACGGCATCGCCTACCGCGCCCTGCTGAAAAAGGGGCTGGAAGCGCTGCAGGTGCCCAGCGTGCTGTTCGGCTGCCCGCCCTATTACGGCAAGCCGCATGGCGGCGTCATCTCCGGCGAGTGGTTCGGCGGCTTTCTCGACGATCTGATCGCCCGCGGCGTGATGAAACGCACCCGGGCGGTGATCGTCGGTTACCTGGGCGACGTGATGCAGTGCCATATTCTGGCCAACTGGCTGCAGCGGGTGCGCGCCCTCAATCCGCAGATAAGGATCTATATCGATCCGGTGATGGGCGATTACGGCGAAGGGATCTACGTGGATGAGCGCATCGTCAATTGCTATCGTTCACCGTTCCTGCGGCTGGCCAACGGCCTGACGCCGAACGGCTTCGAACTGGAGCAGCTGTGCGGCCGCTCTCTGAGCAGCCGGGAGCAGACGCAACGCGCCGCGCAGGCGCTGTTGAACGACACCACCGAATGGGTGCTGGTCACCAGCGCGCCGGGCGTGGCACAGCACGAAGACGAAGTGGGTTTAATGTTGGTCACCCGGCAGGAAGCGCAGTGCTTTACCCATCCGAAGGTCAAATCGGCGGTCAAAGGCACCGGCGATCTGTTCACCGCACTGCTGGTGAGCCATCTGCTGCAGGGCGCCGCGCTCGACGCGGCCGTGATCGCCGCCGGCGGCGAAGTGTGCGACGTGCTGGCCGAAGCGGCGCATTTCGGTTGGGAAGAGATCGGCAGCCTGCGGGCATTAAAACCGTAAGACCTGTGGAGAGTCAGGGGCAGCATGCCCGCCCCTGATAAATATCAGCGTTTTTTCTTTTTGTTGAAATCCAGCTCGAAGGCGAACACCGCGCTCTGAATTTTGCGCTCCATCGCCAGCCCCAGCTTGAGGAAACGGCACGACAGGCGCGAGAAGTGCACCACCTGGTCGTTATCGTCGGTTTCCTGATCGTCGTTGACCACCACCAGCTCCATATTGACCTTGAAGCTGCCGTAGCTGCCCAGATCCAACACCGCTTTCTTGAACTGCAGACCCGGCTGGAAGAAATCCGGCAGTGGACCATCGAAGCGCAAACCGACGCCGCCGGCGGACAGATCGTGGATACGCAGCTCATAAGGCGTGCCGTCCGGGTATTCGCCGGTACAGAAGAATTGGCGCCAGTGCGGCGTGGTGATGCGGAACTGGCGGCGGCGCTGGATGTAGACCAACTCCTGCGGCAGCCGGGTCGAGCAGGCCTGGACGCCCTGATGTTCGGTCAGCTCCGCCTGGCCGACGGAAAACTCGATTTTGGCGTCGTGGCTTTCAATCACGATGGTGCAGGCGCCGTCGATGGCGTTTTCCGCTTCCTCACCGCTAAACACGATATTGTCCGGCCCGACGCTCAATAACAGACTTTGAAACCGGTGCTGCTGATTTTCTACGCGCAGCGGCGTGCGTTGTTTGCAAATTTCACGCAGAATCGCCAGAACTTCAAAACGCTCCCGTTTGATAAACAGTCCGTTATCGCTGTGCTCCACACGTCTCTCCTGGCTTTTTTTTCTAATGACGTCTTATGTATTCCTTATGGTTATCATCTCTGGGAATATTCCTAAAGTCAAATTTGCCAGCGTTGCCAGGCCTGCGGCAGCAGGCGCGCGAAACGTTTCGCCCATGCCTGTTGCCCGCGTTCGTCGGCGATCAGATCCTGGCGAATTTCGATGCCGACGTAAGGCAACCCGCGCCGTTCCGCGTGCACCGGCAACGTGTAGTCGGTGGCGTCGGTCATTGCATAGGGCTCGTTGATCCCCACCTGCAAATCCCCCTCTTCGCGCAGCAGCTCGGCCAGCAGCCGGGCAAATTCCGGGTAGCGATTAAACAGCAACCCCACCTGCCAGGGGCGCGATTCCCCTTTGAACACCGGTGTGAAACTGTGCATGGCGATCACCGCCGTCGGCAGTTCGCGCAGCTGACGTTGCCCCAGATGCTCGTCGATGGCGTGGTGATACGGCAAAAATACCTCGCGCTCACGCGCCAGCGCGTGTTCGGCGTCGATGCCGATATTGCCGGGTATCGGCGTCAGTTCAGACAAATGCGGGATCGAGCTGGCGATGCCGGGCGCGCGGTTGCAGTCGATCACCAACCGTGAGTAACGCTGATGAATCAGCGTGGCGTCCAGTTGGCGGCTCAGATGGCGCGATACGCCCAGCGCACCGATATCCCAGCCGATGTGGCGCTCGATCTCCCCCGGCGGTAAGCCGAGATCGCCAAGAGATTGCGGTATCGCCTTACCGGCGTGATCGCATAGCAGCAAAAATGGCGCTTTGCCGCGCGGGGTTTCAACGGCGGCGGCGGGCGGTTCATCGGCGGACAATAACGGCGGGATAAACGAATGAGGCATGAAAGGCTCCGGCGGTGGAAAGCAAAACGTTTATCGTAGCGCTATCCCGTCGCCGGCCCCAAGGTCGTGCTTAGATCAAAAAGGCATGAGTCAGACTGTAGTCATGCCGTCTCGGCCGGCTGCGGCTGGTGCACCGCGATGTAACGCTGATACCGCGACGGCTTGAGCCGCGTGGTATCCACCAACACCAGCCCGTCGATACAGTTGTTGAACGCCGGATCGGTGCCGAAATCGATAAACTGTACCCCGCCCGGTTCGCACAGTTCGGTGTACTGCTTGTACAGCGTTGGGATCGAGCAACCGATATTGCTGAGCAGGCTCTTCAGCCGCACCAGATCTTCCTGATAGTTGTCCCCGGCAAACTGCGCCAGCACCTGCGGCAGCGACGCCGGATAAGGCCGCCGCGACTGCGCGAACGCGTGATCCGGCGAGAAATAGAGCCGATAGAAGGCGATCAGCAAATCACGTGCTGCCAGCGGCATGCCGCCGGAGATCGACACCGGGCCGAACAGATAGCGGTACTGCGGGTATTTCGACAGATAGGCGCCGATGCCCAGCCACAAATAGTCCAGCCCGCGCTTGCCCCAATAGGCCGGCTGAATGAAGCTGCGCCCCAGCTCGATGCCCTGCGCCAGGATCGGTTCCATATCGCGGTCATAATGGAACAGGCTGTTGCTGTAGATGCTTTCCAGCCCTTTGCGCGCAATTTGTTCGGCGGTAGGGATAAAGCGATAGGCGCCGACGATCTCCAGCTCCTCCTCATCCCACAGCACCAGGTGGTAGTAATCGTCGTCGTAGCTGTCCAGATCGCGGCGGCGGCCGGATCCTTCCCCCACCGCGCGGAAGGCGATCTCGCGCAGGCGCCCCAGCTCGCGCAGAATTGGCGTACGCGCTTCGTCATGACGACGATAGAGATAGATGGTTTTACCGTCCGGCGTTACCCCCAACCGTTCGCAGTTCGCCAGCGCCTTTTTCAGCTCCAGACGATCTTCCGGCAGCGCGATCGGCGATTCGCTGGCGAACAGCCCCGGCTTGCCCTGGCCCAGACGATAGACGTGGCGGCGAAAACGCTCCGCCAGATCCTTGGCGCTGGTGTGGCCGTCGTGCCAGTTGGCGAACGGCACGCGGCCGCCGACGCGGATCTTGATGCGCCCGCCCCGCTGCTGGAACATTTCGCGCACCAGCAGCAAGGTCGACAGCGGCCGGTAGACCAGAGAGGTAAAGTAGAACAGGTTGCTGTTGCGTGCGCTGATGTGGATCGGCACGATCGGCGCGCGCGCTTTGGCGGCCAGGCGCAGAAAACCGGTATGCCAGTGGCCGTCGCGGATGCCTTTCGGGCTCATGCGCGACACTTCGCCAGCCGGGAACAGGATCAGCGCCCCCTGGTTGTCCAGTTGCTGCTGCATGCCTTCAATCTGTTTGCGGCTGGTTTTATAAGCGACGTTATCCACCGGCACGAACAGGCTGCGCAGCGGTTCAATGTAGGTCAGCAGCTGGTTGGCCACCACTTTCACGTCCGGGCGCACCGCGGCAACGGCGCGCAGCAATACCAAGCCGTCGAGCGAGCCGATCGGGTGATTGGCCACGAGCACCACCGGCCCCTGGCTCGGGATGTTTTCCAGATCGCCGTCCACCAATTCGCAGCTGAGGTTAAAGTAGTCCACCACCTGCTCGATCAGATCGAGCCCTTTCAGATGGGGATAATCGGCGGCGAACTGTTTGAATTCTTTTTCGAAGAGAAGGGTTCTTAGCAGGCTGCGCTGCCAGGCGGGGGTATTACGGTGTGGAAATGCATCTTGCAACAGAGAATCCAGGCTGAACATCGCGTTATCTCCTGACGTAGTCGCTGCAAACTTAAGCCAGAGCCGTGACTCTGACATGTCAGTTACATGACAATAAAGTGAATCCATCGACTATCAGGTATAGCAAAGTAATGGCGAATTGGGAGTGAAAGACGCATTTTCGCCCCCACTTGCCTTCACATCGGCGCCAGCAACGCTTCGATGCGGCGGTTTACCGCGTCGCGCAGGCGCAGCAGCGGCCCGGCCTGGTGCGGATAACGCTTGAAGGTGATGCGCATGCCCAGCTCACTTTCTATAAGCGCTTCCACCGTCGCCCGATCGGTCAAACTCTCCAGCAGCTGCAGTGCGCGCATGTCCTGCAGACCCTGGTGCAGCACCCGCAGGCGCAGCGACTCCACCGGCTGCAGATCCTCACCGGGATAGACCACGAACGGATCGCCGGAGGGAAACGCATGGCCGCTGTCGGTCACCGCGTACGGATTGATGCGTTCACGCGAATGGGCGCTGTTATAGAAGTTGAATCCCCAGTGCAGAAAGCCGGCGATGCGGTACAGATACAGCTGCACGCCCAATATGCGGTTGCGCGCCGAAGGCTGAGCGAAGAAGCGATTGGCGACCTCAGTCTTCTGCACGCAGCAGTAATAGGCCCACAGGCCGGGGACCTGGTGTTCGATAAAAGGTTCGAGGTGGTCGGTCGCAACGACCGGGGTTTCCACCAGGCCTTGCTGATAAAACGCGAAATCCGACAGCGCATCGAAGGTGCGGAAGCCATCCAGCAGCGGGCGCAGCGCGGCGCTGGCGCGCCGGTAGGCCGCCAGGTTGTCCAACGTCGGCTCATCGGAAACATGGAACCATACCTGCCGTTCCAGCCCCCGTTCGCGGAACCAGGCGGTCAACGCCGGCAGCAGCGCCTGTAGGAAACGCTGATACGCTTCGCCCTGCGCATCGGTGTGCCAGCCGAACGGCGTTCGCGTCTCGCCCTGCTCCTCCACCACTATCTTCGGCGCATGCGCCGCGCCCCATTGGGTAAACAGCGGCGCGATTTCGAAGTGCTCGATGCCCTCTTCCTGCGCCAACGCCACCCACTGCGCCAAACGGCTGAAATCGAAGCCATACCCGTGCGCCGAATGTGTCACCCTCACCAACTGTACCGTGGTCCGTTCGCCGCCGACGGCGGTATCCAGCGGCGGCGTGAACAGCGGCGTCAGCAGCATATTGACGCCGGCCTGCACCGCGCAGCGCACAAAGTTGCGTACCGCGCGCCAGTACGCCGGGCTGAACACCGCCAAACGGTAGTAATCCGCCAGGCAGTCGGTGTGCAGCCATTCGGTGTGCAACAGCGTTTGCGGCGGCAACGCCGCGGGCACCAGATGCAGCGTCAGTGTGGCCTCGGCCAGCGCCTCGCCGCTCTGGGCATCCAGCAGCCGCAGGGTCAACGGAAAGTCGCCGGCCAGTTGCGCGTCGGCCGGCGGCGTCAGGGTCAACCACAGGCTGCCATAATAGCGGCAGGCGGCAAAAAAACGCCGTTGCGGCAGCGGCATCAGCGGATCGGGAAATAAGCCCGGCTCGGTGGTCAGGTAATTCTCATCGGTCTCGCGATAACAGGGAAAACCGCTCGGCACCGATTGCACCTGGCGCACGCTGATATACTCCGCCAGCGGCCCGTCGAGTTGATAACACAGCTCATGGCGAGTCTCGTTGCCCGGAGTTTGCAAACAGTACACCGCCTGCCAGGACAGCACCTCGTTATTTAACCCGCTCAGCCGATTTTCCACGGCAATGGGCGGCATATTTTGGCGATGAAATACTTTTTCCAGGCAATGCGTAAATACCAGAGACAGGCGCATGATATTTCGCCCTCTTTATTTTTGATGAATAAACGTTGTGAGATTCAGGCTAGCGTCTTTTATCGCCACAAACAATAGCCGGCAATAAAAAACGTTCAAGCGCCCTCCTCGGACAGCCCCAGCAAGATTTTTTTGTTTATTTGCATCACAAAAATGAAAGAAGCTGAAGCTTGCACAATAAAAATATTTTTAATCCCCATTATGGTGCAAGGGTTATCAGTTATTCCTATGCCTGCGAAGGCCGCTAAATGCCGCGCCACCGGGGATAAACCCCGCCAAAAGGTTAATGAAATGTGAACGGAAGTGCCTTTCACTTGGCCGTGAAAGCCTTTCGATTTTAACAACAACGAAACATTGTCGCCCCATTTTTGGGCGTTTGGGGGTGTATTGACACATTGAAAGTTAAGGGATAGAAAGAATTTACGTTGCGAAAAACGCTATTCGTCGCTCACCGAGGGGAAAGCAATGTCACCGATAAAAAATACCGGCCGCCTGCTGGCGCATTCTATTCTTGCCAGCGCATTATTATTACCTACGCTGCTCCATGCCGCAGATAAAATAACTTTACGCTATGCCGTTTGGGACAGAAACCAATTACCCGCCGAACAGGAGATTGCCAAGCGTTTTGAACAGGCTAATCCGGATATAAGAATAGAAATAGAATTAACTCCCTCGGCGCAATATTTCGTTAAATTAGATTCCGCCGCTGCCGGCGGCGTAGCGCCAGATATATTCTGGATCAATATGCCTTATTTTGTGCAGTACGCCAAAAACGGCATTATGGAGCCGTTGGCGCCCTATATTAAGGACAGCGGCCTTAAACTGGACGACGTGGTCGCCAGCTCGGTGAAAGCCTATCAGTACGACGGCCAACAGATGGCCATCCCGCGCGACGTCGATTCCATCGCCGTGTGGTACAACAAAAAACTGTTCGATCAGGCCGGCGTCAGCTATCCCACCAGCGACTGGAGCTGGGACGATCTGAAGAGCAAGGCCGCCGCGCTGAAAAACGGGCTGAAAGGCGCCGCCTTCCCGCTGGTGATGGATCTCAGCATCGACGGTCAGGACAGTTACATGAACCTGCTGTTCCAAAACGGCAATCACATCGTGCCGAAAGATGGCCAGCCCACCGACATCGCCAACGACAAATCCCTCTGGGTCTATCAGCAGCTGCAGGGCATGATGAAAGACGGCCTGATGCCAAGCGCCCAGCAGATGAGCGAAGTCAAAACCGAGAACATCTTCCAGTCCAACCGCGCCGCGATGGTCTATGCCGGTTCCTGGCTGGCGGCGCCGTTCGCCAATAACCCGCTGATCAACGACCACATCGGCGTGGTGATGATGCCCAAAATTGAACGCCAGTCCGGCGTGGCCCACAGTTTGGCCTTCGCCATGTCGGCGAAAAGCGCCCACAAGCAGGCCGCCTGGAAATATATCGCCTTCATGAGCAGCGAGGCCTCACAGGCGGAGCTGGCCAAGGTGGTGATCCCGGCCAACAAGACGGCAGCCAAAGTCTGGGCGCAGCAGATTCAGAAAGTCGACGTCTCGCCTTACATCCAGACCCTGGAAGTGACCCAGGCTTACCCCACCGCCGGCACCAATACGCCGAAGTGGCAAAACATGTGGATCGCCAGCCTGAAGAAGATCTTTATGGGCGCGGACGCCAAACAGGAAATGGACAAATCGGTCAAGAAGATCGCGCGCGTCATGGAGCAGTAATCGCCCCGCCGCGGCGCGCTGCCCCGAGCGCGCGCCGCGGTGGACCCACGCTGAACGTCATAGGTGAGGAATGGCAACATGTCGCTGGCAGAAACGGCTACGGTCACCCTGAAACCATCCCGGCGCACCGCCCGCCCCGCGCTCAATCGGCTCGAACGCGCCGAACGCTTCTGGGGCTGGGTGATGATCCTGCCGCTGCTGTTGGGGGTGACGGTGTTTTACCTGATCCCCTTTTTGCAGAACATTTTCTACAGCTTTACCGATCTGAACCAATTCATGCGCTGGAGCAGCATCAGCGTCGATAACTATCTCAACCTGTTTGAAGACGACGACTTCTACACTGCCGCCGCCAACACCCTGTTTTACGTGGTGGTCTGCGTGCCGATCAGCCTGAGCCTGTCGCTGCTGCTGGCGATTGGCCTCAACCAGAACATCCGCGGCAAAGGCCTGCTGCGCACCCTGCTGTTCCTGCCGGCGGTCACCATGCCAGCGGCGGTGGCCATGGTGTGGCAATGGCTGTTCAACAAGGATTTCGGCCTGATCAATCAGGCGTTGGGCCTGCTGCACATTGCGCCGGTCGCCTGGTTGTCCGATCCGGACGTGGTGCGCATCAGCGTGTCCATCATCATCATCTGGTCGTCGCTGGCGCTGAAAATCATCATTTTGCTGGCCGGGCTGCAGAGCATTCCGCGCCAGCTGTACGAAGCGGCGGACATCGACGGCATCGGCACCCTGCGGCGCTTCTTCTGCATCACGCTGCCGATGATGGTGCCGACGCTGTTCTTCGTGTCGGTGATGAGCTTTATCGAGATCCTGCAAATCTTTGACGTGGTGTTCCTGATGTTCGACCGCGCACTGGTGGAGAACGACGTGATGACCGTCACCAACCTGTTCTACAAGTACGCGTTTTACCTGCAGGAAAAAGGTTACGCCTCCGCCATCACCGTGGTGCTGTTCGCCGTCACGTTGGTGATCACCCTGATTCAAATGGCGATCGGCAAGCGCCTGAAAGTCAGCTGAGGAGCTGCACATGAACGCAAGCAAGAAAACGCTGGTGTACCTGTTTATGGGGCTGGCGGCGCTGGCCTCTGTGGTGCCTTTTATCTGGATGCTGGTGACCTCGCTGAAAACCCAGGCCGAGAGCATTCAGATCCCGCTGACGCTGCTGCCGGCGCATCCCAGCCTGCAGGCCTACAGCCGGGTGATGCACGAAATCCCGTTCGCCGGTTTTTATCTCAACTCGCTGCTGGCGACCTTCTTCACCGTCACCCTGCAGATGGCGATCGCCACCCTGGCCGCCTATGGCTTCTCGCGCCTGCATTTTCGCGGCCGCGACGCGGTGTTTCTGGTGTGCGTGTCGATCCTGATGGTGCCCGGACAGGCGTTTCTGATCCCGCAATTCCTGGTGGTGCAGAAGCTGGGGCTGGTCAACAGCATCACCGGGCTGGTGCTGCCGGGCATTTTCAGCGTTTACGCCACCTTTCTGCTGCGCCAGTTCTTCCTGGCGGTGCCGAAGGAGATGGAGGAAGCGGCGTTGATCGACGGTTACAGCTACTTCGCCATCTTCTGGCGCATCATGCTGCCGCTGATCCGGCCCGGCATTATCGCCTGCGTCATCATCAACGGCCTGTGGAGCTGGAACAACCTGATGTGGCCGCTGATCGTCAATACCACCACCGAGAAGCTGACGCTGCCGGTTGGCCTGGCCTCGCTCTCCAGCCGCGCCGGGGTGGAATACCCGTTGCTGATGGCCGGGGCGCTGATGGCGGTGATCCCGATGCTGATGCTGTTCATTATTTTCCAACGCTATTTCATCCAGGGCATCGCCAGCGCCGGGGTGAAAGGCTAACGCGCAGACAAGGTAAACGACATGGCCGGAATTCAGTTAAATAGCGTTAAAAAAGTGTACCCCAACGGTTTCCACGCGCTGCACGGCGTCGATCTGGACATTGAGGACGGGGAATTTATGGTGTTCGTCGGCCCGTCCGGCTGCGCCAAATCCACCCTGCTGCGGATGATCGCCGGGCTGGAGAGCGTCAGCGAGGGGCAGATCCTGATCCACGATCGCTGCGTCAACGACAGCATGCCGAAGGATCGCGGCGTCGCCATGGTGTTCCAGAACTATGCGCTGTACCCGCACATGACGGTGTACAAGAACATGGCGTTCGGCCTGATCGGCAAAGAGAGCAAGGCCGAGATCGACCGCCGGGTGCGCGACGCGGCGGAAAAGCTGGAGATCACCAATCTGCTGCAGCGCAAGCCGGGCCAGCTCTCCGGCGGCCAGTGCCAGCGGGTGGCGGTCGGCCGCGCCATCGTGCGCAAACCCAAGGTGTTCCTGTTCGATGAGCCGCTGTCCAACCTCGACGCCAAGCTGCGGGTGTCGATGCGCGTGCAACTGATCGAACTGCACAACCAGCTGAAGCAGGAAGGCGCCGCCGCCACCATGGTGTACGTCACCCACGATCAGGTCGAGGCGATGACCATGGGCGATCGCATTTGCGTGATGAACCGCGGCGCCATCATGCAGGTGGATAAACCGATCAACCTGTACCACCACCCCGCCAACCGTTTCGTCGCCGAGTTTATCGGCAGCCCGTCGATGAATTTGCACGATCTGGCGATCGTGCGCGACGGCCAAACGGTGCGGCTGCGTATCGGCCTGCAGCACCAGCTCGATCTGCCGCCTGCGCTGCAACGGCAATTGGCGGACTACCCGCATGCGCGGGTGTGTCTCGGCATCCGGCCGGAGTCCTTGCGGCTGTGCGCGCCCGGCAGCGCCAACTGTTTCCCGGCGCAGATCGTCACTATCGAGCGCATGGGCAACGAAGAGCTGCTGCACTGCGAACTGGCCGATCTGCGCTTCGTGCTGCGCATGGCGTCGCTGCCGGATTGGGAGCCGCGCCTCGGCGAAAACATTCATCTGGCATTCGATCTGACGCGCGCGCATTTGTTCGACGAGCTCAGCGGCCAAAACCTCAAATAACAACAGCGGAGTATCCAGCAATGTCGTCAACACAACCCAACAGCTTTGCCCATCGCCCGGTGCGGGTGCTGGTGGTCGGCGCCGGGGCGCGCGGTGAAATCTACTCGCGCTATGCGCTGGCGCATCCCGATTTGATGCAGGTGGTGGCGGTAGCGGAACCGCGCGACGCCTACCGCGAGCCGTTCGTGGCGCAGCATGCCATCGTGCCGGAAAACGTCTTCACCGACTGGCGTCAGGCCGCCGGCGCCGGCAAGCTGGCCGACGCGGTGCTGATCTGCACCCAGGATCAGATGCACCTCGAACCGGCGCTGGCCTTCGCCCGCCTGGGCTACGCCATGTTGCTGGAAAAACCGCTGTCGCCGGACGCCGACGAGTGCCGCGCCATCGTCGCCGAGGTGACGCGCCAAAAGCTGATCTTCTCGGTCGGCCACGTGCTGCGTTACACCCGCTATACCCAAAAGCTCAAGCAGCTGCTGCGCGACGGCGCGATCGGCGACATCATCAGCCTGCAACATTTGGAACCGGTCGGCTACTGGCATCAGGCGCACTCCTTCGTGCGCGGCAACTGGCGCAACGATCGGCAGGCCGCCTTTATGCTGCTGCAGAAATCCTGCCACGACATCGACTGGATCCGCTACGTGATGGAGCAGCCCTGCGAACAGGTCAGCTCCTTCGGCAACCTGCGCCACTTCCGCCAGGAAAACCAACCGGCCGGCGCGGCGGACAACTGCCTGGATTGCGCGGTAGAGGCAAACTGCCCCTATTCCGCCAAACGCATCTATCTGGGCGACAATCACAAGGCCACGCCCGGTTTTCTGCGCGTGCTGACGCCAGAACCCGACCAGACGACGCTGCGGGCGGCGCTGCGAGACGGGCCTTACGGCCGCTGCGTCTACCGCTGCGACAATAACGTGGTCGACCATCAGGTGGTCAACATGCAGTTCGCCGGCGGCCGCACCGCGTCGTTCACCATGACGGCCTTTACCCGCCACGAAGATCGGCACACCCGCATCTTTGGCAGCCGCGGCTGCCTGGAGGGCGACGGCCGCCATATTCGCATCACCTCGTTCCTCGACGACGGTGAAACGCATTACGACACCGACGCCGGCCAGGATCTGCACGCCATGGCCGGCCACGGCGGCGGCGACTACTACCTGATGCAGCACTTTATCGCGGCTATTCGCGCCAACGATCCGAGCCAGGTGCTGGCCGGCCCGGCGGAAGCGCTGGAGAGCCATCTGATGGTGTTCGCCGCCGAACGCGCGCGCCGCGAGGCGGCGGTGATCGCCCTGAGCGGAGCCTAAAGCATGGCGATGAGAGAGATGCGTTACGGCTTCGACATCGGCGGCACCAAAATTGAAATGGCCGCTTACGATCGCCGGTTCAATCAGGTGCTGCTCCAGCGGGTGCGCACCCCAACCGGCGATTACGGCGAGTTCGTGGCCTGCATCGCCGGGCTGGCCGAGCAGGCGGATCGCAAACTGCACACGCGCGGCAGCATCGGCATCGGTTTACCGGGGATCACCGATCCCGTCAGCCGCCGCCAGTTAGCGGTCAACGTGCCCTGCCTGACCGGCCATTGCCTGGCGGATGACCTGACGCAGGCGCTGGCGCGACCTATCGCCATCGAGAACGACTGCCGCTGCTTCGCGCTGTCGGAAGCCAGCACGCCGCAAACCGCGCACCTGCCGCTGGTGTTCGGCGCCATCATCGGCACCGGAGCCGGCGGCGGCCTGGTGGTGAACCGGCAACTGCACAAGGGGCGCAGCGGCGTGGCGGGCGAATGGGGTCATATGCCGATATCGGCCCAGTTGGCGCAGCGTTACGATCTGCCGCTGTTCAGCTGCAACTGCGGGCTGACCGGCTGCTTTGAACGCTACGTCTCCGGCAGCGGGCTGCTGGCGCTGAGCCGCCATTTCTCCCATCCGGCCGCCGACGTGCCGGCGCTGGTCGCCTGCTATCGTGCCGGTGATGCGCTCGCACAACAGCTGATGACCATGTACGTCGACATCCTGGCCAGCGCGCTGGCCGGCTTACAGCTGCTGCTGGACGTCGATGCCTTCGTGCTGGGCGGCGGGCTGTCCAACGTCGGCGAGCTGTATCGGCTGTTGCCGCCGGCGATGCGGCGCTGGCTGCTGCCGGGCGTGGAACCGGCGGCGGTGTTCCCGCCGGTGCACGGTGACAGCAGCGGCGTGCGCGGCGCAGCGCTTTTAAGCGCGCCGGCATAAAAAAAACAGTGAAAGCCCGGCGGTTGTCGAGCGATCGCTGCGGCTTTCGGCATCGATGGACTGAATGAATAAGCGCTGGGAATTGGCGACTGAAAAATAACGAATTTGCCGTTTTCACTTTGCGTTAACACCGCTTTCGGTTGCCGCTCAACCGAAAGCAAAATCAAATATAACCAACTGATAGATATAGATATTTTAAAATTAATCGATTGCATTTCAGTGTTTCGTTTGCTGTAATTCGCCACGAACAACTGAAAGCGCTCCGGTCGGTATCGCTGCGGCTTATTAAGCCGCGGTCGGGCACGGCTACAGGTAAATCAGGAGTCTGCATTAATGATCAATACCGCAAAACGCCGGGAATTAATTATCGACCAGCTGTGCCGCGAGGGCACGGTGCGCGTGGAGCAGCTTAGCCAGCAGTTTTCGGTGTCCAGCGTCACCATCCGCAGCGATCTGCGCCAGCTGGAAAAACACGGCTGCGCGGTGCGCGCCTACGGCGGCGCCATGTTGAATAAACAGTTCGCCTTCGACCGCCCGCTGCAGGACAAGGGCCGCATCAATCGCGACGTAAAACACGCCATCGCCTGCGCGGCGGCGGCGCTGATTGAAGACGGCGACGCCATCATCCTCGACTCCGGCTCCACCACCAGCCAAATGGCGCCGCAGCTGGCGGGGAAAAAGGATCTGGTGGTGATGACCAACGCGCTCAACATCGCTTTCGAACTGGCCAACAACGAGCAGATCGACCTGATGGTGGTCGGCGGCAGCGTGCGCCGCAAAGCCTGGTCGCTGTACGGCCCCGCCGCCGAACAACAGCTGCGCCAGTATCGGTTCGACAAGCTTTTTCTCGGCGTCGACGGCTTCGATCTCGCGAGCGGCATCACCACGCCGGATCCGGGCGAAGCGCAGCTGAACCGGGTGATGTGCGAGGTGGCGCGCGAAGTCATCGCCATCGCCGACGCCAGCAAATTCGGCCGCACCAGCTTTTGCATGATCCGCGACATCGGCCAGATCCACCGCCTGGTCACCGACAGCCGCATTCCTGAACACTATCTGCAGGCGCTGCACCATTTAGGGATCGACGTGATTATCGCCGACCGTTAACCGAGGCTTTTTAAGGAGCTGTCATCATGAACGCGTATTTCTCTTACGAGACGAATTGGCTGAAGCAGCGCAACGCCTGGCATACCGCCGCAGAAATTTGGCAACAGCCGGATTTGTGGGCGACGCTGCATCGCCAACTGCAGGATCAACAGGCGCAGTGGCAGCCGTTCCTGGCGCCGCTGCTGGCCAATCCGCGCCTGCAAATCGTGCTGTGCGGCGCCGGCAGTTCGGCATTTGCCGGCCGCGCCCTGGCCCCCTGGCTGCGCGAACGCACCGGCCGCGACGTGGTGGCTTACGGCACCACCGATATTGTCGCCAACCCGCTGCAGTATCTCGACCCTGACCGGCCGACGCTGCTGGTCTCCTTCGCCCGTTCGGGCAACAGCCCGGAAAGCGTGGCGACGGTGGAGCTGGCCGATCAATTGCTGCCGGAAAGCTATCATCTGATGCTGGTGTGCAACCCGGACAGCCGGCTGGCGCAGTACGCGCATCAGCGTGGCAACGTCTGCTCGCTGGTAATGCCGCAGGGCGCCAACGATCAGAGCTTCGCCATGACCTCCAGCTTCAGCTGCATGATGCTGAGCGCCGCGCTGCTGCTCGGCCCAACGTCGCTTGAGGCCGCCCAGGCGCCGTTGAACGCCATGGTGCAGCGCTGCCGCACACTGCGCGAAACGCTGCAGCCGCAGGTGAAGGCGCTGGCCGCCAGCGGTTTCCGCCGTTATATCACCCTCGGCGGCAGCTGCTTTACCGGCCTCGCCGAAGAGGCTTCGCTCAAGATGCTGGAGCTGACCGCCGGCCGCATCGTTACGCGCTACGACTCGCCGCTCGGCCTGCGCCACGGCCCGAAATTTATGGTCGACGGCCAGACATTGGTGGTGCTGATGTTCTCCCACCACGACTACGCCCGTCAGTATGACCGCGACCTGTGGAACGAGCTGCAGCGCGATGGGCAGGCGATGCAGCTGGTCGGGTTGACCGGCGAACGCCAACCTCTCGCCGATGCCCTGCTGCATATGCACGATGCCGCTGACGATATCTGGCTGCTGTTCCCGTATCTGCTGTTCAGCCAGATGCTGGCCTTCGAGAGTTCGCTGGCGCTGGGGCTGACCCCGGACAACCCTTGCCCGACCGGCGAGGTTAACCGGGTGGTGAAAGGCGTGACGATTTACCGTTTTCCTTCCCTCGAGCTGTAAGGAGATCCCATGTATCTGATAGCCAACCGAGACATGCTGCTCAAGGCGCAGCGCCAGGGTTACGCCGTGCCGGCGTTTAACGTCCACAATCTGGAAACCGTGCAGGTAGTGGCGGAGACCGCCGCCGAGCTGCGCTCGCCGGTGATCATGGCCGGCACGCCCGGCACCTTCAGCTATGCCGGCACCGACTACCTGATCGGCATCTGCCAATCGGCCGCGCACCGCTACGATCTGCCGCTGGCGCTGCATCTCGATCATCACGAAGAACTGGACGACATCGAGCACAAGGTAAAAAGCGGCATTCGCTCGGTAATGATCGACGCTTCCCACTTGCCGTTTGAACAGAACATCGCCAAGGTGGCCGCCGCGGTCGCCCTGTGTCACCGCTACGGCGCCAGCGTGGAGGCGGAGCTGGGTCGCCTGGGCGGGCAGGAAGACGATTTGATCGTCGATACGGCGGACAGCTTCTATACCGATCCGGCCGCCGCGCGCGAGTTTGTCGCCGCCACCGGCATCGACTCACTGGCGGTGGCGATCGGTTCCGCCCACGGCCTGTACCACGGCGAACCGAAGCTGGACTTCGAACGCCTGGCGCTGATCCGCGAACAGGTGGACGTGCCGTTGGTGCTGCATGGCGCCTCCGGCATTCCGGAAGCAATGGTCAAGCGCGCGATCTCGCTCGGCGTTTGCAAGGTCAACGTCGCCACCGAACTGAAAATCGCCTTCGCCGATGCGGTAAAAAGCTACTTTTCGCAGCACCCGGACGCCAACGATCCGCGCAAATACATCGTCCCCGGCAAGCTGGCGATGAAAGAAGTGGTGGCGGAAAAGATCCGCATCTGCGGCAGCAGCGGCATGCTGTAATCCCGCTCTCGCCCCCGTTGCTGCGGCCGCGCAACGAGGGCGAAAACGGCTGCCATTGCCCGACTTTCCTGAGAGAACGATCACAGCCTGTTATCCCGCCCGCGCCTGAAATCATTAACCGGTCTTCACTATGATCCAAATCATGGTTTTACTCATCCTACCTCCCTATTATCAAATTCATTGAATGCGGGCAGTAGGATTTTTGCCCATTCGTTTTTATTTCGCCAGACGAAATAGCTTATTTTATGAAAACAAGCGCGCTTGTTTTTTAATTGGCAGTGTTTTTACTCTGAAAGGAACAGCGTATGAACCATTACTTAGCCGTATTAAGCGCATTGGTCATTCTGCCCTTCGCTCTGCAAGCAAAACCGCTTTCCGGCAGCCAGTTCGCCTCTGGCGTCGTGCGCTTCACCGGCGCCATTACCACACCGGCCTGCACCGTCAAACATCAGGATGAAAAGCTTATCTCCAGCTGCTTCGGTAAAGTGACGGAATATCAGAACGGGTATATATCCTCTTCGTTAAAAGAGATGCCAAAAGAATTAGTTTCTGCCGTCAGCAGTGAGTTGGTGAATAACGATCCCCATTTAAAGCGCGTGACTATCAGCTATAAGTAAGCACAAAGCGTTACTGCCTGCTGAAATAATAAACAAGACGCAACTTGTCTTGATGACTTATAAATTTATTTTATAAATTTATCGCACAATAACTCCCCGCCTTACCGTAAGCCGGCTATTCGGGCAACCCTGCGGTTGCCCATCAGCATGTCCGAAATCCGCCATCGCTCCCTCCCATTTCATGCGATAATCGCCACACTAAACTGAGGAGTGAGCCAGATGCAGACTTTTTTGATTGATCGTACCGCCACGCCGGTGGGAGAACTGGTGCTGATTGCCGATGAACAGGGGCGCCTGCGGGCGATCGACTGGACCGATCACGAAGCGCGCCTGATGAAGCTGCTGAACACCCACTACCGCGCCGATCGGTTTACCCTGCGCGAACAGCGCGATCCCAGCGGGCTGACCGACGCCATGCAGCGCTATTTCGCCGGGGAACTGAGCATTATCGATCGGTTGCCGGTGATGACCGCCGGCACCGAGTTCCAGCGCACCGTCTGGCAACAGCTACGCCAAATCCCCTGTGGCGAGATCCTGACCTACGGCCAGCTGGCGCAACGCATCGGCCGTCCGACCGCCTCGCGCGCCGTCGGCATGGCCAACGGTTCAAATCCGATCAGCATCGTGGTGCCCTGCCATCGAGTGATCGGTTCGCAGGGCGCGCTGACCGGCTATGCCGGCGGCGTACAGCGCAAGCAGTGGCTGCTGCAGCATGAAGGCTACCTGCCGAAAAGTTTGCTGTAGCCGCTGCGATCGGCTTATCCAGCGCCATTGTTTGGCGCTGCTTAATAAAGCACAGTGCCCAACGCCGCGCTCGTGCCCGCAGGGCACTATTAATAACTTGTGTGAATAAAACGCATAAGTCACAAATAATACTCATAACTTCAGTCCGATACAGAATAATCGGCGGCATGTGTGCGCAAAATTCGCACACAATACCCCTATTCATGCTAATGCCACCCTTATCAGCTGCAGCAAAAGATGTTAAAATTGACTCATATCAATTATTGAATGAGCGTAATCTATGATCCCGGAAAAACGCGTGATTCGTCGTATCCAGTCTGGTGGTTGTGCGATCCATTGCCAGGACTGCAGCATCAGCCAGCTGTGCATTCCTTTCACCCTCAATGCTCACGAGCTGGACCAGCTCGACAACATTATCGAGAGGAAGAAGCCCATCCAGAAAGGCCAGACCTTGTTCAAGGCCGGCGACGAGTTGAAATCGCTGTACGCGATCCGTTCCGGGACCATCAAAAGCTACACCATCACCGAGCAAGGTGATGAGCAGATCACCGGCTTCCACCTGGCGGGCGACCTGGTAGGCTTCGACGCCATCGGCGGCCTGAAGCATCCGAGCTTCGCTCAGGCGCTGGAAACCTCGATGGTGTGCGAGATCCCGTTCGAGACCCTCGACGATCTGTCCGGCAAAATGCCGAACCTGCGTCAGCAAATCATGCGGTTGATGAGCGGCGAGATCAAAGGCGACCAGGACATGATCCTGCTGTTGTCGAAGAAAAACGCCGAAGAGCGCCTGGCGGCGTTCGTTTACAACCTGTCGCGCCGCTTTGCGGAGCGCGGCTTCTCACCGCGTGAGTTCCGGTTGACCATGACCCGCGGCGACATCGGCAACTACCTTGGGCTGACGGTGGAAACCATCAGCCGCCTGCTGGGTCGCTTCCAGAAAAGCGAAATCCTCAGCGTGAAAGGCAAATACATCACCATCGAAAACGCCGACGCGCTGTCGGTGCTGGCCGGTACGCCGCGCATCAACGTGACCGTCAACGCCTGATCCCCCCGCCGGATCAACATTTCACCGAAATTGTTGATCCGGCACGCTTCCGTTGTTGTTCTGTTTTTCAATGTTGGGTTACTCTGTAAATTAACAGACTGTTGATTTCAGCTGTAAGGAGGCCCTATGGCGAAGTATCAGAATCTTCTGGTGGCTATTGACCCCAATCAGGACGATCAGCCGGCATTGCGCCGCGCCGTATACCTGGTAAAACGGAACGGCGGGCGCATCAAGGCCTTCCTGCCCATCTATGACTTCTCTTACGAAATGACGACCCTGCTCTCTCCGGATGAAAGAACGGCGATGCGGCAAGGTGTGATCAGCCAACGCGCCGCCTGGATCAACGAGCAGTGCCGCTTTTACCTCAACGACGGCGTGCCGATCGAAATCAAAGTGGTCTGGCATAACCGCCCCTTCGAAGCCATCATTCAGGAAGTGCTTTCCGGTCAACATGACCTGCTGCTGAAAATGGCGCACCAGCACGACCGGTTGGAGTCGGTGATCTTTACCCCCACCGACTGGCACCTGCTGCGCAAATGCCCTTGCCCGGTGTGGATGGTGAAAGACCAGCCCTGGCCGGAAGGCGGCAAGGCGCTGGTGGCGGTCAATCTGGCCAGCGAAGAACCCTATCACGACCCGCTCAATATCAAACTGGTGCAAGAAACCGTCGAACTGGCGCAAAACGTCAACCAGACCGAGGTTCATCTGGTCGGCGCCTATCCCGTTACCCCGATCAACATAGCCATCGAATTGCCCGACTTCGACCCGAGCGTCTACAACGACGCCATTCGCGGCCAGCATCTGATCGCCATGAAGGCGCTGCGGCAGAAATTCTGCATTAAGGAAGAGTTCACCCACGTGGAAAAAGGCCTGCCGGAAGAGGTGATCCCCGATCTGGCCGAACATCTGCAGGCCGGCGTGGTGGTGCTGGGCACCCTGGGCCGCACAGGCATTTCAGCCGCCTTTATCGGCAACACCGCGGAACATGTGATCGATCATCTGAAATGCGACCTGCTGGTGATTAAACCGGAAAACTTCAACTGCCCGATCGAGGCGGATGAAGATGACGAGCATGACGACGAAGATTAACCTTCGTGCATAAAAAACGGGCCGCTAAGCGGCCCGTTTTTTTGGTTGCCCAATTCTACTTCTGCAGCGCCCGCAGAATCGCTTCCACGCTGTCTTTGGCGTCGCCGAACAGCATCTGGGTGTTCTCCTTGAAGAACAGCGGGTTCTGCACGCCGGCATAGCCGGTGTTCATCGAGCGTTTGAACGCGATCACGTTCTGCGCTTTCCACACTTCCAATACCGGCATGCCGGCGATCGGACTGCGCGGATCTTCCAGCGCCGCCGGGTTCACCGTATCGTTGGCGCCGATCACCAGCACGGTGTCGGTATCCGGGAAATCGTCGTTGATTTCATCCATCTCCAGCACCACGTCGTACGGCACCTTCGCTTCCGCCAGCAGCACGTTCATGTGGCCCGGCAAGCGCCCCGCGACCGGGTGAATGCCGAAACGCACCTTCACGCCGCGCGCCCGCAGTTTTTCGGTGATTTCCGCCACCGGATACTGCGCCTGCGCCACCGCCATGCCGTAGCCCGGGGTGATGATCACCGAGGTGGAGTTCTTCAGCTGCTCGGCCACTTCTTCCGCCGTGGTTTCACGGTATTCGCCCATCTCTTCGGCGTCGCCGGTGGATGAACCGTCACTGCCGAAACCGCCGGCGATCACGCTGATAAACGAACGGTTCATCGCCTTGCACATGATGTAAGACAGTATCGCCCCCGAAGACCCCACCAGCGCGCCGGTGACGATCAGCAGATCGTTGCTCAGCATGAAGCCCGCAGCGGCCGCCGCCCATCCCGAGTAGGAGTTGAGCATTGACACCACCACCGGCATGTCGGCGCCGCCGATCGAGGCGACCAGATGCCAGCCGAACGCCAGCGCGATCGCCGTCATCAGCAGCAGCGCTATCACCTGCCAGCCCACGCTGTCGGTGCGCACGAACGCCACCAGCAACAGGAACGAGATCACCAGCGCCGCCAGGTTCAGCTTGTGGCGATTCGGCAGCATCAGCGGTTTGGAAGAAATGATGCCGCGCAGCTTGCCGAAGGCGACGATCGACCCGGTGAAGGTCACCGCACCGATAAAGACGCCGAGGAACACTTCGGTCAGATGGATATTCGCCATCACCGGCTCCATCGGCGCGCCGTGATCCAGGTAGCTGTTGAAGCCGACCAGCACCGCCGCCAGGCCAACGAAACTGTGCAACACCGCCACCAGCTCCGGCATTTCGGTCATCTCGACCTTCTTGGCCAGATAGACGCCGATCGAGCCGCCGATGATCATGGCGATGATGATCCAGCCGACGTTGCCGGAATCCGGCCCCAAGATGGTGGCGATCAGCGCGATCGCCATGCCGGCGACGCCGAACAGGTTGCCCTGCTTCGACGTTTCATGCCGCGACAGGCCCGCCAGGCTGAAAATAAACAAAATAGCGGCAACAATGTATGCAGCTGTAACCAATCCTCCAGACATTTGTTACCCCTTAGTTCTTGCGGAACATCTTCAGCATGCGCTGAGTGACGGTGAACCCACCGAAAATATTGATGCTGGCGATCAGCACGGCGATAAAGGAGAGGAAACTCACCCAGCCGCCATGGCCGATCTGCAGCAGCGCACCGACCACGATAATCCCTGAGATCGCGTTGGTAACCGACATCAGCGGGGTATGCAGCGCGTGGCTGACGTTCCAGACCACGTAGTAACCGACCACGCAGGCCAGCGCGAACACGGTAAAGTGCGACAGGAACTCTTTCGGCGCCGCGTCCGCCAGCCAGCCGAACAGCAGGATCGCCAGGGCCATCAGGCCATACTTCAGCCACGGCGAGGTCGGTTTAGCTTCAGGTTTGGCGGCCGGTGCGGCGGCGGGCGCCGCTTTCGGTTGGGCTGAGACCTGGATCGGCGGCGCCGGCCAGGTGATTTCACCGCTGCGCACCACGGTAACGCCGCGGATCACCGTATCGTCGAAATCGATGTCAATCTCGCCGTTTTTCTCTTTCGACAGCAGCTTCAGCAGGTTGACCAGGTTGGTGCCGTACAGCTGCGAAGATTGGGTCGGCAAGCGGCTCGGCAGATCGGTATAGCCGATGATTTTCACGCCGTTGTCGGTCACGGTAATGGTGTCGGCCACGGTCAGTTCGCAGTTGCCGCCGGTTTGCGCCGCCAAATCGACGATCACGCTGCCCGGCTTCATCGACGCCACCATCTCTTTGGTGATCAGCTTCGGCGCCGGTTTACCCGGGATCAGCGCGGTGGTGACGATGATGTCAACCTCCGCCGCCTGCGCGGCGAACAGCGCCATCTCGGCCTTGATAAAGGCTTCGGACATCACTTTGGCGTAGCCGTCGCCGCTGCCCGCTTCCTCTTCAAAATCCAGCTCGAGGAACTCCGCCCCCATGCTCTGCACCTGCTCTTTCACTTCCGGGCGGGTGTCGAAGGCGCGCACGATGGCGCCGAGGCTGCCCGCGGCGCCGATCGCCGCCAGGCCGGCCACGCCGGCGCCGATGATCATCACCTTGGCCGGAGGCACTTTGCCGGCGGCGGTGATCTGGCCGGTGAAGAAACGGCCGAACTCATGCGCCGCTTCGACGATCGCGCGGTAGCCGGCGATGTTGGCCATCGAGCTCAGCGCGTCCATCGACTGGGCGCGCGAGATGCGCGGCACCGAGTCCATCGCCAGCGCGGTGACGTTGCGCGCCGCCAGCTTGGCCATCAATTCGGGGTTTTGCGCCGGCCAGATAAAGCTGACCAGCGTGCTGCCTTCACGCATCAAGGCGATCTCGTCGTCTTGCGGCGCGTTGACTTTCAGGATCAGATCCGACTGCCACACTTCGCTTTCGTCGACCAGCGCCGCGCCGGCGGCTTCATAGGCGACGTCCTCAAAACTGGCCAGTTTGCCCGCCCCGCGTTCAATCGCGACGGTAAAACCCAGCTTCAGCAGTTGTTCCACCGTTTTCGGCGTGGCTGCGACCCGGGCTTCATTGGCCAACCGCTCTCTTGGTACACCAATACGCATAATGTTCCCTTCTCACCTGTCTTGGATGATGTTTATTATTTTCCTGCCCATAGCACGGCGCCGCCGGCGAGCGTTGCGTTAACTTGCCCGCACTGATTTCAGGCGCCAACTATAACCTACTGAAAATAAGGTCGATGATCCATAATTGCTTACGCATTCATCCCTGTTTTTACATAAAAACGCCGCGCGCGATATGACAAATCGCAATTTACAGTGAAAAAATCCATACAGAACAGCACATTCTGCGTGACAAGAGGTTTACGCCCGGCGTAACGATTTATGGCCGCGCGCGGCGTAAAAGCATAAAAGTTATCATTTTGTGAATAATTAACATTAATGACACCAAAGCCGTTATTATGGAAACTTATGACGGCGGCGCCATCCGTGCGACCCGCGTCGCCATCGGCGATTTGTCGCACGGGATAACATAAAATGCTGAGACAGTTTTCAGAATTACATGTAATAATCGACGGCTGAATTACACTTAAACAGTTCAGTACGTTATAAACGTTAATGCGCTAGGCGAAAGGATTTTTTATGAAGCTGAAGACCACGATCATCGCGTCAGCCTTGTTATCACTCACCGCGCTGTCTGCTCATGCGGCGCAAGAGTTAACTCCTGAGAAAGCAGCGGCGCTGAAGCCGTTTGATCGCATCACGATTACCGGCCGCTTCAATGCCATCAATGAAGCCGTCGACGCCGTATCCCGCCGTGCAGACAAACTGGGTGCCGATTCCTTCTATATCCAGGACAGCAACAACAGCAACAACGGCGGCAACTGGCGCGTCACCGCAGACCTTTATCATAAAGATGCGCCAGAAGTGAGCAAAACACCAAAATACCGCGTATTTAACGGCGTGAACGAACTGCCTAAAGAGGAAGCCTACCTGCTGGAGCCTTACGATACCGTGAGCGTCAGCGGCTTCTACCGCAGCCAGCCGGACATCAACGACGCCATCTCCAAAGAAGCGAAGAAAAAAGGCGCCGCTTCGTTCTTCATCGTGCGCCAGGTTGACGCCAACTCCGGCGGCAACCAGTTCGTCACCGCCTATATCTATAAGGCCGATGCGCCGAAACGCCGCGTGCAGAGCCCGGACGCCATTCCGGCCGATTCTGACGCCGGCCGCGCCGCCCTGGCCGCCGGCGGCGCCGCAGCCGCGAAAGTCGAAATTCCTGGCGTCGCGTCTTCCGGTTCGCCAAGCCGCGAAGTGGGCCGTTTCTTCGAAACCCAGTCCTCTACCGGCCAACGCTATACCGTCACGCTGCCTAACGGCACCAAGATCCAGGAAGTGAACAACGTGACCGCCGCGCAGATGGTGCCGTTCGATTCCGTCACCTTCACCGGCCACTTCAACAGCATGACCGATGTCTCCACCGAAGTGGCGAAACGCGCGGCCGAGAAAGGCGCCAAGTACTATCACGTCACCCGCCAGTGGCAGAACAAGAGCGGCGGCAACCTGACCGTCAGCGCCGATCTGTTCAAATAAAACCCGTTTTTAGGTTTACCATCGGGCAGCCCTTGAGCTGCCCGTTTTTATTGCCGCTTTTTCCATCGCGCGTTGAATAGTTTTTTGTAAATTCCGCATATTCAATCATTGCATCTCTAATCATCCCTCCGTAGAATTTGCGCCAATTTTTAGGGCTATTGTCTATTCGCGCAGTGGTTGTTAATACATTGTTGCCGCCAAGCAGTTCCCTTCCAGTTGTTTATTCTGCGTTCAGGATCCGTCATTGGAAAAAAAACTCGGTCTTACCGCGCTAACCGCTTTGGTGCTCAGCTCGATGCTGGGCGCCGGCGTGTTCAGTCTGCCGCAAAACATGGCGCAGGTCGCCAGCCCCGCCGCGCTGCTGCTGGGTTGGGGGATCACCGGCGTCGGCATTCTGTTTTTGGCATTCGCCATGCTGTTGCTTACGCGTTTGCGTCCGGATCTGGACGGCGGCATCTTCACCTACGCCAAAGAAGGATTCGGCGAACTGGTGGGCTTCTGCTCCGCCTGGGGTTACTGGCTGTGCGCCGTGATCGCCAACGTCTCGTATCTGGTGATCGTGTTCGCGGCGCTGAGCATTTTTACCGATCGCGGCGGCAACGTTATCCTCGGTGACGGCAATACCTGGCAGGCGCTGATCGCCGAATCCGCCCTGCTGTGGATCGTGCACGCGCTGGTGCTGCGCGGCGTGCAAACCGCCGCCAGCATCAATCTGGCGGCCACCCTCGCCAAACTGTTGCCGCTGGGGATGTTCGCCGTTCTGGCGGCGATTGCCTTTAAAATGGACGTGTTCACACTGGATTTCAACGGCATCGCCCTCGGTAAACCGGTGTGGGAACAGGTCAAGGACACCATGCTGATCACCCTGTGGGTGTTTATCGGCGTGGAGGGCGCGGTGGTGGTTTCCGCCCGCGCCCGCAATAAGAAAGACGTGGGCCGCGCCACTATGCTGGCGGTGCTGTCGGCGCTGGCGGTGTATCTGATGGTCACGCTGCTGTCGCTGGGCGTGGTGCCGCGCAGCGAACTGGCCGAGATGCGCAATCCGTCAATGGCGGTGCTGATGGTAGAACTGATCGGCCCGTGGGGAGACGTGCTCATCGCCGCCGGCCTGATCGTTTCCGTGTGCGGGGCCTACCTGAGCTGGACCATCATGGCGGCGGAAGTGCCGCTGCTGGCCGCGCAGCACGGCGCGTTTCCGCGCGTGTTCGGCAAGCAGAACCGCCATCACGCCCCGTCCTCTTCGCTGTGGCTGACCAACATCGCGGTGCAACTGGCGCTGGTGCTGATCTGGCTGACCGGCAGCAACTACAACTCGCTGTTGACCATCGCGTCAGAGATGATCCTGGTGCCTTACTTCCTGGTCGGCGCGTTTCTGTTCAAGGTGGCTTACCGCCGCCGCGACAAACGCCTGATCTTCGCCGCCACCGGCGCCTGCGTCTATGGCCTGTGGCTGCTGTATGCTTCCGGGCTGATGCACTTGCTGATGTCGGTGCTTCTGTATGCGCCAGGGCTGTTGGTGTTCATGTATGCCCGCCGCGGCCATCGAGATATCAATCTGCTCAATCGCCTGGAAAAAAGCAGCATCTTCTTGCTGCTGGTGGCCACGCTGCCTGCCGGCTGGTTTATGTTGCACTAAAATCGCCTGCCCATGCGGCTGCCCGTCAGCCGCATTTCATTTGCTCGTCCTTCCTCTTACCCCGCTCCCCGTGATTAATCCGTCAGTGGCTTCGCTTGCGATCTCAAATGCAATTAATTATCATTATCAATTGTGATTGACGGTATGGCTCGAGCGCCCCCTGCCGAGAGGCGTCAGGAGGCGGGTTTAGACAGGCTGAAAATGGAAGGCATTTCATGGCTGAAAAACTGCTGCACGCATTACCCTTGTTTGCTGCTTGGGAAGCACGGATCGCCGAGGGCAACACGGCATTCAATCAGCAGCGCGATCGCCTGGCGATGGCGCGCTATCAACAGGCGCTGGAGGGGGCTCAGGCGATCATCGCCGAGAAGCCCTGGCTGAATGCGGAATATACCGCCAGATTTGAAGCGCTGAATATTTTCGAGTCTGCCCTTGCCGCGCTGATCGTCACGTTCAACAACATTACCCATCTGCGCCTGCGGCAGAAGCCTCTTCGCGGCGTCGAGCTGCATGTTCATCAGGCCCGAGTCGCTATCGAGCAACTGTTGGACGATACGTCGCTGTGCGAACAGATGCAGCAGATCGCCGAACGGCACCTGCTGCGTTTCAGGATTGAAACTCTGCACTTGCTGCGCGAACACCGGCTGCCGGAAACCAGCGTCTGCGCGCCGGCGGCCAACGCTTCCGCTACCTTGCATTAAAAGTGACACACCAATCTGAGGGTCATCTGTAATGAATGAATTGAATGACGAGATGAAGAAGATGCTGGCTAAACAGCTGCCTGTGCAGGCGACCAGCAGCCCGAACGGCGTTCCCGATATCGGCCCCAAGCGCTCTTTGCGCCTCTATGATGACCGTACGCTGATTTACAACGAAAATACCGGTGGCCAAACGCTGAAAAACATCAAGGCCGGCTCGAAAATGGCCGTGGTGATCATCGATCGCGAGGCGCTGGACGGTTACCGCTTCGTTGGCACGCCCGAACTGTTTCTGGCGGGCAAGCCGTTTGACGATGCATTGACGTTTGCGGAAAAAAATGGGATGAAGCCGCCGAAGTACGCGGTGTTAATTCATATAGACAGTATTTATACCCTGCGCTCCGGCCCGAATGCCGGGACCCAGCTCTAGACGCCGGCCGTCATGCGGCGTGAGACATCACGTTCATGGTTAGGCCATCTCGGTAAGTCAATTGCCTAACCATGAACGGGCGGCCGGGTCGGTACACCCGGTCAGCTTTTAGGGGGAATGGTGATGGTCATGCGCTCACCCACCAGGGCGATCGCAATGCCTTTCTCGCACTCTTTTTGAATGGCCGCCAGCTGTTGCGCTTCCAGCGCATAGGGCAACTGAATATCAAACACCGTCAGGCCCTGCTGCTGCGCCAGGTCAATCAGGCGCACGATATTGGTTTCATCGCTGACCTGTGTCGACACCACTTGCAGCGCCAGCTCTTTCAACTGCTCTTTGCGCGTTTGTGACGTGGTCACGCGCGATTTCAACACCATGCCGAAGATCGGCATCACACCATAAATAGCATCAACAAAGCGCCAGTGCTTCCTGCACGATGCGGACAGAAAATCCATATAGTCGAAACAGATTTTCTCACTGCGCGCGATGGATGCAAGGTGATTGCTGTTCATCCCCTCATTCCTCTCATGGCCAGTGTTAACCCGTGGTCTTTCAAGCCGCCGCCGGGCGGCAACCTGAAACGCATTGGGGATCTTACATCCAGAAATGGATAATCATGCGAAGCTTTAACGACTTTCCGCCGTATGATGGCATAATTCCCCTATTGTTTGCCAGTCTGTCCAGGAGCTTTAATCAATGGAACACCCCAACTCTGCCCCGGTGCTGATTACCGGCGGCGCGCGGCGCATCGGGCTGGCGCTCGCCAGAGCGTTTCTCCAGCGCGGCGTTCCCGTCATCATCGCCTATCGCAGCGAATATCCGGCGATGACCGAGTTGAAAGCCTTGGGCGCCAGTTGTATTCAAGGCGATTTTTCCACGCACGAAGGTATCTACCGTTTCGCCGACCAGGTGCGGCAGGTGGCGCCCAAATTGCGCGCGGTGATCCACAACGCCAGCGCCTGGCAGGCCGAGTCGGCGGAAGTGCCGCCGGAGCAAGTGATGGCGGCGATGCTGCAAATTCACGTCTATACGCCCTATTTGCTCAACCAACTGCTCGAGTCTTGCCTGACCGGCCAGGGCCAGGCAGGCGCTGACATTATCCATCTGACCGACTACGTGGTGGAAAAAGGCAGCGACAAACATATCGCCTACGCCGCCAGCAAGGCCGCGCTGGACAATATGACCCGATCGTTCGCCCGCAAGCTGGCGCCGGAGGTGAAGGTCAACGCCATCGCGCCGGCGCTGATCATCTTCAATCCGGGCGACGATGAAGCCTACCGCCAACAAGCGCTGGCGAAATCGCTGATGAAGGTCGCGCCGGGCGAGAGCGAAGTGGTCAATCTGGTGAACTACCTGCTGGAGAGCCGTTACGTGACCGGCCGCACCCACGGCGTCGACGGCGGGCGGCCGCTGCGCTGAGGCAAAGATCCGCATGGCGCATCGCTGTAGGCCGCGCTATGCTGAAATCCGCTTTTCTTATTAAAACACGGGCATATGCATAAAATTGTTTTTGTGGAAGACGATCCTGAAGTCGGCAAGCTGATCGCCGCCTATCTGGGCAAACACGACATCGAGGTGCTGATCGAACCGCGCGGCGACAGCGCGCAGGCGCGCATTGAGCGCGAGCAACCCGATTTGGTGCTGCTGGACATCATGCTGCCCGGCAAAGACGGCATGACGCTGTGCCGCGATCTGCGCCCTACCTTCCCCGGCCCGATCGTGCTGCTCACCTCGCTCGACAGCGACATGAACCATATTCTGTCGCTGGAGATGGGCGCCAACGACTATATCCTGAAAACCACGCCGCCGGCGGTGTTGCTGGCCCGCCTGCGTTTGCACCTGCGCCAACACAGCCAGCAGCCGAAAGAAGAGTCGGTTCAGCCGCTCACCCAGCACAACGCGCTGCATTTCGGGCTGTTGTGCATCGATCCGGTCAACCGGCAGGTCACGCTGGGCGAAGAAACGATCACCCTGTCCACCTCGGATTTCGATTTGTTGTGGGAATTGGCGACCCACGCCGGGCAGATCATGGATCGTGAGGCGTTGCTGCAAAACCTGCGCGGCGTAAGCTATGACGGCATGGATCGCAGCATCGACGTGGCGATCTCCCGCCTGCGCCGCAAGCTGTACGATAACGCGCTGGAACCGTTCCGCATCAAGACCGTGCGCAATAAAGGCTATCTGTTCGCCCCTAACGCCTGGGCATCGGTGCAACAATGAGAAAACTTTTCGTCCAGTTCTTCCTGTTGCTGTTCGTCTGTTTTCTGGTGATGGCGATGCTGGTTGGCCTGGTGTACAAGGTGACCGCCGAGCGCGCCGGCCGCCAGTCGATGGACGATCTGATGAAAAGTTCGCTGTACCTGATGCGCAGCGAGCTGCGCGAAATCCCGTTGAAGGACTGGAACAAGACCATCGCCACGCTGGATCTCAATCTGTCGTTCAAACTGCATATCGAACCGCTCGGCAAACAGGCGCTAAGCGAGGATCTGAAAAAACGGCTGCGGCTGGGGGAAATCATCGCCCTCGACGATCAGTACACCTTTATGCAGCGCATTCCGCGCAGCCACTACGTGTTAGTGGTCGGCCCCATTCCTTATCTGTTCTACCTGCACCAGATGCGCCTGCTGGATCTGGTATTGCTGGTGTTTATCGGCATGTCGCTGGCGCTGCCGGTGTTTCTGTGGATGCGGCCGCACTGGCAAGACCTGCTAAAATTGGAAAACGCCGCCCAGCGGCTCGGCGCCGGGCATCTGGATGAGCGCACCCACTTCGATCCCACCTCCAGCCTGAGCCGGCTCGGCGTGGCGTTCAACCAGATGGCCGACAGCGTCAACACCCTGATCGCCAGCAAGAAACAGCTGATCGACGGCATCGCGCACGAGCTGCGAACGCCGCTGGTGCGCCTGCGTTACCGGCTCGAAATGAGCGATAATCTGTCCGAAAGCGAGCAGCAGGCGCTGAACCGCGATATCGGCCAGCTGGAGTCGCTGATCGACGAGCTGCTGACCTATGCCCGTTTGGACCGCCCGCAGGTTGCGTTAAACATTGACCCCATCGATCTGCCAAAATGGCTTGAGGACAAGGTCGATGATATCCGTCTTATTCATCAGGAACGTGACATCCAGCTCGATATCCCACACGTCGGCGACTTCGGCGGCGTCGATCTGCGCCTGATGGAGCGCGTGCTCGACAACCTGGTCAACAACGCGCTGCGCTATTCCGAACAGCGTCTGCGCGTCGGCCTGTGGTTTGACGGCGACCTCGCCTGCTTGCAGGTCGAAGACGACGGGCCGGGCATTCCGCCGGAAGAGCGTGAACGGGTGTTTGAACCTTTCGTCCGTCTCGACCCCAGCCGCGATCGCGCTACCGGCGGCTGCGGGTTGGGACTGGCCATCGTCCATTCCATCGCCGTCGCCTACCAGGGGCAGGTGTTCGTCGAAGGCAGTTCGCTCGGCGGCGCCAGTTTCCGTTTCTGCTGGCCGGTAAAGCCGACATTCAGTTTAAAAGCCGATCTGGCATAATGCCGCCAGACCTTCTCATTGGAGCCGAATAATAATGACATCTGCACATTCCAACACGTCTGCTTACGATCACCTGCGCGCCCTGTTCAGCCGGTTGTCGCGTTTCGGCCACCTGTCCGCCATCGCCGGTTGGGACATGCAAACCATGATGCCACCGGGCGGCAGCAAGGCGCGCTCCGAAGCGCTGGCCGAGCTGAGCGTGCTGCAGCACCAGATTTTAACGGCACAAAGCACCGGCGCGCTGTTGGATCGCGCGCAGCAAGAGACGCTGGACGAACTCGACCGCGCCAACCTGCGCGAAATGCGCCGCCAATATGAAGACGCCGTGCTGCTGCCGGCGTCGCTGGTCGAGGCCAAGTCGCTCGCGGGTGCGCGCTGCGAACACGCCTGGCGCGCCCAGCGCCCAGCCAACGATTGGGACGGCTTCGCCGACAACCTGCGCGAGGTGGTCAAGCTCAGCCGGGAAGAGGCGCAGATCCGCGCGCAGGCGGCCGGCACAAGCCGCTATGATGCCCTGCTCAACCTGTATGAGCCGGGCATGCGCAGCAGCGATCTCGACCGCATCTTCGGCGATCTGAAAACCTGGCTGCCGGATCTGCTGCAGCGCGTGGTGGCCAAACAAGCTAATGAGCCCTGCCAGGCGCCACAAGGCCCGTTCAATGTGGACACCCAGCGTCAGCTGAGCCTGAGCGTGATGAAACTGCTCGGTTTCAACTTCGACAATGGCCGCGTCGACGTCAGCGCCCACCCGTTCTGCGGCGGCGTGCCGGAAGATGTACGCATCACTACGCGTTACAACGAGAAAGAGTTTCTGACCGCGCTGCTCGGCATCGTGCACGAGACCGGCCACGCCCGCTACGAGCAAAACCTGCCGTGCGATCTGCTTGGCCAGCCGGTCGCCCTGGCCCGTTCTACCGCTATCCACGAATCACAGAGCCTGCTGTTCGAAATGCAGCTGGCGCGCGGCAATGAATTCCTGAAAATCTTGCGTCCGTTAGTCACCGCGCAGTTTGGCGAACAGCCGGCGCTGGAAGAGACCAACTTCATTCGCCTCAACCAGCGCGTTAAACCGGGCCTGATCCGCGTCGACGCCGACGAAGTGAGCTATCCTGCTCACGTCATCCTGCGCTACGAAATTGAAAAAGCGCTGATCGAAGGCGATATCGAAGTGGAAGACATTCCGGCGCTGTGGAATGAGAAGATGAGTGCTTACCTCGGCCTCGACACCATCGGCAACTACCGCAACGGCTGCATGCAGGATATTCACTGGACCGACGGTGCCTTCGGCTACTTCCCGACTTACACCCTCGGCGCGATGTACGCCGCGCAGCTGTTCCACAGCGTGCGTCAGGCCCTGCCTTCGCTGAACGAAGATATCGCCGCCGGCAACCTGCAGCCGCTGTTCCACTGGCTGCAGCACAACATCTGGCGCCACGGCAGCCGTTTCCCGACCGAGACGCTGATCGCCAACGCAACCGGCGAAGCGCTCAACCCACGCTATTTCCGTCAGCATTTGGAAAACCGCTACCTGTAATCTCCCCTGGCGCGGCTCTGCCGCGCCCTTTTCCCACCTGCAAGACCGGATAATGCTTCATAACGCACGTTCTGTGCCGACATCGCCTTGGCTACAGAGCGGCGGGTGGCGACCCACCATTAGTATGTTGTAACTAAAATAGCCAAAACGCTGGCGATCCGGCTTATCATCCCAGCGCATGACGGGCGATCATCGCCGCCAGCTGCAGCCTCAACGGCGCAGGCAGGTCATGCCCCATGCCCGGCATAATATGCAATTTGGCGTTGACGACCGCGCGGGCGATCGCCACTCCACCCGCCTTGCGTACCAGCCGATCGCGATCGCCGTGAATGACCAGCGTCGGCGCGGCTATGCGCCGGCTGTAGCGACGCAGATCGCCGCTGCCGAGCAACGCGGAAAGTTGCCGCTGCACGCCTTCGGGATCCACGCCCCGCTTCAACAACCGATTCACCAATGCATCCAGCTCCGCCTCCTCCGGCGGATAAAACCGGGTACCGAGCGCGCGCAGGAAGGCCTTCATTCCCTCGTGGCGCTGCTGCAGCGTCAAATCGGCCGCCGGCCGGCGCACCAACAGCCACAGCAGCGAAGGCGCCGGCGGTGGCAACAGCGGCTGATTGGTGCTGGAGAACAAGATGCATAACGAGGCGACGCGCTGCGGGTATTCAGCGGCCAGCACCTGGGCGATCATCCCCCCCATCGAAGCGCCAAGTACGTGAGCCTGCGGGATGCGTAAATGATCGAGCAGATGCGCCGCATCCGTCGCCATGTCCGCCAGGGTATAAGGCACCGGCGTTTGCCAACCGAGCTGGGCGCGCAGCATCAGCAGCCACAACGGCTGCGTGCGTTGCGCCTGCGTTTTGCCGGAAAGGCCGACATCGCGGTTGTCATAACGGATCACCCGAAACCCCTGAGCCACCAGGGCGCGGCAGAAGTCATCAGGCCACAGCAACAGCTGCGCGCCGATGCCCATGATGAGCAGCAGCGGCGGGTGCGCCTCATCGCCCCAGTCCTCATAGGCCAGCGGCACCTCGCCCTGTTCGGTTACGCCATAACGAATCACTATCTCGTTCATTTTAAATCCCTTTTATCGCGCCTGGTGGTCATTATAGCAGCAATCCCCTCGCCGCCGTCGCCCTGTACATTAGGTTACATGCCGAAACCAATCACTCACGGAAAGCCGGGCGCCGTTTGCCTACTATCATTTCAACGGCCCCGCAGTGGGGTTGATACCCAAAAGTCATGTTGAGGATTCTACGATGAAAAAAGTATTAGCTCTGGTTGTTGCCGCTGCAATGGGTCTGTCTTCCGTGGCTTTCGCTGCCGAGGCTGCCACCACCGCACCTGCGGCAACCGCAACCACCGCCACCGCTGCGCCGGCTAAAGCTCAGGTGAAACACCACGGCAAGAAAGCGCCGGTACAGAAAGCGCAGGCGGCCAAGAAGCATCACAAAAAAGCCGTGAAGAAAGCCCCGGCGCAAAAAGCCCAGGCGGCTAAAAAGCACCACAAGAAAACCAGCCACAAAAAAGCGTAATGACGTGAGGGTCCCCTCACCGCTTCAGGCTTGACGTGTACGACACCCGGTTCGCCGGGTGTTTTTTCATCGGGGGGTTCTCATTGATGCTGCGCCGCTACCTGTTCGAGATCGTTCTGACCGCCCTGATCCTTTGCGGACTGATCGCCGTCTTTTTTTACCTGTAGCCTGCCGCGTCGCCGGCGGGAAATTATTGAAAAATCAATTATTGCCCATCCACATGGCTGCTAAATCAGTCTATAGTTAGCATTCAGTGTGTTTATGGATGATCCGTATTTGTCAGGCAAGAGATCTATGCGCATATCCGTTTTACTGTTGCTGTGCTCACTCCCGCTCATCGCTGCTCAGGCGGCACGCGCCGACGGCCCGTCCAAGGCCGAGCAAACGCGTCTGTTTTTCGGCAAAGATGAACGAATCAAGGTCACGGATACCGCCGCCCAGCCGTGGCAGGCCATCGGCCAGGTCGAAACCGCCAGCGGCAATCTGTGTACCGCCACGCTGATCTCCCCGCACCTGGCGCTGACCGCCGGCCACTGCGTGCTGGCGCCGCCCGGGCAACTGGATAAAGCCATCGCTCTGCGCTTTGTGGCAGGCGATAAATCCTGGCAGTATCAAACCGGCGATATCGAGACCCTGGTCGACAGCAAGCTGGGCAAAAAGCTGAAGCCGGACGGCGATGGCTGGATTGTCCCGCCCGCTGCGGCCGCTTATGATTTTGCGCTGATCCGTCTGAAAGACAAAAAGCCGCTGCCGATCGCACCGTTGCCGCTGTGGCAAGGCGACAGCAAGGCGCTGACCCAGGCCCTGAAACAGGCCAAACGGCTGATCACTCAGGCGGGTTACCCGGAGGATCATCTGGATGACCTCTACAGCCACCAAAACTGCAAGGTCACCGGCTGGGCCCAGCAAGGCGTACTGTCGCACCAGTGTGATACCCTGCCCGGCGACAGCGGCTCACCGCTGCTGTTGAAAACCGCCGACGGCTGGCAGCTGATCGCCATCCAAAGCTCGGCGCCGGCGGCGAAAGATCGCTATCGCGCCGATAACCGCGCCCTGGCGGTGCCCGGCATCCGCGACGCGCTGGACGCCCTGGCGGCGGGCAAGTAGCTCTCGCAACGGCGCATCAAGCGCCGTTGCTGCTTATCTGTTCCCTGAATTTCAACTTGCGCTGCGCCGGCCGCTTGCCGGCCGGCGCGCCTGAGCTTAGCCCGAAAGCTGTTCGATGGTTTGCAGAATGCGCTTGTCGGAGATCGGGTAAGGCGTGCCCAACTGCTGCGCGAACAGGCTGACGCGCAGTTCCTCGATCATCCAGCGCACCGCTTTCACCTCTTCTTCCTGCTGCCGCTTCGGCGGCAGCTTGTTCAGCCACTGCTGCCACGCCTGCTGCACCTGCTCCACCCGCAGCATCTGCGCGCGATCGCGGTGTGGATCGATAGCCAGTTTCTCCAGCCGGCGCTCGATCGCCTGCAGGTAACGCAGCGTGTCCGGCAGGCGTTTCCATCCGTTGCCGGTGACGAAGCCACGGTAGACCAGGCCACCGAGCTGGGTCTTGATATCCGACAGCGCCAGCGCCAACGACATGTCCACCCGGCCTTTCAGCCGCTTGTTGATATTGAAGACCGCCGTCAGGATCTGCTCAACCTGCTTGGCCACCTCGACCACCGTGTCGTTCAGCTCGGCGCGGATCTGCTCTTGCAAACGCGCAAAGCCTTCTTCCTGCCAGACCGGGCCGCCGTGTTCGGCGATCAGCTTGTCGATGCCGCACGAAATGCAGTCGTCGATCAGCTCCAGTACCTTGCCGTACGGGTTGAAATAAAGCCCCAGTTTGGCCTTGTTCGGCAGCTTCTCATGCAGATATTTGATCGGCGAAGGAATATTCAGCAACAGCAGGCGGCGCGTGCCCTGCCACATCGCCTGTTGCTGCTCGCTTTCGCTGTCGAACAGGCGGATCGCCACGCTGTCCTTCTCATCCACCAGCGCCGGGTAGGCCTTCATCGAATAGCCGCCGCGCTTCTGCTCGTAGAACGCCGGCAGTTGGCCAAAGCTCCAGACATGCAGATTGCTCTGCTCCAGCCCGTCATCGGCCACCGCCGACAGCGTCTCCTGCACCTTCTCTTTCAGCTGCAGGCGCAACGCGGCCAGGTCTTTGCCTTCGCGCAGCGTCTGGTTCTTCTCGCCCACCACGCGGAAAGTCATTTTCAGGTGATCGGGCACCTGAGCCCACTGCCAGTCATCACGTGACACGGTCACGCCAGTCATGCGCCGCAGCTCGCGCTCCAGCGCGTCCAGCAGCGGCAATTCCAGCGCCGTAACGCGGCCGAGGAATGCTTCGGCGTAGTTCGGCGCCGGCACGAAGTTGCGGCGCACCGGTTTCGGCAGCGACTTGATCAGCGCGATCACCAGCTCACGGCGGATGCCGGGGATCTGCCACTCGAAGCCCTGCTCCTCCACCTGATTGAGGATCGGCAACGGAATGTGCACCGTCACGCCGTCGGCGTCGGTGCCCGGTTCAAACTGGTAGCTCAGCCGCAGCTTGAGATTGCCCTGATGCCAGAAGTTCGGGTAGTCCAGCGCGCTGATCTTGTTGGCGCCCTCCTTAATCAGCATCTCTTTTTCGAAGTTCAGCAGGTCGGGCTGCTGTTTGGCGGCATTCTTCCACCAGCTGTCGAAATGACGGCCGGAAACCACGTCGTTGGGGATGCGGCGATCGTAGAAGCCGAACAGCGTCTCGTCGTCCACCAGAATGTCGCGGCGGCGCGATTTATGCTCCAGCTCTTCCACTTCGGCGCGCAGCTTTTGGTTTTCACGGAAGAAGGCGTGGCGCGTCTGCCAGTCCCCCTCCACCAGCGCATGGCGGATAAACAGCTCACGGCACAGCAATGGATCGATGGCGCCGTAATTGACCTGGCGCGCCGCGACGATCGGCAAACCGAACAGCGTGACCTTTTCGCTGGCCATCACCGCCCCTTGCGACTTCGACCAGTGCGGCTCGCTGTAGCTGTGTTTCACCAGATGCTGAGCCAGCGGCTCGATCCATTCCGGTTCGATGCGCGCGGCGATGCGCCCCCACAGGCGGCTGGTTTCCACCAGTTCGGCCACCATGGTCCACTTCGGCGGCTTCTTGAACAGGCCGGAGCCGGGGAAGATTGAGAAGCGGGCATTGCGCGCGCCGGTGTATTCCTGCTTGTCCGCATCCTTCTGGCCAATGTGCGACAGCAAGCCGGTCAGCAGCGCGGTGTGCACGCTGCGGTAGTCGGAAGGCGTGCTGTTGATCGGCAGCCCCAGCTCTTTCACCACCTGGCGCAGCTGGGTATAGATATCCTGCCACTCGCGCACCCGCAGGTAGTTGAGGAAATCGTTGCGGCACAGCCGGCGGAACTGGCTGGAAGAGTTCGCCTTTTGCTGCTCCTGCAGATAATCCCACAGATTGACGAACGCCAGGAAATCGGAGTCTTTGTCGGCGAAGCGGCGGTGTTTTTCGTCCGAGGCCTGCTGCTTGTCCATCGGGCGCTCACGCGGATCCTGAATCGATAGCGCGGCGGTGATGATCATCACCTCGCGCACGCTGCCGCTCTTCTGCGCTTCCAGCACCATGCGCGCCAGACGCGGGTCAATCGGCAACTGCGCCAGCTGCCGGCCTTGCGGCGTCAGCTGATAGTGGCCGTTGTCGGCGGTGGCGATCGCCCCCAGCTCTTCCAGCAGGCGCACGCCATCCTGAATGTTGCGTTTATCCGGCGCTTCGACGAACGGAAACGCGGCGATGTCGCCCAGCCCCAGCGAGGTCATCTGCAGAATGACCGACGCCAGGTTGGTGCGCAGAATTTCCGGATCGGTAAACGCCGGCCGCGACAGGAAGTCCTGTTCGGAATACAAGCGAATGCACACCCCTTCCGATACGCGGCCGCAGCGCCCTTTACGCTGGTTGGCGGAAGCCTGGGACACCGGCTCGATCGGCAGGCGCTGCACCTTGGTGCGGAAGCTGTAGCGGCTGATGCGCGCGGTGCCCGGATCGATGACGTACTTGATGCCCGGCACCGTCAGCGAGGTTTCCGCCACGTTGGTGGCCAGCACGATGCGGCGACCGTGGTGCGACTGGAACACCCGGTTCTGCTCGCTGTTCGACAGGCGCGCATACAGCGGCAGCACTTCGGTGTGCGGCAAATTGAGGCGGTTCAGAGCGTCGGCGGTGTCGCGGATCTCTCGCTCGCCGCTCATGAAGATCAGAATGTCGCCCGGCCCTTCGCGCCCAAGCTCGTCCACCGCATCGAAAATCGCCTGCAGCTGGTCGCGGTCGGTATCGTCGCCGTCGTCGACCACCGGGCGGTAACGCACCTCCACCGGGTAAGTGCGGCCGGAAACCTCGATGATCGGCGCATTGTTGAAGTGGCGCGAGAAGCGCTGCGGATCGATGGTCGCCGAGGTGATGATCACCTTGAGATCCGGGCGCTTCGGCAGCAGTTCACGCAGGTAGCCGAGAATAAAGTCGATGTTGAGGCTGCGCTCGTGCGCTTCATCGATGATCAGCGTGTCGTACTGCATCAGCAGGCGATCCTGCTGAATTTCCGCCAGCAAGATGCCGTCGGTCATCAGCTTGACCAGGGTGTTTTCCCCGACCTGATCGTTGAAGCGCACCTTGTAACCGACGCTGCCGCCGAGCGGGGTTTCCAGCTCGTCGGCGATGCGGTTGGCGACGGTGCGCGCCGCCAGGCGGCGCGGCTGGGTGTGGCCGATCAGCCCTTTCACCCCACGCCCCAGCTCCAGACAGATCTTCGGCAACTGGGTGGTTTTCCCCGAGCCGGTCTCCCCGGCAACGATCACCACCTGGTGATCGCGGACAGCGTTTAAAATGTCCTGCTTTTTCTGACTGACCGGCAGGCTTTCCGGATAGGTAATGCGCGGGCAAGACGCGGCGCGCGCCAGCACTTTTTGCCGCGCCGCCGCGATGTCGCTTTCCACTTCGGCGGCGACCGCCAGCTGGGCATCGGGATTTTTGATTTTTCGTGCGCCATGCAGGCGACGACGCAGGCGTTGTTGATCGCGGAGCATCAGCTCGCCCAGTTGGGCCGGCAGTGCCTCGAGCGGAGATTTCACGTTCAGTGTTCCTTGTTTCTTCGCCGCCAAGACCAGGCTTAGCAACGGTTTAATGTTTTTTTAGCGATTTTTTTGCTTTAGCCGCACAGCCTATCACAAACGGCTTTTTCGCCCTACTTCCGCGAGCAAAACCTCGGCATGTCATTCAATAAAATCGAACGAAGATCTCGAAATATTGCGCTATCACTGTTGGAGGAATGTGAATAGCATGTACTTCATGCAAGGGACGCTGAGTCCTGATGTCACTGTCACAACGTAAGGAATTATCGATGAGCAACGTATTGGTTCTGAAATCAAGCATCCTGGCGACCTACTCTCAGTCTAACCAACTGGCCGATTTCTTCGTAGAGCAATGGAGCAACGCCCATAGCGGCGACACCATCACCGTGCGCGATCTGGCCGCACAGCCAATCCCGGTGCTGGACGGCGAACTGGTTGGCGCGCTGCGTCCTTCCGATGCGCCGTTGACCCCGCGTCAACAAGAAGCGCTGGCGCTGTCGGACGAGCTGATCGCCGAGCTGCAGGCCAATGACGTCATCGTGATTGCCGCACCGATGTACAACTTCAACATCCCGACCCAGCTGAAAAACTATTTCGATCTGGTTGCCCGCGCCGGCGTGACCTTCCGCTACACCGAAAACGGTCCGGAAGGCCTGGTGAAAAACAAACGCGCCGTGATCCTGACCAGCCGCGGCGGCATCCATAAAGGCACCCCAACCGACCTGGTAGAACCTTACCTGCGTCTGTTCCTGGGCTTCATCGGCATTACCGACGTGGAGTTCGTCTTCGCGGAAGGCATCGCCTACGGCCCGGAAGTGGCCACCAAAGCCCAGGAAGACGCCAAAGCGGCCCTGTCTCAGGTGGTTGCTGCCTAAGACCCTGCGCAGGGGCGCCGTGCCCCTGCCGGACAAAAGGCAAGTCCTGTCAAACCTGCACTACCCTCATAATAATCATCTATCCGTATCATTTAGCGCGCCAGACGGCGCGCTTTTTTTATTTCTTCAACCATTGTCCGTTGATGCCGCGCACATACTCGCCGCTCTGCGCACGCGTCACCAGCTTCTGCCCCGCCATGCGTGCCACTTCGTCGACGGCGATATGGTTGCCGTCCGCCACTTCCTGATACTTCTCGGCGCGGCCGGCGTTGATGCGCTTCACCAGCGCCAGCGTTTCCGCATCCTGTTTCACCGGCGCAATATAGCCGCTCAGGGTTTCGCCCACCCGCCCTTGCTGCTTCGCCTCATCCAGCGTCAGCGCCATCGCCACGCTGCTGAACAGCCAGGCGGCGCCGGCCAGCCACACATAACGTTTTTTCATGTCGGCTCCTAGAACAGACCGCTTTGGGTTTTCAGCAGGTTTTCGACGTCCTTATCCACCTTGATATGAATCTCATGCTCGATCTTGACGTTCATATTGATGGTGATCGGATCCTTCGGCGTCGCCACCTCGATGCGCGGCACGCAGCCGCTCAGCAGCGAAACGCACAGCACCGCTGCCAGCGCCGACACACTCATGATTTTCATTGTTGCTCCCCAGGTTGTGAGAGGGCCTGCTCCAGCCACTCCTGTAAATTGTCGCCGAAGCGCAAACTGCGCCACAGCTGAAACACGTTTTCCTGATGGCGATAGTTCAGGATCACCTCGCGCTTGGCGCTTTTCTGCGGGTTGATGCCGTCGATGCGCGCGCTCAGCGTCAGCTCGCCCAGGTTGTCGAGATCGACCCGGGCGTGCGAACGGTTGATTTCCATGTAGCGCAGCCAGTCGATCGCCGCGCCGGTCGCCAGGTTGTTGCTGCCGATGGCGTCGGCCATGTCTTTGTCCAGGCGCAGCGTCAGGGTGCCGGCGTTGGCGATCCAGCCGTTTTGCACCAGCCATTTCGGGTGATTCAGGAACAGCGGCAGTTCGCCGTCGACCCGGCCGGACATGGCAAACTGCTTCGGTTTCAGAGCGGTGAACAGCGCGCTGAGATCGACCTTGTCCAGCTTCAGCACCGCGGCGTCATGCTGCGGCAACCGCAGCGCCGACAGGCTGATATGCCCGTTGAGCATGTCCACGCCGACGTTGCTCAACGTCAGCGGCTGCCTTTCGCTATAAGGATAGGTGCCCTGCAGATCGGCGGAAATATTCTGCATCTCGAACAGGTTGGTGAAAGACTTGATGCGCAGCGACACCGGCTGTTTGGCCCCCAATTGCCACTGATGCTGCTTGAACCGGTACGACAGGATAAAATCCAGGCCGCTCATCTCGCCGTCCTTCAGCCACATGCCGCCGTTTTTCACCACCCAGTGGCCACCGGCCTCGAACCCTTGTTCGCGAGCGGCGGAAAACGCCGACTGCGCGTAAAACTCGCCGTCGCGCAGCGTGAGATTGAGATCCGGCGCCAGCAGCGGTTGGAACACCTTCAGCGACTGTTTCGGCCACCAGGCTTCGCCGCGCAGACGTTCGCCGTCCCAACGGCCGCGCAGCGCGATCGGCCCAATCTGTTGCGCCTGCAGTTTGCCCTGCAGCTGGAAACTGCCCGGTGAACGGCCGTTCACCTGCAGCGCCAGCACCGGCGCCGGCAGATAGCCGCCGTCGCTGAAGCTGACCTTATCCGCCGCCAGCTGCAACTCGCCGTTGAACTGCGGACTTTGTTCATCACGCCGCCAGCGCAGCGGCTGATTGAGGCTCAGGCGCGGCGCGGCGACCGTCACCAGACCGTACTTCAACTTATCGAAGCCGGTGGAAAGTTTGTCGAGCACCAACTCACTGTCGCGCCAACGGCCGCTGCCGGCGACGTCCCAGGCGGCCTGCAGCGGCGGCAAGCGGCCATTGCCCCAGTAACGCCATTGCCAGTGGCCCTTGTCCGGCCAGAAATCCTGTGCCTGGCCGTCCAGGTGCAGCTTGAAGCGGCCCCAGTAACTGTCGCTGGCGCTCAAAATCGCCTGTAGGCGGCCGGTGATGCCGGCGGCGGTCACCTTCACGCCCGCCAGCGGCAAACGCGCCTCTTCCAGCGTCATTTCCGGCGTCACCTTGCCCCACAGGCGCAGCAGCGAACCGGGCTGCAGCACCAGCGTCGGGTTGAGAATGCTGCCGCCGATCACACCCGGGATCGACGCGGTAGTGGAAAAGTCGGCCAGATTGGCCTGGCCGGTCAGTTGGAAGCGCAGATCGCTGTCGGTCAACCCCACCTTGCCCGGCCCGAGGGTGAGCACCGCATTGCCCTTGCCGTTGTGACCCGCGGTGATCACGTTCAGCCGCGCGCTGATCTCCGTTTCATCCAGCCCTTTGCTCCAATCGTGCAGCGCGATGCTGAGCCCGCCGTTCAACGGCTGCTCGCTGTACGGCCAACGCCACTCGCCCTGCTTGATGCTGACCCGCTGCGGCGAGACTTCCCACGGCAACACCGCCAGCGGGCGATCGTCGCCTTTCTCGCTCACCGTCAATACGCCCTGCTGCTGTTGCCAGCGCATGTCCAGCAATACCGGTTTTTCCAGATAGGCGGTTTGCATTTCCCCCTGCAACGCGCCCTGCGTCGGCAGGCTGGCCAGATCCAACGGGATGGTGATCTTGCCGGCGAGGTGCAAAGGTTGTGCGCTGTTGGGCGGAACCACGGTCAGGCTCTGCAACGTCAGCTGCTGTTTTTCATCCAGCTGCGCCTCAGCGCTGAGATTCGGGCCCCGATAATGCAGACGTTGCCCGTCGGGGCCGGAGGAAAGCTGCAGCTTGCCGGCATAGCGCTGCCAGGGAATGAGCGTCAGGTCATTAATGGTGAGATCCAGCGGCGGCAGCTGTTGCTGCAGCTGATCGAGCGCCAGCGGCGCGCTGTTGGCGTCGCCACTCGGCAGTTTTGACAAACAGGCGCTATCGACGCTGACCTTATCGCTCGACAGCTGCCAGCGGCCCTGGCGGTAAACCAGCCGCGTCGGCCCGACGTTGGCCAACAGGCAATCTTGCGCAGTGAAACGCGCCCCCGCCAACGCCAGGCCGCCCTGGCGCCAGTGCAATTTGCCCTGCAATTCCAGGCGGCTCCCCGCCGGCAACCAATGCGATAACACCCCCGGCAGCCAGCGCGGCAAGGTTTGCCACAACGCCAGCACCAGGATTGCGCAGCCCGCCACCGTCCCTATGAATACTTTCAATCGCCTGGTCATTAAATGATTGCTTCGTTCCTGAGTTAGGCATTGGTTAAGTCTATGCCTGAATTGACAATAATGATGGCACGAATTTGACATAGGGTGAAGCCGAGCGGGCTCGCAGAAGCGATTTGCACCTTTTTGGCGCAAACGTGTGCGGGGTTGTAGATTTTCGTTACATATACATCACATAAACAGGACAGTTTTCAGACTTTTGTTATTGTTGTTACCGTTGATGATTAATAGTCTTGCAACCATTCTAATAAAAGTTTAGCTGCTAGCTAACTGTGTACTAGAGAAGCCATTCCCCACACCCCCGTGGGGATTTTTTTGCCGCCTGTCGCCACCGTCGTCTTCCCTCCATCGTATCCAGACCCACCGCAGCCTTGCAGCAGCGATTTCGGCCATGTCGAAACGGGCTAACCAATTGTCGAATTTACTAAAATCTGTTAAATTGATCACAAAATCACGGTGGAGAAACCACGATGAAATTGGCGATATACAGTACCAAACAGTATGACCGTAAATACCTCGAACTGGTGAATCAGCAGTTTGGCTATGAGCTGGAATTCTTCGACTTTTTACTCAGTAAAAAAACCGCCAAAACGGCCGCCGGTTGCAAGGCGGTGTGTATCTTCGTCAACGACGACGGCAGCCGTGAAGTGCTCGAAGAACTGGCGGCGCTGGGCGTCGAAATTCTCGCCCTGCGCTGCGCCGGTTTCAATAACGTCGATCTGGACGCCGCCAAAGAACTGGGCATCAAGGTGGTGCGCGTGCCGGCCTACTCGCCGGAGGCCGTGGCAGAACACGCGGTCGGCATGATGATGTGCCTGAACCGCCGTATTCACCGCGCTTATCAGCGTACCCGCGACGCCAACTTCTCGCTGGAAGGGCTGATCGGCTTTAACATGCACAATCGCACCGCCGGCGTGATCGGCACCGGTAAAATCGGCGTGGCGACGATGCGCATTCTGAAAGGCTTCGGCATGAAACTGCTGGCCTACGATCCGTTCCCGAGCGAACAGGCGCTGGAACTGGGCGCGGAGTATGTCGATCTGAAGACGCTGTACGCGCAATCCGACGTGATCACCCTGCACTGCCCGCTGACGCCGGAGAACCACCACCTACTGAATGCCGACGCCTTCGCGATGATGAAAAACGGCGTAATGGTGATCAACACCAGCCGCGGCGCGCTGATCGATTCCACCGCCGCCATCGATGCGCTGAAGCAGCAAAAAATCGGCGCCCTCGGGATGGACGTCTACGAGAACGAACGCGATCTGTTCTTTGAGGACAAGTCTAACGACGTGATTCAGGACGACGTGTTCCGCCGCCTCTCGGCCTGCCACAACGTGCTGTTTACCGGCCATCAGGCTTTCCTGACCGAAGAGGCGCTGACCAGCATTTCACAAACCACGCTGCAGAACATCAGCCAGTTGGATCGCGGCGAAACCTGCCCGAACCAGTTGAACGCCTGAGCGTAACCTCGGGGCGCCCTTGCGGCGCCCTGTTTATTTGAGAGAACGCGATGAGAAAAACCACGGTAGCCGCCCTTGCGGCGCTGGCCTTAGCGGGGTGCAGCATGAAACCACACACGGCCGTCACGCCAGGCGATCTGTTGCATCACAACTTCGTGTTGCAAAGCGTGGATGGCGAAACGGCAAAATCACCGGCGGGCGGCGGCCTGCTCAATCTGGAATTCGGCGAGAACCTGCATGTCTCCGGCACGATGTGCAACCGCTTTTTCGGCCAGGGGCAATTACGCGACGGCGTGCTGACGGTGAAATCGCTGGCCACCACGCGCAAGCTGTGCCCTGATGAGCAGCGCAACCGCTGGGATCGGGTGATTGGCACCGTGCTGGAAAACGGCGCCGAAGTGACGCTAAACGCACAGCAGCTGACGCTCACCGGCAGCGGCCACACGCTTATTTATACCCTGCGCGATTGGGTGTATTGATCCTGCAGGCCAGGCGCCGCGGGCTTACCCGGCGCAGCTGCCCAGGGCCAGCGTACGTTCTTCGCACTGCTTGCCGTTCGGCATCTGGCACATGCGCAGCGCTTCACCGTTCAAGTTGTGCGCGATGGTGGTAACGCCGCCGACCGCCGCGCAACCGGCGCTGGTCTGCAACGTATTGATTCTGGCACTGTTGCCCTGCTGTACTGGCTCTTCGTTATTGCTGCTGCAGGCGGCTAAAAGCAGCACGGCGCTGGCAAGCAGCCATTTTGATGTCGTCATTATCCCACTCCTGAACCCGGAACTGCGCTGTGTAAAATCGCCATTGCTGATAACGCGCGTCACTTGGCGGACACGTTTCGCTATCTTTGATGCAAACTTGTTTAATCTAGCTCGATATATAAATAATGAAAATATATTCCAGCCATTATTTGTCGTTTTTTTGCGCCGGCCGAACATTTATTTTGTTTGCAGAATATTTCCGTGACGGCGCCACTCGCTGTCAGGTACTGGCCGCACGCAAAAAAGTGATAACGTCACCGCGGCCATCGAGGAAGTTTTTCCCGCGACAGCGGTATTAATTATCTTCGCGTGCTTTCATTGCGGCGGCGCATTTTTTGCTACCGGAGAGAACGATATTTGTGTCTATGCTGGCGGCGCTAACTAATTAGCATTCCACTATTTTCAGTGAATGATGGCTGAATTCTTCAACCGGCGCGACTTGCTGTCACGCCGGCTTTTTTTTACATTAAAATAACACTCAGTGCACCGAGGCTTTCGACAGTAAATTAATCACCAGCACGCCGGCAATAATTAATCCCATGCCAACGATCGCCGGCCAATCCAATTTTTGCTGATAAACGAACACCGCGGCGACCGACACCAGCACAATCCCCATGCCCGACCAAATCGCATACACGATGCCCAGCGGCATGCTCTTGACCACCATCGACAGCCCCCAAAACGCCACGCCGTAGCCCAGCACCACCAGCAGCGACGGCCACAGACGGGTAAAGCCCTCAGAGGCTTTCAACATGGTGGTGGCGATCACTTCCGCAACGATCGCCATCGTCAAATACATAAATCCGCTCATGGTTTTCTTCCATCAGTTTACCGATGCGCAATTATGACGCGCCGGAAATAAATTGTCTTTAAACGGCGAAAACAATTTATTGAAGTGACCTCAACCGGCGATGCAAATAGTGATGCCCGATACGCTTGCCGATTTATCACCCGCCACACAAACGCGATAAAGCCGCGTTCGCCCCTCTGTTAGACTTTTTTCCATTACTGCGAAAGTGCGCTTTCGCGGCTTTGTGAGCAATGAAAAGGTAACGCCGATGATAACTACAGATGGTAATAATGCAGTCGCTTCCGTGGCCTATCGCACCAACGAAGTGATTGCCATCTACCCTATCACGCCAAGCTCCACCATGGCGGAGCAGGCGGACGCCTGGTCCGGCGATGGCCGGCAAAACATCTGGGGCGATATTCCGCGGGTGGTGGAAATGCAGTCGGAAGGCGGCGCGATCGCCACCGTGCACGGCGCCTTGCAAACCGGCGCGCTGTCGACCTCGTTCACTTCATCGCAGGGCCTGCTGCTGATGATCCCCACGCTGTACAAACTGGCCGGCGAGCTGACGCCGTTCGTGCTGCACGTCGCCGCGCGCACCGTGGCCACGCACGCGCTGTCCATCTTCGGCGACCATTCGGACGTGATGGCGGTGCGCCAAACCGGCTGCGCCATGCTGTGTGCCGGCAACGTGCAGGAGGCGCAGGACTTCGCGCTGATCTCGCAGACCGCCACCCTCAACGCGCGCGTGCCGTTTATCCATTTCTTCGACGGTTTCCGCACCTCGCACGAGATCAACAAGATTGTGCCTCTCAGCGACGATACGCTGCGGCAGATGCTGCCGCAGGCGGCGATCGACGCGCACCGCAGCCGGGCGCTGTCGCCGGATCATCCGGTGGTGCGCGGCACTTCCGCCAACCCGGACACCTATTTCCAGTCGCGCGAAGCCACCAACCCGTGGTATGACGCCACCGGCCAACACGTGATCGACGCCATGGAAGCCTTCGCCGCCCTCACCGGCCGCCGCTATCGGCCGTTCGACTATTACGGCCACCCGCAGGCCGAACGCGTGGTGGTAGTGATGGGTTCCGCCGCCGGCACCTGCGAAGAAGTGATCGACACCCTGCTGACCCGCGGCGAGAAAGTCGGCGTGCTCAAGGTGCGGCTGTTCCGGCCGTTCTCCGCCCAGCATCTGCTCGGCGCGCTGCCGGACAGCGTGCGCAGCGTCGCGGTGCTCGATCGCACCAAAGAGCCGGGCGCGCTGGCCGAGCCGCTGTATCTGGACGTGATGACCGCGCTGGCGGAAGCCTACAGCCGGGGGGAGCGCGCCACGCTGCCGCGGGTGATCGGCGGCCGTTACGGCCTGTCGTCGAAAGAGTTCGGCCCGGACTGCGCGCTGGCGGTATTCCGCGAGTTGGCCCTGCCGCAGCCACGCCCGCGTTTCACCGTCGGCATCTTCGATGACGTCACCGGGCTTTCGCTGCCGCTGAGCGACGAAATCCTGCCGCAGCGCGCCTCGCTGGAAGCGCTGTTCTACGGTTTGGGCAGCGACGGCTCGGTCTCTGCCACCAAGAACAACATCAAAATCATCGGCAACGCCACGCCGCTGTATGCCCAGGGCTATTTCGTCTATGACTCCAAAAAGGCCGGCGGCCTGACGGTGTCGCACCTGCGCGTCAGCGAGCAGCCGATCAATTCGGCCTACCTGGTCAGCCACGCGGACTTCGTCGGCTGCCACCAACTGCAGTTTATCGATAAGTACCAGATGGTCGAACGCCTGAAGCCCGGCGGCACCTTCCTGCTCAATACCCCTTACGGCGCCGATGAGGTCTGGTCGCGCCTGCCGCAGGAGGTTCAGGCGCTGTTGCACCAACGCCAGGCGCGTTTCTATATCATCAACGCCGCCAAGCTGGCGCGTGAATGCCGGCTCGGCGCGCGCATCAACACCGTAATGCAGATGGCGTTCTTCCACCTGACGCAGATCCTGCCGAGCGACGTGGCGCTGCAACAGCTGCAGGACGCCATCGCCCGCAGCTACAGCAGCAAGGGCCAGGAGATCGTCGAGCGCAACTGGCAGGCGCTGGGCGCCACCCGCGCCGCGCTGACCGAGATCCCGCTGCAGCCGGTAGACGCCAGCAGCCCGATGCGCCCGCCGGTGGTGTCGGACGCCGCGCCGGACTTCGTCAAAACCGTTACCGCCGCGATGCTGGCCGGGCTGGGCGATGCGCTGCCGGTTTCCGCCTTCCCGCCGGACGGCACCTGGCCGGTGGGCACCACCCAGTGGGAAAAGCGCAACATCGCCGAAGCGATCCCGATCTGGCAGCCCGACCTGTGCACCCAGTGCAACCACTGCGTCGCCGCCTGCCCGCACTCCGCCATTCGCGCCAAGGTGGTGCAGCCGGCGGAAATGGAACACGCCCCCGCCTCTCTGCAGTCTCTGGATGTGAAAGCGCGCGATATGCGCGGCCAGAAATACGTGCTGCAGGTAGCGCCGGAAGATTGCACCGGCTGTAACCTGTGCGTCGAGGTCTGCCCGGCTAAAGATCGCCAGAACCCGGAAATCAAGGCCATCAACATGGCGTCGCGCCTCGATAATCTGGCGGCGGAGAAAGACAACTATGACTTCTTCCTGCAGTTGCCGGAAATCGATCCGGCGCAGCTGGAGCGCATCGACATTCGCACCTCGCAGCTGATCACGCCGCTGTTCGAGTACTCCGGCGCCTGCTCAGGCTGCGGCGAAACGCCGTACATCAAGCTGTTGACCCAGCTCTATGGTGACCGTTTGCTGATCGCCAACGCCACCGGCTGTTCGTCGATCTATGGCGGCAACCTGCCGACCACGCCGTACACCACCAACGCCGAAGGGCGCGGGCCGGCGTGGGCCAACTCGCTGTTCGAAGACAACGCCGAATTCGGCCTGGGCTTCCGCCTGACGGTCGATCAACATCGCGCGCGAGTGCTGCGTCTGCTGAACGCACTGGCGCCGCAGCTGCCGGAGCAATTGGTCAACGCCCTGCAGATGGCCGACGTGGCGCCGGAGCCGCGCCGCAAGCAAATCGCCGAACTGCGCGCGCTGCTAGCGAGTATTGAAGGTGAAGATGCGCGCCAGCTGGCGGCGGACGCCGACTACCTGGTGGATAAATCGATCTGGCTGATCGGCGGGGACGGCTGGGCCTACGACATCGGCTTTGGCGGTTTGGATCACGTGCTCAGCCTGACGGAGAACGTCAACGTGCTGGTGCTCGACACCCAGTGCTACTCCAACACCGGCGGCCAGCAGTCGAAAGCCACGCCGCTGGGCGCGGTGACCAAGTTCGGCGAGCACGGCAAGCGCAAGGCGCGCAAGGATCTGGGCGTCAGTATGATGATGTACGGCCATGTCTACGTCGCGCAGATTTCGCTGGGGGCGCAGCTTAACCAGACGGTGAAAGCGATTCAGGAGGCCGAGGCCTATCCGGGGCCGTCGCTGATCATCGCCTACAGCCCGTGCGAAGAGCACGGCTACGATCTGGCGCTCAGCCACGATCAGATGAAACAGCTGACCGCCACCGGTTTCTGGCCGCTGTACCGCTTCGATCCGCGCCGCAGCGCCGAGGGCAAGGCCGCATTGGCGCTGGATTCGCGCCCGCCGAACAGCAGCCTGGCTGAAACACTGCTGAACGAGCAGCGTTTCCGTCGCCTGAACGCGCAGCAGCCGGAGGTGGCCAGCGCGCTGTATCAGGCCGCCGAGAAAGAGCTGAAGGAGAAATACGATTTCCTCAGCCTGCTGGCCGGCAAGGCGGAAAAGTCCGCCGCTGAGTAACCTCCCTCAGGGCGCGAGCAATTCGCGCCCTGTTCTTTTACCGCCGACGTAAATCGCAGCAACAAAACCTGCTGGCATTCCGGCGCGCAATCCGTACCATACAGGCCTCGCGTCGGGTGCGTGGCGGCTGGATGATGAATAATGATCAAAATCGGCCGGTTGAATGGTAAACTCGCGGTCTATAACGCCATGCCCCTAGTGCCCCCATTGAGAATGAGCACGATTTAAATGTCAGAAAAGCAATCCGTTAGCCAAAAAGAGCAGTACAACCTGAACAAATTGCAAAAGCGCCTGCGCCGCAACGTGGGCGAAGCGATCGCCGATTTCAATATGATTGAAGAAGGCGACCGCATTATGGTCTGCCTGTCCGGCGGCAAAGACAGCTACACCATGCTGGAGATCCTGCGCAATCTGCAGCAAAGCGCGCCGGTCAACTTCTCGCTGGTGGCGGTGAACCTCGATCAGAAACAGCCCGGCTTCCCGGAGCACATTCTGCCCGCCTATCTGGAAAGCCTGGGGGTGGAGTACAAGATCGTCGAAGAAAACACCTACAGCATCGTTAAAGACAAGATCCCGGAAGGGAAAACCACGTGTTCGCTGTGTTCGCGTCTGCGCCGCGGCATTCTGTACCGCACCGCCACCGAACTGGGCGCCACCAAGATCGCTCTGGGCCACCACCGCGACGACATTCTGCAGACGCTGTTCCTCAACATGTTCTACGGCGGCAAGATGAAAGGCATGCCGCCCAAGCTGATGAGCGACGACGGCAAACACGTGGTCATCCGCCCGCTGGCCTATTGCCGCGAGAAAGACATCGAGCGTTTCTCGATCGCCAAAGCGTTCCCGATCATTCCATGCAATCTGTGTGGCTCGCAGCCTAATCTGCAGCGCCAGGTGATCGGCGACATGCTGCGCGACTGGGACAAGCGTTACCCAGGCCGGTTGGAAACCATGTTCAGCGCCATGCAGAACGTGGTGCCTTCGCACCTGAGCGATATCAACCTGTTCGATTTCAAAGGCATTCACCACGGCAGCGCCGTGGTGGACGGCGGCGATTTGGCCTTCGATCGCGAAGACATCCCGATGCAGCCGGTCGGCTGGCAGCCGGAAGACTCGGACGACGCGGCGCCTGCGCCAGAGCGTTTGAACGTGCTGGAAATCAAATAAGCCCCCTCGCCGCTTGCCATCCTGCGAGCGGCGACATTTACCTTTCCCGACGATCTCGATCCTGTTCACAGTTTGCGCAAAATTTACTGGGCAGTGCCGTTTTTACCCTATACTGTTTATTTATACAGTCATATGGAGATCGCGCAATGAACATCACCCCCTGCCTGTCCCACGTCTCACTGGGCTCCAACGATTTCGAGGCCGCCGCCGCCTTTTACGATCGTGCACTGGCCGCTTTGGGTTGCCGACGCGTGCTGGAGCATCCCGGCGCCATTGGTTACGGCCGCGACTACCCGGAGTTTTGGCTGCAGGTGCCGATCGACGGCCGGCCGGCCTCGCCCGGCAATGGCACGCACGTCGGTTTTTTCGCCACCAGTAAGCAACAGGTGGATGAATTCCATCGCCAGGCGCTGCTGGCCGGCGCCGTCGATGAAGGCGCGCCCGGTTCGCGGCCGCATTACGGCGAGGCTTACTACGGCTGCTTTGTCCGTGATTTGGATGGGCACAAGATTGAAGCCAGCTTCTGGGATGAAAGCGCGGCCTGAAGAAGAAGGAAAGCCGAATAAAAAAATGCCGGTGATTAAACCGGCATTGTACGAATCAAATGTGCTATGCAGTAATTCAAAAATAAGAAAGTAAGACAATTATGGAGCGCAACGCCCATCGCTTGACGTTGCATTCACCTGCGAGAGAGATCATGCCCCATTTACCCCGGCTAAATGTTGATATTGCTCAATGTTAACCGGGTTTTCGTCATTTTTGCCTACAGCCAGCGGCTGCGCTTCAACCACCAGGCGACGCCAAGCACCAATCCGACCAGCATCAGGCAAAATGCCGCGAAACCGAAAGGATTACCGCCGCCCGGAATACCGCCAAGGTTGACCCCGAACAACCCGGTCAGGAAAGTGGTGGGCAGAAATACCATCGCCAACAATGACATGGTGTAAGTGCGGCGGTTCATCGCGTCGGCCATCACCGTGGTGATTTCGTCGGACAAGATGGCGGTGCGCGCGATGCTGCCGTCCAGATCGTCCAATCCCCGTCCCAGGCGATCGGCGATATCCTGCATGCGGCGACGATCGTCATCGCTCATCCACGGCAGGCGGTCGCTGGCCAGCCGCGCGAAGACGTCGCGCTGCGGCGCCATGTAACGGCGCAGCACGATCAGCTGTTTACGGATCAGCGCCAGCTGGCCGCGCTCCGGCACCTGCTGCTCCAGCAAGGCGTCCTCCAGATCGATAATCTTGTCGTGCAGATCCTCGATAAATTCGCTGGTGTGATCGGTCAACGCATCGGAAATTTCCACCAGCCAGCTGCCGCTGTTGGTCGGCCCAGCGCCGCTTTGCAGATCGTTCACCACTTGATCGATGGAATACACCTTGCGGTGCCGGGTGGAGATAATCAGTTTATCGGTGATGTACACGCGGATGGTGACCAACTGGTCCGGCCGTGAGTTGGCGTTAAAGTTGATGCTGCGCAGGGTGATCATGGTGCCTTCGCCCTGGCGGCTGACGCGCGGCCGTGAGCTTTCGCCGGAGAGCGCTTCACGCACCGAGTCCGGCAGCAGCGGCGTGGTACTCAGCCATTCAGCGCTGGCCGGGTGCGCGTAATCAAGATGCAGCCAGCACGGTGCGTCGCAGGTGATCTTGTCATCCCGCTCGATCGGCGTGACGCCCCCCTTGCCGTCGAGCTGGTAGGCGTAAACCGCATCGGCGACCTGCAGCTCGCTCCCCTCAATCACATCCATTCATTTATCCCCTCAGTCTTGCTTATGTTGCTGAGTCTAGCGTTAACGCCTTGGAGATCAAAGGCCAAGCTGTAACGCCAGTTTTCTCGTTGTCCCATAAACGTGATCTATACTTCTGCCGCAAGGAACGAACGGAGAACCGCAGGAGATCGCCATGCTAAAAACTTTTCTGGACATCGTCGTACCCACCGTAGGCGCCTTTGGCGCGATGTTTTTCGCCCTCGTCAAAATGCCCTTCCGCATTCGGCGGGAAAACCACGATAAGCTGCTAAACCTGCTCGAATCCGTCGAGAAGCCCCAAAGCGCCCCCATACACCTGTTACGCTTTCGCGACTATATCGGCAACAGCAGCGCCAGCCTCACTGCACTGCAGCTGCTGTTGGCGTTACCGGACAGCGTAGCGGCGCTGGAACGCTATCGCTTCACCGGTGGCCGCCAGCAAATCTTGCACGCCACGTCCGCTGGCTTCGTGTTGCGGCCAAGCGCCAATAACGCTTTCAAACGTTTCCTGCTTTCCTGCCGCTATTTCTTGCTGTATTTGGTGTTCGTTACGCTGCTGGTGCTGTTCCCCGCTTTGACTCAATGGGGACTGCAGCAGTTAGGGGTATTGATTACGCCCCATTCACTCCACTATCTGCCTAATGCGCGCATCACCGACGGCTGGCAGCTGCTGTTCCCCGGCCTATTATTTATTATGATTATGTTCAGCCTGGCATTCCTGACCTTCAGGCAGCTGGCACGCGCGGGTAACCTCAGTTCGGAACGCGCCTTTTATCGCTACTATCAACGCGCGCGTGAGGAACAACGATGCCGGGAAGTCCTGAGACAAATGCGCACGGTGCTGCGCCGAACCTGACGAGGCGCCGCCGCCTGCGCTGCATCGCCATGGCCACTCTGCTGCTGTTCGGCCAATCGGTTCGCGCAGAACCGGTGTTAGAACGTCTCGCCACGCCCTACCACGCGCCGACGGCGGCGGGTTCCCTGCCTTATTTTGTCGCTCGCGCTCGATCCCCCCAGCCGCATACCGCGCTGGTGGTGATGCACGGGCATCCACGCGACGCCGCCAAGACGTTGCAAGCGGCGATCGATGCCGCGCAGGGAGCGGGAGACAACAGCTTGCTGGTCGCCCCGCTGTTCCAGGTGCCGGTGAAACTCGCCGCCCGCTGCCATTCCGCCGGTCTGCCCCAGCCGCAAGACGGTGACGCTCTCTGGCGCTGCGGCTCGTGGATCGCAGGCGGTTTGGATAATGGCGGGAAAACCGGCTCGTTCAACGCCATGGATAACCTGCTGGCCGATCTGAAACGGCGTTGGCCGTCGCTGCAGTCGATCACCGTGGCCGGTTTTTCCGCCGGCGCCCAGTTCGTACAACATTATGTCGGCTTTGCTCATCCGCCAAGCGGAGTGCGTCTGCGCTATGTGGTGGCCGATCCCGGCAGCTGGCTCTATTTTGATCGCCTGCGCCCTCTGCCCACAAGCCGGGGAAGCTGCGGCATTGAAACAGCCTGCCGTTTCCGCTGGCAAACGCTGGACGCCGGCCGCTGCCCGCAGGCCAATCGCTGGAAATACGGTCTGGAAGCGCTTCCCGCTCACCTGCAGCGCACTGCAGACGCGGCTCGCAGGCGCTATGCTGCGGCCGATATCACTTATCTGGCCGCCGCCGATGATACCGGCACCGCGCCGGGCGCCTACTATCGGATACTCGACAAATCCTGCGCCGCCCAGCTGCAGGGTCCTTATCGGCTGCAGCGCGCCCTGGCCTATGCCGACTATGACCGACGTTATCTGGCGCCGGATAAGCCGCATCGGTTAACGATCGTACCCGGCTGTGGGCACAACGTCGCCTGCGTCTTTCCCGCGCCGGCGGCCAGGCCGGCGCTGTTTCCCATTAATGCAGACTAATAATAACGGCAATGAAATAAACCCTTGCCGATAAATCAGACAATATCACCGATAAAGCGCTGGTAATGCCGTTATTATTATGACTTAACATATTGCTATCAATTTTAATTCAAAATGATAATAATAAATCAACACAAAGCTGTTTCAGCGCAAATTTTAGGGGCATATACTTTTCTCACTACGAGGAGGTAGTTATGTTACGCGACCATTTAAAAATAAACGCCAGCGATACGCTGGAAAAAATCAGCAATATTCATTTGCAAAACCAGGGCCAGGAAGAGATCAGTGAGTTCGTGGTGAAAAACGCCGCCGGCCTGCAGATTGGCAAGGTCTCCGTCCACGATCGTTTCAGTACCCGTCGTTCTTATCCCACCAGCTACCGCATTACTCAGACCGATATGAGCGGCCGCGTAGTGGTGGACGCCATGCGGGACTGTCTGTAAGCGTAACCGCGCTCTGAAATAGACAATATTAATGTGATGATGGCAACCCTGTTTATTATTAAACGGGGTTTGTCGCGTGGGAAAATTAATTAGCCTCGTAGTTTCGCCGCCGAGAAAAAATACCGCCCCCGCATTGCGCGGGGGCGATAAATAAGCCCATTCAGTGTTTTATAATATACATCGTTTGGCTATAGGCCACGTCTTCCGGATTGGTGATCGGGTAGCCTTTTACCCACGGTTTGATCAGGCGGCCATTGGTGTATTGATATATCGGCGCGATCGGCGCCTGATCGGCAATGATCTGTTCCATCTTGTTGTAATCGGCGGTCACCGCCGCCGGATTGGTTTCCCGCCCCGCCTGCGCCAGCAGCTTGTCGTAGTCCGCATTCTTGAACTTGGCGATATTGCCGCTGTGGGTGGAGGTCAGCAGCGACAGGAAGGTCGACGCCTCGTTATAGTCACCCACCCAGGAGGCGCGGATCACATCGAAATTGCCGGTATTGCGGCTGTCGATGTAAGTTTTCCACTCTTGGTTTTGCAACTTGACGTCAATCCCCAGCTTTTTCTTCCACATCGAGGCCACGGCGATGGCGATCTTCTGGTGGCTTTCCGAGGTGTTATACAGCAGCGTCAGCTTCAGCGGGTTGTTCGGGCCGTAACCGGCCGCCTGCAGCAACGCTTTGGCCTGCGCGTCCAGCTCCGCCTGCGATTGCTGTTGCAGCAAGCTCGCTTCCGGTTTGAACCCGGCGGTCACATCCGGCGTGAAGTGATAGGCCGGTTTTTCGCCGGTGCCCAGCACTTTTTCCGCGATAATCTTGCGATCGATGGCATAGGACAAGGCCTGGCGCACCCGCACATCGTTGGTTGGCGCACGCTGGGTGTTGAACGCGTAGTAATAGGTGCCCAATTGATCCGGGGTGTACACCTGCCCCGGAATGTCTTTCAGCAGCTTCTGATACATGTTTTTCGGGAAGGATTCGGTGATGTCGATGTCACCCGCCAGGTAACGCTTGGTGGCGTTGGATTCCTGGTTGATCGGCACGAAGGTCACTTTGGTCAGCACGGTGCGCGCATGATCCCAGTAATGGTCGTTAGGCGTCAGCACCAGCTTCTCGTTCACCACCCGTTCCTGCAGTTTGAACGCGCCGTTGCCCACCAGATTGCCGACCTTGGTCCAGTCGTTGCCGTATTTTTCCACCACCGCCTTGTTCACCGGGAACAGGCTGAAGTTGGCCGTCAGGCTGACGAAGTACGGCACCGGCTTGTCCAACTGCACCTTGAGCGTGTAGTCATCCGGCGCCGATACGCCCAAGCGATCGGCAGGCAGTTTGCCGCTGATGATCTGCTCGGCGTTCTGGATCCCCGCCAGCTGCGCGAACCAGGCGAACGGCGACAAATTTTTCGGTTCTACCAGCCGCTGCCAGCTGTAGACGAAGTCTTTTGCCGTGACAGGGTCACCATTTGACCACCGCGCGTCTTTACGCAGATGGAAGATATAAGTCTGGTTGTCGCTGGTCTGCCAGCGGGTGGCGACGCCGGGGATCACTTTGCCGTTGGCGTCCTGATTGACCAGCCCTTCGAACAGATCGCGCGCCAGCTGAGCCTCCGGCAAGCCCACCGCTTTGATCGGATCGAGCGAGGCCGGTTCGTCTTTAATGTGGCGCACGATTTCCTGTTTGTCCGCCAGCGCGGTGCCCGGGGGAACCTGCGCCGCCATGGCGCTGCTCATACAGGCGCCGATCGCCGCCGCGCAGAGCGCCAAACGAAAACCCCGTTGCATTTTTTTTCCCGTCATTGTGATTTGTCCCCCGTTAACCATCTGAATTTTTTATCATATAGCACAAGATCCATCCGGCCTAGCGCTCACGGCCGAGAAGTTGCAAAAAGTGCGATTCAGGCGATAAAAAACCCGTGCGGCGCAGGGCGGCACGGGCGGTGTTTGCAGCGGCGACCGTCAGTCGTACAGGTGGATGCTGTTGATGCGGTAGCTGAACTCTTCACCCTCTTCTTCATCGAACACGGTGAAAAAGCCTTTCTCAGCCAGCGGACGAGCCGAGATATCGGTTTTTTGCAGCTGACGCGCATCCGCGTCGTCGTAGCCGTAGTCGAGATAGAAGGCATCTTTCTGGTAATCGATATGCAGGGTGAACGGATAGTTCGATTCGTCCCCGCGCCCGTCGTCGTTTTTCACCACGCCGAACCATTCCCCCTGGCGGATCTGGTTTTCAGCGTCTACGCCGCACAGCAGCGTGATGGTGTCATTTTCATTTTCGCTATAGCTGGCGATGATTCTGGCTACTGGCATGTTAAATCCTCTTGCGGGTGATTGGCTTAGCTCTGCCGTTAGTATAACAACAGCCTCAGGCCAGGTGCGGTTTAATTGGCGTTTTCGCCGCTACCGCATCACAGATCGCGCAAACGCCGCACAATTGCGATGGGAAAGATGTCTCAAAGCGTAATACACTGAATAAAATGACAATGACTCTCGGCCTTTAACTCAGGGACAATACCATGACCGAACATCGACCACGCAGTGAACGTGGCCAGTTGGCCATCGCAGGAGAGAACTACGGCAGCTCGCTGCTGGGCGCACCGCTGCTCTATTTCCCAGCGGCGGTCAGCGGCCCGCAGACCGGGCTGATCATCGCCGGCACCCACGGCGATGAGAGCGCCGCCATCGTAACCCTGTCCTGCGCGCTGCGCAGCATCGCCCCCGAACAGTTGCGCCACCACGTGGTGCTGGCGGTCAACCCCGACGGCTGTCAGCTGGGGCTGCGCGCCAATGCCAACGGCGTCGATCTGAACCGCAACTTCCCGGCCGCCAACTGGCGCTCCGGCGACACCGTCTACCGCTGGAACAGCGCGGCGCCGGTGCGCGACGTCAGGCTCTCCACCGGCGGGCGCCCCGGCTCCGAACCGGAAACCCAGGCGCTGTGTCATCTGATCCATCGCCTGAAGCCGCATTGGGTGGTGTCGTTCCATGAGCCGCTGGCCTGCATTGAAGATCCCGCCAGCTCGCGGCTCGGCGTTTGGCTGTCGCACAAGTTCGAGCTACCGCTGGTGACCAGCGTCGGTTATGAAACGCCCGGCTCGTTCGGCAGCTGGTGCGCGGATCTGTCGCTGCCGTGCATCACCGCCGAATTCCCGCCGATCTCCGCCGATGCCGCCAGCGAGCGTTACATCGACGCGATGACCGAGTTGTTGACCTACCCGGATTAATCCCTACGGGGCGATATCGACGATCGCCCCGCATTCGAACGCCAGGCCCGGTTCGGCGTCTCGCGCCAGCCAGGTCGGGCCGTCCAGATCGACGAAGCGCGCCGCCGGCGCCAGCGGCAAGGCAGCGGATATCGCCCGCGACGTACATAACATGCAGCCGAGCATGATGGCGAACCCTTGTTCGCGCGCGGCCTGCGCCAGCGCCAACGCCTCGGTCAAGCCGCCGGTTTTGTCCAGTTTGATGTTGACCATCTGATAGCGTTGCGCCAGCTGCGGCAGATCGGCACGGGTGTGGCAGCTCTCATCGGCGCAGATCGGCAGCGGATGAATAAAGTGCTCCAGCGCGGCGTCGTCACCGGCCGGCAGCGGCTGCTCCAGCATCGCTACGCCGAGATCGGCCAACAGCTGGCAGCGCGCCGCCAGCCCTTCCGCCTGCCAGGATTCATTGGCGTCGACGATCAGCGTCGCCTGCGGCACCGCGGCGCGGATCGCCACCAGCCGCTCGCTGATATAGTGATCGTCGAGTTTGATCTTCAGCAGCGTGGCGCCCTGCCGCTCCAGCTCACGCGCGGCGAAGGCCATCGCTTCCGGCGTGCCGATGCTGACGGTCTGCGCCATGCGGATCTGCGCCGGCGCCGTCACGCCGCTGCGCTGCCACAGGCTTTGCCCGTGCAGACGACACTCCAGATCCCACAGCGCCGAATCCAGCGCGTTGCGGGCCGCGCCCGCCGGCATCTGCGACAGCAGCTGCTCGCGGGTGATGCCCCGCGCGATCGCCGGCGCCATCTCAGCCAGCTGCGCCATCACCGATTCCTCGCTCTCGCCATAGCGCGGATACGGCGTGCATTCGCCGACGCCGCGCACGCCCTGCTGTTCGATTTCGACCACCACCACCCTGGCTTCGGTGCGGCTGCCGCGCGCGATCACGAAGGCGGTGTGCAGCGGCCAGGCTTCCGGGTAAAAACGCATGTCTCTCATAACGGCTCCTGAGCGAAAACTGCGCATCCAGGCAGGCTGATGCGCCGGTGATGTTTTATAGAACAGCCTAATATATACAACTATTTAGCAAACTTTGATATCCAATCCGCCCCGCTTGTCATAAACTGGCGCCAGGGTGTGAACCTGATGTTAACAGCCGTCGCCGGCGCGCCGTTCCATCAGGTTCATACCCTTTGTATAAACACCTGTAAAAGGAATCTAGCAATGACTCAGACAGTACATTTTCAAGGCAATCCGGTCAGCGTAGCGGGCAAACTGCCACAGCAGGGCGAACAGGCCAAGGCCTTCTCGCTGGTTGCCAAAGACCTGTCAGACGTAGCGCTGAGCAGCTTCGCGGGTAAACGCAAAGTCCTGAACATCTTCCCAAGCATCGATACCGGCGTCTGCGCGACGTCGGTGCGTAAATTCAACCAGTTGGCCAGCGGCCTGGATAACACCGTGGTGCTGTGCATTTCCGCCGATCTGCCGTTCGCGCAGTCGCGTTTCTGCGGCGCGGAAGGCCTGAGCAACGTGGTCACCCTGTCCACCCTGCGCGGCGCCGAGTTCAAACAGGCATACGGCGTTGAAATCGCCGAAGGTCCATTGGCGGGCCTGACCGCGCGTGCGGTCGTGGTGCTGGATGGCCAGGACAACGTGCTGTACAGCGAGCTGGTGAACGAAATCACCACCGAGCCGGATTACGACGCGGCGCTGGCAGCGCTGAAATAACAAAGCCGGCGTTCGCCGGCTTTGGAAACACGCTAAAGGCGCCGCAAGGCGCCTTTCTTATTCTTCGCCCTCGGCGCCGCCTTTACGGCTGCTCAGGCCATACTCGCGCAGCTTGTTGGCGATGGCGGTATGGGAAACGCCCAGCCGCTTCGCCAGCTTGCGGGTGCTGGGATAGGTGCGATACAGGCGCGTCAGCACCGAGCGCTCGAAACGCTTGCTGATGTCGTCCAGCGAGCCGTCCAGCACCTCGTCGCCCAGCGACATTTCCACCTCGAACTCCGGCAACACGATATCCTGCGGCCGCAGCTCGTAGCCTTCGGTTTGCGTCAGCGCGCGGTAGATGGCGTTTTTCAGCTGGCGCACGTTGCCCGGCCAGCCGTATTTGCTGAGGAAGCCGCCCAGATCGCTCGCCAGCTTGGGCCGCGCTACGCCCTGTTCATCGGCGAAGCGCGCCACGAACAGTTCGGTCAGCGGCATGATGTCCTGCGGACGTTCGCGCAGCGGCGGGATGGTGATGGTCAGCACGTTGAGGCGGTAATAGAGGTCTTCACGGAATTCGCCGCGCTGCACCAGCTCGGTGAGGTTTTTCTGGGTGGCGCAGATCACGCGCACATCGACGTGCACCTCATGCTCTTCGCCGACTCGGCGGAAGGTGCCGTCGTTGAGGAAACGCAGCAGTTTGGTCTGCATGCGCGGCGACATTTCGCCGATCTCGTCCAGCAGCACCGAACCGCCGTTGGCCTGCTCGAAGAAGCCTTTCTTGCCTTCCAGCGCGTTGGGATAAGCGCCCGGCGCATGGCCGAACAGCTCGCTCTCCACCACGTCATCCGGCAGCGCGGCGCAGTTCAGCGCCAGGAACGGCTGCTTGCCGCGCGGGCTGCGCAGGTGGCAGGCGCGGGCCAGAATATCCTTGCCGGTACCGGTATCGCCGACGATCAGCAGCGGCGCATCGAGCATCGCCAGCTTGCGCGCCTGCTCCAGCACGTGACGCATCTTGGCGCTCACCGCGACGATGTGGTCGAATTCGGTATCGTCGTTCACCGACAGATTTTGCAGTTGGCGGCCCATTCGCGCGGTGGACTTCAACATCACCACTGCGCCGACCGCAGCCGGCTGTTGCTGTTCGTCCTCCAGATAGATAGGCGTAATATCCATCAGGAAGTCCTGGCTGCGGATCACCACCCGTTCTGAGTGCGGCGCCGTATGCTCGCTCTCCAGCCAGCGGCTGAAGTTATAGCCGCCGATCAGCGCCCCGGCGGTCTGGTTGCGGATCTTGTCTTCGCTCAGGCTGAACAGCGCCTGCGCCGCCGGGTTGGCCAGCTCGACCTTGCCCTTCATGTCGATAGAGAACACCGGCTCCGGCATCGACTCCAGCAGCGCACGCAGCGCGCGATGCTCGCGTTCGGAAGGCATAAAGCTGACGGTGCGCACGTCGGTCACGCCGGCGATGCGGCGGATCTCCGCCATCAACGCGCGGAAAGTATCGAAGTCCAGCTGGGAAAAATTGAGGTAAATGCGGCCGATGGGATCGATCTCGATGCCACGTAAGTCAATGCTGCGCGATACCAAAAGATCGAGTAATTCTCGAGTGAGACCGAGGCGGTCTTCGCAAAATACTTCCAAACGCATCAGTGTTGGCCTTATCTCTGCAGGTGCGGGGATCGTTAGCGATGATGATACTCCCTCGCACCGGGCGGTAGAAGCGATCTGTCAGCAAAAGTTGACAGAACTCTGATTTATTGCCGTGGTTGCTGATTTTAAACGCAAGTGAATAACAGCATCGGCGTCATTTTAGCCTACAAACAGAGAGTTATCACAACCATAATTAATTTTGCAGAGATTTATCACGCAATCACAGGGGGATCGACTGTCGTCAAGTCTCGATTACGTCCGGCGTCGGCGCCGCTCAGAAAACGGCGCTCCTGAGAGCGCCGTCGCGGGGTTATTTGGCCTTGCCGTCGCCCTTTTTCAGCGTATCTTTCAACTGGCCGATCAGCTGGCTGCGGAAATCGCCAAGCTTCGGTTTTTCCCCTTCCAGCCACGGCAGCGGGCGGCACAGTTCCATCGCCTTGATGCCCAGTCGCGCGGTCAACAGCCCGGCGCCAATGCCCTGCGCCGCGCGCGCCGACAGCCGCGCCGCCAGATCCTGCGACATCCAGTCCATGCCCACTTCGCGCACCAGCTCGGAAGCGCCGGCGAAAGCGATATTGAGCAGCACCAACCGGAACAGACGAATGCGGCTGAAGTAACCCAGTTCGATGCCGTACAGCGCGGCGATGCGGTTGATCAAACGGATGTTGCGCCAGGCGATAAACGCCATATCCACCAACGCCAACGGGCTGACGGCGATCATCAGCGTCGACTCAGCGGCGGAGCGGCTGATTTCGCGCCGCGCCTGGTTGTCGAGCACCGGCTGCACCAGTTTGGCGTACAGCTCCACCACTTCACGATCGTTTTGCGTTTCATGCAGCGAGGCCTGCCAGCGCTGCAGCGCCGGATGCCCCTGATCCAGCCCGGCCTGGCGCGCCAGCTTCTCGCAGAATTCGCGCCCTTGCCCCAGCCCGTGGCTGTGCAACAGCTCGCGCGCCACGTCGCGCTCCTCCGCGCGCTGACGCAGCCGATACAAACGCCGCCACTCGGTGACCACCGAACCGACGCCGGCAAACACGATCAGGCCGCCGGCCACGCCGCCGCCCATGGCGATCCAGTCCTGCTGCGCCCAGGCGTTATGCACCCACTGCACGCCCTGCGCCACCACGCTGACGCCGAACAGCGCCAGCCCGGCGGTCACCATTTTGCGCCACAGGCTGCGTTTCGGCTTCAGCGCGGCGTTAATGATGCCTTCGGCGCGCCCTTCTTCCTCCTCCTGCTGCAGCTCCGGCGCCGCCGGAAAGAAGCTCTCCGCCTGCTCGGCGTCGAAAGCGACGCCGGCGCGCAACGCCGGTTCCTGCGGCGGCTGCAGCGGCTCGTCAAAATCGATACGCGGTTTAATCGGCTCGCTCATCGCAATTTGTCTCCCAATAAAAACTCCATTACCGCATCCAGGCGGATGTGCGGCAACGGTGTATCCACGCTCATGGCGCGCGGACGAAATTCATCGAAGTGGAACCCCTGGCTCTGCCAGAACGCCGGCCCCGGCAGGCGGGCGGGCACTTCGCCAGGGAACACCGTCAGCGGCGCGCCGTCGCTGAGGCGGTTGCCCTTCAGCGCCGGGATACGCTGCCCCTGATGATCGACGATGCCGCTCTCGGTCGCCTGCACCGAGGCCAGGCCGACGCAATCCATGCTGATGCCTTCGAACGCCGCGTTCTGCCACGCCTCTTGCACCAGCTGTTGCAGCAAGGACACCAGATTGGCGTGCTGATCGGCGGTGATATGGTCCGCTTTGGTGGCGGCGAACATCAGTTTGTCGATGGTCGGCGAGAACAAGCGGCGAAACAGCGTGCGCTTGCCGTAATGGAAGCTCTGCATCAGCTGGGTCAGCGCCAGACGCATGTCGTTGAATGCCTGTGGGCCGCTGTTGAGCGGCTGCAGGCAGTCGACCAGCACGATTTGCCGATCAAAACGGACGAAATGCTCTTTGTAGAAGTTCTTGACGATCGACTGGCAGTAGTAATTGAAGCGAGCGCGCAACATGCCGATGTTGGTATGCTTGTCGGCCTGCGCCAGCTTCGACTCGCCGATCGCGGCCACGTCAGGCCACGGGAAAAACTGCAGCGCCGGCGCGCCGGCCATGTCGCCCGGCAGCACGAAACGGCCCGGCTGAATGAAGTGCAGCCCTTCGCTCTTGCAACGCAGCAGATAATCGGTGTAGGCCTGGGCGATCGCCGCCAGGCGGTTTTCGTCGGCCGGCGCCAGCGGATCGCAGGCTTTGCACAGCTCAAGCCAGGGCTTGGCCCATTCGGCGCGTTCGCCCTGCAGCAGCCCGGTCATCTGGCGCGACCAGGCCAGGTAATCCTGTTCGAGCATCGGCAGATCCAACAACCATTCACCAGGATAATCGACGATCTCCAGGTACAGCGTTGAGGTGTCTTTGAAGTGGCGCAGCAGCGAGTCGTTGGAGCGGTAGCGCAACGCCAGACGAATTTCGCTGACGCCGCGCGTCGGCGTCGGCCAGGCCGGCGGCGTGCCGTACAGCTGCGCCAGCCCTTCGTCATAGGTGAAACGCTGGATGCCGAGATCGCGCTGCGGGATGCGTTTAACGCCCAACAGGCGTTCTTCGCGCACCGGTGAAAACAGCGGCATGCGCGCGCCGCTGTGCACATGCAGCAGTTGGTTAACGAAAGCGGTGATAAAGGCGGTTTTGCCGCTGCGGCTCAGGCCGGTCACCGCCAGGCGCAGATGGCGATCCATTCCGCGGTTGACCAGCGAGGTTAACTCATTTTGCAGTCGTTTCATTGCTCTCCTTGACGTAACGCCCGAATGCCTTGTTCAGGCCTTTACGGAACAGCGGTTCCAGCACCAGCGCCAGCACGAAGCGCACCGGTTTGCGGCCAACGGTCTTCAACAGCCAGCCGGCAGCGCCCGCCGGGCCATAGTTCAATAACGCTATGATGATGACTTTAGCCAATGTCTTCAACATTGCCGCCGCTCCTCGTTTAAATCCACCCGCTCTGGCGGTGTTCGCGACATCGATTTTATTCATGACAATGCCCTCCGGCACAAGACGATTAAGGTTAATCACGGGATAACGGCGGCGAAGATGCCCGGCCTGCGCAGGCCGGGTCTCGCAAGAAGGGTTACAGCTTGCGGAAACGGCTCTGTACGCCGAAGGTGTCGGACGTCACGTAACGCTCGACCTGACGCAGCTGCTGCTCGCCGCTGCCCAGCTCATATTCCAGTTGATCGAGCAGCTGGCGCGGCGTCTTCTGATGCTCGCCTTCGAAGCGGCTGGCCGGCGCCTCGTCCAACACGAACACCAGCGCGATATAAGCCACCAGCGTGAAGAAGAACAGCCCAAAGAACAGCGACAGCACCACCATCACGCGGATCAGGCGCACCGGCACGTCGAAATAGTGGGCCAAACCGGCGCAGACGCCTTTCACCATGCCTTCTTCGGGTACGCGATAAAGCTTTTTACTGCCCAGCGTATTACTCATCAGGACTGTCTCCAGTTCGGGTGTTCCGCATCAAGGATCTCTTCCAGCGCCTGAATGCGTTCACGCATGCGTTTGGCGTCTTCCGCCAGCTGCGCCAGGCGCTGCATTTCTTGCTGACTCAGCTGGATGCCGGTCTGTTGCCGATTGCTGTAATGCAGCCAAAGCCAAATCGGCGCGACAAACAGCACGAAAATTGTCAGCGGAATGGCAAGTAATAAAGCACTCATTGTTATTCCTTCTTATCGGGTCCTGGATAGGCGGCCACCTCCGGCGTGTGGCCGCGGTTCGCCTTACTCTGAGCGGTTCATCTTGGCTTTCAGCGCCGCCAGCTGCTCACTGATGGCGTCGTCGGCTTTCAGCTCGGCAAACTCCTGGTCCAGCGACTTCTTTTTACCGATGCTGATGCTTTCCGCTTCGGCTTCCATGTGGTCGATGCGGCGTTCGAACTGTTCGAAACGCGCCATCGCCTCGTCCAGCTTACCGCTGTCGAGCTGGCGACGTACTTCACGGGAAGAAGACGCGGCCTGATGGCGCAGCGCCAGCGCCTGCTGCCGCGCGCGGGTTTCGGTCAGCTTGTTTTCCAGCTCGCCGATTTCGCTCTTCATGCGCGCCAGCGTTTCTTCTACGGTCGCCACTTCCTGCGTCAGCGTGGCGATCAGGTCGGCAACCTTTTGTTTTTCGATCAGCGCCGCGCGGGCCAAGTCTTCTTTATCTTTGCGCAGCGCCAGCTCGGCTTTTTCCTGCCAGTCGCTTACCTGGCTTTCACCCTGCTCGATGCGACGCAGCAACTGCTTTTTCTCCGCCAGCGCGCGCGCCGACGTAGAGCGGACTTCAACCAGCGTGTCTTCCATCTCTTGGATCATCAACCGCACCAGCTTCTGCGGATCTTCCGCCTTGTCCAGCAGGGTGTTGATGTTGGCGTTCACGATGTCGGCAAAACGAGAAAAAATACCCATAACTCACTTCCTCTTGGTTCTGATGGCGTCTGAAGCGCCGCGTTAAGTCGTACAGCTTGCCCAAAGAGATAATCAAAACCCGTGCCAACTTTTATATTATTGAAAAACAACAACTCTTTATTTTTGACTCTCTGCGCGCTTGCTGTAGAGTGATTATTTTCACCAAACATTGGCGAATTTCATCATGAACGAACAGCCAGAAAATTTGTTGGGCGAAGCAAACGCCTTCGTCGACGTATTGGAGCAAGTCTCCCAGGTGGCAAAGCTGAACAAACCGGTGCTGGTGATCGGCGAGCGCGGCACCGGCAAGGAACTGATCGCCCACCGCCTGCACTACCTCTCCAACCGTTGGCAAGGGCCGTTCATCTCGCTCAACTGTGCGGCGCTGAATGAAAACCTGCTGGACTCCGAGCTGTTCGGCCACGAGGCTGGCGCCTTTACCGGCGCGCAGAAACGCCATCTGGGCCGCTTCGAGCGCGCCGACGGCGGCACGCTGTTCCTCGATGAGCTGGCGACTGCGCCGATGCTGGTGCAGGAGAAATTGCTGCGGGTGATCGAATACGGCCAGCTGGAACGCGTGGGCGGCAGCCAGCCGCTGCGGGTGGATGTGCGCCTGGTGTGCGCCACCAACGACGATCTGCCGGCGCTGGCGGCGGCGGGCAAGTTTCGCGCCGATCTGCTGGACCGGCTGGCGTTCGACGTGGTACAGCTGCCGCCGCTGCGCCAACGCCGGCCCGATATCATGTTGCTGGCCGAGCACTTCGCCATTCAAATGTGCCGCGAGCTAGGGCTGCCGCTGTTTCCCGGCTTTACCGAACGCGCCAGGCAGACGCTGCTCGAATATGGCTGGCCGGGCAACGTGCGCGAACTGAAAAACGTGGTGGAACGTTCGGTCTATCGTCACGGCGACAGCGACAGCCCGCTTGACAACATCGTCATCAACCCGTTTGCGCCGCGCGAGGCCACGCCGCTTGCACCCGCACCTGAAGGCGCCGGCGCGTTGCCGGCGCTGCCGTTGGAGCTAAAACACTGGCAGCTCGAGCAGGAGAAGGCGCTTCTCGAAGCGGCGCTGCAGCAAGGCCGGTTCAATCAGCGCAAGGCGGCGCAGCTGCTGGGGCTCACCTACCATCAGCTACGCGGCATGCTGAAAAAACATGCGCTGCTGCAAAACGGCGAAACGGACGAGGAATAGCGGGCAAAAAAAAAAAGCCAGCACCCGAGCTGGCTTAAAAAACACTGGAAGCAATGTGAGCAATGTCGTGCCTTCCACATCAGAGCCGCAAACTGTGGCCTTCCGTGAACTGCCAGGCGATGATAATAGTTATCAGTATCGTCTGTAAAGCACTTTGTTGAGAATTTTTCTCATTACCACACGAAGATTGCGCAATTACCACTCAGGGAACGGGTCCGCCATGTCCAGCCAATAGTCCACGCCGGCGGCCATTTCGTCGTCGTTCAGCAGGCAGTCGTCCAGCAGACGCACGATCGCCGCCTGTTGCAAGTGCTGGCCGATAAACACCAACTCCTGGCGCATGTCGCCGAACGGCTCCACCCATTTCTCCTGAATATGCGCCCGCGTTTGCGGATCCTGCGGCCAATTATCTTGCGGGATCGCGCGCCAAAAGGTGCCCGCCAGGCCGTAATGGGCGATGCCGCCGGCCTGGCTCCACTGCCCGGCCTGCCGCGGCCGCGTCGCCAGCCAGAAGAAGCCTTTCGAGCGCAGCAGCTTGCCGCCGCCCCAATCGCCGTTGATCACGCGGTAGAACTTGTCCGGCGCAAACGGCCGCCGCGCCTGATAGACAAAGCTGCTGATGCCGTAGCTTTCCGTTTCCGGCACGTGTTCGCCGCGCAGCTCTTTCAGCCAGCCGGGCGCCTGCTGCGCCTTTTCAAAGCTGAAGCTGCCGGTATTCAGCACCGCCTCCAGCGGCAGTTTGCCCGGCGCGATCGGCACAATGCGGGCGTCGGGATTCAGGCTGGCCAGCAGCGCCATCACTTCGCCCTGCTGCGTTGGCGTCAACAGATCGGTCTTGCTGACCAGGATCACGTCGCAAAATTCAATTTGCTCAATCAACAGGTCCGCCACGCTGCGCAGATCGTCCTCACCCAGGCTTTGGCCGGCCTCCTGCAGGCTTTGCGCCTGCTGGTATTGCTGAATGAAATTCACCCCGTCGACCACCGTCACCAGCGTATCCAGCCGGGCGAATTGGGACAGGCTTTCGCCCGTTTCATCCTCAAAGGTAAAGGTTTCCGCCACCGGCAGCGGCTCCGAGATGCCGCTCGATTCGATCAACAGGTAATCGAAACGCCCCTCCTGCGCCAGTTCGCGCACCGACACCAGCAGGTCTTCGCGCAGCGTGCAGCAGATGCAGCCGTTGCTCATCTCCACCAGCTTCTCTTCCTGGCGATCGAGATGCACTTCATTCTCCACCAGCGCGGCGTCAATGTTCACTTCGCTCATGTCGTTGACAATCACCGCCACGCGCATGCCCTGCCGGTTGTTCAGGATATGGTTCAGCACCGTGGTCTTGCCGGCGCCGAGAAAGCCGGAAAGCACGGTCACGGGAAGTTGTTTCATGGAAACCTCATTAAAATTCATTGCGTAATGCCTGATAACCGCGCACCAGTTCGACGTTGGTGGCGGCCACTTCTTCCGAAAACTGCAGCGCGCCGCGATCGACCTGGCGATAGCGCGACAGATCGCTGTCCGGCCCCACGCGTTCGGTCGAGGGGATATAGCGGTTTTCCGGCAGCGTTACGCCGTCCACGACCGCGTTGTAGCGCACCACGCAGCCGGACTGAACGTGGCAGTTGAACAGTACGCTGTTGAAACCGATAAACACCCGATCGCCGATGCGGCACGGGCCGTGCACGATGGCGCGGTGGGCGATCGAGCTGTAACGGCCAATAGTCACCGCCGCCCCGCTTTTGGAGTGGATCACCACGCCGTCCTGAATATTGGAGTGCGAGCCGATGACGATCGGCTCCATGTCGCCGGCGGCGTTCAACTCGTCGGCGCGGATCACCGCATACGGGCCGACGTAAACGAAATCTTCGACGATCACCCGGCCGCATAGAATGGCGGTGGGATCGACGTAGGCCAGCGGCGAGACCTGCGGCAGATGGCCACTGGGATTTTTACGCAGCATGGTGTTCTCCCCGCCAGCTCAGCTCCGCCACCGCATTGTGGGCATGCAGGCTCTCCTGATGTTCAACGCGCAGCGAGAAAGCGCGGTAGTCGCACTGGCTGCGCAGCATGCGATACAGACGGCGCGCCGCGTCCTCGCAAAACATCAGGTTCTGACCGTTGGCCAGCGCGAAGGCCTGCTCGTCGCGGCGTTTCACCAGCGTTTGTACCGGCGTGCCCAGCGCGTGTTCGATACGGTCAATCAGCTTCACCGGTTCGAACGCCCGTTCATTCTCGGGCGTCACGGTGATCCAGGCCCAGCTGCGCTGGCTGTGGGGGGTGGCCGGCATCCCTTGCTCCAACAGCCACTCGCTCACCTGCCGCTGGTTGACCCGCTCCGCCTCCTGTTCAAAATCAAACTGGAACTGTTGCTGCGCCAGCTGGCGGCTGAGCGCCGCCGAACTCGGGCAGGTGGAGGAGTAAGGCACGCCGACGGTCAGCGCCAGCGTCAGCGTGTCTGCCAGAGTGGCCTCGATGCGCAGCGGATAGGCTTTCCAGCCGCGCTGCGGCGACAGCAGCGCCGGGCGTGACAGCAACAGCTCGCCGCTGAGCGTCAGGCTGGCGCGATCGCTGTGTTCCGGCTGCGAAGCCAAAAAGGCCTGCAACGTTCGGCCGATGCGCTGTGGCGTCAGCTCTCCCTGCGTCAACTCGTCCAGCGCCAGATACAGCCGCGACATGTGAATGCCGCGTTCCCCCGCCGCTTCGGCGCGCAGGTTGATACCGGCGTCGACCTTCGCCATCAATGGCTTGCCGGCCAGCTCCAGCGGCAGCGCGATCCCTTGCATCCCGACCCAATCGAGCCCGACATCACTCATTTCGCCGCGCCATGCCTGAGCGTCCGGCAGCGAACGGCGTGGTGGAAGTGCAACTTCGTTCATACATCCCCTTGCGTTATTGTGACTTTGCCGGGGAACGGTAACATGATTTTGTTATATTATAACATAACATGGAAAACTTTTTTCTTGCCGCTGAACGGGCTGATTAATCAAGTCGCAGAAAACTCAGCGATTTTGCTCAATGGATTGGGCTGCTGGTCAGAGTGCGATACACTAACGCTATTGCTGATTAACCCATGAGCCTCTATGCGTGGTTTACCCTTTTGGATACTGTCGTTGTGCCTGACGGGCTCTGCCCTGGCCGCGACAACACCGCCCGCGCCCGCCGCGGCGCCGCTGCCGGACATTCGCCAAAGCGGCTTTGTTTATTGCGTCAGCGGCATACTGAATACCTTCAACCCGCAAATGGCCAGCAGCGGCCTGACGGTGGATACCTTGGCCGCCCAGCTGTACGATCGCCTGCTGGACGTCGATCCCTACACTTATCGCCTGATCCCCGAGCTGGCGCAAAGCTGGGAAGTGCTGGATAACGGCGCCACCTACCGCTTCCATTTGCGCAAGGACGTGCCGTTCCAGACCACCGCCTGGTTCACGCCCACCCGCAAGATGAACGCCGACGACGTGGTGTTCAGCTTTGCCCGCGTATTCGATCAGAAACACCCGTATCACGACGTGAACGGCGGCGAATATCCCTATTTCGACAGCCTGCAGTTCGGTGATTCGGTGCAGAGCGTGAGAAAGCTCGACGACTACACGGTGGAGATTCGCCTGCAGTCGCCGGACGCCTCGTTCCTGTGGCACTTGGCCACCCACTACGCGCCTGTGTTGTCCGCCGAATACGCCGACACGCTGACGCGCGAAGGCCATCAGGAGCTGATCGATCGCGAGCCGGTCGGCAGCGGCCCGTTCCTGCTCAACGAATACCGCTCGGGGCAATATATTCGCCTGGCGCGCAACGCCGCCTACTGGAAAGGCCTGCCGCGCATGCCGCAGGTGGTGATCGATCTGGGCGCCGGCGGCACCGGCCGCCTCTCCAAGCTGCTGACCGGCGAGTGCGACGTACTGGCCTATCCGGCGGCCAGCCAGCTGTCGATTCTGCGCGACGATCCGCGCCTGCGCCTGACGCTGCGCCCGGGGATGAACATCGCCTATCTGGCGTTCAACACCCGTAAACCGCCGCTCGACAACCTCAATGTGCGCCAGGCGATCTCGCTGGCGATCAACAACCAACGGTTGATGCAGTCGATCTATTACGGCACGGCGGAAACCGCCGCCTCGATCTTGCCGCGCGCCTCCTGGGCCTACGACAACGATGCGCACGTCACCGAGTACGATCCGGCCAAATCGCGCGAGATGCTGCGGCAGGCCGGCGTCAGCCAGCTGAACCTGAAGCTGTGGGTGCCGACCGCCTCGCAGTCTTACAACCCGAGCCCGCTGAAAACCGCCGAACTGATCCAGGCCGATCTCGGCCAGGTGGGCATCAACGTCACCATCGTGCCGGTAGAGGGCCGTTTCCAGGAAGCGCGCCTGATGGAGATGAACCACGATCTGACCCTGACCGGCTGGGCCACCGACAGCAACGATCCGGACAGCTTCTTCCGGCCGCTGCTGAGCTGCGCGGCAATCCGTTCGCAAACCAACTATGCTCACTGGTGTGATCCGGGCTTTGACGAAGTGCTGCAGAACGCGCTGCTGTCGCAGCAGCTGTCTCAGCGCATCGACAACTACCGCAAGGCGCAGAAAATCCTCGAGCAGCAATTGCCGGTGCTGCCGCTGGCGTCTTCTCTGCGCCTGCAGGCCTATCGTTACGACATCAAGGGATTGGTGCTGAGCCCGTTCGGTAACGCCTCGTTCGCCGGGGTGTACCGTGAATCCGCGCCGGAGGTGAAAAAGTGATTATCTTTACCCTGCGCCGCATTCTGCTGCTGCTGATCACGCTGTTCTTCCTGACGCTGGTCAGCTTCAGCCTGAGCTATTTCACGCCGCGCGCGCCGCTGAACGGCGCCGCCCTGCTGGACGCCTATCAGTTCTACTTCGTCAGCCTGCTGCACTGGGACTTCGGCGTCTCCAGCATCAACGGCCAGGCGATCAGCGAACAGCTGCGCGAAGTGTTCCCGGCCACCATGGAACTGTGCCTGCTGGCCTTCGCTCTGGCGCTGTTCATCGGCATTCCGCTGGGCATCATCGCCGGCGTGCTGCGCGGCAAGTGGCAGGACACCGCCATCAGCACCTTCGCGCTGCTGGGCTTCTCGATGCCAGTGTTTTGGCTGGCGCTGCTGCTGATGCTGTTCTTCTCGCTGCATCTGGGCTGGCTGCCGGTTTCCGGCCGTTTCGATCTGCTGTATCAGGTGAAGCCCATCACCGGTTTCGCGCTGATCGACGCCTGGCTGTCGGATTCGCCGTATCGCGCCGAGATGATCGGCAGCGCGCTGCGCCACATGATCCTGCCGATCGCCGCGCTGGCGGTGGCGCCCACCACCGAAGTGGTGCGGCTGATGCGCATCAGCACCGACGACGTGCTGAACCAAAACTACATCAAGGCCGCCGCCACCCGCGGCCTGTCGCGCTTCACCATCATCCGCCGCCACGTGTTGCACAATGCGCTGCCGCCGATCGTGCCCAAGCTGGGGCTGCAGTTCTCCACCATGCTCACGCTGGCGATGATCACCGAAGTGGTATTCAGCTGGCCGGGCCTCGGCCGGTGGCTGATCAACGCCATTCGCCAGCAGGACTATGCGGCGATCTCCGCCGGCGTGATGGTGGTCGGCACGCTGGTGATCACCATTAACGTTCTGGCCGACATTCTGGGTGCGGCAACCAACCCGCTGAAACATAAGGAATGGTATGCCCTTCGATAACGTATACCGCGAGAAAAAGATGCCGAGCCCGCTGCGCTACACCTGGCGGATTTTCTACGGCGACGCGCTGGCGATGATCGGTTTTTACGGCGTGATCGCCCTACTGCTGCTGTCGCTGTTCGGCAGCCTGCTGGCGCCCTACGCGCTGGATCAGCAGTTCCTCGGCTATCAACTGCTGCCGCCGTCCTGGTCGCGCTACGGCAACGTGTCGTTCTTCCTCGGCACCGACGATCTCGGGCGCGACATCCTCAGCCGCCTGTTGACCGGCACCGCCGCTACCTTCGGTTCCGCGCTGGTGGTGACGCTGGCCGCGGCGTTCTGCGGGGTGATCCTCGGCGTGTTCGCCGGCGTCACCCACGGGCTGCGCTCGGCGGTGCTTAACCACATTCTCGACACTCTGCTGTCGATTCCGTCGCTGCTGCTGGCAATCGTGGTGGTGGCGTTTATCGGCCCCAAACTAGAACACGCCATGCTGGCGGTGTGGCTGGCTCTGCTGCCGCGCATGGTGCGCACCATCTACAGCGCGGTGCACGATGAGCTGGAGAAAGAGTACGTGGTGGCGGCGCGGCTTGACGGCGCTTCCACGCTGCAGATCCTGTGGTATGCGGTCATGCCGAACATCGCGGCAGTGCTGGTGACCGAATTCACCCGCGCGCTGTCGATGGCTATTTTGGATATCGCCGCACTCGGCTTCCTCGATCTCGGCGCGCAGTTGCCTTCGCCGGAATGGGGAGCGATGCTCGGCGATTCGCTTGAGCTGGTGTACGTCGCGCCCTGGACGGTGATGCTGCCCGGCGCGGCCATCCTCGTCAGCGTGCTGCTGGTTAACCTGTTAGGCGACGGTATGCGCCGCGCAATCAATGCCGGGGTGGAATAATGCCGTTACTCGATATCCGCAATCTGACGATTGAATTTATGACCGCCGAAGGGCCGGTCAAGGCGGTCGATCGCGTCAGCATGACGCTGACCGAGGGCGAGGTGCGCGGCCTGGTGGGCGAATCGGGCTCCGGCAAGAGCCTGATCGCCAAAGCCATCTGCGGCGTGACCAAAGACAACTGGCGCGTCACCGCCGATCGTTTCCGCTTCGACGACATCGATCTGCTGCAGCTGAGCCCGCGCGAGCGGCGCAAGCTGGTGGGCCACAACGTCTCAATGATCTTCCAGGAGCCGCAGTCCTGTCTCGACCCTTCCGAGAGCATCGGCCGCCAGCTGGCGCAGGCCATCCCGGGCTGGACCTACAAGGGCCACTGGTGGCAGCGCTTCAACTGGCGCAAACGCCGCGCCATCGAGTTGCTGCACCGCGTCGGCATCAAGGATCATGACGACATCATGGGCAGCTTCCCGTACGAGCTGACGGAAGGCGAGTGCCAAAAAGTGATGATCGCCATCGCGCTGGCCAACCAACCGCGCCTGCTGATCGCCGATGAGCCGACCAACGCCATGGAACCGACCACGCAGGCGCAGATTTTCCGCCTGTTGGCGCGTCTCAACCAGAACAACAACACCACCATTCTGCTGATCAGTCACGACCTGCAGATGATGAGCAAGTGGGCCGACCGGGTGAACGTCTTGTACTGCGGGCAAACGGTGGAAAGCGCCCAGTGCGAAGAACTGCTGGCGGCGCCGCACCACCCTTACACCCAGGCGCTGATCCGCGCCATGCCGGACTTCGGCCGTTCGCTGCCGCACAAGAGCCGTTTAAACACGCTGCCGGGCGCCATTCCTTCGCTGGAGCACCTGCCGATCGGCTGCCGCCTGGGGCCGCGCTGCCCTTACGCACAGAAGAAGTGCATCGAAACGCCGCGCCTGCGCCCGGTCAAAAACCACTTCTTCGCCTGCCACTTCCCGCTGAACATGGAGGAGCAATAACATGGAAACGCTGTTGGAAGTGCGCAACCTGAGCAAAACCTACCGCTACCGCACCGGGCTGTTCCGCCGCCAGCACGTTGAGGCGGTGAAATCGGTCAGCTTTACCCTGCGCGAAGGCCAGACGCTGGCGGTGATCGGCGAGAACGGCTCCGGCAAATCCACGCTGGCGAAGATGCTCTCCGGCATGGTGGAGCCGACCGCCGGCGAGCTGTTGATCGACGATCATCCGCTGGCGTTCGGCGACTATCGCTATCGCAGCCAGCGTATTCGCATGATTTTTCAGGATCCGAGCACCTCGCTCAACCCGCGCCAGCGCATCGGCCAGCTGCTGGATGCGCCGCTGCGGCTGAACACCGATCTTGAGCCCGCCGAGCGCGAGCAGCGTATCAACCAGACGCTGCGCCAGGTCGGCATGCTGCCGGATCACGCCTACTACTATCCGCACATGCTGGCCTCCGGGCAAAAACAGCGCGTCGCGCTGGCGCGCGCGCTGATCCTGCAACCGAAGGTGATCGTCGCCGATGAGGCGCTGGCCTCGCTGGACATGTCGATGCGCTCGCAAATCATCAACCTGATGCTGGAGCTGCAGGAAAAACACGGTATTTCCTATATCTACGTCACCCAGCACCTCGGCATGATGAAGCATATCAGCGACCAGGTGCTGGTGATGCACGAAGGGGAAATCGTCGAACGCGGCAGCACCGCGGAGGTGTTGGCGGCGCCGCTGCACGAATTGACCAAGCGCCTTATCGCCAGCCACTTCGGCGAGGCGCTGACCGCCGATGCCTGGCGGCGCGACGGCGGCCGCTTCTGAGTCACACCTTCACCTACAAACCCGCTGCGGCGGGTTTTTTATCACCTTGCGCGCCTGCCGCTTAGCGAGAAAGCGCACATGCAAATTACATTCTTGTTATATATCCTTATATTTTATTCCTTTCAGTTATTGATTAGTCCGTAACATTATTTTATCTCGCCAGGGCGATCGGTGAGGATATCCCCTACGTTGCACTTCTCATACGACAGGATATCGCACTGATGAACAGCATTCGCCATCGCCGCCTTACGCAGTTTCTGCTCACGCTGGCAGCCGGTTTTTCTGTTTACGGCCACGCCCTCTGCTGTGATGAGCTGCGCTAAAACCGCCTTTCGCCCCGCCTGCGGGCATGTTGCCTCTTTGTCCAGCCGACGCTGCCGCGCGCAGCGGCGGCTGTTGATCATGATTAAGGATTGACCCTATGGAACGACTCCGTCGACAACATAATGCCCAGTGGTATCACGAAACCCAAAGCAGCGTGCGGGGCGATGCGCCGCTGGAACCGCAGGCGGCCACCCTTCGCGATCGCTTTCTGCTGGGGCTGGGCGCCTTCGCCGATGAAGCGTTAAACGCTGCGCTACGCGCTCGCGCCGGCGTGTTCAGCGCCTCGTTGGCCAGCTACCACGCCCTGTTTCCCGATCAGGTGCCATTATCACGATACGTGACATTGTCACCTTACGATCGCCTTAGCACCGCGCTGACCGTCGCCCAGGTGACGGGCGTGCAGTCGCTCTGTAGCCACTATGCCGCCCGCCTCGCCCCGCTGCACAGCCCGGACGCTTCCCGGGAAAGCAATATCCGCCTCGCCCAGATCACCCAATACGCCCGCCAGCTTGCCAGCCAGCCCACGCTGATTTGCCGCAAGGCGCTGCAACAGCTTGGCGACGTCGGGCTGAGCCCGGCGGATATCGTCACCTTTTCGCAAATCATCGGTTTTGTCAGCTATCAGGCGCGCGTGGTCGCGGGCGTCGCGGCGTTGGCCGGCCGGCCGGCAGTGGTGGTGCCCGGTTTCCCTAACGTCGAAGACGCCGATGGCGTCGCGTTCAGTGCCGAAGAGTTAAGCTGGACCGCGCGTCTGCCGCCAATCGACACGGAAGCCGCCGCCGCCGAACAGCTTGACGTGCTGGATCAGAGCCACCCGCAGGCGCGCGCCGAATCTTATTATCTGTTGTTGGCGCACGATGCCGCCGCACTGCGCGAGCGCAACGGGGTGTTCAACGGCATCAATGCCGAAGGATATGGGTTATCGAGTCGCCTCAAGGCGCTGGCGACGCTGGCGGTCTCGCGCATCAACGGCAGCCGCTATTGCGCATCCACGGTGACGCAAGAGCTCCAGGACGACGGACTGGCCCAGGCGCTGTTCACCGGGCTGCCTCAGGGGCTGGCATTTACCGAGGATGCCGTCAAACGCGCGGTGATCCACACCGCCGCCGAACTGACGCGCGCACCGGAGAAATTTACCCCGCAGAGCGTGCAGCCGTTGTTCAACAGCGGCCTGAATCAGGCGCAGGCGCTGGAAGTGATCCTCACCGCCGCGCTCTACGCCTGGGAAAATCGCCTGCGCCAAACGCTGGGCGATGCGGAATCTTTCAGCGCTACCGACTGAATACCACTACGCGGCTAATTACTGGACGCAATACATTCTTCCTTCAGATATTTTGCCGCCGCAACCACTCGCTGGCGGCATCGAAAAACTTCTGCGCCAACGGCGTGGCGCGCTCCGCCATATCGACCACCACCGCCGCATGACGCGGCATGGCGGCGATGGCCACCGGCCGCCGCTGCAGTTCCGGCATCAGCGGCGATTGCAACTGGCCGCGCGGGAACAGTCCGCAGCCCAAGCCGACGAAAATGCCCTCGAGCAGCTGGAAGATAGAGGCAGTCTCCAGCCGCGGGTGCAGCGTCAACCCGGCGTCGCGGAAGTGCTGATCGAGATAGCGGCGAAAATACCGTGTCGGCTCGGCCAGGCACAGCGGCAAGGCGGCCACCGCCTCCAGCGGCAACGGCGTGTCGCCCACCAGCTTAGGGAAGTGTTGCGGATGAAATACCAGCTCGACGCCGGTTTCCACCAGCGGTTGTGATTGAAAATGCAGTTCCTTCAGCGTCGACAGCTCGAAAAAGCCGATGCCGATATCGACGGTATGCGCCGTCAACGCCTCCAACAGTTGATCGGCGCTCAGCACCGCCAGCCGGTAATCAAGATGCGGATAACGCTCGCTGACCGCCTTGAGCATTTCCGCCACCGAGATGCTGCACTGCGGCACCACGCCAAGGCGCAACGTACCGTGCAAACCGTGCTTGAGCGACTCCACCTCCAGCTTCAGCCCTTGGTAAACCGAGACGATCTCACGCGCCCACGCCAGCACCCGCTCGCCTTCGGCGGTAAAACCGCCGAAATGGTTGCCGCGGTTAATCAGCGAAACGCCCAGTTCTTTTTCCAGGTTTTTCAATCGCATGGACAGCGTCGGCTGGCTGACGAAGCTGGCCTCCGCCGCCCGGCCGAAGTGGCGTTCCCGTTCTAAATTACACAAATAAATCAGTTGTTTAATATCCATAGCGCGGCTCAATGATCGGCATTCGCGCTCAGTATACCACCGGGCGTCGTCGCTCGCCCGGTGAGTCAGAGCTTCAGCTTCATGTAATCCATCAGGCGTGAGAACACGCCGCCCTGCGGCACCGCCTGCAGCGCCACCAGCGGCAGGGTTTTCACCACCTGGCCATTATCGCTGATGCGGATCTCGCCAACGGTTTGTCCTTTGTTGACCGGCGCTTCCAGCCGCGCAGCATTGATCACGTACTGCGCCTTCAGTTTGTCCGCCTCGCTTTTCGGCAGGCTCAGCGACTGGTCCTGCGCACTGCCGACCGGCAAGCGGTGGCTTTCGCCGTACCAGACCGGCTCTTCCCCCAGGCTCTGGCCGGCGCTGAACAGGTGCACCGTGGTAACGTCGCGCAGCCCCCACGTCAACAGCTTACGCGCCTGTTCCTCGCGGCCTTTGGAACTTTTGCCGCCCATCACCACGGCGATCAGGCGGCGATCTCCTTCGGTGGCGGAGGCGATGATGTTGAAGCCGGCCGAGGCGGTGTGCCCGGTTTTCAGGCCGTCGACGTGCAGAGTCTTATCCCACAGCAGGCCGTTGCGGTTCTGCTGCGTGATGCCGTTCCAGGTCAGCGATTTCTCGCTGTACATGTGGTATTCCGCCGGCTCGCTCATGATGATGGCGCGCGCGATCACCGCCAGATCGCCGGCGGTGGTGAACTGCCCTGGCGCATCCAGCCCGTGCACCGTCTCAAAATGGGTGTTCTGCAATCCCAGCTGGGCGCTCTTCTCATTCATCAGCTTGACGAAGTTGGCCTGACTTCCGGCGACATAGTCCGCCATCGCCACGCACGCGTCGTTGCCGGAATCAATGATGATGCCGCGGCTGAGATCGCGAACCGTGACCCTGTCACCTGGCTTCAGAAACATCAGCGAGGATCCTTTGAACACCGGGTTGCCCTGCGCCCAGGCGTCTTTCCCCACGGTGACGACATCGTCGAGGCCAATCTTATGCTGGTCGAGCGCATGGTCGATCACCAACCCGGTCATCAGTTTGGTCAGGCTGGCCGGATTGCGCCGCTCGTCGGCATTGCCGGCGGCCAACACCTGGCCAGTGGTGTAATCCATCAAAACGTAAGAGGCGGCGTCTATCGCTGGCGGAGTCATGGCGGGAAAATGGGACGCCGTTTCCGCCGCCTGCGCCGCCAAAGGCAGTAACATACCGCCGATCACTACTGATACTGAACGCTTCACGCTGTGTTCCTCTGACCCGCAGGCTAAATAAAATGCCAATATAATCCGCGAGATAGACTGCATGAATTCAATTTCAGGCGAAACCATTACTCTTTTGCAGCGGGTGTCTTTATGCAACCATTTGTTTAGGTCAACATCCATCTGCGATAGATATGCTCTATGCCGCCATTGCACCATTCGATTAGACGCCCGCCTGCCGCGCCCCTAAACTTGTGACATAAATACGCAAAACGCATAAAAAAGCGTTTACTTTTTAGCTACAACCACCTGCGAAGTGTCACCATGAAATTCAAACCGTCAATCAAGCCTTATACCGGCCCGGCGGGCGGCTGGGGTTCGCTTGAAGCCACCACCCGCTTTGTCCTAGACAGTAAACAAACGCTAAAAAACATGCGCAACCTGATGCGCGTCAACAAGGCGCGCGGCTTCGACTGCCCCGGTTGCGCCTGGGGCGACGATAATCACAGCACCTTCAGCTTTTGCGAAAACGGCGCCAAAGCGGTCAGTTGGGAAGCGACGCGCAGCGCCGTGGAGCCTGAGTTCTTCGCCGCCCACAGCGTCAGCACCCTGCAGCAGCAGAGCGACTATTTCCTCGAATACCAGGGGCGCCTCACCCATCCGATGCGCTACAACGCCGAAACCGACCACTATGAGCCTATTCATTGGCCGGACGCACTGGCGCTGATCGCCAAACACATCAACGGCATGGACAACCCGAACCAGATCGAGCTGTATACCTCGGGCCGCGCCAGCAACGAAGCGTCGTACCTTTATCAGCTGTTTGGCCGCATGCTCGGCACCAGCAACTTCCCCGACTGTTCCAATATGTGCCACGAGGCGAGCGGCGTTGGGCTGAAACAGAGCATCGGCGTCGGCAAAGGCACCATCCGCATCGATGACTTCGAAAAGGCCGATGCCATCTTCGTGTTCGGTCAAAACCCCGGCACCAACCACCCGCGCATGCTGCACAGCCTGAAAAACGCCGCCCGACGCGGCGCGCGCATCGTCAGCTTTAACACCCTGCGCGAGCGTGGGCTGGAAAGATTCGCCGATCCGCAGGATCCGGTGCAGATGCTGACGCCAAAATCCTCACCGATCAGCTCCTCCTATTACCAACCGAATCTGGGCGGCGATATGGCGGCGGTGCGCGGCATGGTGAAAGCGCTGCTTGAAACCCACCGCCAGCGGCTGGCCGCCGGTGAGCCCCCCCTGTTTGACCTGGCGTTTATCGAGCGGCACAGCGTCGGCGTGGAGGCATACCTGGCGCAGGTGGACGCCACCGAGTGGCGGACCATTACCGCGCAATCGGGTCTGAGCGAAGCGCAATTGCGCCAGGCGGCGGCCACCTACCAGGGCGCTGAACGAGTGATCTGCACCTGGGCGATGGGCGTGACTCAGCATAAGCACTCTATTGCGACGGTGCGTGAAATCACCAACCTGCAGCTGCTGTTCGGGCAACTGGGCAAACCGGGCGCCGGTCTGTGCCCGGTACGCGGCCACAGCAACGTTCAGGGCAACCGCACCATGGGGATCGATGAGAAGTCGCCCAAAGCGCTGCTCGACAGTCTGGAACGCCACTTTAACTTCACCGCCAATCGCGCGGTGGGCCACAACACGGTGGAAGCGATCGAAGCAATGCTGCGCGGCGAAGTGAAAGTGCTGATCGCGCTGGGCGGCAATCTGGCCGCCGCGGCGCCGGACACCGAGCGCACCGCCCGCGCCCTGCGCAACTGCGATTTGACGGTGCACATCAGCACCAAACTTAACCGCAGCCACCTGGTGACCGGCAAAGACGCGCTGATCCTGCCGACGCTCGGCCGCACCGAACTGGACATGCAGGCCAGCGGCTCACAGTACATCACGGTCGAGGATTCTTTCAGCATGGTTCACGCCTCGGAAGGCATCGGCAAACCGCTGGCGGATACGCAACGTTCGGAAACGGCGATCGTCTGCGGCATCGCCGACGCGGTGCTGGGCACACAGCAGCTGGACTGGCTGGAACTGGCCGACGACTACTCGCTGATCCGCGATCATATCGCCGCCACCATTCCCGGCTTTGAGGATTTCAACCGGCGCTGCGAGCAGCCCGGCGGATTCTACCTGGGCAATGCCGCCGCCGAACTGCGCTTCGCCACGCCGAGCGGCAAGGCGGAATTCAGCGACGCCGCGCTGCCGACTACTCTGTTCCCGCAGCTGGGCGACGTGCAAGCGCCGTTTACCCTGCAGACGCTGCGCTCGCACGATCAGTACAACACCACCATCTATGGTCTGGATGACCGCTACCGCGGCGTTTACGGTCAGCGCGAAGTGCTGTTCATCCATCCGGAAGATCTGGCGGCGCTGGGCCTGCAGGATGGCGAACGGGTAGAGATAGAAACCCTGTGGAACGACGGCGTGGTGCGTAAGGTGGATGGATTCAAGCTGGTGAGTTACGACATCCCGCGTGGCAATCTGGCGGCCTACTACCCGGAAACCAACCCGCTGGTGCCGCTGGCCAGCTTCGGCGACGGCACCGGCACCCCGACCTCAAAGTCGATTCCGGTGGTGATCCGCCGCAGCGAGCAGCAGCCGTCGCTGCGCATCGCCTGAAAACGCGCGCCCGGTTCACGCCGGGCGCGCCAATATTTCCAGGATAGTCTGCAATTCCTCGGACAGCTGATGCCGCCGCCAGACGAAATAGAGATCGCTCACGCCCTCCTCGCCCATTTCCACCACCTTCAGCCCCGGCGCCGGCAAGATCAGCGGCAGCAACGAACCCGGCACGCAGGCGACGCCGCAGCCGGCCTGCACGCAGGCCGCCATCGCGGCATAAGATTCCATTTCCAGCGTCATGCGAGGTTTCAGCCCGCGCGAGGCCAGCCAGTGATCGACCTTCAGCCGGAACGAGCACTCGCGGCTGAACGTGTAAAACTCCAGCGGCGCCAGCGTAGCGGCGTCGGGCTGCCCGACATCCGCCGGCATCAGCAGCACCAGCCGTTCGTCAAACGCCTTTTGGCTGGCCAGCAGCGGATGCTCAATTGGGCCGTCGGTGATCGCCAGATCGAGATCGCTGTCGATCAACATGCGTTCCAGCACCAGCGAGTCGCGGCTCAGCACGTTGATGTGCAAATGAGGCTGTAAACGGCGCAGCCGGGCAATGCGCGCCGGCAAGTGACTGACCAGCGAAAAATCCAGCGCGCCGAGGTTTAACAGCCCATGCTGTTGCTCGCCGGCGAACAGCTGCTTGCTGCGCTCGGCCTGCGCCACGATGTCGCGCGCCTGCTGATAGAACAGCCGTCCTTTGGGATTCACGTACAGCCGGTTCTTGTCGCGGAAAAACAGCTCGCCGCCCAGCGACTCCTCCAGCTCGCGCAGCCGCAGCGTGACGTTGGAAGGCACGCAGTGCAGCTCGCGGGCGGCGGCGGCAATGGTTTTGTGTTCCACCACGGTGCAGAAAAACTTCAGCTGACTCAGCTTCATTTATCATTCACTTTTAGTTAGTGTTTTAGTTAAAAACAATCACTTTAGATTAGCATCGATTTCATCTACAGTCTGCCGACACCCTGAGGAGGATCTCTGATGCCACTGAATGACCTACTGACGCTGCCCGGCGTGGCGGCCCAACCGGACGCGGTAACCGACGGTTACGTGTTCAACCACACCATGATCCGCGTGAAAGACCTGACCAAGGCGCTGGATTTCTATACCCGCGTACTGGGCTTTACCCCGGTCTATCTGGAAACGTTCGAAGAAGCCGCTTTCACCATCTGCTACCTGACGCGCAGCCCGCGCGAGCAGATCCCGCAGGATGACGACGAACGCAAACGCTGGGCGCTGAGCCAACCGGGCATTCTCGAACTGACCCATAACCACGGCACCGAAAATCAGGCGGATTTCCACTACCACAACGGCAACGGCGAGCCGCGCGGCTTTGGCCACCTGTGCGTCACGGTGCCGGACGTGCGCGCCGCCTGTGAGCGTTTTGAGCGCCTGGGCGTCACCTTCCAGAAACGCCTGCATGAAGGCCGCATGAACTACGTGGCGTTCATTCGCGATCCGGACGATTACTGGATTGAAATCCTGCAGCCGACGCCGCTGCAGGACTGATTGCCCCCCTCCTTCACCCCGGCCCTCGCGCCGGGGTTTTTCATCTATCGCACTTCGATTGACCATTCTTGCGCAAAATCGCGCGGCAACGCGGGGTTCCGTGACGTTAGGCTTGCTCGCAGCGGGTGATTCGCGTAAAACTGTCAGCCGCAAATCTTGCCACTCACAACCCATTCACTGGACGATATGTTTCAAGATAACCCGCTGCTGGCGCAGCTTAAACAGCAACTTCACTCTCAGACCCCGCGCGTTGAAGGCGTCGTGAAAGGGACTGAGAAAGGCTTTGGCTTTCTTGAAGTAGACGGTCAAAAAAGTTACTTCATTCCACCGCCGTACATGAAGAAAGTCATGCACGGGGATCGCATTATCGCCACCCTGCACACCGAGAAAGAGCGCGAAATCGCCGAGCCGGAAACCCTGGTCGAGCCGTTCCTGTCGCGCTTTGTCGGCCGCGTGCAAAAGCGCGACGATCGTCTGTCCATCGTGCCCGATCATCCGTTGCTGAAAGAGGCGATTCCGTGCCGCCCGGTGCGTGAATTGACCCACAACTTCCAGGCTGGCGACTGGGCGGTGGCGGAAATGCGCCGCCATCCGCTGAAAGGCGATCGCGGCTTCAACGCCGATCTGACCCAGTTTATCACCAACGGTGAAGACCATTTCGCCCCGTGGTGGGTGACGCTGGCGCGTCACAACCTGGAAAAAGAGGCGCCGGAGATGCAGGCCCTCAGCGAGCCGAACGCGGCGCTGGTGCGTGAAGATCTGACCGCGCTCGAATTCGTCACCATCGACAGCGCCAGCACCGAGGACATGGACGATGCGCTGTACGTGACCGACAACGCTGACGGTTCGCTGCAGTTGACCATCGCCATCGCCGATCCGACCGCCTACGTCGAGCAAGGCAGCAAGCTGGACGATATCGCCCGCGTGCGCGCCTTCACCAACTACCTGCCGGGCTTTAACATCCCGATGCTGCCGCGCGATCTGTCGGACAACCTGTGCTCGCTGCGCCCTAATGAGCGCCGCCAGGTGCTGGCCTGCCGCGTAACCATCGCCGCCGACGGCGCGCTGGGCGACGATATTCAGTTCTTCGCCGCCGAGATCGAATCCAAAGCCAAACTGGTGTACGACGAAGTTTCCGACTGGCTGGAAGGCATTGCCGGCTGGCAGCCGCCGAGCGACGCCATCGCACAACAGATCACCCTGCTGAAACGCGTTTGCGACGCGCGCAACGCCTGGCGTCACCAGCATGCGCTGGTATTCAAAGATCGCCCGGACTACCGCTTCGTGCTGGGTGAAAAAGGCGACGTGCTGGAGATCGTCACCGAGCAGCGCCGCAGCGCCAACCGCATCGTTGAAGAGTGCATGATCGCCGCCAACGTCTGCGCCGCCATCGTGCTGCGCGATCGCCTGGGCTTCGGCGTGTACAACGTGCACACCGGTTTCGATCCTGCGCTGGTTGAGCAAGCGGTCACCGTATTGCAGGCTAACGGCGTGGAAGCCGAAGCCGAAAAACTGCTGACCCTTGAGGGCTTCTGCGAACTGCGCCGCCATCTGGATGCGCAGCCGACTCAGTTCCTTGACAGTCGTATCCGTCGCTTCCAAACCTTCGCGGAGATCAGCACCACGCCGGGGCCGCACTTCGGTCTGGGGCTGGAGGCTTACGCCACCTGGACATCGCCGATCCGTAAATACGGCGACATGGTCAACCATCGCCTGCTGAAGGCAATCATCAACCAGCAATCGGCCGAAAAACCGCAGGATGACGTAACGGTGCAGCTGGCGGAACGCCGCCGCCTGAACCGCATGGCGGAACGCGACGTCGGCGACTGGCTGTACGCCCGCTTCCTGCAGGACAAGGCCGGTACCGATACCCGCTTCAACGCCGAGATTATCGACGTGACACGCGGCGGCCTGCGTGTGCGCCTGCTGAACAACGGCGCGGTTGCCTTCATCCCGGCGCCGTTTATTCACGCGGTGCGTGACGAGATGCAGTGCAGCCAGGAAACCGGCACCGTGCAGATCAAAGGTGAAGTGGTTTACCGCCAGAGCGACACCTTGCAGGTCACCATCGCTGAAGTGCGCATGGAAACCCGCAGCGTAATCGCCCGCCCTGCGGCCTGAACGCCAACCTGAAGCGGCCGCAACGCAAAACGCCGACGGTGAGAACCGCCGGCGTTTTTATCGCCCCGCGTCTGCTAGCGCAGCGGATCGCCGCCGGTTTCACGCAACAGCGGCAGCGCGGCCAGCGAGATCAGCGTTGCCAACATCAGATAGCCGGCGGGCGCCAGCAGCGAACCGCTGAGCGCGATCGACTGTGAAGCGATGTATTGGGCAAAGCCGCCGAAAATTGCGACGCCAAGGCTATAAACCAACGCAAACCCCAACGCGCGTACCCGCTGCGGAAACAGCTCGGAAATCACCAACAGCGTGGGAACAGACCCCAACGTCGTTAGCCCAACCATCAGCGTAACCACGCTCAGCAACACCGCCGGATGCGGCGCCACCGTCAGCAGCCAGAAAACCGGCAACGCCAGCAGCAAAATGGCGATCCGCGCCCAGCGGATCAGCGGCAGACGGCCATAGCGATCGCACCAGCCCCCTACCAGCAAACTGCCGCCGAAAGTGATGATCCCGGCCAGCAGCATCGCGGCATAACCGTAAGTCTGCGCCATGCCCAGATACTTCACCGCAAAGGTACCGAGATAATACATAGAAATGTACGTGGCAACCGTGGCGCCGATGGTCAACATCACGCCGAGCACCACCGCACGCGAGTGCCGGCGCAGCTGCACAGGCGGCTCCTGAGTGCGCGGCATCGGCGGACGGTCGCTTTCCAGCCCGAGGCGCAGCCAGCAACCGAGCGGAGCAAGCGCCACGCCGATAAAGAAAGGAATGCGCCAGCCCCATTCAGCCATCGCGTTCGGTTCGCCCGAAAGCAGCGGCAGCGCGGCGCTCAACCCCAGCGCTGTCACACCGCCAATCACGCTGGCGATGCCCTGCGTCGCCAGTGACCAGCTGGAATAGAAGCCGCGCCGATTGGGCGGCGCCGACTCCACCAGCAACGACATCGACGCCCCCACCTCTCCGCCCGCCGCCACCCCCTGGATAAGGCGCGCCACCACCAGCGTGATGGTTCCCCAATAGCCGGCGCTGGCGTAGGTCGGCGCAAAGCCGATCATCGCCGTACCCAGGCTCATCAGTGAAATCGTCAGGATCATCGCCGGTTTGCGGCCGCGGCGATCGGCATAGGCGCCGATCAAAATACCGCCCAGAGGCCGCATAATAAAACTGACGCCGAACGTGGCGAACGCCAGTAGCAACGCCAGATTAGGATCGCTCGACGGCGGAAAGAACAGCACACTGATATAAATGACGAAGAAGTTATAAATGCCGAAGTCGAAAAATTCCAGCGCATTACCGAAGGAGGCGGCAAATATCACTTTCTTGCCGCCCGTCTTCGACGGCGCGTTTATTTCTGATTGCATCACCGCCGTATTTTCACTCATTATTATCTTCCCTGTTATTATTTTTCTGACTTATTTTAAATACGCTTCCGCCAGCGCGCCCCAATAATGGCTGCCCGCCGCCAGGCATTCATCGTTAAAGTCGTATCCCGGGTTATGCACCATACAGCTTCCTTCACCGTCGCCATTGCCGATCAGCAGATAGCAGCCTCGCGGCTGCGCCTCAAGCATGAAGGTGAAATCTTCGCTGCCCATCAGCGGCTTAGCGCCGTAGTGCGCGCGCGCGGCGCCAAACTGCTGCTGCGCCACCTGATGCGCGAAGCGCGTCATAGCCTCATCGTTAACCAATACCGGAGCGCCGTTGATGTGGTTCACGATTGCCGTGGCGCCGAAGCTTTGCGCCTGCGCCTGAATCAGCGCAGGAATGCGCGTTAACAGCGTTGTTCGCCATTCGCGCCCCAGCGATCGCACGCTGAGCTTCATTTCCGCACTATCAGGGATCACATTAGCCGCCTCACCGACTTTAATGCTGCCGACGGTGATCACCGCCGCTTCAAGCGGATTGGTATTGCGCGATACGATGCTCTGCAGCGCAATGACAATGTGCGACGCCACCAGCACCGGATCGACGGTCAAATGCGGCATGGCGCCGTGGCCGCCACGCCCCTGTATCGTGACCACAATCTGATCCGAAGAAGCCATAAAGGGACCGTGCTGGAAAAAGAACTCGCCGGCGGGTAACCCAGGCATATTGTGCATGGCGAAAATGGCGTCGCAGGGGAAGCGTTCGAACAGCCCCTGTTCCACCATGCGCGCACCGCCATCCAGCGTCTCTTCCGCCGGCTGGAAAATCACATGCAATGTGCCGTTGAAATTGCGCGTTTGCGCCAGGTAACGCGCAGCGCCAAGCAACATGGTGGTATGCCCGTCGTGGCCGCAGCCATGCATGCGGTTGGCTACGCTGCTGCTCCAGGGTTTGCCGTTGTTTTCCTCTAGCGGCAAGGCGTCCATATCGGCGCGCAGCCCGAGGCTTTTCACGCCGTCACCCACCCGCAGCGTCCCCACCACACCAGTGCCCGCCAATCCGCGGTGCACCTCATAGCCCCACGAACTCAAATAGTCCGCCACCAAATCGCTGGTACGAAACTCCTCGAAGCCAAGCTCCGGGTGCTGGTGAATATCATGACGAATCGCCGTGAGCTGCGGTAAATACCCTTCAATAACTTTATTTATCATAATTAAATCCCTTTTCTTTCCCTATTATTTATTTAATGAATGAATAAACATGCGGATGAAAATAAAGGTATAACACGATGCGCGCCATTTTATTTCGGCACACCTCTACAGATGAAATAATAAGCCGACAAACGCCGCACCCAGATAAAAAACGGCGATGATTCGCTGCATGCGCAGTAAAAGTGCAGAATGAAAATCTGTTCGGAAATGCGTGGGCGGCAGCCTGCGCCAACGGCGTTTCATCGCCTTGTTTTTACACCAAAACCCCACCTGCTTCACATTTCTCATCCGACCTGCCGCGGTTCAGCGGCAAAACTTCTACTGTTAAAACGTCATCCCTAATAACAACGTCAATTTCTACCTCTGTACGCCAAGGAGTTGTTTCATGAAAAACATCAGGTCCGGACTTATCTGGCTGCTGGTGGCGTTGGTCGGCGCTTTCGCCTTCGCCATGCTGGCGCTCAGCCGCGGCGAACACGTCAACGCCGTCTGGCTGGTGGTCGCCGCCGTCGCCTGCTACAGCATCGCCTACCGCTTCTACAGCCGGTTCATCGCCGACAAGGTCTTTGAACTGGATGACCGCCGTCTAACCCCGGCCGAACGCCATAATGACGGCCTGGACTACGTGCCCACCAACAAATGGGTGCTGTTCGGCCACCACTTCGCCGCCATCGCCGGCGCCGGGCCGCTGGTGGGGCCGATCCTGGCCGCACAAATGGGATTCCTGCCGGGGACCATCTGGATCCTGGTCGGCGTCATGCTGGCCGGCGCGGTGCAGGACTTCCTGGTGTTGTTCATCTCCACCCGCCGCGACGGGCGTTCACTGGGGGAAATGGCTAAACAGGAACTGGGGGCGTTCGCCGGGGTGATTACCATGCTCGGCGCGCTGGGGGTGATGATCATCATCCTGTCGGCGCTGGCGCTGGTGGTGGTGAAGGCGCTGGCCGACAGCCCGTGGGGGCTGTTCACCATCGCCGCCACCATCCCGATCGCGCTGTTCATGGGCGTCTACATGCGTTTTATTCGTCCAGGTAAGATCGCTGAAATCTCGGTAATCGGCTTCGTGCTGATGCTGCTGGCGATCATTTACGGCGGCAACGTGGCGCAAGATCCCTACTGGGGGCCGTTCTTCACGCTGCACGGCACCACCCTGACCTGGGTGCTGGTGATCTACGGCTTCGTCGCCTCGGTGCTGCCGGTGTGGCTACTGCTGGCGCCGCGCGACTACCTTTCGACCTTTATGAAGATCGGCGTCATCATCGGTCTGGCCATCGGCATCGTCTTCGCCATGCCGGAGATGAAAATGCCGGCGGTTTCGCGCTTTATCGACGGCAGCGGCCCGGTGTTCGCCGGCGCCCTGTTCCCATTCCTGTTCATCACCATCGCCTGCGGCGCCATTTCCGGCTTCCACGCGCTGGTTTCCAGCGGCACCACGCCCAAACTGGTGGAGCGCGAAAGCCACATTCGCTTTATCGGTTACGGCGCCATGCTGATGGAGTCTTTCGTCGCCATCATGGCGCTGATCTGCGCCTCGGTGCTGGATCCGGGCGTTTACTTCGCCATGAACTCGCCGGCGGCGCTAATCGGCACCACGGTGGAAAATGCTTCGCAGGTGATTAACAGCTGGGGCTTTATCGTCACACCGGAAACGCTGGCGCTGATCGCCAAAGAGGTGGGTGAGAATTCGATACTGTCGCGCGCCGGCGGCGCCCCGACCTTCGCCGTGGGCATGGCGCACATCATCAGTGAGGTGTTCAACAGCCGGGCGATGATGGCGTTCTGGTACCACTTCGCCATTCTGTTCGAAGCGCTGTTCATCCTGACCGCCGTCGACGCCGGTACCCGCGCCTGCCGCTTTATGGTGCAGGATCTGGTGGGCGTGGCGGTGCCGCAGCTGGCCAACAACCGCTCCTGGTTCGGCAACCTGGCGGGCACCACGGTGGCGGTGGCCGGCTGGGGCTTCTTCGTGTATCAGGGGGTGGTCGATCCGCTCGGCGGCATCAATACCCTGTGGCCGCTGTTCGGCATCGGCAACCAGATGCTGGCGTCGATGGCGCTGATCCTCGGCACCGTGGTGCTGTTCAAGATGAAAAAGCAGCGCTACGCCTGGGTCACCATTCTGCCGACCGCCTGGCTGTTCGTGACCTCCATGACCGCCGGCTGGCAGAAGATCTTCCATGAGAAACCGAGCATCGGTTTCCTGGCGCAGGCGAAGAAATTCTCTACCGGCATCGAGCAAGGCACGATCATTGCGCCGGCCAAGTCGCTGAAGGACATGGAGACCATCGTGTTCAGCAACCAGATCAACGCCGCGCTGTGCGGATTCTTTATGCTGGTGGCGGTGACCATGCTGATCGCCGCCTTCTTCGCGATCCGCAGGGCGCTGCGTTCCGAACAACCGACGGCGCACGAGGTCAGCGCCGCGCTTAGGGAAGAGGCCGGCCGCAGCTAAACGAACCGAGCATCAAGCAAGGGCGCCGCGGCGCCCTTTTTACTGGCTTTAGCCTAACAGCGTCGAGCCGAACGCACCCTGCCAATCCTGTTCGAATTTCTCGACCGCGGCCTGCACAGCCGGCGCGTTCAGGAACTGCTCCGCGACGTCCACCGGCAGGGTGATGGCCTGACAGCCCGCGAGCAGGCACTCCAGCGCCTGGCGCGGCGTTTTGAAGCTGGCGGCCAGCACCTGCGCCGACGGCGCATGCAGGCTCAACAGCTGCTGCAGCTCGTGCACCATTTCGATGCCGTCGCCGCCCTGCGCGTCCACGCGGTTGACGTAAGGCGCCACATATTCCGCACCGGCCAATGCCGCCAACAGCCCTTGCCCGGCGCCGTATACCGCCGTGCCCAGCGTCGGGATGGACATCGTTTTGAGTTTCTTGATCGCCGCCAACCCTTCGGCGGTTGCCGGGATCTTGACCACCAACCCCGGTACCCGCTGGCTGAGCAGCGCCGCCTCCGCCACCATACGTTCCGCATCGGCCGCCATCACCTGCGCAAACAGCTTGCCGGTGCCGCCGAGGGCGTCGCGCAGCGCGGGCAGCACTTCCCAGATCGGCTTGCCTTCCTTCGCCACGATGCTCGGGTTGGTGGTGACGCCGTGCAGCGGCAGAATGCGCGCCAGGCGTTTTACCGCGGTCACATCGGCGGTATCGAGATAAAGCTCCATCACGGACTCCTGTGTCATGTTCTCTGGGCGGATTCAAACTCTGATCATCATAGGGCAAAAAAACCGCCAACCTTTGATCAAAATCAATTCAACTTTCATTCGAAACACCTTTAATGGCGAAAGATTCAGCAATGCCAAACGGGTGACTCATGTTCTTCAATCTGCAGCGCTACTCGACCCATGACGGCCCCGGCATCCGCAGCGTGGTCTTTTTAAAAGGCTGCCCGCTGAGCTGCCGCTGGTGTCAGAACCCGGAAAGCCGTTCGCGCCACGCAGACCTGCTGTTTGACGAGCGTCTGTGCCTGAGCGGCTGCACGCTGTGCGCCGCGCGCTGTCCGCAAGGGCTGCAGCGCACCGACGGGCCGCTGACGCTGCAACGCGAGCTGATTAGCGCAGACGATTATGCCGCCCTGGCCGCCACCTGCCCGACCGGCGCGCTCAGCCTGTGCGGCAGCCCGGTCAACCCCGACGATATCATGGCCGAGGTGATGCGGGATAAGCCTTTCTACCTGCGCAGCGGCGGCGGTTTAACGCTGTCCGGCGGCGAGCCCTTTATGCAGCCGGAGATCGCGGCGGAACTGCTGCGGCGCGGCCGCGAGGCCGGCATCCACACCGCCGTCGAGTCCTGTCTGCACGTGCCGTGGCGTTACATCGCGCCTTCATTGCCGTGGCTGGATCTGCTGCTGGCCGATCTCAAACACACCGACGAAGCGCGCTTCAGAGCCTGGACCGGCGGCTCCGCCCGCCGGGTGATGAACAATTTCCGCCGGCTGGCGGCGCACGGCGTGCCAATGACCGTGCGCGTGCCGCTGATCCCCGATTTCAACGCCGATCGCCGCTCTGTCCGCGCGATCGTCGACTTCACCGCCGACGAGATCGGCGTGTCGGAGATCCACTTTCTGCCGTACCACACGCTGGGCATCAACAAGTACCACCTGCTCGGCGAGCCCTACCGTGCCGCCCGCACGCCGCTGGACGCGCCCGCTCTGCTGGCCTTCGCCGAAGACTATGCCGGCGCCAAAGGCCTGACCGCCATTTTGCGAGGATAACGCCATGACCACGTTGGATTTGACCACCCTCAGCGCCCGCATTCAGGCGCACAAGAACGCGCTGATTCACATCGTCAAACCGCCGGTGTGCACCGAACGCGCGCAGCACTATACCGAAGCCTATCAACAGCATCAGGACAGGCCGCTGCCGGTGCGCCGCGCGCTGGCGCTGGCCAACCACCTGGCGAAACGCAGCATCTGGATCGCCAACGACGAGTTGATCGTCGGCAACCAGGCCAGCGAACTGCGCGCCGCGCCGATCTTCCCCGAATACACCGTCGGCTGGATAGAAAACGAAATAGACCAGTTGGCCGACCGGCCGGGCGCCGGTTTTTCGGTCAGCGAAGAGAACAAGGCAATTTTGCATCGTCTGTGTCCCTGGTGGCGCGGCCAAACGGTGCAGGATCGCTGCTACGGCATGTTCACCGACGAGCAAAAGGCGCTGCTGGCTACCGGCATCATCAAGGCCGAGGGCAACATGACCTCCGGCGATGCTCACCTGGCGGTCAACTTCCCGCTGTTGCTGGAGCTAGGTCTCGACGGCCTGCGTGAAAAAGTGAACGCGCGCCGCAGCCGCCTGCGCCTGACCGTGTGGGAAGATCTGCACAAAGCGCAGTTTCTCAACGCTATCGACATCATGCTGGCGGCGCTGAGCGAACACATCCTGCGCTTCGCCCGCCTGGCGCGCGACATGGCGCAAAACGAACCGCGCACTGGCCGGCGCACCGAGCTGCTGGCCATCGCGGATAACTGTGAACAGATCGCCCATCGCCCGCCGCACACCTTCTGGCAGGCGCTGCAGCTGTGCTATTTCATCCAGCTGACGTTGCAGATCGAATCCAACGGCCATTCGGTTTCCTTCGGCCGCCTCGATCAATACCTCTATCCCTGGTATCGGCGTGACGTGGAGCTGGAGCAAAAGCTGGCGCGGGAAGACGCCATCGAGCTGTTGCACAGCTGCTGGCTAAAGCTGCTGGAGGTCAACAAGATCCGCTCCGGCTCGCATTCCAAGGCTTCCGCCGGCAGCCCGCTGTACCAGAACGTCACCATCGGCGGACAGAAGCTGGTCGACGGCCGGCCGTGCGATGCGGTCAACCCGCTGTCCTACGCCATTCTCGAGTCCTGCGGCCGCCTGCGCTCCACTCAGCCCAACCTCAGCGTGCGTTACCATGCCGGGATGAGCGCCGACTTCCTCGACGCCTGCGTGCAGGTGATCCGCTGCGGTTTCGGCATGCCGGCATTCAACAACGACGAAATCGTCATTCCCGAATTCATCAAACTGGGGGTTGAGCCGCAAGACGCCTACGACTACGCCGCCATCGGCTGCATCGAGACCGCCGTCGGCGGCAAATGGGGCTATCGCTGCACCGGCATGAGCTTCATCAACTTCGCCCGCGTGCTGCTGGCGGCGCTGGAACAGGGCCGCGACGCGACCTCCGGGCAGATCTTCCTGCCGCAGGAACAGGCGCTATCCAAAGGAAACTTCGCCGATTTCGAGCAGGTCTTAGCCGCCTGGGATCGGCAAATCCGCTACTACACGCGCAAGTCGATCGAGATCGAATGCGTGGTGGACAGCGTGCTGGAAGAGAATGCCCACGATATCCTCTGTTCCGCGCTGGTGGATGACTGCATCGAACGCGGTAAAAGCATCAAGCAAGGCGGCGCCAAATACGATTGGGTTTCCGGCCTGCAGGTCGGCATCGCCAACCTGGGCAACAGCCTCGCGGCGGTGCGCAAACTGGTGTTTGACCAGGGGGCGATCGGCCAGCAGCAGTTGGCGACGGCGCTGGCCGAAGACTTCGCCGGGCTGGATGGCGAGCAGTTGCGCCAGCGGCTGCTCAACGCCGCGCCCAAATACGGCAACGACGTGGACGAGGTCGATCGGCTGCTGGTGCGCGCCTACCAAACCTATATCGAAGAACTGAAGCAGTATCGCAACACCCGCTTCGGCCGCGGGCCGATCGGCGGCGGTTACTACGCCGGCACGTCGTCGATCTCGGCCAACGTGCCCTTCGGCGCCGCCACTCTGGCCACGCCCGATGGGCGTAAGGCGCACACGCCACTGGCGGAAGGCGCCAGTCCGGCGTCCGGTACCGATCACCTGGGGCCAACGGCGGTGTTCAATTCGCTCGTCAAGTTGCCGACCGAGGCGATCCTCGGCGGCGTGCTGCTCAATCAAAAGCTGAACCCGGCGACGCTGGACAACCCGCGCGACCGGGAAAAGCTGATGCTGATGTTGCGCACCTTCTTCGAGAGCTACCGCGGCTGGCATGTGCAGTACAACATCGTGTCGCGCGAAACGCTGCTGGCGGCGAAGCAACACCCTGACCAATATCGTGATTTAGTGGTTCGCGTAGCTGGCTATTCCGCCTTCTTTACCGCATTATCCCCTGAGGCGCAGGATGATATCATTGCGCGCACAGAACATACTCTTTAAACCTTTGACTCTTAGCGGCCGCGCCTTGGCGGCCGCATCATCAGGCCGATATGAATTTACGACAACAGACCATATTGCAGTTGGTTAACGATCGCCGGCGGATCAGCGTCAATGAGCTGGCGCGCGCCTCGGGCGTCTCGGAAGTCACCATCCGGCAGGATCTCAACCTGCTGGAAAAGCGCAGTTATCTGAAGCGGGTGCACGGTTCCGCCGTGGCGTTGGAGAGCGACGACGTCGACGCCCGCATGATGTCCAATTTCACCCTCAAGCAGAGACTGGCGCAATACGCCGCCGCGCAGGTCAACGACGGCGAGACGATCTTTATCGAGAGCGGCAGCGCCAACGCCCTGCTGGCGCGCTACATCGCCGAACGCAAGCGCATTACGCTGATCACCGTCAGCCACTACATCGCCAACCTGCTGAAAGAAACCGACTGCGACGTGATTGTGCTGGGCGGCATGTACCAGAAGAAAAGCGAGACCGTGGTCGGCCCGCTGACGCGGCTGTGCATTCAGCAGGTGCATTTCAATAAGGCGTTTATCGGCATTGACGGCTTTCAGGCCGAAACCGGCTTTACCGGCCGCGACATGATGCGCGCCGATGTGGTCAGCGCGGTACTGGCCAAGGGCGTGGAGAATATCGTGCTGACGGACTCCAGCAAATTCGGCCAGATCCAGCCCAATCCGCTGGCGCAGCCGGGGCAGATCAGCCGGGTGATCACCGATTCGCGTTTGGCGCTGGAGTATCAGCATCAGCTGAAACGCCAGGGCGTACAGGTGGAATTGGTCAACGAATAACGCAGACCACCGCCGCACCGCGCGGGCCACGCCGCGCGTCTTTCCCCTTGCACCGCAGGATTTTAAGACTATTTACCTGTTTATCCTTCCCGAGAAACCTATACTCAGTTTCGGCGACTTTTGGGCCGTAACCTGCTAATTATTCGGCCGTTAACAAAAAATGCCATTTTTTATATCGATACCGCATGGGAATCAACAGCAGGCCTGATTTATGGTTAACGCCTATACTTATAGGGCACTTCCATATAGCCAATGCTAAGGAGAAGTCATTATGATGATTATCAATAAACGTTTCGCCACCGCCGCTCTGGCTCTGACTCTGGCGTTTTCACTGAGCGCCTGTTCCAACATGTCCAAACGCGATCGCAACACCGCTATCGGCGCCGGCGCCGGTGCAGTCGGCGGCGCAGTGCTGACCAACGGCAGCGCGTTGGGCACGCTGGGTGGGGCTGCGGTGGGCGGCATTATCGGTCACCAGGTAGGTAAATAACCTGACCGAGAGCCCTACGCCGACAGGCGGGCAAAAGCGCCTTGGCGCTTTGACGTATTAACCAATAACGATGATTTCAGGTCTGTTTTACGTTAAGTCTATAGTTCTTTCGCCGTTAACGGGTTAACCCCCGGCAGCAACAACCTCTAGCCATGCCGCAGCATTGCACCGCGGCATGGCGATTCACCTCAACCGCCCGCCAGTTTGACCTTCATGCCTTTGGCTTCCAGCAACTGTTTGAGCAGCTCGCGTTTATCGCCCTGGATCTCGATGACTCCCTCTTTCACCGAGCCGCCGCAGCCGCATTTCTTTTTCAGCTCGGCCGCCAGTTTGTCGAGCGCGGCATCATCCAGATCGACGCCGGTAATCAGGCACACGCCCTTCCCCTTGCGGCCGCTGGTCTGGCGCTGGATGCGCACGATGCCATCGCCCTTGGCGCGTTGCGGTTTAACCTCTTCCTGCCTGATGCGGCCGGTGTCCGTGGAATACACCAGACGGCTGTTATCGTCATTCATCATCGCTTCCTCAGGCCAAAGAGGCGCGGATCGCGCGCAGCGTCGCGGCCGGATCGGCAGATTGGGTGATCGGACGCCCAATCACCATATAGTCCACGCCGGCGGCCTGCGCCTGCACCGGCGTCATGATACGGCGCTGATCGCCCGCCGCGCTGCCTTCAGGGCGGATCCCCGGCGTAACCAGTTGGAAAGCCTGCCCGCAGGCCGCCTTAAGCCGCTGCGCTTCGTGTGCCGAACACACCACGCCGTCCAGCCCGCAGTCGCGGGTCAGGCGCGCCAGGCGCTCGGCGTGCTCCGCCGGGCTGGCCTCGATGCCGATGCCGCGCAGGTCTTCCGCTTCCATGCTGGTCAGCACGGTTACGGCGATCAACAGCGGCGCATCCGTCCCGAATGACGCCAGCGCTTCTTTAGCGGCAGTCATCATGCGCGCGCCGCCGCTGGCGTGGACGTTAACCATCCAAACGCCCAGTTCGGCCGCCGCCGCTACCGCATGCGCAGTGGTATTGGGAATATCGTGGAATTTCAGGTCGAGAAACACGTCGAAACCGCGCCCATGCAGATCGCGCACCAGCTGCGGCCCAAACAGCGTGAACATTTCTTTGCCCACTTTCAGCCGGCAGTCTTGCGGATCGATACGGTCGGCGAACGCCAGCGCAGCGTTCTTATCGGCGTAATCTAACGCCACAACGATTGGAGATGATTTTAAGTCATTGTTATTAGCGTTATTTTCAGACTTCATTTCTTCTACCTTTTGTAAAATGGAGATAATCAGGGACACACCCGCGAAACTGACCGCCGCATTCTACATGTCGGGGGCCCGAAATCCCAGCCGCAGCGCGCACCTACGCTCTGTCATGTTACCTCCCGCCTTTGTCATGGCGCGTCAATGAACGCCCGTCAGCAATAAACCACGCAGCGTAAAACGCCGTAAAGATGCGTAAATTGTTAATCAGATATTTTGAATGACTTGCTCAGCATTATCAGATTTTCAATCGGCACGGATGCTTTATTATTCACCACATCGGAAGCGAACGGCTTCCTTCCTAAATAAACAGACTGGAGTCACCCATGAAAACCATCAAATATTTTGCAGCCGCAGCCGCTATCGCACTGACCTCTTTCGCCACCTTCGCCGCTGAACCGATCAGCAGCCAGCAGGCCGATAACCTGACCGCCACCGGCATCGTTTCCGCAGGCCACGCGACCACCCTCAGCAGCCTGGAGAAAAAGCTGGCCGCTAAAGCGGATGCCCAGGGCGCCAGCAGCTACCGCATCATCTCCGCCGGCGGTAACAACATGCTGAGCGGCACCGCGATCATCTACAAATAATGTTTCCGGTACAGGGCCCGCATGCTCGGGCCCTGCCTCTGTTTCCCGCCTAAAAAACCCGCATTTGTCCCGCCTCCGTTTGTTACATAAATATTAAATTTTTATTACACACTAGACACCCGATCGCCAGTGGCTTAGCTTGAAGGCATCTTCCTGCAGAAAGGCTTTCAAAATGAGCGAGATATCGACACTTACCATTAAAATTCCTCTGGAACTGAAGGAAAAAATCCGCGCCGCCGCCGCTGAAAACGAATTTTCGTTGAGCGTGGAAGTGTGCCAGCGCCTGGAAAACAGTTTCAGCGCGCCCGCCGCCAAGGCTGAAAAACCCACCAAGAAAGCGGATGAGCTGCACCACGGCGAAATCGACAATCAAAGCACCGAAGAAGAGATTGAACAGCCGCTGAGCCAGAAAGAGCTGAAGAAACTGCGTCAGCTGTTGAAAACCGGCGCCAAAGGCGGCAAGAAAAAGTAAGTGATGAACATAAAAAAACGGGGCGATTTATCGCCCCGTTTTGTTTTGTCGCGCCGCCGCATTATTGCCCGTCCAGACCGCGGATCGGTTTGACCGATGACCAGGCGCGGCACGACGGGCAATGCCAATAGAGCGAGTGCGCGGTGAAGCCACATTTGTGGCAGCGGTATCGCGGCTTGGTGCGAATTTGCTCGCCGACCATATCGCGCAACAGCAGCAGACTCTCTTTCGCCCGGCCGTCTTCAGCATCCGCCAGGTGATAATCCATCAGCCGATAAAACACCCGCATGGTGGGATGACGCTGCAGCTGACGGTTGATATAGACCTGCACCACGTCGCGCCCTTCGTGCTGCTCGATGATCTCGGCCAGCATCAGATCGGCGGTGGCGCCGGTGTTCTCTTCCACGCAGCGCTTAAGAAAATCGGCCCAGTTGTGCTGTTGTTCCGGCAGATGCGTGTAGCATTCCTGCAGCATCGGCAGCGTTTCGCTGACCAACTCTTTATCCTGGCTCAGTACGCGTTGCAGCGACTCTGCCGCTTTGGCGTAGTCGTTTTGCGCCATGTAGATGCGCCCGAACATGATGGACACGCGCGCACATTGTTTATCTGCGGCGTCCGCCCGCTTGAGCAGGCTCATTGCCCGATCGAGATCGTCGCTGCCCATTGCCTGCAGCGCCAACTCACAGTAAAAGTGCGCGATCTCGACGCGTTGCTTCTCTTTGCCCAGCTTGACCAGCTTTTCCGCCACGTCGATCGCTTTCTGCCAGTCGCTGGTCGCCTGATGGATCACCAGCAGCTGCTGCAGCGCCGAGACGCGAAAATCCGCTTCGTCAGTCAACTGGCTGAACATGTCTTCCGCGCGGTCGTACAGCCCGGCCGCCATATAGTCGCGGCCCAGCTGCTGCACCGCCAGCAGGCGCTGTTCGAAGGTCAGGGAGGCGCTTTCCATCAAGGCCTGATGGATGCGGATGGCGCGGTCTACTTCACCGCGCGAACGGAACAGGTTACCCAGCGTCAGGTGGGCTTCAACGGTGTTGCTGTCCTCTTTCAACATGTCGAGGAACAGATCGACCGCCTTGTCCTGCTGGTTGGAGAGCAGAAAGTTCACCCCTGCCACGTATTCGCGCGACAGGCGGTTGGCTTCTTGCTGTTTATCCTGCTGAGCGCTTCTGCGCCCCATGTACCAACCGTACGCGGCAGCCACGGGCAGCAACAGAAACAGCAGTTCTAACATAGAGGATTATTCCTTGCTGACAACAGGCTGAGCCGCCGGTTCAGCGGGCTGCTCAAGCTGCAGCTCCAGCCTTTTGATCTTGCGCTCGGCGCGACCCAGCGCAATACGCGTGCGCAGGTAGAACAGGCCGCAAATGATCCAGCCGAGAACGAAACCGGCACCAAACAGCGTGGCCAACAGGGTCGATACGCGATAGTCGCCCTGCGCAACCAGATAGTTAAAATTGACCACCTGATCGTTATGCGCACCCAAGGTGACGGAAACCACGAAGATCACCAGAACCAACAAAAAAATCAGCAAATATTTCACATTCTTTCCCGCGATGCCGAGTGAATCGGATGAACGATGCCAAAATGTGGCGTCCCTAACCCTTAAGTTAGCATTTCCCGCTGCGGCAGGGAAACCCTGCCGCACGATAAAACCACATATCTGCTGGCATATTCGGCAGTAAACGGTCTTAGCGAACAAATTGATGAGAAAGCTTCTCAAAACGTCGAATTTATAAGGATATGGGGGCAACCGGGCGAATTGCAATGGCGGGAAAATGTAAGCGGTTAATGCGGCACCGATCCGATGCCGCCTATTTTGTGACATGGTCACGTCATGACATGATTAACCCACCATCCACATTGATGGTTTGGCCGGTGATATAGTCGGCATCGTCTGAGGCAAGGAAGGTCACCAGACCCGCCACATCTTCGGGTTGACCGGCACGCTTGAGTGGAATGCCCGCCACCCACTCGGCCATCAACTCCCCTTTGCCGTAAGTTTTTTCCGGGCCGCTGAGAATTTCTCCCCAAACGCGGTCGTTATATTCCCACATCTCGCTTTCAATGATGCCGGGGCAGAATGCATTGACGGTGATGCCATGTGGCGCCAGCTCAAGCGCTAAACTCTGCGTAATGCCGATCACCCCCATTTTGCTGGCGGCGTAATGCGGTGTGTAAATGAACCCGTTACGTCCTTGGCCAGAAGACGTGTTGATCAACCGCCCACGGCGTTGGCCGACCATATATTTGGCCGCCTCCCGGCAGCAGAGCCAGACCGCCGTGGTATTTACCGCCAACACTTTCTCAAAATCGCTTTTGGGCATCTGGTCAAAACGATCGATAGTGATCACCCCGGCGTTCTGAATGGAAACGTCGATCGCACCAAATCGCTCCCAGACCTGACGATAAAAATCAACCACCTGTGTTTCATCGGTGACGTCGAGGATAACCGACAGCACCTCCGCCCGATAACGCTGGCGCAGCGTTTCCGCCGTGGTCAGGATGCGATCCGCATTCGACGCGATCGCCAAATTGGCGCCCAAACTGGCGAAACGTTCGGCGATACCGGCCCCAATGCCGCGGCATGCGCCGGTAATCACCACGGTTTTCCCCGTGAAGTCACGATTCATGATTGTTCTCCTGTCATCAATGAGGCCGTCTGCGGCCGCCACAAGGTGCGCTGTACCGCCTGCCGCCACGCGCTGTAGTTTTCCTGCAACTGCCGGTGGCGCTGCATATCGGGTTTAAACTCATCATGTTGAGGCAACAGTGCCGCCAGTTGCCGATCGGTAGCTCCCCACAGGCTGCGCATCGCCATCAAAGCCGCCCCCAGGGCCGACAGTTCCGCCGTGTTGCTGCGCCACACCGGGCAACCCAGCAGATCGGCCTGAAACTGCATCAGCCAGTCATTGCGGCTGGGGCCGCCGTCAGCCATCAGCCCCTGCAGCGCAAAACCCGGTTGTTGCCGCAGTACGCCAATCACATCGGCGATTTGATAAGCCACCGATTCAAAAGCGGCCCGCACCAAATGTTCTCGCCGCGTGCCGCGGCTGAGCCCGCAAATCACGCCGCGCGCCTGCTCATCCCACCAGGGTGCGCCGGCACCGGTCAGCGCCGGTACAAAATAGACGCCACCGCTGTCGGGCACACGAACGGGCAGTTCACTCAACGGCGCTTCACCCTCCGACGGCATGGCGGCGATATCCAGCATCCAGGCAATAGCGTCGCCGGTGTGAGGAATATTGCCCTCCAGTGCGTACTGCATGCGTCCACCGTCATGCCAGGCGATGGTCGTTGCCAGAGCGCTCGTGTCACATTGCGCTTTGACGATTGGCGCCATTACCGATGAGCCGGTGCCATAGGTGGCTTTAACCTGCCCAGCCTGACCCAGCGCATGGCCATAAAGCGCCGCATGTGAATCCCCCACCATCGCAGCAATTGGAATGCCGTCGGCAATGCCTTCCAATCCCAGCGTCACGCCGAACAGATGGCTGGAAGGATGGATCGTCGGCAGCGCCTGACGGGGAATATTGAACAGCGCCAGCATCTGCTCGTCCCACTCCCCGGATGCGAGATTCAGCAGTTGAGTTCGGGCGGCATTGGAAACATCACAGCCGAATGCCTGCCCCCCGCTCAACTGCCACAGCAGCCAGGCATCGATGGTGCCCAGGCACAGCTCGCCGTTCTCCGCCAACCGTTGTCCCTCTTCGCAGTGATCGAGTAACCAGCGCATTTTCGACGCCGAGAACAACGGTGAAAGCGGCAAGCCGGTAGCGCGGCGCACCGCTTCCTCCTGCCGATCGAGCCGCAGCCGTTCGCAGAAATCGGCGGAACGCGCGCATTGCCAAGTTAAGGCTGGCCCGATAGGCTGGCCGTTGGAACGCCGCCAGCCGATGGCGGTTTCACGCTGGTTGCTGATGGCGATACCGGCAATGCGGGATGCTCCGGCCAACGCAATAGCCTCCCGCAATACCGCCAGAGAGGCCGCCAGCAAGGCCTCGCCCCGTTGCTCCACCCAACCGGGCTGCGGCGTCTGCAGCGTCAGTGGCCTGCTGGCTTTGGCGACGATCGTACCCCGCGCATCCACCACCACGGCCTTGGCGTTGCTGGTGCCCTCGTCCAACGCGACAATGCAATCCGCTTTAACCATGGCTCACCTCAGCCAGCGGCTGCACCGCTTTTTTTTCCAGGCGCTGCATCAGAATGACCTTGCTCTGCAAACGCTGCTGAAACTGGTCAATCACCACGGCGGTGACGATCACCAGCCCTTTAATCACCATTTGCCAGAACTCGCTGACGCCCAACATCACCAAGCCGTCCGCCAGAAAAACGATCACAAAGGCGCCGATGATCGAACCGAATACCCTGCCGCGGCCACCGCTGAGCGCCGTACCGCCCAGCACCGTCGCGCCGATGGCGTCCATCTCGAACATATTGCCGGTCATCGGGTGCGCAGTTTGCAATTGAGAAGCGATGACCAGCCCCACCAGCGCCGCACACAGCCCGGAAAACGCATAGACGAACATTTTTACGCTGGCAATCGGCACCCCCGACAGCCGCGCCGCCGGCTCATTGCCGCCAATCGCATAGATATAACGACCCAGCGGCGTTTTCTTGGTGAGATAGATCCCTAACAACACGATGGCCAACATCAGCCAAATCGGGTTGTAAATCCCCAGAAAGGTGCCGGATCCCAGGGCCGCGAAACCGGTGTTGCCCAGCGCTTCCAGGCCCACCAGATTGGGATAGGTTTTGCCGTCCGCCGTCAGCAATGCCGCCCCACGCGCCACGTACATTGCACCCAGGGTGCAAATGAACGGCGCAACGCCGAGCCGTGTAATCAGCGTGCCGTTGATCAAACCCAACAGCACGCCCAACAACGCCACCGCGCCGATCACTTCAAAGACGTTGAGAAACAGCCGATTGCCATCCCACAGCGGGATACCGACGGTCAACAGCGCACCGGCAACCATCCCGCACAACCCCGCCACCGCGCCGACCGACAAGTCGATGCCGCCGGTAAGGATCACCAGCGTCATGCCAACCGCCAGCAGCCCGGTGATCGCTACGTGCTGCGTCATGATCAGCAAATTGGAGACGGTCAGAAAATTCGGCACCATGCTGCTGAAGAACAGCACCACCAGCAACAGGGCGATAAAGGTACGCGCCTGCAGCAAATACATATACAACCGATACTTGGTTTGCATTGCCTTATCCTTATGCGTGAGGGGTGGAGGCGCGGATCAGCGTTTCGCGATCGGCCCGCTCGCGTGGCAGATCGGCCGTCAACTGCCCGTCCGCCATCACCATCACCCGGTCGGCCAGTGAGACCACCTCATCCAGCTCCGACGAAGAGAACATCACCGCCAACCCCTGACGCGCCATCGCGCCAATCAGGTGGTAAACGTCCGTTTTGGCACCGACGTCGATTCCGCGCGTCGGCTCATCGAGAAACACCACCTGCGGCCCGGTCAGAAGCGCCTTGCCCAACACCACTTTCTGCTGATTGCCGCCGCTCAGGCTGGTGATTGGCAGCTCCCGGTCACTCACCTTGATCGCCAGTTTTTCGATCATGCCATCGACCAACGCGCACTCCCCGGCCGACGCCAACGGCCGTAGCGCATTACGCCCCAGGCTGGCCAGGGTCATGTTGGCCTTAATCGACATCATCTGCACCAGCCCCTCCGCTTGCCTGTCTTCCGGCACCAGCGCCATGCCCAACGCCATGCGTTGACGAAACCCCAACCGTTCCACGCTTTTGCCATTGAGCAAAATGCGGCCTGCAGTCTGGCGCATCACGCCGTTGAGCACTTTGAACAGTTCGGTACGGCCGGCACCCAACAGGCCATAAATGCCGATCACTTCCCCTTTGCGCAGTGAAAAACTGACGTCGTTAAGGCAATAGCCGCCGTTTTCACGCGGCAGCGTCAGCTGTTCGACCTTCAGCACTTCATCCCCTTGCTCTGCCGCGCAATAATCAAAGTGCTTGCTCTTTTCCCCCACCATCTTTTCGATGATCCACGGAATGCTGACGTTACTGACCGGCTCGGCGGCGACAAAACGCCCGTCGCGAAACACCGTGATGCGATCGCCAATCTCCATCAGCTCTTCCAGTCGGTGAGAAATGTAGATGAGGGTGACACCGCGTTTCTTCAGATCGGCGATCACCCGAAACAGCGTGCGCACTTCAGCCTGACTCAGCGCCGACGTCGGCTCATCCATGATCAGCACTCGGGTGTCCTTCGCCAGGGCACGGGCAATTTCAACCAGTTGCTGATGGCCGATACCGAGGCTGCCCAATGGCGTATGTGGGTCGATATCCAATTCCAGCCGCTGCAGCAAGGATTTGGCCAGCTGATACTGATAGTCCACATTGATACGGCCACGCTGGAAGAACTCATTGGCCATAAAAATGTTGTCCATGACCGACATGTTGGGGAACAGGTTCAGCTCCTGAAAAATAATGCTGATCCCGAGCCGCTCCGCCTGCTGCGTGGAGGTTAACGTCACCGCTTGCCCCTCCAGCTCGATGGTGCCGGAGGACGGGGTTTCCACCCCCGCCAGCAGCTTCATCATGGTCGACTTGCCGGCGCCGTTTTCGCCGATCAGCACGTTGACCTGATTGCGAAACACTTGATAACTCACGCTATCCAACGCGGTGACGCCCGGATAGAGACGCGAAACGTTGCGCGTTTGAATAATGATCGGATCGCTCATCACGCCCCCTTAAGGTTGAATGCGCACCGGCGTGATCAACAGCGGCTCGGCAGGCGCCTGCCAGCTGCTGAATACGCCATACACGGTAATGTGGTCACCCACCTTGGGTTGGAAGCCGGTCAGTTCGTCGATCGAAGCCTGGTTAATTGCCCTGGCAAAATCGCCGAACAGCGCCTGGTCATTGAAATCGCTGTAACTCAGGCCGCGATAGCTGTCGCGCAACGCCGTGCCGCGATAAACCGGCCCGATCTGCACCTCTACGCTGCTGAGCGGCGCATCGGTCAGTTTGAGCGTTACTTTTCCGCTGCGTGAACGGGTGTTGACCGACGCAATTTCACCGCTGACCTTAACGTTGAAATAACAAGGAAACTCCGGTTGAGCGCGGTACCCCAGTTGGCCGCAGACGCTGTCAAAATCCTTGGCCTGGGCGATCCGGGCGATCAGCTCGCCCAGCGGCTGCGCCGTTTTGACCACTTGCGGGGCGATTTGGCTGCGGTAAATCTCCGCCGCCTGCGCCACATGGGGATTCACCGGGGAGCGAAGCTCCGCCAGCTTTTTCTCCGAGACGATACGACAACCGCTCAACGCCACGACGACGATGACGGTCAACGCAATGCGCATCGACATAACAACACCTCCGAACGCACCCCGCCGCCAGGACGGGGTGGTGAAAGACGCCGCTCAGCGCGGGTTACGGTTTGAAGTTGAAGTCACTGACTCGTTGTGCATTGTCTTTGCCGATCAGGATGCCGCGGAACATCACGCGCTCCTTGCCGGTATAGCTGCCGGATTGGAAATAGCCGTCCAGGATCTCAACACCCTGCGCGGCGATCGCCTGCGCCTGCAGCATCACGCTGGCGTAGAGGTTGCCGTTGAGAATGGCGTCGCGTTCATCGTTGCTGCCGTCGATGCCCACCACGGTGACATCCTGCCGGCCGGCGGCCTTCAGCGCCGCCACTGCGCCCAGCGCCACCGGGCCGTTGCCGCAAATCACGCCTTTGATGTCCGGATGCGCCTGCAGGATGCTGTCCATAATGCGTTTCCCCTCCAGCAGATTGCCCTTGGCATCCTGACGCGCCACGCTGACCATCTCGGGATATTGGTCGATCACGTTGTGGAACGACTGCGAACGCGTAACGCAGTTATTGTCCGCCAGATTGCAGGTCAGCTCGGCGTATTTGCCGGTTTCCCCCATTTTTTCCACAAACTGGTTGGCGACGTCCGAGCCGGCCTGGAAATTGTTATGGGTAATCTGCGCCAGCGCCACGCCATCGACCGGGATCTCGCGGTTGATCAGCACCACCGGAATACCGGCGTTTTTCGCCTGCTGCACGGCGGCGACGCTGGCCTGGGAATCGGCGTTATCCAAAATGATGCCCTGAACCTTGCGGCCGATAACCAGGCTGATGAGCTCCCCCTGGCGCTTGACGTCTTCGCCGTGCGACAGCACCAGCGTCTGGTAGCCGAGAGACTTGGCTTTGGCCTCGGCCCCCTTGGCTTCCGCGGAGTAATAAGGATTGTCCAACGAGTTGACGAGGATGGCGATCGTGCCCTTTTCCGCCGCCATGGCAGAGGTGCAGGCAAAACCGGTGAGCAGGGTAAGGTAAGTGGCTATTTTTCTCATGATGGTGTTCTCTTATCGTTGTGTTGAACATCGTCTGGTGTTGGCGATCGCTGCGGTTGCCGCTTACCAAATGGTAAAACCGCCGTCGATCATCAGATCCGCGCCGGTGATCATGTCGCTGCCGTTGCTGGCAAAAAACAGGATCGCCGCTGCGATTTCATCGGTATAGGCAAAGCGCCCCAGCGGGATCAGCTTTTTCATCGCCTCGCCCTTCTCGCCGCGCCAGGCTTTCTCTCCCATAGGCGTCAGCACTACGGTGGGCGATAAGGTGTTGACGGTGATGCCGTGTGGCGCCCACTCTTTGGCCATCACCTTGGTCATGCCCAGCAGCCCCGCCTTGGCAGAGGTATAGGCACAGTGATCGTCAATGGCGATAGAGGCCGCCTGCGACGCGATGTTGATGATTTTCCCGCCGTGGCCGGCGGTTATCGCGCGGCGCGCCAATTCTTGCGAGCACAGGAAAGGCCCGGTGAGGTTGACCGCCAAATGGCGCTGCCACTCCTTGAGCGTGACCTCCGTCGCTGGCTGCAAATTAACGTAGCCGGCGCAGTTGACCAGGATATCGAGCCGGCCAAAGCGCCGCTCAGCCGCGTTGAAGGCGGCAACTACCGAGTCGGGGTCGGTCACGTCACACACCTGACAGAACACCTGTTCTTCACCCAACTCTCGTAGCGCCGCCGCGGCCTTGTCCTGTTCAAAGGGCGGATACATCAACACCAGGCGCGCGCCCTTTTCCAACAGCAGGCGATTGGCGGCCATCGCGATGCCGCCCAAACCGCCGGTGATTACCGCAACCTTCCCTGCCAGCGACATCCGGCTATCGACACCGTAGCGTAAATTAACGTCGTATTCGTTCCGCTCCATCGCATTCCCCCTATTGCGTTAACTGAGCGTGCAATCCTGCCGCATCGATGGCGTATTGCCGCCGCAGCGCCGCCCGACTGCTGCTGTGGGTAAACTCGTAAGCCGGCATGCCCAGCGCAGTAAACGGCTGCGGCAGTTGGTGCCGCAGCAACAATTCACCGATGATGGTGCCTAAACCACCGCTGAGCGCATGTTCCTCCATGGTCAACACCCGGCGGTGCGAGCGTATCAACGCCACTACCGCCGCCTCATTGAGTGGCCAGAGCGAAGGGAGAGAAACGATGGTCGGGTTGTCGCCCAATGCCAGTACCTTCATCGCCTCATGCGCCACCGTCCCCAGACAAAACACCAGGCTGTCGCCCCCCTGATGCAACACCTCCGGTTCTCCGGGACGGAAGTGATAGTCCGCGTTCAATACCGGCAACTTGTCGCTGTCCATGCGGATATAGGCTGGGCCGGGTTGTGCGATAACATAACGGACAATCTCTGCCGCTTGCCGCGCATCCGCCGGCGCATAGATGCAGAGATTGCCCAGCGTGCGGGCGATGGCGATATCGTTCATGCAGTGGTGCGTCGCCCCCAACGGCCCATAGCCGAATCCGGCATTCAAGCCGAGCATTTTCACGTTGGTCCCCGTGTAGCAAACATCATTTTTCATCTGTTCGTTAGAGCGAGCGAACAGGAAGGGTGCCGCGTTGGCGGTAAAGACCGTGCGGCCGCTGAGCGCCATGCCGGCGGCCATGCCCACCATGTTTTGTTCGGCAATACCGACGTTCACCACCCGCTCCGGATAAGCCTGTTCAAAAGGCGCGATTTTCGACGTGGACGTGGAATCCGCCACCATCACGCTCAGATCTGCACCCGCTCGTTGCTGTTCGATCAACGCCGTCACCACGGCATCGCGTAAATCCTGCATATTTACCCCTCCAGTTCCGCCAGCGCCTGCGCCAACTGTTGCTCGTCCGGTACCGCGTGATGCCAGGCGGCAACGTTAGCCATAAACGACACACCGTGCCCCTTTTCCGTATTGGCCAAGATCACTCGCGGCTTGTCCTGGCTCGGACGTTGGATCGCCGCCACCAGCGCCGCCGGATCGTGGCCGTCGCACTCCAGAGTTTCAAAACCGAAAGCGCGCCATTTTTCCGCCAGCGGTTCCAGCGGCATGATGGCCTCCGTCTTGCCAGCCAGCTGCAGCCGGTTGCGATCGACGATGGCGATCAGGTTGTCCAGTTTGAATTTACTGGCCGCCATCGCCGCCTCCCAATTGGCCCCCTCCGCCAGTTCGCCGTCGCCCAGCAACACAAAAGCGCGGCGATGCGCACGCCCCGCCAGCTTGTTGCCCAGCGCCAACCCCACGGCGATCGGCAGCCCATGCCCCAAACCGCCGGAGTTAATCTCCACCAGATCCGGCAGCTTTTGCCGCACCGGATGCCCGGCCAACAGGGTGTCGTCGCCCATGAACTGATCGAGCACCGCTGGATCGAGCAAGCCCATTGCCGCACAACTGCAGTAAAAACCGCCGGCGCCATGCCCTTTAGACAAAATGAACCGATCCTGATCGGGCCGGGCATTGCTGCGATCCATCACCGCCATATACAAGGTGCAGATGATGTCGATTTCCGACAGATCGGCGCCGGTATGGCCCTTGCCTGCCTTATGGTTCATGGTCACCACATATCGGCGCGCCTGGCGCGCCGTGTTTTTAATCGCCTGAAAGTCCATCGTCACCTCTGCATAAACGCCTTGATTATCGTTATCGCATCGAAAGCGATCCGTTAACTCGCCATTGATTTTCGAATGGAAATCATATGCAGCAAAAACGATAATTAATGTGGGCAAGATCAAATTTCAAACAAAAGCACTTAACAGACAACGCTAAAACTCATATAAATTCATATATAACAATAAAATAAAAACCACAAAGCTGCTTTTCCTTAGTTTTTATCGTTGAAAATCGCCGACGCAAAAGACTTTCGAATAAAAATCAATAGGGATTAACCGGGTTTATCCATAGCTTTATCAATAATCGCAAGCTAAAATTCAGCGCATCAATAAGGAGTTGCCGTGGCAAGCCGCGCGGCGGAAACTGACAGGTGCAGGAGTCTTTCGATTGAAAAGCAAAAGCGAACAGCTGGCGGAAATGCAGCAACGACGCGAAAAGATCCTCGACATGATCCGCGAAGACGGCTCAGCGACGGTCAAAATGCTTACCGATACCTTCAAGCTAACCGAGGCGACCATTCGTACCGACCTGCGGATCCTGCAGCAACAAGGCTATGTGCAGCGTTTCCACGGTGGCGCCACCCTGGTTGATGGCAAGCAAAATACCCACGCCATGCTGCTGGAACGCCAGGTTAACCTGACCGCCAAAGATCGCATCGGCAAGCTCGCCGCCGGTTTTATCGAACCGGGCGACACCATCATTCTTGATTCGGGCACCACCACCACGGCTATCGCCAATCACCTGAATCACATAAAGAAATTGTCCGTTATCACCACCGGCGTCAATATTGCGCTGCAGCTGGGTGGCGAGCCGGGCGTGAATATTTTGCTGACCGGGGGCTCATTCAAATTTCCCACGCTCTCCACTTCCGGGGACAAGGCCGCCAGCTTCTTCGAAAACGTGCTGGCGCAGAAACTGTTCCTCGCGACGGCCTGCATCTCGCCCCGTCACGGCCTCAGTTTCCCAAGCGAAACCGACATCAAACTGAAAATGGCGATGATCAATGCGGCCAACACGGTGTATGTGGTGGCCGACTCCAGCAAGATCGATAAGGTTTCAATGTTTGCGCTGCCTTGTGACTGGCAACATATCGACTATTTGATTACCGATAACGGAATTGGCGATGCCGCCAGGCAGGCATTTGAACAGGTAGGCGTTAAGGTATTGGTGGCAGACGCCTGACTGGCGCCTGCGTGAAGAATGCTTATTCCGGCTTGCGCGCCGCGATTTCCTGCTGCTCTTGTGGCGGCGGCGTCAGCGGGCCGAACCAGCGCTGCGCCAGCCAGCAGGTGACCACCACCAGCAGCCAACTGATCAGCGTAGCCATCGCCAGATCGCGCGGCCAGTGCATGCCCAGCAGCAGACGGCTGCCCATCACCCCCGTTGCCCACACCATCAGCAGCGCAACGGTTTTATAATGACGGCGCGGCCACAGCAGCCCTACGCCCAACAGCGCCCAGGTGGCGGCGAACATCGTATGCCCCGACGGGAAAGCGAAGCCGGTTTCAAACTGCCAGTGCTTGCGCAGCCAGTTCGGCACCAGCGTCTGGTCTTGCAGTTGCTCGCGCACCAGCGCGCTGCGCTCTTTGCGATGCAGCGAATAGAAATATTTTCCGTCCACTCCGTGGGTTTGCTCGAGCCATACCACAAACGGCCGCGGTTCTTGCACCCGATCCTTGATCAACGACTTAACCCCCTGCCCAATCACCAACGCGGCGGAAAGCAGGAGCGCCAGACCGATGGCCGCCTTCAGCCGAAAGCGCAGGCACCACAAAAACCAACCGCAAAGGACAGCGCTGGTCAGAATGCCCCACGGCGAGGTTACGGTTTCGGTCACCCAGAACAGCGCTTTGAGCAGCCGATCATTGCCGCCGGGCTGCCAATGCCAGCCGGATGCCCATACGACCAGCGGCATCAACAGCAGCAGCAACGCGCCGCCCGCCGTACGTTTTGCTATCTCATACATTCCCGTTTTCCTCTGCGTGAATCAGGCTGCAGTGTAACAAGAGTGCAATATTGATAACACGCGAAAAATTAAACAGATACAAAACCTATCGCAATAATAGGTGGCCAGAAAACGCCATCTGCTGGTTTGCTGAGCACCGCCCGGCAAGAAGTTGTGGCAAAATAGCCGATAATTAACGAAATAGAGATCGGCGTAGCACGTTTTAGTCTTGGTCAATTTACTGAACCGGACTTAGGATGCGCGACAATGATTGAATCGTAGGTTTTTGTGGAGAGTGACATGCAGCTGAAACGGGTGGCAGAGGCTAAACTGCCGACACCTTGGGGCGATTTCCTGATGGTAGGATTCGAAGAACTGGCGACCGGACATGACCATCTGGCACTGGTATTCGGTGATATTTCCGGCGAAGCGCCGGTGCTCGCACGCGTGCATTCCGAATGCCTGACCGGCGACGCGTTGTTCAGCCTGCGCTGCGACTGTGGTTTTCAACTGGAAGCCGCACTGGAGCAAATTGCGGAAGAAGGCCGCGGCATCCTGCTGTACCATCGCCAGGAGGGCCGCAATATCGGCCTGTTGAACAAGATCCGCGCCTACGCCCTTCAGGATAAGGGTGCAGACACCGTGGAAGCCAATCACCAGCTCGGCTTCGCCGCCGACGAGCGCGACTTCACCCTGTGTGCCGACATGTTCAAACTGCTGGGCGTCGACGCGGTGCGTTTGCTGACCAACAACCCGAAAAAGGTCGAGATCCTGACCGAAGCCGGTATCAACATCAGCGAACGCGTGCCGTTGATCGTCGGCCGCAACCCGAAGAACGAACGCTATCTGGCCACCAAGGCCGCCAAAATGGGCCATTTGCTCGACCAGAAGTGATCGCCACCGCCGCGGAAACAATCAGGGCGCCTTACGGCGCCCTTTTTATTGATTAATTACAGCATTTTCCTGATCACATAGTGCAGGATGCCGTCGTTTTCGTAGTAAGTCAGCTCATTGCCGGTATCGATGCGGCACCGGGTGTCGACCACTTCCTTGCGCCCGTCGGCATAGGTGATGTGCACCGGCACCGTCTGGCCCGGCTGCAGCTGTTGCAGGCCGCCAACGCTGATCTGCTCATCCCCGGTCAGCCCCAGCGTTTTACGCGTCACCCCTTGCGGGAACTCCAGCGGCAAAATCCCCATGCCGATCAGGTTAGAGCGGTGAATACGCTCGAAGGATTCGGCAATCACCACCCGCACGCCCAGCAGGCGCGGCCCCTTCGCCGCCCAGTCGCGGCTGGAGCCGGAACCGTACTCTTTACCGGCGATCACCGCCAGCGGCACCTTCTCCTGCTGATACTGCATGGCGGCGTCGTAGATAGACAGCTGCTGTTGCGAAGGAATATGGCGGGTATAGCCGCCTTCCACGCCCGGCACCATTTCGTTGCGGATGCGAATGTTGGCGAAGGTGCCGCGCATCATCACTTCGTGGTTGCCACGGCGTGAACCGTAGGAGTTGAAATCCTGCGGCGCTACGCCATGCTCGCTCAGGTAACGCCCCGCCGGGCTGTCGCGCTTGATGTTACCCGCCGGCGAGATGTGGTCGGTGGTCACCGAGTCGGCCAGAATCGCCAGAATGCGCGCATCTTTGATGTCCTGCACCGGATCCGGCTTCACCTTCATGGTGCTGAAGAACGGCGGATGGCGGATATAGGTAGAATCCTCCTGCCACTGATAGGTCGCCGAACCGGTCACCTGGATCGCCTGCCAGTTGGCATCGCCGTCGAACACCTCGCCGTACTCCTTGTGGAACATCTCGGTGCGCACTTCTTCCACCGCCTGAGCGATGTCCCGGCTGCTCGGCCAGATGTCCTTCAGGTAGACCGGCTGGCCATCGTTACCCTCGCCCAGCGGCTCTTTGGTCAGATCGATCTTCATGCTGCCCGCCAGCGCATAAGCCACCACCAGCGGCGGCGAGGCCAGCCAGTTGGTTTTCACCAGCGGGTGGATGCGCCCTTCGAAGTTGCGGTTGCCCGACAGCACCGCGCCCACGGTCAGATCGCCCTCTTTGATCGCTTGCTCGATCGGATCCGGCAGCGGGCCGGAGTTACCGATGCAGGTGGTACAGCCATACCCCACCAGGTTGAACCCCAACTCTTCCAGATAAGCGGTGAGTTTGGCGCTGTCGAAGTAGTCGGTCACCACTTTGGAACCCGGCGCCAGCGAGGTTTTTACCCAGGGTTTGCTGCGCAGCCCTTTCTTGACGGCGTTTTTCGCCAACAGGCCGGCCGCCATCATCACGCTCGGGTTGGAGGTGTTGGTGCAGGAGGTGATCGCCGCGATCACCACTGCGCCGTCGCGCAGTTCGTGCTGCTGCCCGTCCAGCGTAAAGGTTTTGCTGTCTGTCTTGGCCTTGTGGCCGCCGATATCCAGCTCGGTAGCAGCCTTGAACGCCTGCGGCACATTCGGCAGCGCCACGCGATCCTGCGGGCGTTTCGGCCCGGCGAGGCTCGCCTCCACCGTCGACATATCCAGCGCCAGCGAGCTGGTGAATACCGGCTCATCTCCCGGATTGCGCCACATGCCCTGCGCCTTGGCGTAGGCTTCCACCAACGCGATTTGTTCGGCGCTGCGGCCGCTGAGCTTCATATAGCCGAGCGTAACGTCATCCACCGGGAAGAAGCCGCAGGTGGCGCCGAACTCCGGCGACATGTTGGCGATGGTCGCCCGATCGGCCAGCGGCAGATCGGCCAGGCCGTCGCCGTAAAACTCGACGAACTTGCCGACAACGCCGTGTTTGCGCAGCATTTGGGTGACGGTCAGCACCAGATCGGTGGCGGTAATGCCCTCGCGGAGCTTGCCGGTCAGCTTGAAGCCGACCACGTCCGGGATCAGCATCGACACCGGCTGGCCCAGCATCGCGGCTTCCGCTTCGATGCCGCCCACGCCCCAGCCGAGAATGCCCAGGCCGTTAATCATGGTGGTGTGGGAATCGGTGCCCACCAGCGTATCCGGATAGGCCACGCGGCGGCCGCTTTCGTCGCTGTGCCACACCGTTTGGCCAAGGTATTCGAGGTTAACCTGGTGACAAATGCCGGTGCCCGGCGGCACCACGCGGAAGCGGTTGAAGGCCTTCTGCCCCCAGCGCAGAAAGGTGTAGCGCTCGTGGTTGCGCTGCATTTCGATGCGCACGTTGTCTTCAAAGGCATTATCGTCGCCAAATTCATCGACGGTGACCGAGTGGTCAATCACCAGATCCACCGGCGACAGCGGGTTCACCTGGTCGACATTGCCGCCCAGCCGCCGTACCGCTTCGCGCATCGCCGCCAGATCCACCACCGCCGGCACGCCGGTAAAATCCTGCATCAGCACGCGCGCCGGACGGTAGGCGATCTCACGGTCAGCATGGCCGGTTTGCAACCAGGCGACGATGGCCTTGAGGTCGTCAACCTGCACGGTATCGCCATCCACATGGCGCAGCAGGTTCTCCAACAGCACTTTCATTGATTTCGGCAACCGGTCGATATCACCCAGCTGCTTCGCCGCCAGCGGCAGACTGTAGTAGTAATATTCGCTATTCAGCGCAACCAGCTTATCCAGGCTTGTTTCACGAAGATCGGACGACATAGCTCCTCCATTTCTTATTGTGATTAAAACAGGGTAATCAGTGAGGTCTTGTTTAAAGATACCACAAAGATAAGTTAACGTTTTGATAACAACACGATTTGATCACAACGATAGGCGGGAACAATCACAGAAGTTAATGTGAAGAGTGTCAGCGAGTTACCTTAACCGCCGCTCCGTGCCTGAAACGCCAACGCCGCATGAAACGGTTTCATCGAGCATGCGCGATAATTTCAATCGGCATTCCCCGATACATCAGCGATATTGAACATTCTGACAATAAAGCACGCGCATGGAGCACATTTTGAATATCACCATCGATCCAACTTTCCAAAATCTAATGGTAGCGGCAACATCACTCATACCGTTGATTTTATTTATCATTATTATCTATCGCACGCGTTCGGGGTATATTCTGCTCAAATTCTTGTGGGATAAAGTACTACGCGGTAAGGGCAGCCAATATGAGAGCATCAAAACATTCGACAGTGAACAGTATGAGGTGCATCGCTTTATTTACCATTACGGCATCAAGGTAAGAAACCTCACGGAAATTGAGGCAACGCTGCATTGGATGAAGAACAAAGACGTCGCAATGTATGAGTTGCGGCGCATAAAGGACAGATTTACCCCTAAAGATCAGAAAATTAGGCTGGCAAGCGCCATCGAGTTTGCCTACCTTGCCGTATCTATCGTGCTTTTGTACTTCATTACCATTGCCGCAACGAAACTGACAATCACCAATGAAGCCTGGTATGAGTTCAAACAGACCACGCACAGTTTTCTGTTGGGCAAAGATTATGCGAAAAACTCAGATCTGTTTATTCCGTTCACATCAGACAAAAAATGGGAACTGACACGAGAGCAATGCGGCGTCCGCGATGCTTTTCACCGCGCCGCCGAGGTGGGTCTATTGGAAAGTGAGGTACAATCAATCTGTTATCGACTCACCACCGGTGATGACAGTGAACGGCGCGCCGATGTCAAAGTACAAAAGAGAATAGGATGGACTCTTTTGGCATCAAGCCTTTATCTGCTTTACCTGGCTGTTATAACGATCGTCGCCGCCAAACGGGCCAAAGCGTTGGATAAGCGCATCAACCAACACGTTAACGCTTTACCTCAGTCTCAACCCCCGACGAATAACCAAGATGTGTCGTAAGCGGCAGCAAACAAAACAGGAGGGACAACCCCTCCTGTTTTGACGGACGCTCTGCCAACCTGAACCTATTTAATCGGCAGCTTGATGTCCTTGAACATCGCCTCTATCTCTTCGTTGGAGCGCAGCGCCACCGCGCTGTCGACCACGTCGCGCGTCAGGTGCGGCGCGAAGCGCTGAATGAAATCGTACATGTAGCTGCGCAGGAAGGTGCTGCGGCGGAAGCCGATTTTGGTGGTGCTGTAGGTGAAGATGTCGCGCGCATCCACCGTCACCAGATCCGGATCCTGCACCGGATCCACCGCCATGCTGGCGATCACCCCCACCCCCAATCCCAGACGCACATAGGTTTTGATGACGTCAGCGTCAGTGGCGGTGAAGACGATGCGCGGCGTCAGGCCGGCGCGGTTGAAGGCGGTGTCCAGCTCCGAGCGGCCGGTAAAGCCGAAGGTGTAAGTGACGATGGGGTAAGCCGCCAGCTCTTCAATGCTGATGCTGCTTTTGCCCGCCAAAGGATGATCGGGCTTCACCACCACCGCACGGTTCCAGTGGTAGCACGGCAACATGATGAGATCGTCGTACAGGTGCAGCGCCTCGGTGGCGATGGCAAAATCGGCGGTGCCCTTGGAGACCGCTTCGGCGATCTGCGTCGGCGAGCCCTGATGCATGTGCAGCGAGACGCGCGGGTAACGCTCGATAAAGCCCTTGATCACGTTGGGCAAGGCGTAGCGAGCCTGCGTATGCGTGGTGGCGACGTACAGCGAGCCTTTGTCCGGGTAGGTGTGTTCACCGGCAACGGCTTTGATGGCGTCTACTTTGGACAACACTTCACGCGCGATGCGAATGATTTCCTGGCCGGCGGGGGTGACCTGGGTCAGGTGCTTGCCGCTGCGGGCGAAAATCTGGATGCCCAGCTCATCTTCGAGCATGCGCACCTGTTTGCTGATGCCGGGTTGAGAAGTATAGAGCCCTTCTGCCGTCGAGGAGACATTCAGGTTGTGGTTAACCACTTCCACAATGTAACGAAGCTGCTGCAATTTCATATCTTATACCATCCTAGGTTAAACACTGCGGCTTACCCGCAGCCAGGTATATCGGTGTCGCCCCGGTATGCTGAAACTCACAAGCCATAAACCCCGTGTTCTACCCTGATGGTGAAGAAAACGCCGTTGTTAATAAGCTTTAATAATAAAAAAATTTTTTATATAACCACTATACCACGATGCAGCTTCAAGTATAGATCCGCGTCACACTATGATAACGATTATTTTGCATGGGTATCAACGTGAAACGGCGATGTCGGAGGGATAAAAACAGCAAAGGATAGATCCGTTTGCCCCTTTTCACCAGTAAAAGACCACCTCCTGAGGAGGTGGCTTTACACGACGCCCCCTAAAAGGGGGCCATTTTCGAGTTAATCCTGCAACAGCTCCATCTGCTGTTCGATCTCTTGGTCCTTCTTATCCTGATACTTCACGTATCGCCTGATAATTTCTTCGTTTACCCCTACCGTATCGACAAAGTATCCCCTTGCCCAAAAATGATTGCCCCACAACTTCTTTCGTATATGTGGGAAACGATTGTAAAGCCGGATTGCACTGCGTCCTTTCAGGACGCCCATCAACGTCGAAATCGATAGCTTCGGGGGGACTATCACGACCAGATGCACATGATCTGGCTGAATATTTAGCTCAAGAACTTCACAGTCCTTCATGTTGCAGAGGATATAAATTGTTCGGTAGAGCTCTTTGCCCACCTTGTCGCGGAGGATTTTAAATCGATACTTTGGCGTCCAAACCAGGTGGTATTTGCAACGCCAGAACACATGTGATGAACTCCTGTATAAACCCATGTTGGTGATTTCCTTCTTACTTGTGGTGAGTAAGCTGGAATATTCCGGCATGGGTTTCCTTCAGGCTAGAGCCTCACAGGTTCAATCACCACCTCCTTAGGAGGTGGTTTAAGGCTTACAATAAAAAACCAGCCGCCGGGGCTGGTTTTTCATCTTGCAGGCAGGGCATCGCCCCTACTTCTTGCCTTCGACCCACTTGCCGTCCACGTAGAACGCAGACCAACCGGTCGCCTTGCCGTCTTTTTCAGAGGAGACGTACTGCTGCTTGGTTTTACGGCTGAAACGCACCAGCGTTTTGTTGCCTTCGGCATCCGCCACCGGCGCATCGGCCAGATAGCGCAGTTTCTCCGGCAGACGATCCTTGAAGCGAGCCAGCTCTTCCACCAGCGGCGCGCGGGTCTCGCGCGATTTAGGGAAGGTGTTGGCCGCCAGGAACACGCCGGCAGCGCCGTCACGCAGCACGAAATAGGCGTCGGACTTCTCGCACGGCAGCTCCGGCAACGGCACCGGATCTTCCTTCGGCGGCGCCACATCGCCGTTACGCAGGATCTTGCGGGTGTTTTTGCAGTTCTCGTTGGTGCAGCCCATGTACTTGCCGAAACGCCCCATTTTCAGGTGCATTTCCGAGCCGCACTTGTCGCACTCCACCACCGGGCCGTCATAGCCTTTCAGACGGAACTCGCCCTCTTCGATCTCATAGCCGTCACACGCCGGGTTGTTACCGCAGACGTGCAGCTTGCGCTGGTTGTCGATCAGATAGCTGTCCATCGCCGTACCGCATTTCTGGCAGCGGCGGCGGGCGCGCAACGCGTTGGTTTCCGCGTCGTCGCCTTCGAGGATGTTGAGCACTTCCGCTTCCGGCACCAGGTTGATGGTGGTTTTGCAACGTTCCTTCGGCGGCAGCGCGTAGCCGGAACAGCCGAGGAACACGCCGGTGCTGGCGGTACGGATGCCCATCTTGCGGCCGCAGGTCGGGCAGTCGATGCTGGTCATCACCATCTGGTTAGGCCGCATGCCGCCTTCTTCCGGATCCTTCTCCGCCGTTTCCAGCTGCTCGCTGAAATCGACAAAGAACTCGTCCAGTACCGCTTTCCACTCGGCCTGGTTGTTGGCGACCTCATCGAGGCCGTCTTCCATGCGTGCGGTGAAGTCATAGTTCATCAGCTCGCGGAAGTTCTCTTCCAGACGATCGGTGACGATCTCGCCCATTTTTTCGGCATAGAAACGGCGGCTTTCCACCCGCACATAACCGCGATCCTGAATGGTCGAGATGATGGAGGCGTAGGTGGACGGACGGCCGATGCCGCGTTTCTCCAGCTCTTTCACCAGCGAGGCTTCGCTGTAGCGCGCCGGCGGCTTGGTGAAGTGCTGGCTCGGGATCAGTTTCTGCAGATCCAGCTCGCTGCCGATTTCGACGAACGGCAACGTGCGATCTTCATCGCCTTTGCGCAGGGCCGGCATCACCTTGGTCCAGCCGTCAAAGCGCAGCGTACGGCCCTTGGCGCGCAGCTGATAATCGCCGGCTTTTACCGTCAGCGTGGTGGAATCGTATTGCGCCGGCGTCATCTGACAGGCGACGAACTGACGCCAGATCAGCTGATACAGCTTCTGCGCGTCCGCTTCCATGTCTTTGAGCTGTTCGGCGAGCACGTTCACGTCCGAAGGACGGATCGCTTCGTGCGCTTCCTGCGAATTCTCTTTGCTGCTGTACTGATTCGGCGCCTTCGGCAGGTATTTATCGCCGAAGTTGTCGCCGATGTAGCCACGCACCATGTTAAGCGCATCCTGGCTCAGGTTGGTGGAATCGGTACGCATATAGGTGATGTGGCCGGCTTCATACAGCCGTTGCGCCATCATCATGGTTTTCTTCACGCCGAAGCTCAGGCGGGTGCTGGCGGCCTGTTGCAACGTGGAGGTAATGAAAGGCGCGCCCGGCTTGCTGCTGGTCGGTTTGTCTTCGCGATCCAGCACCGTGTAGCGGGCTTTTTCCAGCAACTTGACCGCGGCGTGCGTCTGCTCGCGGTTGACCGGCTTGAACGGTTTGTCGTGCGCATGGGTCACTTCCATCTGCAGCGCGGTTTCACCCTTCGCCAGCAGATCGGCATGCAGCTCCCAGTACTCTTCCGGCACGAACGCCTTGATGTCGCGTTCACGCTCAACCACCAGACGCACCGCCACCGACTGCACTCGGCCGGCGGACAGGCCGCGGGCGATTTTCTTCCACAGCAGCGGCGAGACCATATAGCCCACTACGCGGTCCATAAACCGGCGCGCCTGCTGCGCGTTGACGCGATCAATGTTCAGCTCGCCCGGCTGTTTGAACGCCTGTTGGATCGCGTTTTTGGTGATTTCGTTAAACACCACGCGGCTAAAGCGTTTGTCATCCCCACCGATCACTTCCCGCAGGTGCCAGGCGATGGCTTCCCCTTCGCGGTCAAGGTCGGTTGCGAGATAAATGTGGTCGGCGTTTTCCGCCAACGATTTTAACTCGGCGACCACTTTTTCTTTACCCGGAAGGATTTCATAATGCGCTTTCCAGCCGTGGTAAGGGTCGACGCCCATGCGATTTACCAGCGCCGCCTTCTCATCTTTTTTAACTTTTTTCTTGGCTTTGTCTTCGGTTGAGTCAGCGCTCTTTTTGCTGGCTGAGCCACTGGTCGGCAAATCACGGATGTGACCGACGCTGGACTTCACCACGTAGTCACTTCCTAAATATTTATTAATAGTTTTGGCTTTTGCCGGGGACTCAACTATTACGAGAGCTTTACCCATATTTACCTTTACCTAATTTATTTCTTCTAAAAAGAAGTCTTTTATCTCGCCGTGCCGCGGCAATTCGTGTCTCTTTTTTTATATTGCGGCAGTCTGGCAAGAGATCAACAGATTTTTTTCTTTTGGTTGCCCAACTGCTCAACCTGAACGCAAGTTGTTGATCCTGCCTGCTATTCACCCATGCCCCAGAAGTATGGCTGTGTGAGTTTTATTCATGGCGTAAACAAAACCTTCCACCCGACGCCGCAAAATCCCACACTGTACCTGATAAAAAGCGTCACGCAACCTAATTAGCATGGAAAGTCCGATTTCGCCAACCGGCGGCCGCCCATGGCCATCCAGACGGCAAATAAACCTTAGTCGGTTTGCGGATAAAAGCGAACCGGCGTTAGAATATGCGCAGAGTTTTTAGTTTGGAGTCTAATAAATGCGCACGAATACTGCACCTATCGGCCGCGAGGCCCTGCTGGCGGAAGCAAATAACATCATCCGCCAACACGAAGATTATCTGCACGGCATGATCGCCACCGACGTTGAACAAAAAAGCGGCGTTTTAGTTTTTCGCGGCGAATACTTTTTGGATGCCGATGGATTGCCCACCGCCAAAACCACCGCGGTATTTAATATGTTTAAACATTTGGCTCACCTGCTTTCGGAAAAATACCACCTGGTCGATTAAGACAAGAAAACGGGGGCACCTGGCCCCCGTTGATTCCTGCTCTCGTTGCCGTTACAACAACGGCTTTTCCCCACGCTGCCACCAGCGCAGCAGCAAACGATCGACGCTTTCCGCCGCGCTGCCGGTGAAGCGATCCATCAGGCGTTTGCGGCGCGTATAGCGCACGGCGATCACTTCGTGGTTATCCAGCTCGGCGATCAGCAAATCATCGCTGGTGCCGATGGCGTCGATCAGGCCCTTCTCTTTCGCCTGTGAACCGAACCAGTGCTCACCGGTAGCGACGCTGTCGATGTCGAGCGACGGGCGCTGCTCATGCACAAAGCGCTTGAACAGCTCGTGCGTTTCGTTCAGATCTTCTCGGAACTTCTCGCGCCCTTGTTCGGTGTTTTCGCCAAACAGCGTCAGCGTGCGTTTAAATTGCCCGGCGGTGTGCAACTCCACGTCGATATCGTTCTTTTTCAACAGGCGGTGGAAGTTCGGGATCTGCGCCACCACGCCGATGGAACCGATGATGGCGAACGGCGCCGCCACGATGCGATCCGCAACGCAAGCCATCATGTAGCCGCCGCTGGCCGCCACTTTATCCACCGCGACCGTCAGACGAATGCCGCCTTTGCGCAGGCGCTCCAACTGCGAAGCCGCCAGGCCGTAGCCGTGCACCACCCCGCCAGGGCTTTCCAGGCGCAACAGAACTTCATCCTGCGCCGACGCCACCGCCAGCACCGCCGAGATCTCTTCGCGCAGCGAGGTGACCTCGTGCGCGTCCATGCTGCCCTTGAAGTCCAGCACATACAGGCACGGCTTGGCCACTTCCACCGCGCCGGACTTGGCGCGCTGTTTCTTCAATTTGTCATCAGATTTAGTCTGCTTTTTGAACTGTTTCAGCCAAACCTTCTGCTCGGCGGCATCCATGCGCGCCAGGCGCATATCGCGCTGCATCTCGCGATACTGTTCGCCGAGATCGGTCAGCTGCAGCTCCCCTTTCTGGCGGCTCTTGCGTTGCCCCAAACTGACCGCCAGGATGGCCAACGCGGCGATGGCGAGCACCACCGTGGCGACCTTGGCCAGAAACAGGCCATAAACAGATATAAACTCCACAGATTCCGCCTTTATTTACAGGTTGTTAGTATGCTTATTTCCATTTTAGCCAACCGCAGCGGCTGCTGTCGCGGCTAAATGAAAATTCATTGCGCACAGAGCATCACTATGGGGACGATTTACGGCCGAACCAAGCCGCCACCGCCGCGCTTTTGTTACAAAAGAATGCCATTTCAGCCTGCTACGCATTGAAAATGCCCGCGGATTAAGGCATATAACACCCATTATTCATCAATATGATGAGACAGATTCGCTGCGCGGCCCGCAGACGGTCGAGCCTTCGCTCCCGCCCCGGCCGCGCGTTTCACCCTTGCTCCCCGATATCTGCGGGAGAACAGCCACCCAGGCGAGGATTTATCGTGCATTACCAACCCAAACAAGATCTGCTCGAACAACGTATCATTTTGGTCACCGGCGCCGGCGACGGCATCGGCCGTGAAGCGGCGCTGACCTACGCGCGCTTCGGCGCCCAGTTGGTGCTGCTGGGGCGCACCGAGAGCAAACTGCTGGCGGTACAACAAGAGATCGCAGCCCAGGGCGGTGCCCCGGCCCTGGTGGTGACGCTGGACTTGCTGCACGCCACTCAGGAGCAATGCCGGCAGATAGCCGACGATCTGGCGCGCCAGATCCCCCGCCTTGACGGCGTGCTGCACAACGCTGGCCTGCTCGGCGACATCGCGCCGATGGCCGACCTGTCGATGACCATGTGGCAAGAAGTGATGCAGGTTAACGTCAACGCCACCTTTATGCTGACTCAGGCGCTGCTGCCGCTGCTGCTGAAATCCCACGCCGGTTCACTGGTGTTCACCAGCTCCAGCGTCGGGCGTACCGGCCGCGCAGACTGGGGTGCCTATGCGGTGTCGAAGTTCGCCACCGAGGGCATGATGCAGGTGTTGGCCGACGAGTACAAAAACCGCAATCTGCGGGTGAACTGCATCAATCCGGGCGGCACTCGCACCAAAATGCGCGCATCTGCCTTCCCGCACGAAGACAAGAACAAGCTGAAAACCCCGACCGATATCATGCCGCTGTATCTGTATTTGATGGGCGAAGACAGCCGCCGCAAAACCGGCATGAGCTTCGACGCGCAGCCGAACCGCAAACCCGGCGCAGCCGAATAAGCAGGAGCGTTTCATGGCGGAAGATCGTCATCAACAGCGCCAGCAGCGCCTGAAAGAACAGGTCGATGCGCGCATCGCCGCGGCGCAGGACACCCGCGGCCTGCTGCTGGTGTTTACCGGCAACGGCAAAGGCAAAACCACCGCCGCCTTCGGCACCGTCACCCGCGCGGTCGGCCACGGCATGCGCGCCGGGGTGATCCAGTTCATCAAGGGCGAATGGCCCAATGGCGAAAAGAATCTGCTGCAGCAACACGGCGTTGAATTTCAGGTGATGGCCACCGGTTTCACCTGGGAAACGCAGAACAAGGCCGGCGACACCGCCGCCTGCCAGGCGGTGTGGCAGCACGGCAAACGCATGCTGGCCGACAGCAGCCTGGATCTGGTGCTGCTGGACGAAGTGACCTACATGCTGACCTACGGCTATCTGGAACTGGAAGAGCTGAAGGAAGCGCTCCTGCAACGCCCTGCGCATCAAACGGTGATCCTGACCGGGCGCGGCTGCCATCGCGATCTGCTGGAACTGGCGGATACGGTCACGGAGATGCGGCCGGTGAAACACGCGTTCGACGCGGGCGTGAAGGCGCAACAAGGGATCGATTGGTAACAAAACGTTCTGGCCCCGAACGGGGCCAGAATGGCGGGATTAGCTGCGTTTGCTTGGCTTGCCTGGTTTGCTGCCTGGCGCACTGCGGCGGCCGCTGCCGGCCACCTGCGAGTGGCGCTTGACCGCGCGGCGGATCTGGTTGGCCTTCACGCGGCGGCGCTCACGCTCCACCGGCATTTTGCTGACCGTTTCCGGTTTCAACTCCACCAGCTCGCGCAGGTAGTTGATCGCCGGCAGATCCAGTTCGGCCCAGCCGCCGCGCGGCAGGCCTTTCGGCAGATCAATGTCGCCGTAACGCACGCGGATCAGGCGGCTCACCTGCACGCCCACCGCTTCCCACAGGCGACGCACTTCACGGTTGCGGCCTTCGGTCAGGGTCACGTTGTACCACTGATTGAGGCCTTCACCGCCCTGGAAGCTGATGGTGCGGAATGCGGCCGGGCCGTCTTCCAATTGCACGCCTTTGCTCAGCTGCTTCACTTTCGCATCGTCGACCTGGCCGAACACGCGCACCGCGTATTCGCGCTCCACTTCACGGCTCGGGTGCATCAGACGGTTGGCCAGTTCACCATCGGTAGTGAACAGCAGCAGACCGGAGGTGTTGACGTCCAGGCGCCCTACCGCCACCCAGCGCGAACCGCGCAGCTTCGGCAGGCGATCGAACACCGTCGGGCGGCCTTCAGGATCGCTGCGGGTACACAGCTCGCCTTCCGGTTTGTAGTAAGCCAGCACCCGGCAAACCACCTCTTCGGACTCTTTGATCGACAGGACATGACCGTCCAGACGAATTTTCATCGCCGGGGTCACTTCAACGCGATCGCCCAGCTTGGCGACCTTGCCGTCGACGCTGACGCGCCCGGCTTCAATCATGGTTTCGATTTCACGACGCGAGCCATGCCCGGCGCGCGCTAAAACTTTCTGTAACTTTTCGCTCATTGAGCAACCTCTAATGTCGCCTTCACAGGCGTCGGGGGGATAACCGCCGCGGCCAATCGCCACCACGGTAATAATACGTTTATCAGGATCGAACCGCGTATTATACAGGCTTTCTAAGGTGTTGAAACCCACTTTATCGGCGGTGGCCCCCACAGGCGGCGTTCACGGCGCCAAAAAATCCTCCACTGCCCACAGCACCGCGTCAGGCCGTTCCAGAATACCGAGGTGAGTGCGGGCCTCCCCTAGACGCACCACGGAGAAAAACGGCTGCTCGGCGGCAAATGCCTGCTGTTGCCGCAGGTAGTCGTCGCGGCGATCCAACGAGTAGATGTGCCGGCACGGCGGCGGCGCGCTCATGCCCGCCAGGCGTTGCAGCGGCGAGCCGAATTGCCGGTAGGCCTGTTCGATGGCCACCCCGGCGGCACGCCAAAGCCGGTAATCCTCCTGCGCCATCTCGACCTCCAGATGGCGTTTGACCCGATCGTGGCGGATACCGCCCTGCCAAAAGTCGAACAAGGCGTCGCGTGCCGCCAGCCACTGCTGCGGTTGCTGCATGCGGCTCACCGCCGTAAAGAACGCCGGCTCCGGCCGCGTCATGATCCAGTCGAGAAACACCATGCCCCGTACCCGTTGCGGCAACGCTTCGGCCAACGCTACCGCCAGCCAGCTGGCGTGCGCCACCGACAGAGTGACCGCGTTATCCAGACACAGCGCCGTCAGAAGTTGGCGCACATCCTCCAGCAAGTCGTCCGCCGTCAGCGACATCTCCGTGGCTTTTGACGACAGGCCATGGCCGCGCCAGTCGATGCTGATCACCCGATAGCGTTCGGCCGCCAGAGCGATGAACGGCTCAAACACGGTTTTCGGTTCGCACCAGCCGGGCAGCAACACCAACGTGAGCGGCCCTGAGCCGACATCCTGATAGTCGAGTATCATGTTGGCACTGTGAAATGCGGTCATATTACCTCCTGCGCGTCTCTCCCCGACCCGTTCGGGGAATACCGACGGGGATAAGGTGACAGCGCAGCAAGTATTGATCTATTGAAGTTCGTGCGGAAAGCCCCCTGGGCGCATCTTATGAAAAAATGCGCACTAATTGGAATGGGAACTTAATGACGCACGCAGGGATAGGCGGCACTTAACGCCAGCATGATCACCGACGGTGCGGAATAATGCAGTTGCTCAGGATGCTCGTTCAAATACTGCATCACCGCGTCGGCGGCTACGCCGATGCTCATCCCGGCTTCCGGGCAGATATTGCGATTGCCCTGCATGGAATAAGTATCGAATACGCCGGCGACGTATCCCATGAACATGCCGCCATTCAGCGCTTCGGCCACGGTGGCTTCACCGCTTTTATTTTTTACGTAACCGCTGGATTCCGCCAGCAGACCACTGCCCGAATAAAACCCCGCATTTGCCATTGAGGAAAATAATAAGGCCGCTAAAAAAGAAACCTGTTTAATCATTGCTGCGCATCCTGCCCATTATCAATTCTGAAGTCTTCAAGAATAGCGGCTTTCACGCGAAATAGCGTCGCTTCAGCCGATTTTCAGACAATGGGCAAGGTGGCAACAATTGACATCAACGGAAAGGCGCCGCGTCGCCCGCCCCCTCACGCACCACTTCCGGCGAGGATTCGGTCAGATCGATCACCGTGGTCGGCTGTTGGCCGAGGAAGCCGCCGTGGATCACCAGATCGACCACCTTGCCCAAATGATCGTTGATCTCTTCCGGATCGGACTCGGCAAAATCATTGCCCGGCAGCATCAGGGTGGTGGACATCATCGGTTCGTTCAGCGCCTCCAGCAGCGCCAATGCGATCGGGTTCGACGGCACGCGCAGGCCGATGGTTTTGCGCTTTTCATTCATCAGGCGGCGCGGCACTTCTTTGGTCGCTTTCAGAATGAAGGTGTAGTTGCCCGGCGTATTGTTTTTAATCAGGCGGAACGCCGTATTATCGACGTGCGCATAAGTCGACAACTCGGACAGATCGCGGCACATCAGGGTGAAATTGTGGTTGCCGTCCAACTGACGGATGCGGCAAATGCGTTCCATCGCCGCCTTCTCCTCCAACATGCAACCCAGCGCGTAGCCGGAATCGGTGGGATAAACGATCACCCCGCCCTTGCGCAGCACCTCAACCGCCTGGTTAATCAAACGCGGCTGTGGGTTGTCCGGGTGAATATAAAAAAGCTGACTCATGACTTGCTCCTAAAAATGATGCCCGCGCGCGTTGCCACGCGCGAAAAATCAGACCGCCTCGCCAGGCTGCGGCCAATCGCGCCACACCGGCTCGACCCCGCCCGGCAGCCACAGTTTGCGGCCCAGTTCGATCCACGAACAAGGCTGATGAAAATCAGATCCTTGCGAGGCCAACAGGCGGTAGTCCTGGGCGTATTTCGCCAACTGCGAGCGCTCATGCGGCGCCTGCTGACACTGCGCCACTTCCATGGCGTCGCCGCCGTGTTCGGCGAAATGCGCCAGCAAACGTTTCAACCACTTCGCGGTCAGATCGTAACGGCCGGGATGCGCTATCACCGCCTGGCCGCCCGATTGATGAATCGCATCAATGGCTTGTTCTATTGTACACCACTGCGGCGGCACGTAGCCGGTTTTGCCTTTGGCCAGATATTTCTTGAACACCTGCGCCATGTTGTCCGCCACGCCAATCTCCACCAGGTAACGGGCGAAATGGCCGCGGGTCACCGCACCGGCCCCCGCTAACCGCTGGGCGCCGGCATAGGCGTCGGGAATGCGCGCTTTACCCAGACGCGCGCCGATCTCCTGCGCCCGCCGGTTGCGACGTTCGGTTTGTTCCGCCAATAGCGCCACCAGCGCCGGGTGCGCGACGTCCATGCCCAACCCAACGATATGAATTTCATGATTTTCCCACAGCGTCGAGATTTCCACCCCGTTGACCAGCCGCAGCGGCAACGCCTGCTCCGCAATGGCGGCGGCGGCCTCAGCCAAGCCTGCGGTGGTGTCGTGATCGGTGATCGCCAGCACGCCCACGCGCATCTCTACCGCCCGCAGCACCAGCTGCGTCGGCGTCAGGTAGCCGTCGGAGGCGGTCGTGTGGCTGTGGAGGTCGTACAGAGTAAAAGCGATGGATGGGGGGTTACTGTCTGTCAAAACGGCTATCCGGCAATGGCTTGGTTTTCTATCATACCCGCGATCGGCGGCCGGACGGAAATCTATTCTGCGCCAGGCAGACGATGAATAGAATTCACGCTGACCGCTAAAACATTGTGCAAAAAGAGGGTTGACTTTGCCTTCGCGAACCAGTTAACTAGTACACAAGTTCACGGCAACGGCCGTGTCGGATGAGAGTTAACAAAGAGAGTCTGCAAATGAACACATACATTTCTCTTCACGGTTGGTGGCGTACCTCCCTCTTGCGGGCGGTGTAATCGCGCATAGCTGTCATCTGACAATGCAGATTTCCTGAGCCCGCACCTGATGCGGGCTTTTTTATGGACAGAATTCACTGGAACCACCGATGATGAACACCAAACCACAACTGACATTGCTGAAGGCGCAAGCCAGCTACCGGGGCGATCCCACCACCCTTTTCCACCAGCTGTGCGGCGCCCGTCCGGCCACCCTGCTGCTGGAGTCGGCGGAAATCAACAGCAAACAGAATCTGCAGAGCCTGCTGGTGATCGACAGCGCGCTGCGCATTACCGCACTGGGCCACACCGTCAGCGTGCAGGCGCTGACCGCCAACGGCGCGGCGCTGCTGCCGCTGCTGGACGAAGCGCTGCCGCCCCAAGTGCGCAATCAGGCACGCCCCAACGGCCGCGAACTGACCTTCCCGGCGATCGACGCGGTGCAGGACGAAGACGCCCGCCTGCGTTCACTGTCGGTGTTCGACGCGCTGCGCACGCTGCTGACGCTGGTCGACTCTCCGGCGGACGAGCGCGAAGCCGTGATGCTGGGCGGCCTGTTCGCCTATGATTTGGTCGCCGGTTTTGAAAACCTGCCGGCGCTGCGCCAGGATCAACGCTGCCCGGACTTCTGCTTCTATCTGGCGGAAACTCTGCTGGTGCTGGATCACCAGCGCGGCTCGGCCCGCCTGCAGGCCAGCGTCTTCAGCGAACAAACGAGCGAGACACAGCGCCTGCAGCAGCGTCTGGAACAGCTGCAGGCCGAGTTGCAACAACCCCCGCAGCCGATCCCGCACCAAAAGCTGGAGAACATGCAGCTGAGCTGTAACCAGAGCGACGAAGAGTACGGCGCGGTAGTCAGCGAGCTGCAGGAAGCGATCCGCCACGGCGAGATTTTCCAGGTGGTGCCGTCGCGCCGTTTTTCCCTGCCATGCCCGGCGCCGCTGGCGGCCTACCAAACCTTAAAAGACAACAACCCCAGCCCGTACATGTTCTTCATGCAGGATGATGACTTCACCCTGTTCGGCGCTTCGCCGGAGAGCGCGCTGAAATACGATGCGGGCAATCGCCAAATCGAAATCTACCCGATCGCCGGCACCCGCCCGCGCGGCCGCCGTGCCGATGGGTCGCTGGATTTGGATCTCGACAGCCGCATCGAGCTGGAAATGCGCACCGACCACAAAGAGCTTGCCGAGCACCTGATGCTGGTCGATCTGGCGCGCAACGATCTGGCGCGCATCTGCCAGGCCGGCAGCCGCTACGTGGCCGACCTGACCAAAGTAGACCGCTATTCGTTCGTCATGCATCTGGTTTCCCGCGTGGTGGGCACCCTGCGCGCCGATCTCGACGTGCTGCACGCCTACCAGGCCTGCATGAACATGGGCACCCTCAGCGGCGCGCCGAAAGTGCGGGCGATGCAGCTGATCGCCGCCTCCGAAGGCACGCGCCGCGGCAGCTACGGCGGCGCGGTGGGCTACTTCACCGCCACCGGCGATCTGGATACCTGCATCGTCATTCGCTCCGCCTACGTTGAAGACGGCATCGCCACCGTGCAGGCCGGCGCCGGCGTGGTGCTGGATTCCATCCCGCAGGCGGAAGCCGACGAAACCCGTAATAAAGCCCGTGCCGTGCTGCGCGCCATCGCCACTGCGCACCATGCCAAGGAGGTGTTCTGATGGCCGATATCCTGCTGCTCGACAACGTCGATTCCTTTACCTACAACCTGGTCGATCAGCTGCGCGCCAGCGGCCACCAGGTGGTGATTTACCGTAATCAGATCGCCGCCGAGGTGATCATCGAGCGTCTGCAACAGATGGAACAGCCGGTGCTGATGCTGTCGCCCGGCCCTGGCGCCCCTTCCGAAGCGGGCTGTATGCCGGAACTGCTGCAACGCCTGCGCGGCCAACTGCCGATCATCGGCATCTGCCTCGGCCACCAGGCGATCGTCGAAGCCTATGGCGGCCAGGTCGGCCAGGCGGGCGAGATCCTGCACGGCAAAGCCTCGGCGATCGCTCACGATGGCGAAGGCATGTTCGCCGGCATGGCCAATCCGCTGCCGGTGGCGCGCTACCATTCGCTGGTCGGCAGCAATATCCCGGCCGATCTCACCGTCAACGCCCGTTTCGGCGAAATGGTGATGGCGGTGCGCGACGACCGCCGCCGCGTGTGCGGCTTCCAGTTCCACCCGGAATCGATTCTGACCACCCACGGCGCGCGCCTGCTTGAGCAGACCCTGGCCTGGGCGCTGGCGAAGTAATATAAGGAACACGACGATGCAACCTATTCTTGAGAAACTGTACCGCGCCGAGTCGATGAGCCAGCAGGAAAGCCAACAGCTGTTCAGCGCCATCGTGCGCGGCGAGCTGGAGCCGAGCCAACTGGCGGCGGCGTTGATCAGCATGAAAGTCCGCGGCGAGCGCCCGGAAGAGATCGCCGGCGCCGCCAAAGCGCTGCTTGACGACGCTCAGCCGTTCCCGCGCCCTGACTATCTGTTCGCCGATATCGTCGGCACCGGCGGCGACGGCACCAACAGCATCAATATTTCCACCGCCAGCGCCTTCGTGGCGGCGGCGTGCGGCGCGAAGATCGCCAAACACGGCAACCGCAGCGTCTCCAGCCGTTCCGGCTCTTCGGATCTGCTGGCGGCGTTCGGCATCCGCCTGGATCTGCCGGCGGAAGAAGCGCGCAAGGCGCTGGACGATCTCGGCGTGTGCTTCCTGTTCGCGCCGCAGTACCACACCGGTTTTCGTCACGCCATGCCGGTGCGCCAGCAGCTGAAAACCCGCACGCTGTTCAACGTGCTGGGCCCGCTGATCAACCCGGCGCGCCCGCCGCTGGCGCTGATCGGCGTTTACAGCCCGGAACTGGTGCTGCCGATCGCCGAAACCCTGCGCGTGCTGGGTTATCAGCGTGCGGCGGTGGTTCACGGCGGCGGCATGGACGAGGTGGCGATCCACGCCCCGACGCACGTGGCGGAATTGAACAACGGCGAAATCAGCAGCTACCAGCTCACGCCGCAGTCCTTCGGATTAGAAACCTATCCGCTGGAAGCCTTGCTGGGCGGCACGCCGGAAGAAAACCGTGACATTTTGGCGCGGCTGTTACAAGGTAAAGGCGAGCCGGCGCACGCCGCGGCGGTCGCGGCCAACGTCGCGTTGCTTCTGAAGTTATTCGGACATGAAGACCTGCGCCAAAATGCGCGGCAGGCACTGGATATGATCAACAGCGGGCAGGCTTATGAGCGTGTCATCGCACTGGCGGCAAGAGGATAAATGATGCAGGAAACCGTGCTACACAAGATTGTCCGCGACAAAGCGCAATGGATCGCGGCGCGACAACAGCAACAGCCCCTGGCCGGCTTTCAGAACGACATCGTGCCGAGCGAACGCAGCTTTTATCACGCGCTGCAGGGCACCCGGACGGCTTTCATTCTCGAATGCAAGAAGGCTTCGCCTTCCAAAGGGCTGATTCGCGAGAACTTTGATCCGGTAGAGATCGCCACGGTGTATAAAGATTTCGCCTCGGCGATCTCGGTGCTGACCGACGAGAAATACTTCCAGGGCAGCTTCGATTTCCTGCCGCTGGTCAGTAAAACCGTCAGCCAACCGGTGTTGTGCAAAGACTTTATCATCGATCCGTATCAGATTTACCTGGCGCGCTACTATCAGGCCGATGCCGTCCTGCTGATGCTGTCGGTGTTGACCGACGACCAGTATCGCCAGTTGGCGGCGGTAGCCCACAGCCTGAATATGGGCGTGCTGACCGAAGTGATCAGTGAAGAAGAACTGCAGCGCGCGATCGCGCTGGAAGCGCGCGTGGTCGGCATCAACAACCGCGATCTGCGCGATCTGAGCATCGATCTGAACCGCACCCGCCAGCTGGCGCCGCGCGTGCCGCATGGCGTGACGGTGATCAGCGAGTCAGGCATCAACAGCTATGGGCAGATCCGCGAACTGAGCCATTACGCCAACGGCTTCCTGATCGGCAGCGCGCTGATGTCGGAACCCGATCTGCGCGCCGCCGTGCGCCGCGTGATCCTGGGCGACAACAAAGTGTGCGGCCTGACCCGTCCGCAGGACGCCGCCGCCGCCTATCAGGCCGGCGCCATCTACGGCGGGCTGATTTTCGTTGGCCGTTCGCCGCGCTATGTGGACATCACCCGCGCCCGCGAAGTGATCTCCGGCGCGCCGCTGAAGTATGTCGGCGTGTTCTGCGACGCCCAGCTCGATACCGTGGCGTTGACCGTTGAGCGCCTCGGGCTGCATGCGGTGCAACTGCACGGCGCGGAAGACCAGGCCTATATCAGCGCCCTGCGCGCCCGTTTGCCGGCCGATTGCCGCATCTGGAAAGCGCTGAGCGTGAAAGATCGGGTGCCGGCGCGCGATCTGCAGCATGTCGATCGCTACCTGCTCGACAACGGCGCCGGCGGCACCGGCCAACGCTTCGACTGGTCGGTATTGCAAGGCGAAGATCTGACTAACGTGATGCTGGCGGGCGGCCTGCGCGCCGACAACTGCGTCGAAGCGGCCAAGCTCGGCTGCGCCGGGCTGGACTTCAACTCCGGCGTGGAAAGCGAACCGGGCATCAAAGATCCCGCGCGCCTGGCCTCGGTCTTCCAGACCCTGCGCGCCTACTGAATACGGCTCTATATTAATAACGGATAATAACGGGAACTCTCATGACGCTGCTTAACCCCTACTTCGGCGAATTTGGTGGCCAATACGTGCCGCAAATTCTGATGCCGGCCCTGAAACAACTGGAAGAAGCCTTTGTCAGCGCCCAGCGCGATCCGGCGTTTCAGGCGGAATTTATCGATCTGTTGAAGAACTACGCGGGCCGCCCGACGGCGCTGACGCTGTGCAAAAACCTCACCGCCGGCAGCAACACCAAGCTTTATCTGAAGCGTGAAGACCTGCTGCACGGCGGCGCACACAAGACCAACCAGGTGCTGGGTCAGGCCTTGCTGGCCAAGCGCATGGGCAAAACCGAGATCATCGCGGAAACCGGCGCCGGCCAGCACGGCGTCGCGTCGGCGCTGGCCTGCGCGCTGCTCGGCCTGAAATGCCGCATCTATATGGGCGCCAAAGACGTTGAGCGCCAGTCGCCGAACGTCTTCCGCATGCGGCTGATGGGCGCGGAAGTGATCCCGGTGCACAGCGGCTCCGCTACGCTGAAAGACGCCTGCAACGAAGCGCTGCGCGACTGGTCCGGCAGCTATGAAACCGCCCACTATATGCTCGGCACCGCCGCCGGCCCGCACCCGTACCCCACCATCGTGCGTGAATTCCAGCGCATGATCGGCGAAGAAACCAAAGCGCAGGTGCTGGAGCGCGAAGGCCGCCTGCCGGATGCCGTCATCGCCTGCGTCGGCGGCGGCTCCAACGCCATCGGCATGTTCGCCGACTTTATCGATGATGCCGACGTTGGGCTTATAGGCGTGGAACCTGCCGGCCTGGGCATCGAGACCGGCCAGCACGGTGCGCCGCTCAAGCATGGCCACGTCGGCATCTACTTCGGTATGAAAGCGCCGATGATGCAGACCGCCGAAGGCCAGATTGAAGAATCCTATTCAATCTCCGCCGGGTTGGACTTCCCGTCCGTCGGGCCGCAGCACGCCTTCCTGAACAGCATCGGCCGAGCCGAATACGTGTCGATCACCGACGACGAAGCGCTGGAAGCATTCAAGGCGCTGTCGCGCCATGAAGGCATCATCCCGGCGCTGGAATCCTCGCACGCCCTGGCGCACGCGCTGAAAATGATCCGTGAAACGCCGCAGAAAGAACAGATCCTGGTGGTCAACCTGTCCGGCCGCGGCGACAAAGACATATTTACCGTTCACGACATTTTGAAAGCACGGGGAGAAATCTGATGGAACGTTATCAGCAACTGTTCAAACGCCTGGAAAGCAACAAGGAAGGCGCCTTCGTCCCGTTCGTGACGCTGGGCGATCCTAATCCGACGCTGTCGCTGCAGATTATCGACACCCTGATCGAAGCCGGCGCGGACGCGCTGGAGCTGGGCATCCCCTTCTCCGATCCGCTGGCGGATGGCCCAACCATCCAGAGCGCGACGCTGCGCGCTTTCGCCGCCGGCGTCACGCCGACCCAGTGCTTCGAGATGCTGGCGGTCATCCGCCAGAAGCACCCGACCATTCCCATCGGCCTGCTGATGTACGCTAATCTGGTGTTCCATAAAGGCATCGATGGGTTTTACCAACGCTGCGCCGAAGTGGGCGTGGATTCGGTGCTGGTCGCCGACGTGCCGTTTGAAGAGTCTGCGCCGTTCCGCGCCGCCGCCGCTCGTCACGGTATCGCACCAATCTTCATCTGCCCGCCGAACGCCGATGACGATCTGCTGCGCGAAATCGCTTCGCACGGCCGCGGCTATACCTACCTGCTGTCGCGCGCCGGCGTCACCGGCACCGAAAGCCGGGCGCAGCTGCCGCTGCATCACCTGGTGAACAAGCTGCGCGAGTATCACGCCGCGCCGCCGCTGCAGGGCTTCGGCATCTCCGAGCCCGAGCAGGTGAAGGCCGCGCTGCAGGCCGGGGCCGCCGGCGCGATCTCCGGCTCGGCCATCGTCAAAATCATCGAACAGCACCATGCCAACCCGGCGGAGATGCTGACCAAGCTGGCGGCCTTCGTCAGCAATATGAAGCGCGCCACCCGGGCGTGATCCTCTCCAGCGAGCGCCCCGCCGGCGCTCGCTTTAACAGCTTGTTTCCCCTCAAAGTTTGTTCCATTTATTTACAGCAAAAATTTGAACAAACGCAGGTCTTGTCTCACAATGAACTTTGTTCGCTATGCATTTCTTCGTTTGATTTGGGGAATGCGCTCGCTGCGGCGAAAAACCGTACGAGTTTCAACCATAACATTGCATGGAGAGTAATTTATGAAGCTTTTTAAAACCCTTTCGGCCTTGTGCATGGCAGCCGTTGTGGCGGTCGCGGTGAGCGCTTGCGCGCCGACGGCGAAATCTGAGGGAACGGGCGGTTATATCGATGACACGGTGATCACCACCAAAGTGAAATCGGCACTGCTGGCGGATAAAAACATCAAGTCACGTGAGATCAGCGTGGAAACCTTTAAAGGGCGCGTTCAGCTGAGCGGTTTCGTGACGTCCAGCGATGACGCCAATCGTGCGGTGCAGGTCACTCGCGGCGTTGCCGGCGTGAAATCCGTTGAAAACGTGATGCAACTTAAATAATACCGACACAGGGAGGCGCAACGCCTCCCTGTTTGTGGCCTTCATCAGAAGCGGTAACCCGCCCCGAACATGAACACCCACGGATCCAGACGCGTATCGAAGCTGTGGTGCCCACCGTTCGCATCGTTGAAGCGAGTTTTGGTTTCGATGTTCATCCACCACACCGACATGTTCAGCATCCAGTGCTCATCCAGGTTGTAATCCAGGCCGGCCTGCGCCGCCACGCCCCAGGAATCTTTCAGATCGAGGTCGCTCAACCCGGCGCTTTTGCCGTAGTCGTTGAACTTCTCGTCAAAGAAAGTGGTGTAGTTAACGCCGACGCCCAGGTAAGGACGCAGCTTATCCTGCTTGTCGCCGAAATAGTATTGCGCCATCAGCGTAGGCGGCAGTTGATGAACGGTCGCCAAATCAGTGCCGCCCAGCGTAACCTTGTGGCGGAATGGCGTTGCGGCCAACAACTCAACGCCGATGTTGTCCGTCACCATGTAACCGAAGGTCAGACCGAGCTGGGTGTTGTTTTTCGCATCCAGCGAACCCAACCCCAGCACGTTGTCCGAACCTGCATTTGGACGCACCGTCGCGGTGCCCGCGCGGAACAGGAAATCACCGGCCTGATGCGCACTTGCCAACATAGGCGCCATCATCGTCGCCAATACCATCAGAGTTGTCTTTTTCATTATCCATTCCATTTGTGTGGTTAATCGCTCGAGGGGGAATATACCTACTTTCGGGTATTTGTGATCCCATCGAGATCACATCTTATGTGTAAAAATTTAAAATCCTACTAAAAACAAGGTTACCTAACCGTCTAATAAATCAAGGATTGATCTGCATCAAAAAATCGATTTTGTTGCAAATTATCTACATGTTCAAATTTCTGTTGCGGAGAAAAATGCGGCTGAGGTAATTTCATTTTCCGTGTTGGTTTTGGTTGGTGCCGTGAGGAGTCGGTGGGCAATCAAGATGAGCGAAATCCTTAATCCCTGTGTCAGCTGCGGCGCATGCTGCGGTTATTTTCGAGTGTCATTCTATTGGGCCGAAGCCGAAGACGGCGGCGGCACCGTTCCCCTTTCCTTAACAGAGCCTTTGACCCCGTTCCTGCGCTGCATGCAGGGGACCAACAGCAAGTCCCCCCGCTGCAGCGCGCTGGACGGTGAAATAGGTAAAGCCGTTTCCTGCTCGATCTACCTTAATCGGCCCAGCCCGTGCAGGGAGTTCGATCAGTCCGGTGAAAACGGCCTGCGCAACGAAGCCTGCGATCGCGCCCGGGAACGCTACGGCCTGCCGCCGTTGCCGGTGCCCTTGCCGCTTTCGCTGCCTGAGACGACGATCGCTGAAGAAATAGGCGTAGTGCAATTCGCGGGGTGCCACAGCGGCGTGGAACAGGGTACAATCACCCACTGATTTATCTCTGTTTTCCCGACGCCAAGGAGTCTGCATGCCTATCACGGCCAACGCTTTGTACCGTGACAGTTTTAACTTTTTACGCAACCAACTGGCCAGCATCCTGATGCTGGCGCTGTTGACGGCGTTTATCTCCGTGCTGCTGAATCAGGCCTTCAGCCCTGATGCCGAACAGTTGGCGACGCTCGCTGCCACCACCAGCGATTTCGCCTCGTCTACCGGCATGGGCATTCAGGAAGTGATCCAGCAGATGACGCCGGAACAGCAGATGGTGTTGCTGAAAGTGTCGGCGGCCGCCACCTTCTCTGCGCTGGTCGGCAACGTGCTGCTGGTCGGCGGGATGCTGACGCTGATCCGTCTGGTGTCGCAAGGGCAACGCACCAGCGCCCTGCGCGCGCTCGGTGCCTCGGCGCCCGACTTGCCGCGCCTGCTGCTGCTGCTGTTTATCTGCACCCTGCTGATCCAGCTCGGCCTGACGCTGTTTGTGGTGCCGGGCGTGCTGATGGCTATCGCCTTCGCGCTGGCGCCGGTGATCGCCTCCGTCGATAAAAAAGGCGTGTTCGCTTCGCTCAAGCTGAGCAGCAAATTGGCTTTCGCCAATGCGCGCGTGATTGTGCCGGCGATGATGCTGTGGCTGGCGGCCAAGCTGCTGGTGCTGTTCCTGGTGAGCCATCTGTCGGTGCTGACGCCGAACGTCGCCAGCGTGGTGCTGACCGCGTTGAGCAATCTGGTCTCCGCCCTGCTGTTGATCTACCTGTTCCGGCTGTATATGCTGCTGCGCGGCTAACGCCGGCGTAAGCAAAAACCAAGGGGCACGCTTCGGCGCGCCCCTTTTTTGTTTACCCCACCACGGCGGCTTCCGCCTGCTCCTTACTCTGAATCAGCTTCAGCGCCAGGTACAGATCCGGCACCAGAATCAACTCTTTATCGCGTCCTAAGCGGTTGATGCGGAACCAACGCGTCAGTTCGGTGCGACGCCCCGCCAGCACCAGCCTTACGTTACGCTGTAACAGATCGCGTTTCAGTTCATCGATAGCCGCCAGCACGCTGATATCGGCATGGGTAAAACTGGCCACCGCATCCACCACCACCCAACGCGGCTGGAACGGCGTGCCGTCGACCAAATTGAGGATACGGCGTTTGAAATACGCCACGTTGAAATAGGTCAGCGGCGAATTGAAGCGATACATCATGACGCCAGGTACCGCCTTCACCCCATTGTTATTGCCCATGGAATGGATCATACCTTCATCATTGACGCCCAGCAGTTGTTCCGTCGGCCGGAAGACGGTGCGCAGAAACTGCATCAGCCCCAGCAACACCGCCAGCCCGATGCCGCTGATCACGCCCACCAACAGCACGCTGAGGAAGGTAAACAGCGCCAGGCGGAACGCCTGCGCGTTGCGACGGCGCAAGATCCAGATGCCGCGGATGTCCAGCAGCGACCAGGCCGCATACATCAGCACCACACCCAATCCCGCCACAGGAATAAACTGCAACGGCGCCATCAGGAACAGCAAGACAAAGGCGATGACAGCGGCGGCGATGATCGACACCAACTGGCTCTTGCCGCCGTTGGCGTCATTCACCGCGGTGCGAGAATCTGCGCCGCTGATGGCGAAACCTTGCGACAGCGCAGAGACGATATTCACCAGTCCCAGCGCGCGAAACTCAGCATCGGCGTTCACCTCATAACCGTTTTTGGCGGCGAAGCTGCGGGCGGTGAGCATCATGCTGACAAAACTCACGACCGCCAGGTTAAGCGCCGGGATCACCATATCGCGCAGCAAACCGGGCTGGAAGTCCGGCCACTGGACGATCGGCAGCACGCCGCTGAAACCGCCCACCGTCACCACGCCATGCTGCTGCAGGCCGCCCGCCCAGGTCACGAACGCCGCCAGCACGATAGCGAACAGCGGCGCCGGCCAATTAGGCCGCCATTTTTTAAATCCAAGCAGCGTCACCAGCGTCAGCGACGACACCGCCATCGTCAGCCAGTCGCTGTGCAGCAGGTTACCGGGCAGCGCGTAGATGCGCTCGATCAACTGTGCCGGGCGCATCGTAAACCCCAACACCTTGCCGATCTGATCGACGATAATGGTGATCGCCACCCCGTTCAGCAGCCCGCTGAGGATCGGCCGCGACAGCAGATCCGCCAGCGCCCCCAGCTTGAACCGGCTGGCCAGCAGGCACCAACCGCCCATCATGGCGGTCATCATAATGGTCAATTGCCAATGGCGTTCCATATTGCCCGCCGCCAGCGGCGTCACCACCGCGGCGATCACCGCACAGGTGGCGGCATCGGGCCCGACGATCAGCTGGCGTGACGAGCCGAACAGCGCATAGGCCACCATCGGCAAGACGCAGGAATAGAGCCCCACCACCGGGCTGACCCCGGCCAACTCTGCGTAGGCGATAGCCACCGGCAAGGCCACGGCGGCGACGGAAAGACCGGCGCGAATATCCGGCTTGAGCCAGCTGCGTTGATAGCCCAATAAATGCGTCAAACCAGGCGTCAGGGCCTGGAGAGGTTTCCACTGCATGCTGTTTTCCGCGGTAAATTATCTGGTTATTATGACGCTTACTATGCGGCCTGCGGCCCGCGCTGGCAATGCACCCGCGCTTTCTTGCGTAAGTTTATGCAAATTCCTGCTTTCGCGGCAGAAATCCGCCGGCCAAACGCCGATAATCGGCAACGCCCGGCGGTACACAGAGCTCGCCGAATCCGGTATAGTCGGCCGATGAACAGATGATGGATTGATTTATGAAGCAGTTTCTTGATTTCCTCCCGCTAATTGTCTTTTTCGCTTTTTACAAGCTGTACGACATTTACGTCGCTTCCGGCGCGTTGATTGTCGCCACCGCGCTGGCGCTGGTGTTCACCTGGGTGAAATACCGCAAGGTCGAGAAGATGACGCTGATCACCTTCCTGATGGTGCTGGTGTTCGGCACCCTGACGCTGGTGTTCCACAACGATTTGTTCATCAAATGGAAGGTCACGGTGATTTACGCGCTGTTCGCGCTGGCGCTGCTGATCAGCCAATGGGTGCTCAAAAAACCGCTGGTTCAGCGCATGCTGGGTAAAGAGCTGACGCTGCCGGACAAAGTGTGGAGCAACCTCAACCTGGCCTGGGCGGTGTTCTTCCTGGCCTGCGGCCTGGCGAATATCTATGTCGCCTTCTGGCTGCCGCAAAGCGTCTGGGTCAATTTCAAAGTCTTTGGCCTGACGGTGCTGACATTGGTCTTCACCCTCCTCAGCGGTATCTATATTTACCGGCACATGCCGGAAGAACAGAAAAAATAGTTACAAAATTGTTAATGCCTGCGGCGCTTGCCGCGGGCAGTATGATGTTATTCCCTCCTTTTAAAAGCAGACTGCTATGACACAACAACGACCTTTACCCAGCGGCGAGCTGGTGCTGCGCACGCTGGCGATGCCGGCCGATACCAATGCCAACGGTGATATCTTCGGCGGCTGGCTGATGTCGCAAATGGACATCGGCGGCGCCATCCAGGCAAAAGAGATCGCCGAAGGGCGCGTAGTGACGGTACGCGTAGACGGCATGACCTTCCTGAAACCGGTGGCGGTAGGCGACGTGGTTTGCTGCTATGCGCACTGCATCCGCACCGGACGCAGCTCGATCACCATCAATATCGAAGTGTGGGTCAAAAAAGTCTCTTCCGCCCCGATCGGCCAGCGCTACCGGGCGACCGAAGCGGTGTTCACCTATGTGGCGGTCGATGCGGAAGGCAACTCGCGCGCGCTGCCTGAGGGCAAAATGAATTTCCGCGTCGGCTTCGAAGAATAAACTGACGCTACACTGCAAATGCAAAAAGGGTCGCCGAGGCGACCCTTTCTTTTTGGTATGACCAAACTCAGTTCAATTCGGTCGTGCCGTTCAACTTGAAGCGGATAGTGACGGTGCGATCTTTCGCTTCTTTGGCTTCATAGCGCCATTTGCGCATCGCCTGCTTCACTTCACGCTCAAACATGTTGCGCGGTTCGGCCGACAAGATACGCACGTTGCTGACGCGCCCGTCGCTGTCGATATCAAACTGCACCCGCACGCTGCCTTCGATCTGTAAAGCCTGGGCCCGCGGCGGATAGAGCGGATTGGCGCGGCTGATCGGCCTTGGGCCGAGCTCGCGCGAGTTGCCCTGCACCGGCGCGGCAGGCGCCTGTTTCACCGGCGCTTTGTCGATCGGCTTGGCCGGCGAGTCGTTGTTGAACGGCGACGGTTCGCGCGGCTCGACTTTTTTCGGCTCCGGTTTCACCTGTTTTTCGACCTTCGGCTTCGGCTTGGGTTTCGGTTTCGGCTTGACCGGCTCCGGCTTCACAATCGCCTTCGGCGGCGGCTCCACAATAGGTTCCGGTTCTGGCTCCGGCTCAGGTTCGACCTGCGGCGGCTCCGGTTCGGCCGGTGCCGGCGGTGGCGGTTCGGCCATCGCGGCGGTATTGACCATCATGACGCTGATCGGCGCGTCCTCTGGCTTCGGCAGCTCCACCACTTCTTTTACCGAAGCGTAAAGCAATCCCGCCACCAGGGCGCTGTGCAGGCCTACGGATAAGACGAAAGGCACGGATATACGGCGATTAAGGAACATCTTTTTTAGCGGCATAATGATTCTGTTTCCTCTGGTTCGCCAAGTTTAAATGCAAATAGCAATCATATTCAATAACGAAAGGCAAACTATCGCTTTAATCGTCAGTATGCGCGGCGAAAACCAGCAAACTCATAAGGATATTAACCTGGCCGTTGCTTTTTTACCGCCGGGGGGACACGCTTCATTAACGTTTGGCCAGGCGTCAAAAAGTAAAAAACCCGCCGGAGCGGGTTAATTTCGGTGAGTCAGCGTTATTCTTCATCGCCATAGTAAAGCACGCCCAGCTTGATCAGCGGCCGCCCTTGCGCCTTACGGTGCAGGTTGGTGTCGCGCAGCGAATAGACGCAGCCGCAGTATTCCTGCTGATAGAAGCGTTCGCGCTTGCTGATCTCTATCATGCGCGACGAACCGCCCTTCTTGCGCCAGTTGTAATCCCAGTAGACCAGATCGGGATACTTTTCCGCCGCGCGGATGCCGCAGTCGGTGATCTGCTGCATGTTCTTCCAGCGCGAGATGCCCAGCGAGCTGGAGATAGTGTCGTAACCATGCTCATGCGCATACAGCGCCGTGCGCTCGAAACGCATATCAAAACACATGGTGCAACGAATGCCGCGCTCCGGCTCATTCTCCATCCCCTTGGCGCGGGCGAACCAGTTGTCGGTGTCGTAATCGGCATCGATAATCGGCACCCCGTGCTGCTCAGCGAAACGAATGTTCTCTTCTTTACGCAGCAGATACTCTTTTTGCGGGTGAATGTTGGGGTTATAGAAGAAAATGGCATACTCGATCCCGGAGGCCTGAATCGCTTCCATCACCTCGCCGGAACAGGGCGCGCAGCACGAATGCAGCAGCAGTTTGTTTTTGCCCGCCGGCAAATCGAGTTTTTCCCTTACCAGTTCCGTCATGTCCTCACCTCAATGGCATATCAGTTTAAGCGCGCCGCACTATACGAATAAAAAGTAGCGGCTTCAAGGCATAAGCGCCAATCCGCCGGGAAATTCGCCCTATGCCGTTCCCCTGCCGCGCCTTTTGCGCTACCTTGGTAGCACCGTTTTATAGCCATGATTTTAAAGGTGAAACATGCTTTATCTGATCTACGCGCAAGACGTTCCCAATTCGCTGGAAAACCGTCTGGCGGTGCGCCCGGCGCACCTGGCGCGCCTGCAGGCGCTGCGCGACGCCGGCCGTCTGGTGGTCGCCGGCCCTAACCCGGCCATCGACAGCAACGATCCCGGCGCCGCCGGCTTTACCGGTTCGACGGTGATCGCCGAATTCGCCTCGCTGGCGGAAGCCCAGGCCTGGGCACAGCAGGATCCCTATATCGCCGCCGGCGTCTACGCCGACGTGACGGTGAAACCGTTCAAACAGGTGTTCTGATATCCAGACCGCCCAATACCGGGAACGCCCCGCGATACAGCGTTCCCGGCGCCAGCCACCTCTCTCCGCCACCTTCGTGCTCGATTCGTCTTGCCGATATTCATGTTCCCTACCGTAAATACTCACCGATGACGCTTTCCAGCACCGCCACCGCCGGTTGGCTGGCGGCCGCGGCAGAACGGAGCAGTTGCACTTCATGTGGTGCGACCGACGGCAATTCGTCGAGTATCCGCATCGCCGCCGAAACCCGTGCGCGGTCGAGCAGCGTGACGGCCAATCCTGCCTCGACGGCAGCCGCCACCACACTGGCCGAAGGGCTGCTCACAACCACTCGCCAATGCCTTCCCGCCCTGGTCAATGCATCGATCATAGCCTCACGATAAGGGCAATCGGCGGCATGCAACGCCAGCGGCAGTGGCCGGTTAGCCTGCAGCGCCAGCGAACGGCCTCCGGCCCACACCGGCGCAGTCACCGCGAGCGGTGTCTGGCACGGTTTCCCCGCGGGTTGAACCACCAGCGCGAGATGCAGCCGATTACGGCCAACTTGTTCCGCCAGCGCCTGACTGGCAGCGGTAGAGACCTCCAGTTCCACTGCGGGAAAACTGTCGGCAAACCGCGGCAAAATATGGCCTATCACATGGGAAGCGTACTCATCAGGCAACCCCAATTTGATATGGCCGCTTAGCGGCGCGCCCTGCAGTTCCCGCAGAATATCGTCATGGGCGCTCAGCAGCCCAAGCGTCGAGGCCAGCAGCTTGTTGCCCAGCGGCGTCAACGCCACGGACTGATTGTCACGCTCCAGCAAGCGGCCGCCCGCCACCTGTTCCAGGCGCCGGATATGCACGCTCACGGCGGCGGGGCTGCGATTGACAAATGCCGCCGCCGCGCGAAATTGCCCCAAACGCGCAATAGCGTGAAAAGTGCGCAAGAGATCGATATCCAATGTCGGCCGCATGATTTAACCCCATTAAACAACTGAACGAAAATTATTCGATTTATTAAATTATAGCCACTCACTACCATCGGGCGGAAAGGAGGTGACCATCATGTCCCTGCCACCATTTCGCCCCTCTTCCCACAGCGGCAAAGCCGCCCTCTGGCTGGCTGCGGCCGAGGTCCTGCTGATCGTGGCCTGGAGCTCCGGCTTCGTCGGCATCCGCTTCGCCGCCGATTACGCGCCGGTGTTGCTGGTGGCGTTCTGGCGCTGCGTGGTGGTCGCGTTCGCGTTGCTGCCGCTTAGTGTGCGTGCCATCAGGCGCGCATCTCCGCTGACGATAGCTGTTCACGCCGGGATTGGGTTGCTCGCCATGACCGGTTACCTGACCGGCGTCAGCAAAGGCATCGAATATGGCGTGCCGGCCGGGTTGGCCGCGCTCATCGCCGATTTGCTCCCGCTCGGCACCACGCTGCTGAGCATGCTGTTGCAACGCCGCTTGCCCGATGGCCGCGTTTGGTCCGGGTTAGCCTTGGGGGTTAGCGGGGTAACGCTGGCGACCGGCAGCGCCATCTCATGGGGAGACGCCCCATTGTGGAGTTACCTGTTGCCGCTGGCGGGGATGTTGGCGCTGGCGCTGGCAACGCTGTGGCAGGAACGGCTGCCGCAGACGCAAGCAATGAGTTTGCCAGCCTCGCTGGGGATACAAAGCGCGGTTTCCGCGCTGGCTTTCGCCGCCATGGCCGGCGCGGAAGGCCCGCTGCTGCCAACGGTAACGACGGGGTTTGTGATCGGCGTGCTTTGGACCGCGCTACTGGCGACGCTGGCCGGCTACGGTCTGTACTGGTTTTGTCTAAGGCACACTTCTGCGCTGCGCGTGACGAGCCTGCTGTTTCTCAGCCCCTTCGTCACCTTCTGCTGGGCAGGGTTAATGTTCAATGAACCCCTTTCCTGGCCCATGCTGCTAGGCGCGGCGGTGGCAGGAAGCGGTTTATGGCTGCTAATCCGTCCCGCCGGGCGGGATGAGCCCAAAACAGCGCAACGCGCTGAAAAATGACGGATAAGGCGAAAGGCGGCGCCGTTATGCGACGAGTTTTCCCCGCACCACCACCTTGCCCGGCTTGATCTCGGGGTCGGCAATACGACGGATCGCCAGATTCAACGCTTGCCAGGCGATCTCTTGCAAGTCGTGTGACACGCACGGGAAATGAAAACCGTAGATCTCGGCATGTGAAACCTCATCGATGCTGAACAGCGACACCTCCTGCATCAACGGCAGCCGGTGTTCGATGCAGGCTTTGATAATGCCCAGGGAAATCTGGTTATTGCAGCCAACGAAAAAGTCCGGGGCGCGGTGATTGGCCAGCCAACGGCTCGTCTCTTGCCAGGCGACATCCATAAAGAAATCGGCATACAGCACTTCAAACGACGCCACTTTCCCTTGCAGCGCCGCCTGCAGCCCTGTGACCCTGTCCCGTGCAACGTTGGAGTTCTCCGGCCCGGACACCACCACCACCCGCTGCGCTTTCTGTTCCAGAAGCCAGCGCCCCGCCTGAAGACCGCAGTCCAGGTTATCGATATACACCCCGCTGCAGTGGCGATTGTCCAGCTCACGGTCGATCAATACCACCGGGATATTCAATGTTTCCAACCGCTTTAGATAGGAAGGCTGGTACAGATGATCGTTGGAAATGACCGAGAGAATGATCGCATCGACGTTGTAGCCAATCAGTTTGTCGATGATTCTGTCTTCGCTTTCCTGAGACTCATAGGAATCGAACACCAGGGTGTCATATCCCATTTTTTGCGCTTCAAGCGTCATCAACCGCGTCAGGCCGCCAAAGAATGGGTTGGCCATATCAGGGTTGACGATGCCGATGGTTCTGCTGCTTTTCGCCCGCAGGTTGCGCGCCGCAGCATTGACCACATAACCGAGTTCGGCAGCGGTCTCCCGAATGCGGCGCAGCGTTTCCGGATGAACCTTGTCCGGCTGTGAAAATGCCCGCGACGCGGTGATTTTACTGACGTTTGCCTGTGCGGCCACGCTAGCCAGCGTCGCTTTCCGTCCTCGCCCCACCGCCAAATGCAGCTCCTTAGCTTAAAGTTATCATTTTGTACCATTAACAACATCATGACAGAACTTTCATCGTGGCGCTAATGGTTTACGCCTGCCAGCCGGTTAATCCGGGGATCGGTAAAGATATCCAGCTCGTCACGGCTCTCGGAAGAGAACTCGGACACCACCGCCCCCCGCTTTCCAGCCTGAAACCAGTGCCGGGTATTGGGCACGATGGTGTATTGTTCGCCAGGCCGCAAGAGGATATAGCGATTGCAGGTATACCACTGCTCCGCGCCTTCCGGCACCCGGCATACCGGTTCACCGCCGGCGTCATTAAGCATCAGGTTTTCATCGTCGACAAACAGAAACACCTCGCCCCAACGGCAGCGAAACGTCTCTTGCTTGCCGGGCGTGCCGGCAAAAGGAGGATGCAAATGCTCTGGGCAAGTCTGCTCAGGAAACAGCACCAACTCTTTCGCACAATACCGAGGTGAGTTGACATAGGTCAGCAGCTGCAGCCCTGAGACAGGATAGTCGGCCAAGCCAAATGTCGCAATTTCAATACGTTGCTGCTCTTCTTCGGTCAGAACGATGTCCGCCTCGCGCAAATATTCCAGCGTAGCGGCTATGGCACGTTGTTGTTTGTTCATCATTTCCCCTGCAAAGTGACGGTATCGATATCAGAATGCTGATATTAAAACCGTCATTACATCGCCGATTTTGTGATCTTCATCCCCATATTGAATAACAACCCACCAGCAAAATTAACTCCCATCGAGTAATTCCAACATCGATCACAGTTTAACCACCCGCTTTGGCCCACTATCGCCGCATTGAAATGATATCGTTACCATAAAAATGATTCACCAGGAGGCAATATGAAAGCATTAGTGTTGGCCAAGGCGGGGGAAATCGCTATCGAGGACGTCCAGCTCGCCGAAACGCTGGGGCCCGATGATGTGCAGATAAAAATTCATTCCGTGGGCATCTGCGGCAGTGATGTGCACTATTACCAACATGGCCGCATTGGCCCGTTCGTGGTTAACGCCCCGATGGTGCTCGGCCATGAAGCTTCTGGCGTGGTGCTCGCGACAGGTAAAAACGTCACTCACCTCAGTATCGGCGATCGCGTTTGCATGGAACCCGGCATTCCGGATCTCAACTCGGCGCAGACGCGCGCCGGCCTTTACAACCTTGATCCGGCCGTGCGCTTCTGGGCGACGCCGCCGGTGCACGGCTGCCTGCGCGAAACCGTTATCCACCCCGCCGCCTTCACGTTCAAATTGCCGGACAACGTCAGTTTCGCCGAAGGCGCCATGGTGGAACCCTTAGCCATCGGCATGCAAGCAGCCACCAAAGCCGGGATCAAACCCGGCGATATCGCGCTGGTGATCGGCGCCGGGCCGATCGGCGTGGTCACCGCTCTCGCGGCGCTGGCGGGCGGCTGCTCGGACGTCATTATTTGCGACCTGTTTGACGAAAAACTCGCCGTTGCGGCCAGTTATGAGGGGCTGCACGCCGTCAATATCAAAACCGGCGACCTGGCGGGGAAAGTGGCCGCGCTCACCAGCGGCAATGGCGCCGATGTCGTGTTTGAATGCAGCGGCGCAAAACCGGCCATCGCTACGCTGGCCGAACATGCGGCGCCAGGAGCGACCGCCGTGCTGGTCGGCATGCCGATCGATGCCGCGCCGATGGATATCGTCGCCGCGCAGGCCAAGGAAATCACCTTCAAGACCATTTTCCGCTACGCCAACATGTACCCGCGCACGCTGCGGCTGTTGAGCAGCGGCAAATTGCGCGTCCAGCCGTTGATAAGCCAAACCTACAAGTTCTCCGACAGCGTGGCCGCCTTCGAGCGCGCGGCGGCGGGACATGCCTCAGACATCAAAATCATGCTGGAAATGGAGTGATCCTATGGCGCTCTATGCTGGCATAGACTGCGGTACGCAAGGCACGAAAGTCGTGATTGTCGACAGCACACAGGGCGTGATCCTCGGTGAGGGCAACGCCCCTCACCGTCTCATCAGCCAAGCCAATGGCCGGCGCGAACAGGAGACCGACTGGTGGATCGAGGCGCTGGTCATCGCTTTTCGCCAAGCCGTGACTAACGCCGGTATTGATGCCGGGGAAATTCATGCTCTGGGGGTTTCGGGCCAACAACATGGGTTTGTACCGCTGGACGCAGACGGCAACGTGCTGCACAGCGTCAAGCTGTGGTGCGATACCGAAACCGCAGAGGAAAACGAACGGCTCCTGCAGCAGCTCGGCGGTGCCAACGGCTCGCTGGAAACACTCGGCCTGCGGATCGCCACCGGTTATACCGCGTCAAAAATCCTTTGGTTCAAGACACACCATCCTGCGTTGTGGGCAAAACTGCACACCGTATTGTTGCCTCATGATTATTTGAACTTCTGGCTGACCGGAGAGCGCGTAGCGGAATATGGCGACGCTTCCGGCACCGGGTTGTTCGATGTGCGCACCCGTAGCTGGAGCAAAGCCGCCGTCGATCTCATCGACGACAGCGGCCGTCTGTGGCAAGCCCTGCCACCGCTCAAAAACGCGGAGTGCTGCATCGGCACGGTGCGCCCCGCCGCGGCGGAAAAACTCGGCCTCGGCCCAACGGTGCGTGTATCGACCGGCGGCGGCGACAACATGATGGCGGCCATCGGTTCCGGCAACATCGAGGCCGGCACCCTCACCCTGAGCCTGGGCACCTCCGGCACGCTATTCGCCTGGTCTGCCTCCCCCGTCGCGGCGGAATCAGACATGATTGCCGGCTTCTGCTCCAGCACCAACGGGTGGCTGCCATTGATTTGCACCATGAATGTCACCTCGGCCACCACCGCGGTACAAACGCTGCTGGACGAAGACCTTGCCGGCTTTAACGGTTTATTGGCGCAGGCCTCACCCGGCGCAGGCGGTGTCGAGATGCTGCCGTTCTTCAATGGCGAACGCGTTCCGCCGCTGCCTCACGCGCGCGCCAGTCTGCATAACCTCGATAGCGACAATTTTACCCGCGCCAATCTCTGCCTGGCGGTGGTCGAAAGCGCCACCTATGGCCTGCGCTATGGCATCGAACTGTTTCGCCGTCAGGGCATTGAAGCGCGCGAGATCCGCCTCACCGGCGGCGGCGCTCGCAGCGCCGCCTGGCGACAAATCGTCGCGGACGTGATGGGGTGCCCGGTGGTCTGTCTGAAAGCCAAAGAGACCGCTGCGCTGGGCGGCGCCATTCAGGCGATGTGGGCGACGACGTTAGCCGACGATCCGCTGCGGAATGCCGGCGCGTTGCTGTCCGAACTGTGCCAACGTTTCGTTGCGCTGGATGAGGCCACACGCGCATGGCCACATGCCGGCAGACGAGCGCAATACGAGACGCTTTATCAACGGTACCTGCAACGCTTGCAGCAGACCTACCCGGAGGTGCAACTGTGACGCGAGATCCCCATACGCAAGCGCCCGCCTACCTGCTGGAGGTCAGCGGCGTCAGAAAAGCCTTTGGCCCGGTCGTGGCGCTCAAGAATGCGGAGTTTTGCCTGCGGCGTGGTTCCATCCATGCCCTGTGCGGCGGCAACGGCGCGGGTAAATCCACCTTTCTCAGCATTCTGATGGGCTTTATTCAACCCGATGGCGGCGACATTTTTATCAATGGCCAACGCTGTGAATTTCATCATCCCCGGGAAGCCCTCAACGCCGGCATCGCCATCGTGCAGCAGGAACTGAGCGCGATCCCGGATCTGACGGTGGCCGAAAACATTTGGCTGGGCCGTGAGCCGAGACGCCTGGGGTTCGTCGATTTCGCCACGCTCAATCAACGCACCACCAGCCTGCTCAAGGAACTCGATTTCAAGATCGACGCCCGAGAGAAAATGCGCAACCTGAGCGTCGCCGAGCAGCAGCTGGTCGAGATCGCCAAAGCGCTGTCGCATGCCAATGCCGACATCATCATCATGGATGAACCCACCTCGGCGATTGGCGAGGAGGATGCGCAAAAAATCTTTCAGACGCTTCAGCAATTGGCGGCGAAAGGTAAAGGCATTATTTACGTCTCTCACCGTTTGTCAGAGATATTTCAAATTGCGGACAGCTACACCATTTTCCGCGACGGCGCCTATATCCATGAAGGCTATATCGCCGACATTACCCGTGAGCAGTTGATCGAACACATTATCGGCGGCGAGTACGACAGCGAGTTCGCCAAATTCAATCAGCCCGGCGAAGAGGTCTTGCTGGAGGTCAACGGCCTATGTTGGCGCAGCAAGATAAAGGATATCAGCCTGCAGCTTAAGCACGGTGAAATCCTGGGCATCTACGGGCTGGTGGGATCGGGCCGCAGCGAATTTCTCGATCTTATTTTCGGCATTCAGCATGCCGACAGCGGCACGATCCGTTTGGGCGACAAGACGCTGAACCGCCATTCCCCGCGAGAGGCCATCGACAGCGGCATTGCCTACGTGACGGAAGATCGCAAGGAAACCGGCCTGGTGCTGTGCCGTTCCGTCAGTGAAAACATCAATATCGCCTCTTTTGCCGGCATCAGCCGAATGGGGTTCGTCAGCGAGAAACGGGAGCAAGCGCGAACCCGCGACATGATCCAGCGCTTCAACGTTAAAACCCACGACGGCGAACAGCCCGTGGGCAACCTGAGCGGCGGCAACCAGCAAAAAGTGGTGCTGGGCCGCTGGGCGCTGCTGGATCCGGAGGTGTTGTTGCTCGACGAGCCGACGCGCGGCATCGACGTCGGCGCCAAGAAAGAGATCTATCGATTTATGTCGGAGTTCGCCTTGCAAAACAAGGGGATCATCATGGTTTCCTCCGAGCTTTCGGAAATTATCGGCATGAGCGATCGCATATTGGTGTTTCGTGACGGGCAGTTGGCCGGTGAGCTTTCGGCAGCCGATGCGACCCAGGCAGCACTGATGAAACTTGCGGTTTAACAGAGAGAGAAAAAAAATGAGCAGCGCCCACTCCTTATCACCAGGAATTTCATTTTTCACCCGCAATAAGCGCCGTATGCACAAATACGGCATTATCATCGCCTTCTTCGCGCTGTGCCTGATCGTGGCGCTGATTGGCGAATATCAGGTCGCCCAGGGGGCCTGGAGCAGCAATTATTTTCTCAGCAATGAAAACACCCTGATCGTCCTGCGCCAGGTCTCGATCAACGGCATTCTGGCGATCGGCATGACCTTCGTCATCATTACGGCCGGCGTCGATCTCTCCGTGGGCTCGGTGCTGGCGCTAAGCGGGATCGTCGCCGCCCGCTTCGCCACCAACAACAGCGGATTGGCTATCGGCGACACCGCGACCGCCGTCATGGCGCCGCTGATCGTGGCGCTGGGCATCGGGATCGTCTGCGGCCTGGTGAACGGCACCGTGTTGGCTCGCTACCGGCTGCAACCCTTTATCGTCACCATGGGCATGCTCTCTGCGGCGCGCGGTTTAACCATGTTGACCACCAACGGCAATCCGGTTTCGCAATTGAACAGCGATTTCCGCTGGTTGGGCAATGGTTATGTCGGCGGCGTTCCGGTGCCGGTCATCATCTTCATCGTGCTGTTCGCCCTCGCCTGGCTGGTGCTGAATAAAACCCTCTTCGGGCGCTACATCTACGCCGTCGGCGGCAACCCAAAAAGCGCGCGCACCTCGGGGATTAACGTCACGCGCATCAAAATACTGGTGTATACGCTGTGCGGCGCGCTGGCCGGCATCGCCGGCCTGATCCTCACCGCACGCACCGGTTCGGCGCAGACCAACGCCGGCGCAGGGTATGAGCTGGACGCCATCGCAGCGGTGGTGATCGGTGGCACCAGCATGGCCGGCGGCGTCGGTACGCTGGTCGGCACCTTCTTCGGCGTGCTGATTATCGGGGTGATGAATAACGGCCTCGATCTGCTCGGCGTGCAATCGTACTACCAACAAATTATCAAAGGCGCATTGATCGTTCTTGCCGTATTGCTCGACCCATCGCGTAAGCAACAGCGCGATTAATAACATCAGACCCAACTCTACCAGGAGAAAACCATGAATAAGACCAAGATAGCGTTGTTTGCCTCTGCCATGATGCTCGGTAGCCTGTCGGCAGTTCAGGCCGCCCCGGTAAAAATCGCGGTATTGATGTACGGCAACAAAGCCGAGTTCGTGCAATTGATGGAAAGGTTCGGCAAGGAGCACCCGGCGGTGAAAAGCGGCGAAGCCGTGCTGACCTTCTATGATGGGCGTTATGATGCCTCGGTGCAAAACGATCAGGCCGCCACCGCTATCCAGACGCGCGCCGATGCCATTATCGTCAACCCGATGGATTTTGAGGCCAATATCGATATCGTCACTAATGCCAACGAAGCCAAAATTCCGGTGGTGGTCACCAACGCGCGCCTGAACACGGACGCGATGACGTCTGAAGTAGTGTCTAATGACGAGTTGGGGGGATACCTGGAAGCCAAAGCCGTCCTGGACAAACTCGACTGCAAGAACCGAAAGGTGAACGTGGTGATTATCGAAGGCCCGAAAGGCGGCAGCGGCGAGATCCAGCGCGGCAAGGGCAATGATAAAGCGATTGCCGAGTGCGGCGTCGGCCAGGTCACCGTACTTGAACGTAAAACGGCCAACTGGTCACGCGCGGAAGCGCAGCCGCTGATGGAAAACTGGCTGCAGAAACACCGGGGCAAAATCAACGGCGTGATTGGCCAAAACGACGAGATGGCGCTGGGCGCTATCGAGGCGATCAAAGGCGCCGGCCTGAATGTGAAGGACTTCGCGATTGCCGGCGTTGACGGCGTTTCCGACGCGATTCATGCGGTGCAGGCCGGTGAAATGGTCTCTATTCTGCAAGATGCCAAAGGCCAGATGCAGGGTTCCATCGACGTCGCGCTGCGCGCCGTGAAAGGGGAAAGCTATCAACCGCAGTCGGAGATCTGGAAACAATACGCCAAGGATCTGAAATGGGAAGGCGGCACGCAGAAGCATTACTACATTCCGTGGACCGTCGTTACCGCAGAGAACGCCCAGTCGCTGTTGGACGCCCGTAAATAATTTCCCCCGCCCCCTGCCTTCAGGGGGCCCCGCTGGGACGCTTGCCTGCAAACAAAAAAAAAGCCAGCACGGAGTGGCTGGCTAAAAAGTTCTTCGAGGGAATATCTTGTGCGATAAACATACGCCTTTCACTGCGGGCTTTACTAGCTATCAGTGCGATAGGCACCCTCAGTTAAAATCAACGCCTGCATATCGGTGAACATCGTTTCCCATTCCGCCTGATCGATATCCATCAAACCAAAGTAACGCAGCATAAAGGCGCCTTCGGTGGCGAGAAACGCCAGGCGCGCGCGCTTGCCTTCCTCCGTCGTCAAATCCAAACCGGCGATGCGGCTGCGATACCATTCGCGCGTGCTCACCAGATGCTCCGGCGTTTGAATCAGCGTCGCCATCAGCCCGGCGGCCTTGGCGCTGGCGGTCTGATCCGAGCTTTGCGTCGCCAGCATATGCGCCCGCACGCCGGTCTGCGGTGAAGGATCGTCACCGGCGATAGCGGCGAACAGCGTCTCGTAGGCACTGCCCCAGCGATCGAACATGGCGTCAATCAGGGCGTCTTTGCTGCCGAAACAGTACTGCACCCCGCCCTTGGAGATTCCCATCGCTTTGGCGACGGCGTCGATGGTCAAACCGGCGGCCCCCTGAGTGGCGACGATCTCTTCGGCGGTGTCCAAAACCTTGTCGCGATCGATGCTGCGTTGACGTCCCATTAAGAAACCCTTCTTTTCAATACGAACGTATGGATATATATTATCACCAGTATATCACCCGGCATCGCCGGAGGGTTACCCGAATGGCGGCGCCTTCGCGCCGCCCACTTTAACTGGATTATGACTTATGTACGCCAAGAACCGCTGGTTGATCCTGACGATGGTCGCCAGCGCCCTGTTCCTGATCGTCATCGATATGACGGTGTTATATACCGCTCTGCCGCGTTTAACCCAGGCGCTGGACGCCAGCGCCTCGCAAAAACTCTGGATCGTCAACGCCTACCCGTTGGTGGTGGCCGGTCTGTTGCCTGGCGCCGGCATGCTGAGCGATCGCATCGGCCATAAACGGCTGTTTCTCGCCGGGCTGCCGGTGTTCGCCGTCGCGTCGCTGTGCGCCGCTTTCTCGCCTACCGCCGAGTGGCTGATCGCCGCGCGGGTATTCCTCGCCGTTGGCGCGGCAATGATGATGCCCGCCACGCTGTCCATCGTACGCCACGTCTTTACCGACGAACGCGAACGCGCGCTGGCGATCGGCATCTGGGCGTCGGTGGCCTCCGGCGGCGCGGCCATCGGCCCGGTGGTCGGCGGCCTGCTGTTGGAGTATTTCTGGTGGGGCTCGGTGTTCCTGATCAATGTGCCGGTGGTGTTGCTGGTCTGGCCGTTGGCATGGAAACTGATCCCGCGCTGCGGCGGCGATAACCCGCGCCCCGCCGACATCGTTGGCTCGATACAGATCATGATAGGCCTGGTCGGCGCTATCTATGCGCTGAAAGAATTGAGCAAGCCGGCGCCTGACGTCAGCGCCTTGCTCACGGCGGCTGCGATCGGCGTGTTGTTCCTGGTGCTGTTCGTGCGTCGTCAGCAACGCAGCGCCCACCCGATGATCGATTTCTCTCTGTTCCGCAACCGGCTGTTCGCCGGCGGCATCGGCGTGGCATTGCTGTCGATGGTGGCGCTGATCGGCGTCGAGCTGGTGCTCAGCCAACGCTTGCAACTGGTGCTCGGCCTCAGTCCGCTGCAGGCGGCGCTGTTCATCTTGCCGATCCCGCTGGCCTCGGCGCTGGCGGGGCCGATGGCCGGTTTACTGTTGCCGCGCTACGGCGAACGCAGCATCATCCTCGGCGGTTTCGCCCTGACCACCTTCGGCATTGCCGCCCTCGCCCTGCTGTCTCAGAGCGGCATAGCGCCGCAGCTGGTGAGCCTGGCGTTGGTGGGCTTTGGCCTCGGCGGCGTGATCACCGCCGCTTCCACCGCCATCATGCTGAACGCACCGGAGGAGAAATCCGGCATGGCGGCGTCCATCGAAGACGTCTCCTACGAGCTGGGCGGCGTGCTGGGCGTGACATTGCTCGGCGGGCTGATGACGGCGGTTTACAGCCACACTCTGGCGCTGCCGGCGGAGCTGCCGGTCAGCGATTTAGCCTACGACAGCATCGACGAAGCGTTGCGCCTGGCGGCCGGAATGGCGGCCGATCGCGCGCAGCAGTTGACGCAGCTGGCGCGTCTGGCCTTTGATCGCGCCTTTATTTCGGTACTGATCGCCGCCGCGCTGTTAATGGCGCTGGGCGCAGGTGTGGTAAAACTGGCGCTGCGCAAGTAACCGAGAAAAGCGGCTTTTTTCGCCTGCGGAACCTGCGTAAACTGATTCGGCAATTTGCTCGACGGATTTATCGTCATCGGTTTGAGCGATGGCAATAATGCCTGTTATCGTATTTAACCCTGCGATAAATCCGGTTACTGTAACAGCTATGGAAATTGATTCTGTCTACTATCGGAACAAATAATCAGGAGAAGATTATTATGGCAACGGCAAAGAAAGCAGCGAAAACCCATATCGGCCTTGACAGTAAACAATCGGCAAAACTCGCCGAAGCGCTCAATGCGCTGTTGGCGAATTATCAGGTGCTGTATATGAACGTGCGCGGCTATCATTGGAACATTACCGGCCCGCAGTTCTTTGAACTGCACGCGAAATTCGAAGAGACATATAACGATCTGCTGACCAAGGTAGATGAGCTGGCGGAACGTATTCTGACGTTGGGCTCGCAGCCGCGTCACGCTTTCAGCGATTATCTGAAAACCGCCGACATCAAGGAACACACCAACGTGACCGATGATAAGGGCACGCTGCGCGGCCTGTTGGAAGGGTATTCAATCTTGCTGCAACAGCAGCGTGAGCTGCTGACGGTGGCGGCAGACGCCGGCGACGAAGGCACCGCGTCGTTGATGAGCGATTACATCAAAGAGCAGGAAAAACAGGTCTGGATGCTCAACGCCTATTTGGGCAAATAACTCAGACGCCATAGTAAAAGACCACCTCCTGAGGAGGTGGCTTTACACGACGCCCCCTAAAAGGGGGCCATTTTCGAGTTAATCCTGCAACAGCTCCATCTGCTGTTCGATCTCTTGGTCCTTCTTATCCTGATACTTCACGTATCGCCTGATAATTTCTTCGTTTACCCCTACCGTATCGACAAAGTATCCCCTTGCCCAAAAATGATTGCCCCACAACTTCTTTCGTATATGTGGGAAACGATTGTAAAGCCGGATTGCACTGCGTCCTTTCAGGACGCCCATCAACGTCGAAATCGATAGCTTCGGGGGGACTATCACGACCAGATGCACATGATCTGGCTGAATATTTAGCTCAAGAACTTCACAGTCCTTCATGTTGCAGAGGATATAAATTGTTCGGTAGAGCTCTTTGCCCACCTTGTCGCGGAGGATTTTAAATCGATACTTTGGCGTCCAAACCAGGTGGTATTTGCAACGCCAGAACACATGTGATGAACTCCTGTATAAACCCATGTTGGTGATTTCCTTCTTACTTGTGGTGAGTAAGCTGGAATATTCCGGCATGGGTTTCCTTCAGGCTAGAGCCTCACAGGTTCAATCACCACCTCCTTAGGAGGTGGTTTAAGGCTTACAACAAAACAGTCCCTTAAGGGACTGTTTTCGTTTTACCACTCGCAGGATACCGCAAACAGCAGCGCGCGCCGATGCTGATCGTCCAGGCGGCGCCGCACCCGGATAATATGGCGATTGCTGCACGACTGGCGTTCCAACCAGCGATGCCGCCGACGTTGGCTCTGCCGCAACATGCGCCAGCGGCCCACTTCATTTCTACTGCGTCTCATAATTCCGTCACTCGTTCGTCTAATGCCAACCGCGGGCATTATAGCCCTTTCCGCCCGCGATCCAAGCCGCCGTTATCGGCGGCACAGCGGACGCCACGCGGGCAAAAGCCGCCCTTTCAATTTCGGCAAGTGCCTTAACTTCATCATATTTATGTAACATAAGCGCCGATAAAAGGTTTCGCCTTGCCCGATCTGTGCGTACACTCATCATTGGTGGTTTGCGAACGGGATTTTTCGCCTTTATGACAACATTTTATACCGTAATCAGTTGGCTCATGGTGTTCGGCTACTGGCTGCTGATCGCCGGCGTGACAATGCGCATTTTGATGAAACGCCGTGCGGTTCCCTCTGCCATGGCCTGGCTGCTGGTTATCTATATTCTGCCGCTGTTCGGCATCGTCGCCTATTTATCGTTCGGCGAACTGCATCTGGGCAAGCGCCGTGCCGAGCGCGCCAAGGCCATGTGGCCGTCGACCGCGCGCTGGCTGAAGGAATTGAAAGAGAGCCGCCGCATCTTCGCCACCGAATACAGTGAAGTCGCCGAACCGCTGTTCCAGCTGTGCAACCGCCGCCAGGGCATCGACGGCGTCAAGGGCAACCAGCTGCAGCTGCTCACCACTACCGACGACACGTTGAAAGCGCTGATCCGCGACATCGAGCTGGCGCGCCACAACATCGAAATGGTGTTCTATATCTGGCAGCCCGGCGGCCTGGTCGATCAAGTGGCCGAATCGCTGATGGCCGCCGCGCGGCGCGGCGTACACTGCCGCCTGATGCTGGACTCCGCCGGCAGCCTGCCATTTTTCCGCAGCCCCTACCCGGCGATGATGCGCAACGCAGGCATCGAAGTGGTCGAAGCGCTGAAGGTCAACCTGCTGCGCGTATTCCTGCGCCGCATGGATCTGCGCCAGCACCGCAAGGTGGTGCTGATCGACAACTACATCGCCTATACCGGCAGCATGAACATGGTCGATCCGCGCTATTTCAAGCAGGATGCGGGCGTCGGCCAATGGATCGATCTGATGGCACGCATGGAAGGCCCGGTGGCCACTACGATGGGCATCGTCTATGCCTGCGACTGGGAGATTGAAACCGGCAAGCGCATTCTGCCGCCGCCGCCGGACGTCAACATCATGCCGTTCGAGCAGGAAAGCGGCCACACCATTCAGGTGATCGCCTCCGGCCCCGGCTTCCCCGAGGAGATGATCCACCAGGCGCTGCTGACCGCGGTCTATTCCGCGCGCGAGCAGCTGATCATGACCACGCCGTACTTCGTGCCGAGCGACGATCTGCTGCACGCCATCTGCACCGCCGCTCTGCGCGGCGTTGAGGTCAGCATCATCGTGCCGCGCGACAACGATTCGATGATGGTGCGCTGGGCCAGCCGGGCGTTCTTCTCCGAGCTGCTGGAAGCCGGCGTGAAAATCTATCAGTTCGAAGGCGGCCTGTTGCACACCAAGAGCGTGCTGGTCGACGGCCAGCTCAGCCTGGTCGGCACCGTCAATCTGGATATGCGCAGCCTGTGGCTCAACTTCGAGATCACCCTGGTGATCGACGACGACGGCTTCGGCAGCGATCTGGCCTGCGTGCAGGAAGATTACATCGCTCGTTCCAAGCTGCTGAACGCCAAAGAGTGGTTGAAGCGGCCATTCTGGCATCGCCTGGTCGAGCGCCTGTTCTACTTTTTCAGCCCGTTGCTGTAAAAGCCGCGGCGAGCGTGCTTTAATAGCGCCAAATCATTTGTTATCAGGATTTTTTTATGGATTTGAATAACCGCCTTACCGAAGACGAAACGCTGGAACAGGCCTACGACATCTTCCTCGAATTGGCCGGCGACAATCTGGATCCGGCGGATATTCTGCTGTTCAATCTGCAGTTTGAAGAGCGCGGCGGCGCAGAACTGTACGACCCCTCCGAAGACTGGAGCGAGCACGTGGATTACGACCTGAATCCGGACTTCTTCGCCGAAGTGGTGATCGGTCTGGCGGACAGCGACGGCGAGCCGATTAACGACGTGTTCGCCCGCGTGCTGATCTGCCGCGAGAAAGACCACAAGCTGTGCCACATTCTGTGGAAAGAGTGATTCGCCGCTCATATTTCGGATAAAAAAAGCCCCGCTGACTCAGCGGGGCTTTTTGTTGCCGGCTAGCGGCGCATTACAGCGGATCGACCTTCAGGCATGAAACCGCATGACGGAAACTGCCCTCCAGCAGCGGACGCGTCTTGGCGCACTCCGGCCCGGCGATCGGGCAGCGGGTGCGGAACACGCAGCCGGACGGCGGGTTGATCGGCGAAGGCAGCTCCCCTTCCAACAGCTGGATCTGCTTTTCCTTCTCCTTGTCCGGATCCGGAATAGGCACCGCCGACATCAGCGCCTTGGTGTAAGGGTGCTGCGGATTGTGATACACCTCGTCATAGGTGCCCAGCTCCACCGCATGACCCAGGTACATCACCAGCACGCGATCGGAAATGTGCTTCACCACCGCCAAATCGTGGGCGATAAAGATCAATGACAGCCCCATTTCGCGCTGCAGCTGCTGCAACAGGTTTACCACCTGCGCCTGAATCGACACGTCCAACGCGGAAACCGGCTCGTCGCAGATCACCAGCTTCGGTTCGAGGATCAACGCGCGCGCGATGCCGATGCGCTGGCATTGGCCGCCGGAGAACTCGTGCGGATAACGGTTGATCAGGTTAGGCAGCAGGCCGACCTTCAGCATCATCGCCTTGACCTTGTCCTTCACTTCCTGACGCGGCATTTTCGGGTAGTAAGTGCGCAGCGGCTCGGCGATGATTTCGCCGATGGTCATGCGCGGGTTGAGCGAAGCCAGCGGATCCTGGAAGATCATCTGGATATCGCTGCGGGTTTTGCGCCAATCGGCGTCGTTCATGCCCAGCAGATCTTTACCCAGCCAGGCGACGCGCCCGCTGGTGGCCTTCACCAGACCGATGATGGCGCGCGCGAAGGTGGATTTGCCGCAGCCGGATTCGCCGACCACGCCCAGGGTTTCCCCCTCGAACAGCCGCAGCGTAACGCCATCGACCGCCTTTAGGGTTTTCGGCGGCTGCCAGAACCACTGCTTGTCGTCATGAATGTCGAAGTGCACTTTCAGATCGGCCACTTCGAGCAGCACTTTCTTGTCGGTTACCGCTGTCATACCAACGCCTCCACCGGTTTAAAGCAGGCGCGCAGGCGCCCTTCCCCAAATTGCTCCAATGGCGGAGCGCTCGCGCACTGTTCCATGGCGTACGGGCAGCGCGGCTGGAACGGGCAACCTTTCGGCAGCCGCAGCAGGTTCGGCGGGTTGCCGGGAATGGTCAGCAACGCTTCACCTTCGGCGTCGAGGCGCGGCACCGCGTTCAACAACCCGATGGAGTACGGGTGGCTCGGCTGGTAGAACACCTCGCGCGCGCTGCCGTATTCCATGGTGCGGCCGGCGTACATCACCAGCACCTTGTTGCAGATGCCGGCCACCACGCCCAGATCGTGGGTGATCATGATGATGGCAGTGTTGAACTCGCGCTTGAGCTCGTTGAGCAGCGTCATGATCTGCGCCTGAACGGTCACGTCCAGCGCGGTAGTCGGCTCGTCGGCGATCAGCAGCTTCGGCCGGCACAGCAGCGCCATGGCGATCATCACGCGCTGGCGCATGCCGCCGGAAAACTCATGCGGATACATGCGCATGCGCTTGCGCGCTTCCGGCATTTTCACCGCGTCGAGCATGCGTACCGACTCTTCAAAGGCTTCGCTTTTGCTCATTTTCTTATGCAGCATCAGCACTTCCATCAGCTGTTCGCCAACGCGCATATACGGGTTGAGCGAGGTCATCGGGTCCTGGAAGATCATCGAGATCTCTTCGGCCCGCAGCTTGTTGAGCTGGTTTTCCGGCAGGTTGAGGATTTCGCGGCCGTTGAATTTGGCCGAGCCGCCGATGCGGCCATTGCTGGCCAGCAACCCCATCAGGGCGAACGCGGTCTGCGATTTGCCGGAGCCGGATTCGCCGACGATGCCCAGCGTTTCACCGGCGCGCAGATCGAAGTTCAGATCGTTCACCGCCGTCACGTCGCCGTCCGGGGTGGAAAACGTGACGCGCAGGTCTTTCACGTCCAGCAGCGGCGACGCTTTAACGCCGACGGCGGTTTGCATCTCAGGATGTTCAATGGTGCTCATGGTGGCACTCCTTAACGATCTTTCGGGTCGAGGGCGTCACGCAGGCCATCGCCGATGAAGTTGAAACAGAATAGAGTGACAACCAGGAAACCCGCCGGGAACAGCAGCAACCACGGTGAAACTTCCATTGAGTTGGCGCCGTCGCTGAGCAATGCGCCCCAGCTGCTCAGCGGCTCCTGCGTGCCCAGCCCCAGGAAGCTGAGGAAGGATTCGAACAGGATCATGCTCGGCACCAGCAACGAGGCATACACCACCACCACGCCGAGCACGTTAGGCACGATATGCCGCAGCACGATGTTGCGCGTGGATACGCCGCACACCAGCGCCGCTTCGATGAACTCCTTGCGCTTCAGACCGAGGGTTTGGCCGCGCACGATACGCGCCATGTCCAACCACGACACCATGCCGATCGCCACGAAGATCAGCAGGATATTCTGGCCGAAGAAGGTCACCAGCAGGATCACGAAGAACATGAACGGGAAGGAGTTGAGGATCTCCAGCAGGCGCATCATCACCGAGTCGATCTTGCCGCCCAGATAGCCGGACATCGCGCCGTACAGGGTGCCGACGATCACCGCCACTAGCGCCGCCGCCACGCCGACCATCAGCGAGATGCGCCCGCCGATCGCCACGCGCACCAGCAGATCGCGCCCGGAGGAGTCGGTGCCGAAATAGTGCCCCGATTCAACGCTGGGTGCGGCGGACATCATCGCCCAATCGGTATCGTCGTAGGCGAATTGCGACAGCATCGGCGCCAGCACCACAAACAGAGTGATCAGCGCCAGTATGAACAGGCTGCTGACCGCCGCGCGGTTGTGCATAAAACGCCGACGCGCGTCTTGCCACAGGCTGCGCCCTTCCACTTCCAGCTTCTCGCTGAAGTGTTCCAGAGCTTCGCTGTTCTTTTTAGTCAACATCATTCGCGTGCTCCAGATTAATAACGGATTTTCGGATCGATGACCGCATACAGCACATCGACGATCGCGTTGAACAGAATGGTCAGAGCGCCCACCAGAATGGTCAGGCTCAACACCAGGGAGTAGTCGCGGTTCAGCGCGCCGTTAACGAACAGCTGGCCGATCCCCGGCAGACCGTAGATGGTTTCGATCACCATTGAACCGGTGATGATCCCGACGAACGCCGGGCCCATGTAGGACAGCACCGGCAACAGCGCCGGCTTCAGCGCGTGGCGGAAAATGATGCGACGCATCGGCAAGCCTTTGGCGCGCGCGGTGCGGATGAAGTTGGAGTGCAGCACTTCAATCATCGAGCCGCGCGTGATACGGGCGATGCTGGCGATATAGGCCAGCGACAACGCCACCATCGGCAAGATGATGAACTTAGGCGCACCGCCGTTCCAGCCGCCGCCCGGCAGCCATTTCAACGTGATGGCGAAGATCAGCACCAACAGCGGCGCCACCACGAAACTGGGTATCACCACCCCGGTCATGGCGAACCCCATCACCGTATAGTCCCATTTGGTGTTCTGGTTCAGCGCGGCGATCACACCGGCGCTCACGCCCAGCACCACCGCCAGCAGAAACGCGGCCAGGCCGAGCTTGGCGGAGACCGGGAAAGAACTGGCCACCAAATCGTTGACCGAATAATCCTTGTATTTAAAGGACGGGCCGAAGTCTCCCTGCGCAAGCTGCGCCAGATAATGACCGTACTGTTTCCAGATCGGGTCGTTCAAATGATATTTGGCTTCGATATTCGCCATGACTTCCGGCGGCAATGCGCGTTCCCCGGTAAATGGACTGCCGGGCGCCAGGCGCATCATGAAGAATGAGATGGTGATAAGGATAAATAGTGTCGGGATCGCTTCCAACAAGCGACGAAGTATAAATTTAAGCATTGCCCTAACCCTGTGCGACAGCCTGATGACGGCTTATTATTCTCAACATGGGCCGGCGGCCAGGCCGCCGGCGCTTACCGTATCAATGCTTGATGATGTACAGGTTTTTGTCGTACACGTTATCAAGCGGGTCTTTGCCGGTGTAGCCACCGACGTAAGGTTTCACCAGACGGGCGTTCACGTAGTAATACAGCGGAACAATGGCGGAATCTTTATCCAGCTGAACTTCCGCTTTCTGATACAGATCGGCGCGCTCGTCTTTGCTCTTCGCGGTCAACACGTTGGCCATCAGCTTATCGAACTCGGCGCTTTTGTAGTGCGGGGTGTTACTGCTGCTGTCGGACAGCATCATGTTCAGGAACGAACTCGGTTCGTTGTAGTCGGCGCACCAGCCGGCGCGCGCCACGTCATAGGTGCCCTGATGACGGGTATCCAGGAAGGTTTTCCACTCCTGGTTCACCAGCTTCACGTCCACGCCCAGATTTTTCTTCCAGATGGAGGCGGCGGCGATCGCCAGCTTCTTGTGCAGGTCTGATGTGTTGTACAACAGGGAGAAGGTCAGCGGTTTACCCGGGCCGTAGCCGGCTTCCGCCAGCAGTTTCTTCGCCACTTCGTTGCGTTTTTCCTGCGTCCAGCCGAACCACTCCGGCGCGGTCAGCTTGGCGCCGTCGGTGTATGGCGGCGTAAAGCTGTAGGCCGGCAGATCGCCCTGGTTTTTCACCTTGTTGACGATGATGTCGCGATCCATACCCAGCTTCAGCGCTTCACGCACGCGCGCATCGGTGAACGGCGCCTTCTGGTTGTTGATTTCGTAGTAATAGGTGCACAGATAAGGATCGACGTGCACCTCTTTCGGGATCTCTTTCTTCAGCTTCTGGAACAGTTCGATCGGCATGTTGTTATAAGTCATGTCGATTTCGCCGGTGCGGTAGCGGTTAACGTCGGTCACTTCCGACGAAATAGGCAGGAACGTCACTTTATTGATGATGGTTTTGGCGTTATCCCAATATTCCGGGTTGCGTTCCAGTACGATGCGTTCGTTGACAATCCAGTCTTTCAGTTTGTAGGCGCCGTTGCTGACGTAGTTGGCCGGCAGCGTCCACTTCTCGCCGAATTTCTCCACCGCCTCTTTATAAACCGGCTTCATGGCGTAGTGCGGGGTCATTTCAACCAGATAAGGCACCGGCTCGCTCAGGGTCACCTGGAAAGTGTGGTCGTCGATGGCCTTCACGCCCAGCGTCGACTTGTCTTTTTTACCGGCGATGATGTCATCGACGTTTTCCACATGGGCGTACTGCAGGTAGCTGGCGTAAGGCGACGCGGTTTTCGGATCCACTACGCGCTGCCAGCTGTAGACGAAATCTTGCGCCGTCACCGGCTTGCCGTTGGACCATTTGGCGTCTTTGCGCAGGTGGAAGGTCCAGACTTTGAAATCCTTGTTATCCCAGCTTTCCGCGACGCCCGGCACGATGGAACCGTCCGGGCTGTTGTTCGCCAGGCCTTCCATCAGATCGCGGGTCACGTTGTTTTCCGGCACGCCCTCGATTTTATGCGGATCCAGCGACTGCACTTCGGAACCGTTGTTTTTGACGATTTCTTGCTTATCCGCCAGCTGCACCCCCGCAGGAACGTCGGCGGCGAAAGCGCCGGTGGTTGCTGTGATGCCGAGCGCAGCGATGACGCCGGCGGCAATGAGGGTTTTCTTCGTGATGTTGGTCATACTTATCGACTCCAGTTTTTATTATCACAGGCTCTTCGTGGAACCTGCGTTGCCCGTAAGCGGACTCTGTTTTCCCGCCGCCGCGGAACGAATGCGGCGGCCGGCCTTCCCTATATTCCCCAGCGCCTCGGCGTGAGGAATACCCCTTTTACTGCTTGATAATGTACAGATTCTTAACGTCGGTATAGTCCAGCGGATCTTTGCCGGTGAACCCGCCTACCGTCGGCTTAATCAACCGCGCGCTGACGCGGTAATACACCGGGATCAACGCGGAGTCTTTGTCCAGCTGCGCTTCTGCCTGCTGATAGAGCGCGGCGCGCGCGGCCTCATCCGGCGCCTTCAGGGTGGCGGCCATGATGGCGTCGAACGCCGGGCTCTTATAAAACACGGTATTGATGCTGCTGTTGGACAGCACCAGGTTCAGGAACGCGCTCGGTTCGTTGTAATCCCCGCACCAGGTGGCGCGCGCCACGTCGTATTGCCCCTGATGGCGGCTTTCCAGCGAGGTCTTCCACTCCTGATTGCGCAGCGTGACGTCGGCGCCGAGATTCTTTTTCCACATCGACGCGGCGGCGATCGCCTGCTGTTTGTTTTGATCGGAGGTGTTGTACAGCAGCGAGAATTTCAGCGGCTTGGCGTCGCTGTAACCCGCTTCCGCCAGCAGTTTCTTGGCTTCGGCGTTGCGCTGTTCCTGGCTCCAGCCGGCCCAGGCGGGCTGCGTGAAGTTGGCGCCTTCGGTGAAGGTTGGCGTGAAACTGTAGGCCGGGATCTGCCCCTGGCCCATGATCTTGTTGGCGATGATGTCGCGATCCAGCGTCATCTTCACCGCCGCACGCACCCGCGGATCGGTGAAGGGCGCCCGCTGGTTATTGAGTTCGTAATAGAAAGTGCACAGATAAGGGTTAACGTGCAGTTGCTCGGGCACTTCGCGCTTCATTTTGACGTACAGGTACGGCGGAATGGCGCTGTTGGTGATGTCGATCTCGCCGCTGCGGAAGCGGTTGACGTCGCTGACTTCGGAAGCGATCGGCAGGAAGGTCGCCTGATTGATCACCGTCTGCTTGTTGTTCCAGTAGCTCGGGCTGCGCTCCAGCACAATGCGCTCGTTCACCACCCACTCTTTCAGACGGTAAGCGCCGTTGCCGACATAGTTGGCGGGCAGCGTCCATTTGTCGCCGAATTTCTCCACTACCGCGCGCTTCACCGGTTTGAGCGACGTGTGGCTCAACATGCTGATGAAATACGGCACCGGTTCGCTCAGCGTCACCTGCAGCGTCTGGGCGTCCAGCGCCTTGACGCCGAGGGCCTGTGGAGGCTTCTTACCGGTCAGGATATCGTCGATATTGTCGACTTTGGTGTATTGCAGGTAGCTGGCATAGGGCGAGGCGATTTTCGGATCGGCCAGGCGCTGCCAGCTGTAGACGAAGTCTTGCGCGGTCACCGGGCTGCCGTCGCTCCACACCGCGCCGGGGCGCAGGTGGAAGGTCCATTGCTGATAATTCTGGTTTTCCCAGCTCGCCGCCGCCGCCGGCACCACATGCCCGTTGGCGTCGGTGCTCACCAGCCCTTCCAGCAGGTTAAGAATGATATTGCTTTCCGGTACGCCCTCGACCTTATGCGGATCCAATGAAGCCACTTCGCTGCCGTTGTTGATCACAATATTCTGCTGCTGCGCCAACTGAACGCCGGCCGGCACTTCCGCCGCCAAACTGCTATTTATGGCGCCGACGCTCAGCGCGCCGCTAATCAACAAGGTCAAAGAAGTGCGCTTCAGGGTTTGCTGCATAATCGAGGCTCCTTTTCACCGACAAGCATCGCTTATCGAAGTTTGTGAAGTGTTTATAAGAATTCTAAATAAACGGATACCAGCAAAAATCATTCCCGTTTTTATGGCGCATTTCAGTTAATTGACCACGGGAAAGTTGCTCGGAAATTAGCAGAAGCCAAATTCCATAGCCAATAAATTTTACGAAAATGTTAAGCAATTCTCTTTTATCGCACGAAGCCCGATCCGGCCCCCAAGATCGATGGCGCAGAGAAACAAAATCATCGCTATGATTTTAAAGAAAAAAAAGACGAAATCATTTCATTTGAAACCATCAACGCAATCTCATTACCGCACAAAGAAACATTCAGTTAACAATCCGGACATTCAAAGAACAAACACCTGCCTATGGTCGGTTAATCACTAATAACACCTGGATGAAAGTGAGACAAGCCCCACAGAATGATGTGATTAATTTAACAACAGCTTTACCGTTGAACGGGGGCAAAACGCGTGGAAATGGGGGAAGAAAAGTGTCTGAAATAACGCTTAGCGTTTTTTTTGCACAGCAACATGAGATTTATGCAACATAAGAGTGCAACCGCATAAATTTTATTCATCCTGTGCACTATAATAATGCGAACCAATAAATAATTTAAACTTTAAAATTAATTTTAGCCGCGCCAAGGCGAAAGGTGCGCGGCTAAACAAAGGGTATTACAACAGGCCGGGGAATATCGCCTTAATGCCGGTAACGATAAACTCGATCCCGAGCGCCATCAGCAACAGACCCATGATACGGGTGATCACGTTGATGCCGGTCTGCCCAAGCAAACGCACCAACAGCGGCGCGGCGCGGAACAACAACCAACAGCAAAAGGCGAACAAGGCGATCGCGACCGTAAAGCCGAGCAGGCTTTGCCAGTTGTGATAACGGGAACTCCACACGATGGTGGAACTGATCGCCCCCGGCCCCGCCATCAGCGGCAGCGCTAACGGCACCACGCCGATGCTCTCGCGGATCGCGCTCTCCGATTTTTCCTGTTTGTTCTGTTTGTCTTCTCCCAGCTTGCCGCTGATCATCGACATGGCGATGGTCACCACCAGAATACCGCCGGCGATGCGGAACGAATCGATGGAGATGCCGAACATCCGCAAGATCCCTTCGCCCAGGAACAGCGATGTCCACAGAATAATGGCGACCGACAGGTTGGCGGTCAGGTTGGTTTTATTGCGCCCTGCTTCCGCCTGGTAGCTGGTCATGCTGATAAACACCGGCAAGATGCCCACCGGGTTGACCAGCGCAAACAGACCGACAAAGAACTTGATAAAGCCGGAAAGATCCAACAGAGATTGGCCCACAGATGGCTCCGCGTTAAGTGCTATAAAAAGGTGTGCTGCCTATGCGCGCTAATGTAATGGAATTGCCGCGGGTAATCCATCCGGCCAGAGCAGCATTTTTGACTACCAGCAAGTTAGGCAACAAAACAAATGCCCTTTGTTAAAGTGATGTATGGCCTTTTGATTTTTTATGTTGAAAAAAGAGTCATCGATCACAGTTATTGATAACCACTCTCAACACCGTCAAGCTGAAAGGTGTCAGCTTGCACTTTTCATGATTTAGATCACAAATTAACTACCCAACAGTGGGTAAGCTCTTAGTCGTAGTCAGGGAGTAGAACAAAGTCGGTGGCAATCCAGCCGGTTCCGTTCTCTTCACTGCCTGCCCCTCCGGTTGGCGCAGGGTAAAGCTCTTTAAGCAAATCAGCAGCATGCGAAGAAATAACGCGGGACCCCCCCGGTATTCGAATCACCGTCTATTCCCGTTATGACTATACTAGTGGCTCGCACGGCTTATTTACTGAAAGAGTTTAACATTATCAGGAGAGCATTATGGCTGTAACGAATGTCGCTGAACTGAACGAGCTTGTCGCACGTGTCAAAAAAGCCCAGCGCGAATATGCCAACTTCACTCAAGAGCAAGTGGATAAAATCTTCCGCGCTGCCGCCCTCGCCGCTGCTGATGCCCGTATCCCGTTGGCCAAAATGGCCGTGGAAGAATCCGGAATGGGTATCGTCGAAGACAAAGTGATCAAAAACCACTTCGCTTCCGAGTACATCTACAACGCCTATAAAGATGAAAAAACCTGTGGCATCCTGTCTGAAGATGACACTTTCGGTACCATCACCATCGCCGAACCTATCGGCCTGATTTGCGGTATCGTCCCTACCACCAACCCAACTTCTACCGCGATCTTCAAAGCGCTGATCAGCCTGAAAACCCGCAACGGCATCATCTTCTCGCCGCACCCGCGTGCGAAGAATGCCACCAATAAAGCCGCCGATATCGTGCTGCAAGCCGCTATCGCCGCCGGCGCGCCGAAAGACATCATCGGTTGGATCGACCAACCTACCGTCGAGCTGTCCAACCAGCTGATGCACCACCCTGACATCAACCTGATCCTGGCCACCGGTGGCCCGGGCATGGTGAAAGCCGCCTACAGCTCCGGCAAACCCGCCATCGGCGTCGGCGCCGGTAATACGCCGGTCGTGGTAGACGAAACCGCAGACATTAAGCGCGTGGTCGCCTCTATCCTGATGTCCAAAACCTTCGACAGCGGCGTTATCTGCGCTTCCGAACAGTCGGTCATCGTCGTTGACGCTATCTATGATGCGGTACGCGAACGCTTCGCTTCCCACGGCGGCTATCTGCTGCAGGGTAAAGAACTGAAAGCGGTGCAGGACATCATCCTGAAAAACGGCGGTCTGAATGCGGCCATCGTCGGGCAATCCGCACCGAAAATCGCCGAAATGGCAGGCATCAAAGTGCCGGCCAACACCAAAGTGCTGATCGGTGAAGTGAAGCTGGTCGACGAGTCCGAACCTTTCGCACATGAAAAACTGTCGCCTACCCTGGCGATGTACCGTGCCAAAGACTTCGAAGACGCGGTCGCCAAAGCCGAAAAACTGGTCGCCATGGGCGGTATCGGCCACACGTCCTGCCTGTACACCGACCAGGATAACCAAACGGCTCGCATCGCCTACTTCGGCGATAAAATGAAAACGGCTCGCATCCTGATCAACACCCCGGCTTCTCAGGGCGGTATCGGCGACCTGTACAACTTCAAACTCGCGCCTTCGCTGACGCTGGGTTGCGGTTCCTGGGGTGGCAACTCCATCTCTGAAAACGTCGGACCTAAACACCTGATCAACAAGAAAACTGTAGCGAAGCGAGCAGAAAACATGTTGTGGCACAAACTTCCGAAATCGATCTACTTCCGCCGTGGCTCGCTGCCTATCGCGCTGGAAGAAGTGGCGACCGACGGGGCGAAACGCGCCTTCATCGTGACCGACCGTTTCCTGTTCAACAACGGCTATGCTGACCAGATCACCAAGGTTCTGAAGTCTCACGGCATCGAAACCGAAGTGTTCTTCGAAGTGGAAGCCGATCCGACGCTGAGCATCGTGCGTAAAGGCGCCGAGCAGATGAACTCCTTCAAACCGGACGTCATCATCGCGCTGGGCGGCGGTTCGCCGATGGACGCCGCGAAAATCATGTGGGTGCTGTACGAACATCCTGAAACCCACTTCGAGGATCTGGCGCTGCGCTTCATGGACATCCGCAAGCGTATCTACAAATTCCCGAAAATGGGCGTGAAAGCGAAAATGATCGCCATCACCACAACCTCAGGCACCGGTTCGGAAGTCACGCCGTTCGCGGTCGTGACCGACGACGCCACCGGGCAGAAATACCCGCTGGCCGACTATGCGCTGACCCCGGACATGGCGATTGTCGACGCCAACCTGGTGATGAACATGCCGAAATCCCTGTGCGCCTTCGGTGGCCTGGATGCGGTGACCCACGCGCTGGAAGCCTACGTCTCGGTGCTGGCGAACGAATACTCCGACGGCCAGGCGCTGCAGGCGCTGAAACTGTTGAAAGAGTATCTGCCGGCCAGCTACAAAGAAGGCGCGAAAAACCCGGTTGCCCGTGAACGCGTGCACAACGCCGCCACCATCGCCGGTATCGCTTTCGCCAACGCCTTCCTCGGGGTTTGTCACTCCATGGCGCACAAACTGGGTTCGGAGTTCCACATTCCGCACGGCCTGGCCAACGCGATGCTGATTTCCAACGTCATTCGCTACAACGCGAACGACAACCCGACCAAGCAGACGGCCTTCAGCCAGTACGACCGCCCTCAGGCGCGCCGCCGCTACGCTGAAATCGCCGACCACCTCGGCCTGAGCGCACCGGGCGACCGCACCGCGCAGAAGATTGAGAAACTGCTGGCCTGGCTGGACGAGCTGAAAACCGAGTTGGGCATCCCAACCTCCATCCGTGAGGCGGGTGTGCAGGAGGCGGACTTCCTGGCGAAAGTCGACAAGCTGTCGGAAGACGCGTTCGACGACCAATGCACCGGCGCCAACCCACGCTATCCGCTGATTGCCGAACTGAAGCAAATCATGCTGGATACCTTCTACGGCCGCGAATTCAGCGAAGCAGTCGAAGAGGAAGCGGCAGCTCCGGCTGCAGCCAAAGCCGCGGTAAAGAAGCCCAAGAAATAACGGTTTCGTGAACCGATAAAAAAACCCGCCAAACGGCGGGTTTTTTATTGCGCCGGAGGCGCTGCATTTCGACTCACGCCGCCAAAACGCCTCAGCGGGCTTTGGCGGCGTTTTCTCCCCTACTCCAGGGAGTGAATCGCCTCTTTATAATGCTTGCGGCAGACGGAGACATAGCTCTCGTTACCGCCAATCACCACCTGCTCACCGGCGTGCATCGCCTGGCCGTTTTCATCCAACCGCAACACCATATTGGCTTTGCGCCCGCAGTGACAGATGGTTTTCAATTCCACCAGCTTATCGGCCCAGGCCAGCAAATATTGGCTGCCGGTAAACAGCTCACCGAGAAAATCGGTACGCAGGCCGTAGCACAATACGGGAATGTCCAGTTGGTCCACCACATCGCACAATTGCTCAACCTGCGCCTTGGTCAGGAACTGGCTTTCATCCAGCAGTACACAATGCACCGGCTGCTGTTGATGCTCTTGCTGAATCATGGCGTACAGCATCGAGTCGTTGTTATAGAGCTGGGCCTGCGAGGATAAACCGATGCGCGAGCTGACCTTACCTACGCCAAAGCGGTGATCGATCTCCGCAGTGAACACCAGCGTGCGCATACCACGTTCTTGATAGTTATATGAAGACTGTAGCAGCGCGGTGGACTTGCCGGCATTCATCGCAGAGTAATAAAAATAAAGTTGAGCCATGGCCCCGCAACTCCGATGGTATAAGAAATATTCAAATGTCGATTAGGACGGTAAGTGTACCATAAACCGCCCCCCAGGCTCAGCCCAAAGCGAACGAATATTGCGTTCGCCGTAATAATGCGCTTTCAAGCGAAACATATCGTTCTGTCGGCCCGTTCTTTTTACAGCTATTTACAGGATAATGTATGCCTGTCATCACTATTAATTCTTGCTAATGGTTAACCGCGATCATTTGCCCATTAATGCATAATCACCCTTTCGCCGCGGCGGGTGCCGCAACCGCAACGGCGCGCCAGTCTATTATACACGGGGCCAATACAGGGCATTTAATCACCTCCGCTGTCCCCGACGTTTCCTGACGCAATCTTTACCTATATACCCCTATTGTTTACAATGTCTGCCTTGCCATGACGTGATTAAGCCCACAGAACCCATTGTAATATTGATATAAATTACGGCGATAACTTATCGATGAAAGCCTTGCGACACGCGCCTTTTAAAGCATGCCTGCTGAAATTTTGACTTAAGTGCGACAAGGGTAATAGTTAACAGCCCTTCCTATATTAGTCGGACAGATCCGATTAACGGTTTTTTAAAAGGTAAATTTGAGTATTCAAGTCAATTTGGCTATTGCAGAAAAGAAAATAGCGCTCTATTATTATCGAGACGCCCCCCACCAATATAATTTGAGACTAGGACAATGAGCGAAGCATTAAAGATTTTGAACAACATCCGCACTCTGCGCGCCCAGGCAAGAGAATGCACACTGGAAACGCTGGAAGAAATGCTCGAGAAACTGGAAGTTGTTGTGAACGAACGTCGCGAAGAAGACAGCCAGGCTCAAGCAGAAATCGAAGAACGCACCCGTAAACTGCAGCAATACCGCGAAATGCTGATTGCTGACGGTATCGATCCGAATGAACTGCTGCAAACCATGGCTGCCAACAAGGCTGCCGGTAAAGCAAAACGCGCAGCACGTCCTGCTAAATACCAATATAAAGACGAAAACGGCGAATTGAAAACCTGGACCGGCCAAGGCCGTACTCCAGCGGTGATTAAGAAAGCTATCGAAGAGCAAGGTAAATCTCTGGACGATTTCCTGCTGTAATAGCGATTCAGCCCGTATCTGAAAGGCTCCCTGCGGGGGGCCTTTTCATTTTAAAGCTTATCGCCGCGATCCTGCCTCACCCCTTTCCTTTTAGTAAATATCCTAATTCGCATTTTGTTCCTTGCATGAGGTTCACGCGATAAAAAAGGGCCCTAAGGCCCCTTTGTCGCATATACCCTCGTTCAATTATTGAACCTGGTAGAATGCCTTATACCAATCAACAAAGCGCTTCACACCCTCTTCAACGCTGGTTTCCGGCTTAAAACCAATGTCACGATAAAGCTCCGCGGTATCCGCGCTGGTATCCATCACATCGCCAGGTTGCATTGGCAGCATATTCTTGCGGGCAGTTAGCCCCAAAGCCTGCTCCAACGCCGTGATATATTCCATCAGTTTAACGGGGGTGTTATTGCCGATATTATAAACATGATACGGCGCGGAACTGGTCGCCGGCGATCCCTGTTCAACGGTCCATGACGGATCTGCCTGCGGAATAACCGCCTGCAGCCGCACAATCGCCTCGGTGATATCATCAATGTAAGTAAAGTCACGGTGCATTTCACCGTGGTTATATACATCGATGCTCTCCCCCGCCAATATGGCCTTGGTAAACTTGAACAGCGCCATATCCGGACGCCCCCAGGGACCATATACGGTAAAGAAGCGTAGCCCCGTCGTCGGGAGACCGTATAAATGAGCGTAACTGTGTGACATCAGCTCATTGGCTTTTTTGGTTGCCGCATACAGTGACACAGGGTGGTCGACAGAATCTTCGGTAGCAAACGGCAACTTGCGATTGAGGCCATAAACAGAGCTGGAGGAAGCGTAAAGTAAATGCTCGACCTTATTATGACGGCAGCCTTCCAGAACGTTCAAATGACCGATCAGGTTAGCGTCCGCATAAGCCAACGGGTTGACCAGCGAATAACGCACGCCGGCTTGGGCACCCAAATGAATGACTCGTTGGAACTGATGCTCGGCGAACAATGTCGCCATGCCTTCACGATCGGCCAAATCCAACTTGATGAAGCGGAATCCCGGCTTATCCGCCAGTCTGTCCAGACGGGCCATTTTCAGGCCCACGTCATAATAGTCATTCAGGTTATCGATGCCGACAACCTGATGCCCGGCGGTCAACAAACGCTCTGCAACGTGATAACCAATAAACCCTGCGGCGCCTGTAACCAGGAATTTCATGCCCACTCCTTAAATAACCGGTTTAATCGAGGCACCGCGGCCAATCGCATAGTAGGTAAAGCCGCGATTCGCCAAACGCTCAGGATCGTACAGGTTACGTCCATCGAAGATCACCGGCTGCTTCAACGCGCCCTTAATCACATCAAAGTCCGGCGCGCGGAAATTCTGCCATTCGGTACAGATCACCAGAGCATCGGCGCCATGCAACGCAGCCTCTTTGGTACCCATCAGCTTCAAATCGTCGCGCTGGCCATAGATGCGCTGAACTTCGTTCATCGCTTCCGGATCGTAGGCCTGAACGGTGGCGCCGGCAGCCCACAGCTGCTCCATCAGCACACGGCTGGACGCTTCACGCATGTCATCGGTATTCGGCTTGAACGCCAGACCCCACAGTGCGAAGGTTTTGCCCTTCAAATCGCTGCCGAAATAGTCTTTGATAAAGCTGTTCAGCTTGTCTTTTTGTTGGTAGTTGACCTGCTCTACCGCCTGCAACAGCTTCGGTTGGTAACCGATCTGCTCCGCCGTGCGGATCAGCGCCTGAACATCTTTCGGGAAACAAGAACCACCGTAGCCACAGCCAGGATAGATGAAGTGATAACCGATGCGTGAATCGGAACCGATGCCCTGACGCACTTTCTCGATGTCCGCGCCCAACATTTCCGCCAGGTTGGACATTTCGTTCATAAAGCTGATTTTGGTCGCCAGCATGCAGTTGGCGGCATATTTGGTCAGCTCCGCGCTGCGGATATCCATCATGATCATACGATCGTGATTGCGGTTAAACGGCTCGTACAGCTCGCGAATAGGCTCGATCACCTCTTTATTATCGGTGCCGATCACGATGCGCTCAGGGCGCATGCAGTCAGCCACCGCAGCGCCTTCCTTCAGGAATTCAGGGTTGGACACCACGTCGAACGGCACGTTGCTGCCGCGTTTTGCCAGCGTTTCCGCCATCACCTGACGCACTTTGTCCGCCGTACCGACCGGCACGGTAGATTTGTCGATCACCACTTTGCGATCGGTCATGTGCTCGGCGATGGTGCGCGCCACCGCGGTGACATATTTCAGATCGGCGGAACCGTCTTCATCCGGCGGCGTACCGACGGCGATAAACTGGATATTCCCGTGCGCCACGCCCGCTTTGGCATCGGTGGTGAAATGCAGGCGCCCAGCCTCATAGTTTTGCTGTACCAGCGGCGTCAGGCCCGGTTCAAAAATCGGGATATTCCCTTTTTTCAGGTTCTCGACTTTTCGTTCGTCAACATCGATGCACATAACATCATGGCCAACTTCAGCCAGCACGGCAGCCTGTACCAGCCCCACATAACCAATACCAAAAACTGTTACTTTCATGTGAAAATCCTAGTTTTTCAAATTAAGACGAAAGATCAAATTACTTCTTGTCAGCGGCAACAACCTGTTGCAGCCACTGAGAAAACTCTTTGCCCAGGCTGGCATGACGCATGCCGTACTCCACGAAGGCCTGCATGTAACCCAGCTTGTTACCGCAATCATGGCTCACGCCTTTCAGGTGATACGCTTCCACCGTTTCCTGCCGCATCAGCATTTCGATGCTGTCAGTCAGCTGAATTTCATCGCCGGCGCCTGGAGGCGTTTTCGCCAACAGCGGCCAAATATCGGCGGACAACACATAACGACCGACAATCGCCAGGTTGGAAGGGGCTTTATCCGGTGACGGTTTCTCAACCACGCTGACCATCGGCGCGCTTTCGCCCGGTTGCAAATCAACGCCCTTACAGTCGGCTACGCCGTAGTTTCCGACATCCTTATGCGGCACGGGTTCAACCATGATCTGGCTGACGCCGGTGGCTTCGAAGCGCTGCAGCATTTCGTGCAGGTTGTCTTTTTTCGGATCGGCGCTGTATTCGTCGAGGATCACGTCCGGAAGCACCACCGCGACCGGTTCATCGCCCACCATCGGGTAGGCACACATAATCGCGTGCCCCAGGCCTTTGGCATTACCCTGACGAACCTGCATCACGGTAACGCCTTTCGGGCAGATCGACTGCACTTCGTCCAGCAATTGGCGCTTGACGCGTTTTTCCAGCATCGCTTCGAGTTCGAAACTGGTATCAAAATGGTTTTCGATCGAGTTCTTGGAGGAGTGGGTGACCAGCACAATCTCGTTAATCCCCGCCGCAATGCACTCATTGACGACGTATTGGATCAGAGGTTTATCAACCAGCGGCAGCATTTCTTTCGGAATGGCTTTGGTGGCCGGCAACATCCGCGTACCCAAGCCTGCAACCGGGATCACGGCTTTTCTGACTTTGCGATTTACAGCAGGCATTATTTCCTCTCTTAAAGCTAAAGCGCTCATTTTATGAGCTTGGGCTCGATATAAAAAAACCTTCGGAGTATACCAGCTTATGCGCGCCGAGCATTAACCAGAACACAAATAGAAAACATTTAGGACTATTACCCGTTCGGATAATCCGGAGAATAAATAAACGGTTTAATTACAGATAAGTAAATAGCTTAAGATCGCGCCGATCGCTGCCTGCTATTCAGCGCTGAGCATCAGTCGCAATCGGCCACCGCTGCCCCATACCTGACATTGCCAGGCGGTACAACGCTGGCTGATCTGATTCATGTAGGTAGCCCCCAGCGTCCCCAGTGGCACGCCGTTGCTCAGCTGGATTTGATTGTCACCGGTATTGACGTTGGCATGCAGCCCGGCGGAAACCAGAATCAGGTTTTTATTTTCGGCGTGATAATATCCCAACAACAGAGGGAATTGACCGTCTAATTTCCCCTGCCGCAATAATTGATTAACCTGCTTTAACAATGCCGACATTTGCGGCAAACGATGCTGTTGATTAGCCAGATGGTCCTGCAGCAGCCCATTAAATAATGCGCGCAACAGCAATGCCGCCAATACGCCATTATCGCCGGCGCGCGTGACGTCCAGGCAATAGAATGCCAGGTCCTTTTCTGACAAGGCGGCGATATCCAGCACCAGGCCGGGATTTTCGCCGGTGGTTAACTGCCGATAGTTGATCCGGCAATGCGCAATGGTCTGTTGTACCGGCGGCTGCAGTTGCTTAAGCAGTTTGACGGCTTCGGAAGGATTTTTGCTCAATGCATCCCAATCCTGAAACAGTTCAACCTCTTCAATCGCCTGGGAGGTGAACATATTGGGGTATAAGCACGCCAGCACCGCTTCACGCAGGCGATTGAGATCGGTCAGCGGCTTGAGCAGCACATCCTGCACGCCCAACCGCAGCACCTTGGCGATGTCCGCCATCTTGTCGGTGGCCGAGATCACCAGCACCGGGATCTGCAGCCCCTGCAAACGCAGGTGTTCAACGAATTCGATACCGCCCATTTCCGGCATCGCGAGATCGCACAGAATCAGATCCGGCTTGAAGTCATCGACGGCACTCAGCGCCTGTAAACCGTTGGTCGCCTCGCCGGTTTCAGCGCCCAGCGAGGTCAGATAACCGACCAGCACGGAACGAAAAACCTGTTCGTCCTCAACGATCAAGATGCGCTTGTGAGTGAGTGGTAATGCCATCAGCCGAGCCTCGTCCCTTTCCATAGTGTAATAGTGGCTCAAAAAGGTCACTTATGCTCGTCTGAAACAGACCAACTGCGCATTGCCAACCAAGAACCGAGAATTATCTATTTTTTATCAACGGCAACAACCGATCCAGTTGTTTTTCAACCGCCAGCAACCCCGCCTCGATCGCTTCATCGGCGCGGTGAAAATCCAGCGTTGAGATTTGCGGGCAAAAAGGCTGGATCAAGACATCCGGCGGATCGCTCGCCATCCGGTTGCGCTTCAGGCGATTTTCCAGCATTTGAATCGATGTGCTCATAATCTCCATCGCCGTCGGCGTCGTCGCCGGTTTGCGCTTGCGCATTCTGCCGACGCGTTCCCGCAGACGCCCGCGCCAGGTAGCCGCAGGCGCATCGTCCGGGCCTTCTTCCTCGATACGTATCGAGAACAGATCCTGCTGCATCAGGTGCGCGTCATGCTGCAGATCGACCGCAATGACGATATCGGCGCCCATGGCGCGGCAAAGCGATACCGGCACCGGATTGACCACCGCGCCATCCACCAGCCAATAGCCGTCGGCCCATACCGGCGCCAACAGGCCGGGCATGCTGCAGGAGGCGCGTATCGCCTGATGAATATCGCCTTCGGTCAGCCACAGCTCACGCCCGGTACTGAGATTGGTCGTCACGGCACCGAACTTCAACGCACAATCGGCGATATCATTGATCTTCAGCAGCTGTCCGACGGCGTTAAACACCCGCTCGCCGCGCAACAGGCCGCCGCGCTGCCAGGAAAAATCCATCAGGCGAATCACGTCCCAATAGCTGAACGATCGCACCCACTGCTCCATCGCCGGCAGGCGATGGCTGGCGAACGCGGCGCCCACCAACGCGCCGACAGAGCAGCCGGCAACGATATCGACCTCAATCCCCAGCTTCTTTAACGCATTGATCACGCCGATGTGCGCCCAGCCTTTAGCCGAGCCCGCTCCCAGCGCCAGTCCGATCTTGATTTGCCGCATCGCGTCATCCTCTCGGTAAACGGTGTTCTCTGCTTTCAGGGTAGATTGTCACTGACGAATATTGTTAGGTAACATATGCGCTAAATTCATTTTCAGCCTCGTTTTCTCAGGAGTTATTTTGCCCGAATCATGCCCATGCGGCAGCGGACTGGCGTATAACGCGTGCTGCGCCCCTTTTATCAGCGGCAGTCAGCCGGCGCCGACGCCCGGCCAACTGATGCGTTCACGCTTCACCGCCTACGTGAATCATAACGTCGACTATCTGATCGCCACCTGGCACCCCGACTGCGGCGCCGAAGCGTGGCGCAATGCCATCGTCGACAGTTTTAAGAATACCGAGTGGCTGGGCCTGACGATCGTGGAAGAGAAAGCCGGTCATGAGCCGGATGAAGGCTTCGTCGAATTCATCGCCCGTTTCACCGATGGCGAAAGCGGCGAGCCGCAGGCGATGCATGAGCGCTCGCGCTTCCTTCGTCGCGATCAACGTTGGTATTATATCGACGGCACCAACCCCCAGCCCGGCCGAAATGCGATGTGTCCCTGTGGCTCAGGGAAAAAATACAAGAAGTGCTGCGGGCGCTAACCGGCCGGCGCTTCACGTTTACGCCTGCGCAGACAGGCCGTTCAGTATCAGACAGGATCCTCAAACCCATGCCACACCAAAATGTACAACGGAAAGTGTTACGCACCATCTGCCCGGACGCCAAAGGGCTGATCGCCAAGATCACCAACATCTGTTACAAGCACGAACTCAATATCGTCCAGAACAATGAGTTCGTCGATCACCGCACCGGGCGTTTCTTCATGCGCACCGAACTGGAAGGCATTTTCAACGACAACACGCTGCTGGCCGATCTGGACAGCGCGCTGCCGGAAGGTTCGCTGCGTGAACTGCACAGCACCGGACGTCGGCGCATCGTGGTGCTGGTCACCAAAGAGGCGCACTGCCTGGGCGACCTGTTGATGAAAAGCGCCTATGGCGGCCTCGACGTTGAGATCGCCGCCGTAATCGGTAACCACGACACGCTGCAAACGCTGGTGGAGCGTTTCGATATTCCTTTCCATCTGGTGAGCCACGAAGGCTTGACGCGCGAACAGCACGACCGCGAAATGACGGCCAAGATCGATCAATATCAGCCGGATTACGTGGTGCTGGCCAAATATATGCGCGTGCTGACCCCGGCCTTCGTGCAACATTATCCGAATCAGGTAATCAACATTCACCATTCGTTCCTGCCGGCGTTTATCGGCGCACGGCCTTATCACCAGGCCTACGAGCGCGGAGTGAAAATCATCGGCGCCACTGCCCATTACGTTAACGACAATCTCGACGAAGGCCCGATCATCATGCAGGACGTGATCCACGTCGATCACACCTATTCTGCCGAGGATATGATGCGCGCCGGCCGCGACGTGGAGAAAAACGTGCTCAGCCGCGCCCTGTATCAGGTGCTGGCGCAGCGCGTCTTCGTCTACGGCAACCGCACCGTTATTCTGTAATCGTTCAATAAATCGGTGCATTTCGTTCAGGGATGCACCGCCAAGAATAAAAAAACGGCAAACGATTCATTTTCTGCATTTCAATACTTTACACATCCGCTTCATTTGATATGATGCGCCCCGCTTACCGAGACAGCGCTCTCGCAAGCAAGGCCAGTTAAATAGCCATGTATATGGTGGGGTTCCCGAGCGGCCAAAGGGAGCAGACTGTAAATCTGCCGTCACTGACTTCGAAGGTTCGAATCCTTCCCCCACCACCATCTTTTCTCCGCCAGGAGCGAAGACGCAGTAAAAGAAACCGGCCAGGTTTCTTCCGGATAAAACCGGAACAACAATTTGTAAATCCATGAATACCATGGTGGGGTTCCCGAGCGGCCAAAGGGAGCAGACTGTAAATCTGCCGTCACTGACTTCGAAGGTTCGAATCCTTCCCCCACCACCATCCCTTGCAGAAAATCCCCGAGCCTAATTAAAACACATCACTTCCATAATGTTCCGTATTGGGGAAGGATGAGAAGCTTCGACCAAGGTTCGAGTCTCACGCAGTGAGACAACGCGCTTCAGCGCGGCCCGCAGGGTGAGTCGCGCAGCGACGAATCATCCTTCCCCCACCATCATCCCTTGCAGAAAATTCCACCCCTACTTAAAACACGTTGCATCCAATGTTCTCGTATCAATAAATCAAGTTATCTCCCCTTATTAACCGCTTTCATCCAGCCGTTTTGTTCCTCTCTCCCAGCCGTAACTTGAACTCCGGCCGACAATTCGCTATACCACTGGCTTCTTTAGTGCAGTAAGGAACAGGTGGATGCGAAACAATATTTGCGTTTTTTGTGGCGCCAGCGAAGGCGTCAATCCCGCTTATGCCGAGCAGGCTCGTCAACTGGGGCAACTGCTGGCCGCACAGGGGCGCCGTTTAATCTATGGCGGCGGCAAAAAAGGATTGATGGGGATCGTGGCGGACGCGGTGTTGGCCGCAGGCGGTGAGGCAGTCGGCATTATCCCCGAGCGCCTGGTTGAAGCGGAAACGGCGCATCGCGGCCTGACTGAATTGGAAGTGGTGCCAGACATGCATACGCGCAAAGCCCGTATGGCGGCGCTGGCGGACAGTTTTATCGCCCTGCCCGGCGGCATCGGCACGCTGGAAGAGCTGTTTGAAATCTGGACCTGGGGGCAAATCGGCTATCACAACAAGCCGGTCGGCCTGCTGAACGTCAACGGATTCTACCGCCCGCTGAGCCAGTTCCTCGAGCACGTCGCCGATCAGGGCTTTATGCGTCACGACTATCTCGGCACCCTGCACATCAGCGAATCGGCACAGACGCTGCTGCAACAGTTTGACGACTATCAACCTAAAAATTACGACCGCTGGGCGAAATAAACCCGCTGCGCAGTCAGCGGTCCTGCCGCTGTCTGCGTTACATTTCCCGCCAAACTCTGCTACTATCACAGCACATTTTTCTCGTGAAAACGGCACCGCTCATGAAGTTTGTCTCTTTTAATATCAATGGACTGCGCGCGCGTCCGCATCAGCTGGCGGCAATTATCGAACAGCACCAGCCCGACGTGATCGGTCTGCAGGAAACCAAAGTTCACGATGACATGTTCCCATTGGAAGAAGTCAGCCAGCACGGCTATCACGTGTTCTATCACGGGCAAAAAGGCCATTACGGCGTGGCGCTGCTGACCAAAGCGGAGCCCCTGGCCGTACGCCGCGGTTTCCCAACCGATGAAGAAGACGCGCAGCGTCGCATCATCATGGCCGATCTGGCTACGCCGCAGGGCACGCTGACGGTGATCAACGGCTACTTCCCGCAAGGTGAAAGCCGCGACCATCCGATCAAATTCCCGGCTAAAACACGCTTTTATCAGGATCTGCAAAACTACCTGGAGCAGCAGCTGTCGGCGGAATCCCCGGTGCTGATCATGGGCGACATGAATATCAGCCCGAGTGATTACGATATCGGCATCGGCGAAGACAACCGCAAACGCTGGCTGCGCACCGGCAAGTGCTCCTTCCTGCCGGAAGAGCGCGAATGGATGGATCGCCTGCTGAACTGGGGCCTGGTGGATACCTATCGCCACGCCAACCCGGGGCGCAACGACGAGTTTTCATGGTTCGACTACCGCTCCAAAGGGTTCGACGACAACCGCGGCCTGCGTATCGATCTGCTGCTGGCCAGCACCCCGCTGGCTTCGCGCTGCATCGCCACCGGCATTGATTACCAAACCCGCGGCATGGAGAAACCTTCTGACCATGCGCCGGTCTGGGCGGAATTCACGCTGTAACCCCATCCCCCCGGCGCTCGCCGGGGTTTTATTCTGTGAAGCCAATGAAAATTATCGACGTAGTAGCCGCCATTTTGGAACAAAATGGGCGTATTTTGCTCGCCCAGCGCGGCGCAGGCAGCGATCAAGCCGGCCTGTGGGAGTTTCCCGGCGGCAAGGTTGAAACCGGCGAAAGCCAGCCGGAGGCGCTGACGCGCGAGCTGGATGAAGAATTGGGGATTAGCGCCCGTATCGGCAACTATGTGGGCAGCAATCAGTGGCGGCAAGGCGAACGCATCATCCGACTGCATGCCTGGCGAGTCGCGGAGTTCTCCGGTGAACTGCAACAGCGCTGCCATTCGGCGCTGGTCTGGGTCACGCCGCAACAGGCGCAGGAATACCCCCTGGCGCCCGCTGACGTTCCACTGTTGGCGGATTATCTCGCCGCGCAAGGCGAAGCGCGCTGAGCGCGGTGACAGGTTACATCGTCACTTCTTTAATCGTACCCAAATCAAGGGGTTGGTGCCGATAGTATTAGGCTCACGCACGCACTGCAGCACTTCCCCTTCGACTTTGAGCACCGCCCCCTCGGAATAGTTCTGATTCTGGTAGACGCAACAACGGCTGCAGGGCTGCGCCGGCGGCGGATTGTCGCCGCTTTTGGCCGCGCCCCAGATCTCCGGCGAAACCGGTAGCACCACGTCCACATCGCCGCGATTGGCGGCGGCCAGGCCGGAAAACATCAGGGCCGCGGCAGCCAATACACCAGTGAGTCCACGCTTCATTCACTCTTCTCCTGCGCCTTGCCGGCGCTTTTCCTGCGTTTTTTGCCTCCGCTGGAGGGCGGCGGCGGCAATCCACGAAACGCCATGCTCGCCCGGCTCTGCTTGGCCTGATAAATCAGCTCTTGCAGCGTGCCGACCAACGGCTGCATAAAGTCCTGATAGCGGCAGGATTTCTCGCTGATTTGCGTCAGCGTGGCTTCCCAGTTGGCCGTCATATCAGGGCGTGCAGCAAGATCCGGCAGCGAGTGAATCAATGCGCGCCCGGTTTCGCTGGAGTGAATATAGCGTCCCTTCTTGTACAGAAACGCCCGCTTGAACAGCAATTCTATGATCCCCGCTCGCGTCGCTTCCGTACCTAAACCATCGGTCGCCCGCAGGATTTTCTTTAGCGCTTTATCTTGTACGAACCGCGCGATGCCGGTCATGGCCGACAACAGGCTGGCGTCAGTAAACGGCCGCGGCGGCTGCGTCTGGCGCTCCACCACTTCACCGCGCTCGCACAACAGCTCATCATCTTTAGCCACCACCGGCAGCGGCGCACCTTCGTTCTCCTCGTCACGCTCCTTGCTGCCCAGCAGCGTACGCCAGCCGGCTTCCGCCAGGAATCGCGCCTTGGCGATAAATTTGCCGCCGGCGATATCCAGCTCGATCACACATTTGCGGAATACCGCATCCGGACAGAACTGCATCAGATACTGGCGCGCCACCAGCCCATACACGTTCCGCTCATCCTGCGTCAGATTAATCTTGCCGGCGCGGGCGGTGGGAATGATGGCGTGGTGCGCGTCGACCTTTTTATCGTCCCAGCAACGGTTGCGGCGATCGCTGTCGATCACCGGCTGCGGATACAGCTCGGGCTGGTGCACGCTGATGGCGTTCAGCACCGCGTGGCGGCCGGCGAAATGCTCTTCCGGCAGGTAGCGACAGTCGGAACGCGGATAGGTAATCAACTTGTGGGTTTCGTACAGCCGCTGGCAAACGTCCAGCACCTGTTGCGCGCTGAGGTTATAACGCCGTGCCGCTTCGATTTGCAGCGTGGAGAGCGAAAACGGCAGCGGCGCGGTATCCGATTCCCGTTTATCGTTATAAGACGTGACCAGAGCCGGCTGGCCTTCAATGCGCTTGACCACATGCTCCGCCAACGGCCGGTGCAGCAAACGCCCCTCTTCGTCCTGATAAGGCTCACAGGACTCACTGGGCTGCCACAGCGCCACGAAGCGTTCTTCTTTCGGCGTGACGATGTGCGCCTTGACCTCAAAGAAGTCTTTTGGCACGAAGTTTTCGATCTCTTCATCACGCCGTACCACCAATCCGAGCACCGGCGTCTGCACCCTGCCTACCGACAGCACGCCGTCGTAACCGGCGTTGCGGCCCAGCAGCGTGTAGGCGCGGGTCATATTGATGCCGTACAACCAGTCGGCGCGCGAACGCGCCAGCGCAGACACGCACAACGGAATGAAATCACGGTTGTCGCGCAGGCGTTCAACCGCACGCTCCACCGCCTGCGGGTTGAGATCGTTGATCAGACAGCGGCGCACGTTCTGGCGCTTTTCCGCCGTCAAATCCAGGTAGTCCAGCACCTCATCCACCAGCAGTTGCCCTTCGCGATCCGGGTCGCCGGCGTGAACCACTTCATCGGCTTCGAGCAGCAACTTTTTAATGGCGTTGAGCTGTTTGCTGACCGAAGGCCGCGGCTGCAACCGCCATTTTTCGGGAATTATCGGCAGGTCTGCCAACGACCAGCGCGCATAGCGGCTGTCATAGGCGTCAGGCTGAGCCTGCTCCAACAGGTGGCCGACGCACCAGGTCACCACGTCGTTGTTGCCACAGGCGATATAACCGTCGCCGCGGCGATGCGGCTTGGGCAAGACGTCGGCAATGGCGCGCGCCAAACTCGGTTTCTCGGCTATGAACAGTCGCATTAATCACCGTTTTTCTGGCTGAACGTCATCAAGAATTCTCTTACTTCTGCATAGTTCCCACGGAAGACGATCCGCTGGGCTTTCTTTTCCAACTGATAGCAATACATCGGATCGTAGTACTGCTGCAACAAGGGCGCCAACCACTCGCGGTGCGCGTCACCCTGGCCGCTGAGACGCTGTGCCCGCAACGCCGCTTCCAGCCGCTGCGTCAGCTGCTGGAAGCGCTCCAGGCCCAACCGGCGGCGAATGGCGAACAGGCCGTGATGCAGATAGTCGTCGTACTGCCACCAGCCTTCTTCCACGCCATAGGCCTGTTCGAACTGTTCGCGCATCCCGTCGATATATTCGGCCTGCAGGCGTGCCAGGCGAATATCAAACGGATCGTCGATCACCGCCACCGGTGCCTGCTGCATGCCGTTGAACAACGGCAACGGCAGATTGTTGCTGCCGATGATCCGCCCTTCGTCTTCCAGCACCCAACGGCGGCTGCCACCATGCTGTTTTTTCAGCAATAACACAGCCAGACGATTCTCAAAATCGATCTGTGAGCTTTGCCCCGCCAGCGTTCGGCCAAAAGATGAACCGCGATGGCGCGCCGCGCCTTCCAGATCGACGCCGTCGGCCAGTTCGTTGACCAGCAGCGTCTTGCCGCTGCCGGTATTGCCGCCCACCAGGGCCATCGGCAATGCCGCGCTTTGCGCCAACACGCCGAGCAGATAATTGCGCAGCGCCTTATAACCGCCAGTAATACGCGGGTACTCGACGCCGGCCTCATGCAGCCATTGCTGCACCAGCTGTGAGCGCAGCCCGCCACGGAAGCAGTAAATATAACCTTCGGGTCGCTGCGCACAGGCCGCCAGCCAGGCGGCGGTGCGCTGTTCCCGCAGTTTGCCGTTCACCAGGCTGTGGCCGAGCGCAATCGCCGCTTGCTGACCATGCTGCTTATAGCAAGTGCCCACCGCCTGCCGCTCGCTGTCGACCATCAGCGGCAGGTTCACAGCCTGAGCGAAGGCGCCTTGCTGAAACTCGATCGGCGCACGCACGTCAATCAGCGGCACGTCCTGCAGAAAAATGCGTTGATAATCGGCGCTGTCCGGCCTGCCTTGCATCTTGGACACTACACAACCTCGATCAGCGGTTTACCTGCCTGTGCGGCATGCAGCTCACCGATAGGATTGAGCGTGATGCCATGCTGCTCGGCAATCGCCAGCACCTGCGCCTGCGCCTCAGGCAATACCGCCAACAGCAAACCGCCGGAGGTTTGCGGATCGCACAGCAGCTGACGCTGCAAATCGCTCATCTCGCCCACCAGATGGCCGTAGCTGTCGAAGTTGCGCCCGGTGCCGCCCGGCACGCAGCCCTCGGCAATATACGCCTCGACGAGCGGCAGCTTCGGCACCCGATCGAACCAGACCGTCGCCTGCAGACCGGAACCCTGGCATACCTCGCTCAGGTGGCCCAGCAAGCCAAAGCCGGTGATATCGGTCATCGCCGTGACGCCCGCCACTTCGGCAAAGTCGGCGCCCGGCTTATTCAGGCGGCACATCACGTCCGTCGCCAGCCCTTGATGTTCAGGGCGCAGCTTGCTTTGCTTCTCGGCGGTCGTCAGCACGCCAATGCCCAGCGGCTTGGTCAGATAGAGTTGCGCCCCGGCCTGTGCGGCGCTGTTCTTTTTCACTCGCTCGGTGTTGACCACGCCAGTGACCGCCAGGCCGAAGATAGGTTCCGGCGCATCGATGGAATGGCCGCCGGCCAGCGCGATCCCCGCCTGCTGGCAGGCGAAACGTCCGCCGTCGATCACCTGCTGCGCCACCTCCGGCGGCAGTTTGGCGATTGGCCAGCCGAGAATGGCGATCGCCATGATCGGTTTGCCGCCCATGGCGTACACGTCGCTGATGGCGTTAGCGGCGGCGATACGGCCGAAATCGAACGGATCGTCGACGATCGGCATGAAGAAGTCGGTAGTGCTGATGATGCCGACGCCGTTGCCGATGTCATACACCGCCGCGTCGTCGCGGGTTTCATTGCCGACCAACAGACGCGGATCGACAAATTTTTCCCGCTCGCTGTGCAAGATGGTTTCGAGAACTTTCGGTGAGATTTTGCAGCCGCAGCCAGCGCCATGGCTGTACTGGGTTAAACGGATCGCTGGCGATGTCATAGTCCACTCCCTTCGGTAACGGCACTCAAGATAACATAGGGTAGCGCTTGCCGAGGGGATTGATAAGAGCGCGCCGCGGATAAGCGAGCGGCCTGCTCAGAAACCATGCAATTTTGCGGGGTTTGGCGCATTTTCGCCGCACCCCGTTGGAAAAAACTTAGAAATAGCTGACGAAAGGCGTGCTGTCCGGCGGCGTCACTTTGGTGGCGGCCTTCAGCTGCGGCGTGCCCAGGTAGAGGAAACCGACGATCTCATCCTGCTCGCGGCAGCCGAAGGCTTCGCGCACCAGCGCATGCTCGGTCCAGGCGCCGGTGCGCCAGATGCCGTTAAAGCCCTGCGCCAGCGCCGCCATCTGCATCGCCTGCACGGCGCAACCGGCGGAAACCACCTGCTCCCAGCGCGGCACCTTGGTTTCCTCAGTGCAATGCGCGATGACGGTGATGATCAGCGGCGCGCGGAACGGCGCCTTGGCGGCTTTTTCAATCGCCGCTTCGTCCAGCCGATCCTGCTTCGCCGCCGCCTGCAGCAGCTGGCTGAAGCGCTCCAGACCCTGATTCTCGATCATCACGAAACGCCACGGCTGCAGCGCGCCGTGATCGGGCGCACGCAGGCCCGCGTTGATGATATTTTGGCGCACTTCCCCCGCCGGCGCCGGTTCCGCCAGGCGCGAAGCCGAGCGGCGATTCAATAAAAGATCCAGAGCATCCATTGTAAACTCCTGATAACAATTTTCATTCCGGCCACGTTAACATAGCTAAACGACGAGTTACAGCCTCGGCGATAGCGTCCGTGTGCCACGATTTAAAGCTGACATTTACCCGGCCGCTCATTAGGATAGCGGAACATTCTCGACTCTTGTTGGAGAGCACATGCGCACATTGTGGCAAATTTTTGCCGGCATTTTCCGGTGGACATGGCGTCTGCTGAATTTTATCAGGGAACTGATCCTTAACCTGTTCCTGGTCTTGCTGATCCTGGTTGGGGTTGGCATCTATCTGTCCTTCCAAAGTTCCTCCACCTCGGCGGCCCCGGCGCGCGGCGCGTTGCTGGTCGATTTAAGCGGCGTGGTGGTCGATCAGCCTTCGGTAAACAACCGGGTGCGGCAATGGGGCCGCGAACTGTTGGGCGCCTCCAGTAGCCGCCTGCAGGAAAACTCGCTGTTCGATGTAGTCGACAGTATCCGCAAGGCCAAAGACGACAAAAACATTACCGGCATGGTGTTGCAGTTGAATGACTTCGCCGGCGCCGATCAGCCGTCGCTGCGCTATATCGGCAAAGCGCTGCGCGAGTTCCGCGACAGCGGCAAACCGATCTTCGCCATCGGCGACAGCTACAACCAAACGCAATACTACCTGGCCAGCTACGCCAACAAGGTCTACCTGTCGCCGCAGGGCGCGGTCGATCTGCACGGTTTCGCCACCAACAACCTGTACTACAAGTCGTTGCTGGACATGCTCAAGGTCACCACCAATATCTTCCGCGTCGGCACCTATAAATCGGCGGTCGAACCGCTGATCCGCGACGATATGTCCCCGGCGGCGCGCGAAGCGGACAGCCGTTGGATCGGCGGCCTGTGGCAGAACTACCTGGAGACCGTGGCCGCCAACCGCCAGCTGACGCCGCAGCAGCTGTTCCCGGGCGCAGCCGGCGTGCTGAGCGGCCTGCAGGCGGCCGGTGGCGACACCGCCCGCTATGCGCTGGACAATAAGCTGGTGGATGAGCTGGCGTCGCGCACCGCGATCGAAAATCAGCTGGTCAAGACCTTCGGCTGGGACAAACAGGCGAACGATTTCAACGCCATCAGCATCTACGACTATCAGCCGAAGCCGGACGCCAACCAGGGCGGCAAGATCGCCGTGGTGTTCGCCAACGGCGCCATCATGGACGGCCAGCAGACGCCGGGCAACGTCGGGGCGGACACCACCGCCGCCGAGCTGCGCCAGGCGCGTCTGGATCCGGCCGTCAAGGCCGTGGTGTTCCGCGTCAACAGCCCAGGCGGCAGCGTCAGCGCGTCCGAAGTGATCCGCTCCGAGCTGGCCGCCGTGCGCGCCGCCGGCAAACCGGTGGTGGTGTCGATGGGCGGCATGGCCGCGTCGGGCGGCTACTGGGTCTCGACGCCGGCCGACTATATCATCGCCAGCCCGAGCACCCTGACCGGTTCTATCGGCATTTTCGGCATCATCAATACCTACGAGAAAACCCTGGATACGCTGGGTGTGCACACCGACGGCGTGGCGACCTCGCCGCTGGCCGATATCGCGGTCACCAAGGCGCTGCCGCAGGAGTTCTCGCAGATGATGCAGCTGAATATCGAAAACGGGTATAAGAACTTCCTCGATCTGGTCGCCAAATCACGCAAGATGACCCCGCAGCAGGTTGACAAAATCGCACAGGGCCACGTCTGGCTCGGCAGCGACGCCAAGGCCAACGGCCTGGTCGATCAGTTGGGCGATTTCGACGACGCGGTGAAGAAAGCCGCCGAGCTGGCAAAGCTGCAGCAGTGGCAGCTCGACTGGTTCGTCGATACCCCAAGCCTGAGCGATATGGTGCTCAGCCAGTTTGGCGTTTCCATTCACGCCATGCTGCCGGCCGCGATTCAGGCCATGCTGCCCGCCCCGCTGGCTTCGGTCGCCAACGCGGTGAAAGAACAACCGGGCTTGTTCAATAACCTGAACGATCCGCAAAACCGTTATGCGATCTGTCTCACCTGCGGAGAAGTCCGCTAACAAATAATTCTGCAGCCCGGCCACCGCCGGGCTTTTTTTCTGCCGCCATGTCCCTATAATTCAGCCCATCTTATCTTTGTTAAAATCATAACCATGCAAAAGAAATCCATTTACGTCGCCTACACCGGCGGCACCATCGGCATGCAGCGTTCCGATCACGGCTACATCCCGGTTTCCGGCCACCTGCAGCGCCAGCTGGCGCTGATGCCCGAATTCCATCGGCCGGAGATGCCGGATTTCACCATTCATGAATACGCGCCATTGATTGACTCTTCAGACATGACGCCGGAAGACTGGCAGCACATCGCCGACGACATCAAGCAGAACTACGATCGCTACGACGGCTTCGTGATCCTGCACGGCACCGACACCATGGCGTTCACCGCCTCTGCGCTTTCCTTCATGCTGGAAAACCTGGCCAAACCGGTGATCGTCACCGGCTCGCAGATCCCGCTGGCGGAGCTGCGCTCCGATGGCCAAACCAACCTGCTCAACGCGCTATATCTGGCGGCCAACCATCCGGTGAACGAAGTCAGCCTGTTCTTCAACAACAAGCTGTTCCGCGGCAACCGCACCACCAAAGCGCACGCCGACGGCTTCGACGCCTTCGCCTCCCCGAATTTGCCGCCGCTGCTGGAAGCCGGCATCCACATTCGCCGCCAGCAAGGCATCGACAGCCCGGCTTGCAACGGCGCGTTGCAGGTGCATGACATCACGCCGCAGCCGATCGGCGTGGTCACCATCTATCCGGGCATTTCCGGCGCGGTGGTGCGCAACTTCCTGCTGCAGCCGGTCAAAGCGCTGATCCTGCGCTCCTACGGCGTCGGCAACGCGCCACAGAAGGCCGAGCTGATCGACGAGTTGCGTGCGGCCTCTGAACGCGGCATCGTGGTGGTCAACCTGACGCAGTGCATCTCCGGGCGCGTCAATATGGAAGGCTACGCCACCGGCAACGCGTTGGCGCATGCCGGGGTGATCAGCGGTTTCGACATGACGGTGGAAGCCGCCCTGACCAAGCTGCACTATCTGTTGAGCCAGCCGCTGACGCCGGAACAAATCCGCGCCCTGATGCAGCAAGATCTGCGCGGCGAGCTGAGCATCAACGGTTAACCTACTGAACTCTGGAGCGGCGATGAAAACGGCCCTGTTGTTGATCGATCTGCAAAACGATTTCTGCCCCGGCGGCGCGCTGGCGGTCACGGAGGGCGACGCCGTCATCCCGGTCGCCAATCAGGCTATCGCCGCCTGCCTGGCGCGGGGCGAGCCGGTGGTAGCCAGCCAGGACTGGCATCCCGCCAATCACCGCAGCTTTGCGGTGAACTCCCATGCGCAGGTCGGCACCCTCGGCCAGCTGGAAGGCCTGCCGCAGGTGTGGTGGCCGGTGCACTGCGTGCAAGGGAGCCACGGCGCCGATTTTCATCCTCAATTGCAGCGGCAACACATCAATGCCGTTTTTCGCAAAGGGCAGGATACGAGCATCGACAGCTACAGCGCGTTCTTCGATAACGGCCACCGGGCGCAGACCGAACTGCACGGCTGGCTGCACTCGCAGGGCGTCCGGCGGCTGGCGATCATGGGCCTGGCGACCGACTACTGCGTGAAGTTTAGCGTGCTGGATGCACTGGCTGCCGGCTATCCGACGCAGGTGATCGTCGACGGCTGCCGCGGCGTGAATCTGCAGCCGGGCGACAGTGAACGAGCGCTGCAGGACATGGCGCGCGCCGGCGCACAGCTAGTTACCCTGTCACAGTTTCTCGCCAACTAAATCCTCTCGGGCGCCACCGGCGCCCTCTCTACGCAGCGGCGAAATTATCGACGCCGCTCACAATACCACCTTTCTTCTTCCCCAACGGCTTGTGACCGGCAGGCGCTTTTGCTGTTATGGCTGCGACGCTTTTGGCGTCAATCGGTTATACGCATCCGGGGCCCACTGAGCCCGGCTTTATTGTGCCCGCCCCTGGCGGTACGGTCGGCCTTGCCGACCACAAGGAGACAGACATGAAAATAACCCGAAAACTGCTGCCTTTGCTGGCGGCGGTGCAGTTGTCTATGGCCGGCGCAAGCACGGCCCAGGCGGCCTATCTCTCCGTCGGCTACTTCAACGGCGGCGGCGATGTCACCGCCGGCCCCGGTGGCGACATCGACAAGCTGGACGTGACGCAAATCACCCATCTCAACTATTCGTTCGGCCTGATCTACAACGACGAGAAAGACGAAACCAATGCGGCGCTGAAAGACCCCGCTCGCCGTCACCAGATCTACCTGTCGCCGAAAGTCACGGCCGATCTGCAACGTCTGCCGGTGCTGCGCAAACAGAACCCCGAGCTGAAAGTGCTGTTGTCGGTCGGCGGCTGGGGCGCACGCGGTTTCTCCGGCGCCGCCGCCACCGCGGAAAACCGGGCGATATTCATTCGCTCCGCGTTGCAGGTGATCGCACAGTACCGGCTGGATGGGATCGATCTGGACTGGGAATACCCGGTAAACGGCGCCTGGGGTTTGGTGGAAAGCCAACCGGCAGACCGCGACAACTTCACCCTGCTGCTGAGAGAGCTTCATCAGGTGCTGGGTAAAGGCAAGCTGTTAACCATCGCCGTCGGGGCCAACGTCAAAAGCCCGCAGGAATGGGTCGATGTGAAAAGCATTGCCCCTTACCTCAACTACATCAATCTGATGACCTACGATATGGCTTACGGCACGCAGTACTTCAATGCCAACCTGTACGATTCAACGCGTTGGCCAACCGTAGCCGCCGCCGACCGCTACAGCGCCGATTCCGTGGTAAAACATTATCTGGCCGCCGGATTAAAACCGGCGCAGATGAACCTGGGTATCGGTTTCTACGGCCGGGTGCCGAAACGAGCGACCGAGCCGGGCATCGACTGGGACAAGCCGGACGCCGCCAAACATCCGGTGACGCAGCCTTATTTCAGTGCGCGAGAAACCGCTCTGTTCCGCACGCTGGGGTTGGATCTCAGCAAAGACACTTACTTTAAATACCACGATATCGTCAGCAAATTGCTCAACGATCCGCAGCAGCGTTTCCGCGAACACTGGGATGACGACGCCAAAGTGCCATACCTGACGCTGCAATCCGCCGAAGGCAAACCGCTGTTCGCTATCTCCTACGAGAACCCGCGTTCGGTGGCTATCAAAGCCGAGTACATCAAAAGCCAGGGATTGGGGGGAGCGATGTTCTGGGAGTACGGCGCGGACGACAATAACCGGCTGGCGCAACAGCTGGCGGAGTCGCTGGGAATAAAAGGCGAGAAACGGTAAATCGACGGGGGCGATGTCGCCATCGCCCCGCTTTAGGGACAGCTTACTGCGGTTTAAGTTTGACCAGCGGCTCGGCAACAAACTGCTGCTTCAGTTCTTGCTTGCTCTTCATCACGATCTGCCCGTCGGTGCCGATGCTCATGTGCTGCGGATCGACGTTGTTCATCGACTGCCACAGCATCACCGCCTGCAGGCTGTTTTCCTTCTGCTCAGGCGTCAGCGCCACGCCGTCCGGCCACTTGCCCAGCTCAACCGCCTGCACCAGGCGCTGGTATATCTCGGGCGTCATCGCCGCAATCAGATCTTTTACGTCCATCAGAGCCCTTCTCGCTTACAGATGAATAATTAGCTGAATCGATTTTGTTGATTAAATTACCACTTAACCGGCCGTTTGGTCGCCATTTTCGCCATCGGTGAAACTCAGCGAGGCGGAGTTGACGCAGTAGCGGTCGCCAGTCGGCTGCGGGCCATCAGGGAAAACGTGCCCCAGATGCGCGTCGCAGTGGCCGCAGCGGATTTCAACACGATGCATATTATGTGAATTATCATCAAGATAACGGATTGCATCGGCGGAAACCGGCTCATAAAAGCTCGGCCAGCCGCAGCCGGAATCGTATTTGGTTTCGGAATAGAACAGCGGCTGGTTACAGCACAGGCAATGGTACACGCCCTCGCGCTTGTTGTGCAGCAATTTGCCGCTGAACGGCGCTTCGGTGCCACGCTGTTGCGTCACATAACGTTGGATTTCATTCAGTTCCGTGACCGGATGACCGGGGGTTGTCTCTTTAGCCATTTGTGCTTATCTCTGAATGTGGATAATGTCAACGAAAACAATGATTAATAATAACAAAAAATTAACACCTCTGCAGGGGTTTTTGGCCTAAACTGTAGCCCATAAAGGCCACGTCACGATGATATGTGATAACGATCACACATCTTGCGTATGCTGACTTTATACTTGGCGGCTTGTCCCCATATAACGGATGAGGCCGAGCGCAAATGGACTGTGCAATAAGCGTGCAAAACCACCCTTCCGGTTTGACTTGCCGCAAGTATTGACACGATTCCGCTTGACGCTGGGTAAGGTTTTTGTAATTTTACAACCAACCTTTTATTCACTAACAAATAGCTGGTGGAATATATGACTATCAAAGTAGGTATCAACGGTTTTGGCCGTATCGGTCGCATTGTTTTCCGTGCTGCTCAAGAGCGTTCTGACATCGAGATCGTTGCAATCAACGACCTGTTGGACGCAGAGTACATGGCTTACATGCTGAAGTATGACTCTACTCACGGCCGTTTCAACGGTACGGTAGAAGTTAAAGACGGCCACCTGGTTGTTAACGGCAAAACCATCCGTGTTACCGCAGAGAAAGACCCGGCTAACCTGAAGTGGAACGAAGTGGGTGTTGATGTGGTTGCTGAAGCGACCGGTATCTTCCTGACCGACGAAACCGCGCGTAAACACATCACCGCCGGCGCTAAAAAAGTGGTTCTGACTGGCCCATCCAAAGATGCGACCCCAATGTTCGTTCGCGGCGCCAACTTTGACAAATATGCCGGCCAGGACATCGTGTCCAACGCCTCTTGCACCACCAACTGCCTGGCGCCGCTGGCTAAAGTCATCAACGACAACTTCGGCATCGTTGAAGGCCTGATGACCACCGTTCACGCCACCACCGCGACTCAAAAAACCGTTGATGGCCCGTCTCACAAAGACTGGCGCGGCGGCCGCGGCGCATCCCAGAACATCATCCCTTCTTCTACCGGCGCAGCGAAAGCGGTTGGCGTGGTTCTGCCAGAGCTGAAAGGCAAACTGACCGGTATGGCGTTCCGCGTACCGACGCCTAACGTGTCCGTTGTCGACCTGACCGTGCGTCTGGAAAAACCGGCTACCTACGAAGAAATCAAGAAAGCCATCAAAGACGCCGCTGAAGGCTCTATGAAAGGCGTTCTGGGCTATGTTGAAGACGACGTGGTTTCCACCGATTTCAACGGCGAAGTGCTGACTTCCGTGTTCGATGCCAAAGCCGGTATCGCACTGAACGACAACTTCGTGAAACTGGTTTCCTGGTACGACAACGAAACCGGCTACTCCAACAAGGTTCTGGATCTGATCGCTCACATCTCCAAGTAATGGCATGATGTTAAGCTGATAATGAGGGCGACATTTTTTTGTCGCCCTTTTTTTACCCGTCATCTTTCGAGTCACAGCGTTGTTCGCTGCACACACTCACCTCAGTCACTGTCTAAGCATGCGCCTGAGGGCCTGGTTGTGACCCGAAAGCTAATAGGGTCCATTTCTATCTCCGGCAAACAATAGGTCATGAAATGAACGAGAAAATTTTCACCCTGCCCGTTTCCGAACAAATTTCTCCTTATATCAGCCAGCGGCAACTCGATGAGCTGGGCGTGGTTGTGGTGTCGCACCCGAAAGTGCGCGCGGCCGTCGCGCTGCAAGGCGCGCATTTGCTGGCCTGGCAGCCCAGCGGTGAGCAGCCGGTGATTTGGCTCAGCAACAACACGCCTTTCGCCACAGGCAAGGCCATCCGCGGTGGCGTGCCGATCTGCTGGCCGTGGTTCGGCCCGGTGGCGCAACCCTCCCACGGCTTTGCCCGCAACCAGCCCTGGAGCCTGACGGCGCACGATGAAGATGAGAACGGCGTCATCCTGACCTTTACGCTGAAAGACAATGAGCAGACCCGCAAACTGTGGCCGCACGCCTTCACGCTGATTGCTCGCTTCAAGCTGGGTGAAGAGTGCGAGATCGAGCTGGAATCGCACGGCGATTATCAAGCCACGGCGGCGCTGCACAGTTACTTCCAGGTCGGCGACATCGATCGGGTCAGCGTGGCGGGCCTGGGCGAGCCTTATATCGACAAGGTGGCGGGCGGCGCAGAGGCGCATCAGACGGGTGAAGTGACATTCATCGGCCAAACCGACCGCGTCTATACCCGCCCGGAAGCTTTCAGCCAGATCCGCGATCCGGCACTCGCTCGCACCATCGAGGTTCACCACCATCATATGAGCGACGTCATCGCCTGGAACCCCGGCGTGGAACTCTCCTGCAGCATGGGGGATATGCCGAACGACGGTTACAAGACCATGGTCTGCATCGAGACCGGGCGCGTCAGCAAACCGCTGGTCGCTGCCGGCGAGCAACCCGCCCGTTTGGGTGTCACCTTCCGCAGTCGTAAGAAGGCCTGAGGAACCGTGCGCGGAAGCGCACTACAGATGTGCAAAAGGGGCGCCGGCGCCCCTTTTTGATGCACGACATGCACGATAGTTGTGCAATGCGTGATTAGAAGGTGTAGCTCACACCCGTCATCAACAAACCGGTGTAAGATTTATCCACCATCGGGCTGTCTTTCACTTCATCCGACAATTTCACATAGCGGCCGACGAAGAAGGCGTTCCAGCTTTTGTTGATCTGATAATTGGCGCTCAGCTCGAGATACGGAGCCCAGCTATCGCCAGGGGTGTAGCTGTCCAGGCCGCTGCGGCGTGATTCATTGGCGCTGACGCCGTAGTAATATTTGTTCTGGTTCTTACTGTTCCACATCACGCCCACGCCCGGGACCAGCGTCAGCGCGTCCAGATCAAACTTGTACAGATAAGCGACATCGCCCACCAGCCCGTTGCTGTTGTTCAGCGTGTCGCCGGTGAACGTGGTACGAAGGGTGCCCCACTCTGCGTTGTGTGAATAGGCCAGGCCGGCCATCAGCGTGCCGCGACGCTTGTCGAGACGCTTCATGCGATCGTCGTCGCTGTCGCCCGGACGGTAGCCCCATGGCGTGTAATACCCCATGATGCTCAGCTGATTTTCTTGATCTTTCCACAGGTAGTAACCGGCGGTCAGAGTACGGAAGTAGAAGTCGTCACCTTCATAGTCGATGACGGGCACCGGATAAACGCGGTCCTGATAACCGCGATACGCGTCCGGGCTAACCAGCGCGGCAGCACCGAGTGACCAGGTCCCCGCCTGAGCACTTTGCGCACAAACCATTGCGGAAGCGATAATTGCTAGCGTTTTGAGTTTTGAAATCTTCACTGGTTCTTTTTCCATAAATTACAGGGTTAATAACCGCGATAGTTTATGTGAAAATTTAGTTGCGCGCCTAATCTTTACAAAGGAAAACGACCAAGATCGAATAACTTATAGCGGAATTATGAATTAATCATGGCGGAACGATGACGTTTTATCCCGCAGGCCGCGCCAGACAAGGCATTTGGTTATCCCGGCAATAACTGAGTCATTGATATGACTTAAAAAAAGCTTTTTCTACGGCAGGAAATTTTCCGGCAAGCAAACTAAGCTTAAATCAGAAGGTGAATTTATCCTGGGCCCAGTGGCATACAGCGCAACTCGCGATAATAAGCGCACCAAGTTGGCATACGGGTTGCTGTACTCAGGCGTATTCTCATCTTTCGGGAGCCAGAACACTATCACACGCTCTCTTTAACCTGTGCTAATAACGAAAGGACGGGCATCATGAACATATTTGACCACTATCGCCAGCGCTACGAAGCTGCCAAGGACGAAGAGTTCACACTGCAGGAATTTCTTACCATTTGCCGGCAAGATCGCAGTGCCTATGCCAACGCGGCCGAACGTCTGCTGATGGCTATCGGTGAACCTGTGATGGTCGACACTGCGCTAGAATCACGCCTGTCGCGCCTGTTCTCCAACCGCGTGATCGCACGCTATCCGGCCTTCGAAGAATTCTACGGCATGGAAGAGGCCATCGAACAGATCGTCTCTTACCTGAAGCACGCCGCGCAGGGCCTGGAAGAGAAGAAACAGATCCTTTACCTGCTGGGCCCGGTAGGCGGCGGTAAATCCTCACTGGCAGAACGCCTTAAAGCGTTGATGCAGCGCGTGCCCATCTACACCCTCAGCGCCAACGGCGAACGCAGCCCGGTCAACGATCATCCGCTGTGCCTGTTCAACCCTCAGGAAGATGCCTCAATCCTGGAAAAAGAGTTCAACATCCCAAGTCGCTATCTCGGCACCATCATGTCGCCGTGGGCGGCGAAGCGCCTGCACGAGTTCGGCGGCGATATCACCAAGTTTAAAGTCGTGAAGGTGCGCCCTTCCATCCTGGAGCAGATCGCCATCGCCAAAACCGAACCGGGCGATGAGAACAACCAGGACATCTCGGCGCTGGTCGGTAAAGTGGACATCCGTAAGCTGGAGAACCACGCGCAGAACGATCCGGACGCCTACGGCTATTCCGGCGCACTGTGCCGCGCCAACCAGGGGATTATGGAATTCGTCGAGATGTTCAAAGCGCCGATCAAAGTGCTGCATCCGCTGCTGACGGCGACTCAGGAAGGTAACTACAACGGCACCGAGGGCATCTCCGCCCTGCCGTTCAACGGCATTATTCTGGCGCACTCCAATGAATCCGAGTGGGTGACCTTCCGTAACAACAAGAACAACGAAGCGTTCCTCGACCGCGTGTACATCGTCAAGGTGCCTTACTGTCTGCGCGTGTCGGAAGAGATCAAGATTTACGACAAGCTGCTGGATCACAGCGAGCTGACTCACGCGCCCTGCGCGCCGGGCACCCTCGAAACGCTGGCGCGCTTTAGCGTGCTGTCGCGGCTGAAAGAGCCGGAAAACTCGAGCATTTACTCGAAAATGCGCGTGTATGACGGCGAAAGCCTCAAGGATACCGATCCGAAAGCCAAGTCCTATCAGGAGTACCGCGACTACGCCGGGGTTGACGAAGGCATGAACGGCCTCTCCACCCGTTTCGCCTTTAAAATCCTCTCGCGGGTATTCAACTTCGATCACGCCGAGGTGGCAGCCAACCCGGTGCACCTGTTCTATGTGTTGGAGCAGCAGATCGAACGCGAACAGTTCCCGCAGGATTTGGCCGAGAAATACCTCGAACATCTGAAAGGCTATCTGATCCCGAAATACGCCGAGTTTATCGGCAAAGAGATCCAGACCGCCTATCTGGAATCCTACTCGGAATACGGACAGAACATTTTTGACCGTTACGTGACCTACGCGGACTTCTGGATCCAGGATCAGGAGTATCGCGACCCCGACACCGGTCAGCTGTTCGACCGCGAGTCTTTGAACGCCGAACTGGAGAAAATTGAAAAACCGGCCGGTATCAGCAACCCGAAAGATTTCCGCAACGAAATCGTGAACTTCGTGCTGCGCGCCCGCGCCAACAACAACGGCCGCAATCCGAACTGGACCAGCTACGAGAAGCTGCGCACCGTGATCGAGAAGAAAATGTTCTCCAATACCGAAGAGCTGTTGCCGGTGATTTCATTTAACGCCAAAACCTCGACAGACGAGCAGAAAAAACACGACGACTTCGTCGACCGCATGATGGAGAAAGGCTATACCCGCAAGCAGGTGCGCCTGTTGTGTGAATGGTATCTGCGGGTCAGAAAATCCTCATAACGCCTCAGGTAAGCGGCATTATCAGGGCCATGTCCACAGTCATGGACGTTGCAGCGCAGCCCAAGGAGGGGCTTACACATTGCGCTGTCGCGACCGGGACATGAAGAGTTGGCAACGTCGTTTGGGGGAAGTATGGCCTATTTCATTGACCGACGGCTGAACGGCAAAAACAAGAGCATGGTGAACCGCCAGCGCTTCTTGCGCCGTTACAAGTCGCAAATCAAACAGTCGATTGCCGAAGCCATCAACAAGCGTTCGGTCACCGACGTAGACAGCGGGGAATCGGTCTCCATCCCCACTGACGATATCAACGAACCGATGTTTCATCAGGGGCGCGGCGGCACACGCCATCGCGTTCACCCAGGCAATGACCACTTCGTGCAGAACGATCGCGTTGAGCGGCCTCAGGGCGGCGCAGGCGGTGGCGGCGGCCAGGGCAACGCCAGCCAGGACGGTGAAGGCCAGGATGAATTCGTCTTCCAGATCTCCAAAGACGAGTACCTCGATCTTTTGTTCGAGGATCTCGCCCTGCCCAATCTGAAAAAGAATCAGTACAAGCAGTTGACCGAGTTCAAAACCCATCGTGCCGGCTATACCGCCAATGGCGTGCCGGCCAACATCAGCGTCGTGCGTTCGCTGCAGAATTCGCTGGCGCGACGAACCGCCATGACCGCCGGTAAAAGACGCGCGTTGCACGAGCTGGAAGATGCGCTGACCCAGTTGGAAAATACCGAGCCGGTGCAATTGCTGGAAGAGGAGCGGCTGCGCAAGGAAATTGCCGAACTGCGCAAGAAAATCGAAAGCGTGCCGTTTATCGATACCTTCGACCTGCGCTACAAAAACTATGAGCGCCGGCCGGAGCCCTCCAGCCAGGCGGTGATGTTCTGCCTGATGGACGTGTCCGGCTCGATGGACCAGGCGACCAAAGACATGGCCAAGCGTTTTTACATTCTGCTCTATTTGTTCCTGAGCCGAACCTATAAAAACGTCGAGGTGGTCTACATTCGCCATCACACCCAGGCGAAAGAGGTGGACGAACAGGAGTTCTTCTATTCGCAGGAAACCGGTGGCACCATCGTTTCCAGCGCGCTGAAGTTAATGAATGACGTAGTCGAAGAGCGTTATGACCCGGCGCAATGGAATATCTATGCCGCGCAAGCGTCGGACGGCGACAACTGGGCCGACGATTCACCGCTGTGTCATGAGCTGTTGGCGAAAAAGATCCTGCCGATGGTGCGTTATTACAGCTACATAGAAATCACTCGCCGCGCTCACCAAACGCTGTGGCGCGAATACGAGGATCTGCAGGCGAAATTCGACAACTTCGCCATGCAGCATATCCGCGAACCGGACGATATCTATCCGGTATTCCGCGAACTGTTCCGTAAACAGACCGTGTGAATAACGCCGCGTGAATGTCACCACAGCCGGAAAGCACCGTTTTCCGGCTGTTTCTTTTTCGCATTATACATTTGCAAAACCCATGTTTATTTTTTAAACAATGGCAACAACAATAATAAGTCAGATTCCCCAGAACGGTTCTCTCTATTATTTGTTCTTCTGAGGTTATTCCTAAACATCCGCCGCTACCCCCGCACGGCTTGATAGGAATATTCCCATTCAGTTATCGTTACCCCATCGCTTAAGTCTCTTCCTAAGCGAAATTTGCATCATTTTATTTTTCTATGGCTTCTCAGCCCGCTGCGGCGGGCATTTACCTGTCAGCAGGTTAGACATCATGATCGACTACACCCTCTATGGCCTCAACAAGCACGATGTTGATGAATACCATAAGCAAATATGTTGCCTGCTCGGCAAAAACGTGCTGCTGGTGTTGACCGCCAACAAGCCGATAACCAAACAGAACCTGCTCGCCAGCCTTATCCAGGAGATAGAAAAGCAGCCCGATGACTATTTTCAGCGGCTGCATCGCGCGGCAATAGAAATGATCGGCGTTAACGGGCGCTAAGGCAATATGCGTAAGGCAGACCTCTACGCCATTATTACCGCCGCCGTCGTGTTGATGATGCTGTTATAACGATATCAGCGCTTATCCCTAATTAGCGCCTATTACGCCGGCGCTTTCGTCCGGCGTAATAGGCAGCGAAGGGATAATCTGCCGCAGAATGTCGAGCCTTCCTGCCCCTGCTTTATTTCAAACCTGCCGCTTCGTCAATCAAACCCGCCACCTCATCGGCATGGGAAACCAGCGAGGCATGGCTGGCATTCAGCACCATCACTTTCTTGGCCTGCAGCCGCTGCGCCATGCGCCGCTGATTCTCCGGCGCTATCATTCGATCGTCGCTGGAAAGTTGATACCATGACGGCTTATGTTTCCAGGCGGGCTCGCCGATGGTGTTGCCAAAGGTATCGGCCAGCGGGGCCTTCTGCGCCACCGCCATCACCAATGCCTCGTCGGCGGTCAGATCCTGGCAAAAGCTTTCGTGAAACTTGTCGGTTTTAATCCACAGATAACCGTCGCTGTCCGGGGCCAGATTCTCGACTGCCGCAGGAGGATGCGCTTGCGTAATACCGCCGGCACTTTCACCGGCATCCGGCGCAAACGCGGCGATGTAGACCAGGCCAACCACGTTAGGCTGGTTGCCCATTTCCGTGATCACGGCACCGCCGTAAGAGTGCCCGACCAACAATACCGGTCCCGCTTGCTGCGCGACCATCTTACGCGTACGTTCCGCATCCTCAGCCAGCGACGTCAACGGCATTTCCACCGCATGAATCGCCGTATATCCCCTGCGCGACAACTCGATGATGACCTTACTCCAGTGCGCGGCGCCGCCCCAGAATCCGTGTACCAGCACGATAGTTGGTTTTGTGCTCATTGCCGACTCCTTCATCTCATAGGAAAGCGCCGCAGGCAGATGAACGGCCCCGCAAGGGGCGAGCCTGGCTGCCTTCGACGCCACGCAGTCCCCCTTTTATATAGTCAGCCTCATGGCGTTCAGCAATAGCTACGACGAGTTAACGTCCCCGATTTCCCACCGCCGCCACGGCTTATCGAAGCGGCTTACGCCGCAAGGCCGGGAAAAAACAGGATTAAAACTAGGATTTTTACCCATACCGATCTAAAATTTCGCGCAAAAACAAAGAGAAGTAAATTTGGCTCACCGGGAAAAGGAATGAAGTTGTGAAGGAAATGATCTCCATCGTTTTTATGGCATGCCTGCTGGCGCTGCTGTTTTCGTGGCTGTTCGTCTACGGTCTTAACATTCATTAAACCCGTAACGACAACCATCCCCCTCCCTGGCGGGCAAGCGGCGCATCGCGACCGATGCGCTAAAACCGGCGCCTGAAGGGTTCACGTACCGCCAAACCCGACGCCACCTCACCTTAGCCTTGCCGTCCGCAAATACATCATTAATTTTTATGAGTCATAACCCCACCGCGTTTCCCCCTTCACCGACTCTTTAACTGCTCAGCGGAGTTCACTCCAGAAGGATGGCTTGCCTGACGCAAGATGTTACCGGTAACTATGCTGTTGATTTCTTTTGGCAATAAACATAAAGCCGCTAATAACCCTACGTTCTTTATAGAAATAAATTATGCATACTTATGGATAAAGGTTTGAATAAAGGGCCTTTGGTCATTGATTATCACCCGCCAAGCTCCTAGAATTCGCGCGTAAAAATACAACTGGGATCGGGTTTCATGTCGCCGCTGTGGGTTGCAACGCAATACTGTTATTTTATTGGTCTGTTAGTTTCTATGGTTTTCACCTACCTGGTTAGCCGGGACACCGTCAAAATTCGCTGTATCAGCGCACTGACCATCGGGTTAACCTGGCCGTTGAGCCTGCCGGTGGTGTTGCTGTTTTCGCTGTTCTAACGCCCCAATGCCGCGCGCTGGCTTTTAAACAGTCATATTAATGAAAAGAGGCTGACCACCGGCGTCATGGTTTTTGGCGTGGGATAAAAAAGTGCCAGCGCAAGGCTGGCATGAAAACGGGAAGCAATGTGAGCAATGTCGTGCCGGATCGGGGGGCACAGAAGGAGACAACCCTTTTCCCCTCACCGGCGAATAAAATGATAATACGTCTCATTATTGAATGCAAAGTCATTTCCCCAGGCAACTTTCCCCTTTGAGAAACTATCAGCCGCGCGGCGATCGCCAGCGTTGATACAATCGCCCCGCCCCCCACACCAGCAGCCAGAGCAAAGCGTTCAACCCCAACCATAGCATCAGCAAGTAGAAGAAAGTCTGATAGCCGGGTATGCCCCGATCGGCCAAAAACGGGTTGAAGTGAAAAAATTTGACGATCGCGAACGGATTAAGATTGAAACGGTTGAACACGACCGCCGTCAGCAACGGTGGCAATAGCGTATAAAACGCCAGGCTGAACAGCAGCAGAATTTTTGTGCCCGAAGTGTTTTTATAATCTTTCATATCAATAAATTATATCTGTCATCATAATGCAAAAACCGCCAGGCATTCGTACGCCAATCGACCCCGCGGGCGCAAAAGAGTTCCAGGCCAACGCGGAAATAAAGCCGATCCCGCGTTTAATTGTCATTTAGCGCTCGGGTGATATATACCCTGTGGATTTTAAATTACGATGTCGCCGCGCCGTCTTCAAGCACAGCGTTTACATGGCATCATCAGGAGGCATTAATGAAACCGGACGCACTCTCCCTGCCGCCGACCCCGAAAAAGCTCAAGGTCATCTACGGCTGGTATATTTATGTGATCTATATCCTGCTGGTTTTCAACATTTATATGGCGGTCTACAACGTCTGCGTTCGGCACCCGATCGAGGCCCCGCTGCTGTCGCTGTTTCACAGCCTGTTTCTCGCGTTGATGCTGCAGCAGGTGCTCAAGAAGAACGTCGTTTTCGCCTGGATCTTGCTGAGCTATTTTATTCTGATGCGCCTGTATTACGCCAATGTGCTGCATGTTGAGTTCACGTTGGTGAGCCGTTGCCTGGTGCTGCTGATTCTGACGCTGCTGCTGACCGGCGCCGTAGCCGTCGGGCAACTGTCCACGCCGCCGCAGCGGCATGACTGGCTGGCGCGGCTGGGCTGGCGGCAATGGGGGGCGCTCACGGCGCTGGCTGCCATCCTGACGCCGCTGATTACCACCGACTATCTGGGATAAACTGGGGGCTATTTGGGAATATGAGGTTCGGAAATGTCTACGACGCGGCATATTTTGGTGTAGTTACCCGCCTTCTCACAGATCTTGTCCGTGACGAACATGCTAAGGTAGCCCAGCAACAGCAAGTAGCCGGCCATGCACAGAATAAAGATAAGCGTTCTCACCGATAGCGACCAACCTGACAAGAGTATCACGAGCATCATAACCTGAACGAGGCGCTTTAAAAGGATTTCATGTGCGCACCGGCCGCATCGGCGCACGTTCTGTAGTAACATTAAGCCACCACGCCCACCACCGGAAACGCCGATGCACCATCTGATGTTAGACATTGAAACCCTGGATATAAAACCCAGCGCCGTCATTCTGGTGGTTGCGGCGGTGTTTTTCGATCCCCGGACCGGGGCGCTGGGCGCCGAATTCGAAACCGCCGTCAGCAGTCAGAAAGACCAACCGGGCCGTACCATCAGCCTGGACACGGTCGCCTGGTGGGCGAAACAGTCCGATGAAGCGCGCAAACAGGCCTTCGGCGGCACCGAGAGCCTGAAGCGCGTGCTGAGCAGCCTCAGCCGCTTTATCCATATGAACAGCACCGACACGGTGAAAGTCTGGGGCAACGGCAAAGAGTTCGACTGCGCGATCCTCGAACACGCCTTCCAGCAGTTGGAAATGCCCTGCCCGTGGAAGTTTTGGGATACTCAGGACGTGCGCACGGTGATCACGCTGGCGGAACTGCATGGCTTTAACCCGAAAAAGGCTCGCCCGTTCGAAGGTATGCCGCATCGTGCGCTGGATGATGCTCGCCACCAGGCCCGCTATGTGGCCGATACCGTCTCGGCGCTCTATTATCGTCAGGGGGCGCAGCGCTGACCCGCTTTGCCCCTTTTCATTTGCCGCCAGAGTCTCTACTCTAGCCCTCTTTGTCACTCGGACGTGCCTTTTCTGTTATGCAAAAGTTTCTGTTTATGCTTCTCAGCCTGGTGCTGCTCGGCCCATTAGGCATCGATCTTTATCTGCCGACGATTCCCGCTATTGCCGTCGGTCTGGGCAGCAGCGAAGCGTTGATCCAATCCACCATATCGCTATTTATTCTGGTACTTGGCCTCGGCCAGCTCATCGCCGGCCCGCTGGTGGATAACTATGGCCGCAAACCGGTGGCGCTGGCCGGCATTATCCTCTACATGATCGGCGCCGCGATGGCGGCGCTGGCCACCAGCCCGACGATTTTCATCGCTTCGCGTCTGCTGCAAGGGGTGGCCGTTTGCTGCACCGCCGTCGTCGCCTTCAGCGGCGTGCGCGATCGCCTGAATGGCGACGACGCCGCCCGCGCTTTCGGCTTTCTTAACGGCACGCTGAACATCATCCCGGCGCTGGCGCCGCTGCTCGGCGGCCTGCTCGCCGAAGCCTTCGGCTGGCGCGCGCCCTTCTGGTTTCTGGTCGGCTACGCGCTGCTGGTGTTGGCGCTCATCGCGCTGCGCCTGCCGGAAACTCGCCCCGCCGACACCGTGCCGGTCAAGGGGTTGCCGGTGCGTCAATACGCGCGCATCCTCAGCGAACGGCGTTTTCTCTCCTTTGCGGTGGTGAACTCCGGGGCGATGGGCATGGCGCTGACCTACGTTTCTCTGGCACCGAACGTGCTGATGGGCACCGCCGGCCTGACGCCGCTGCAATTCTCGCTGGTGTTCGGCGCCAACGGTTTCTGGATCATGCTGGTCAGCTTCTTCGCCAACCGCATCATCCACAAGGTCGGCCGCCCGGTTTGTCTGGCGACCGGCGGCATGTTGATGGGGCTGGGCTGTCTGGGCCTGCTGCTGGGCGTCATGCTGCTGCCCGCGACGGCGCAAACGCACTGGCTGGCGTATATGCTGCCCGTCGCCAGCGCCTGCGCCGGGTTGGCATTCGTGATGGGCCCGGCCACCAGCTACGCGTTGGAACCCTACTCCAATGAGGCCGGCGTCGCGTCCGCGCTGGTCGGTTTCGTGCAGATGGCGGGCGGCGCCGCGCTGGGTCTGGTGGCGATGGCGTTGCCGCTGCAACCCAAGCTGTCGCTGGCGCTGGTGATGCTGGCGGGCTGCCTGCTGGCGCTGCACGCGCGGCGGCTCAGCAAGCAGATTAAAGGGCAGATCAGAAAAGTCGCCTAAGCCCCGGCTCAGGCCTCGATGGCGACCGGCACTCGCGCCGCTAACGCCGACAGCAGTTCATAGCCTAACGTCCCTGCCGCCGTGGCCACCTCATCCACCGGCAGACGTTTCCCCCACAGCTCGACTTCGGCGCCCAGTTCGACTTGCGGACAGGGCGTCAGATCCACCGCCAGCATATCCATCGATACCGTTCCCAGGGTGCGCGTCAGCACGCCGCCAACCCATACCGGCGTACCGGTCGGCGCATGACGCGGATAGCCGTCGGCGTAACCGCAGGCCACCACGCCGATACGCTGTGCGCCTGCGGCGCTGTAACGACCACCGTAACCCACACGATCGCCAGACTTCAGCTGCTGAATGCCGATGATTTCACTGCTCAGCGTCATCGCCGGCTGCAGCCCCGTCGTCGCAACGTCATTCCAGCAACCGCTCGGCGAAGCGCCATAGAGAACGATCCCAGGACGGATCCAACTGCCGTGGGTCGAAGGGTGCCACAGCGTGGCGGCCGAGTTGGCCAGGCAGCGCGGCAGCGGTATATCGGTAGCCGCCGCCTCGATGGTGGCCATCTGCTGCGTCACGCCTTCAGGGCCGTCGGCGGTGGCAAAATGGCTCATCAGCGTAAGCTCGGCAATGTTGGCTACCGCCTGCGCCCTGCGCCACACCTCATGCAGCCGCTCGGGTGCGAACCCCAGCCGATTCATGCCACTGTTCACTTTCAGATAGACATTGAGCGGCGCGTTCAGCGTGGCGTCGGCGATCGCCGCCAGTTGCCAGTCGCTGTGCACCGCCGTCGTCAGGCGATAACGATCAAGCAACGCCAGATCCTGCGGCTGGAAGAAGCCTTCCAACAACAGGATAGGCCCTTGCCAACCCGACTCGCGCAGCAGCACCGCTTCGGCCAGATCCAGCATGGCGAAGCCGTCGGTTTGCGCCATGCTGCGCCAAACGTGTTTGATGCCGTGGCCATAGGCGTTAGCCTTGACCACCGCCCAGACTTTGGCGCCGGGGGCGAAACGGCGCACCACCTGCAGGTTATTTTCAATCGCGCCGAGATGCATCGTGGCGGTTATGGGACGGGGCATCGCTTCTCCTTGGGGCAGCGTACGGCGGCCACGCGCGCCTGCGCGTGGCCGGGAAAGTCTATGACAGAGTCAACGATTAACGTGCGGGATGCACGTCGTTCAGCGGAACCGCGTGTTGCTGACGAAACCCGGCGCTGTAACGCGCCACCGCCAGGTCATCGGAAGGGATCGCCGGCGTAATGCCGGACATCAGATCGGACAACAACTGCCCGGAGCCACAGGCCATCGTCCAGCCCAACGTGCCATGCCCGGTATTGAGATACAGGTTCTTCAGCGAGGTGCGGCCGACAATTGGCGTGCCGTCCGGCGTCATCGGCCGCAGGCCGGTCCAGAACGTCGCCTCTTCCACTCGGCCGCCGTTCGGGTAGAGATCGCGCACCACCATTTCCAGCGTTTCGCGCCGTTTTTGCTCCAGCTGCGTATTGAAACCGACGATCTCCGCCATGCCGCCAACGCGAATACGCTGGTCGAAGCGTGTGATGGCGATTTTATACGTCTCATCCAATACCGTAGAGAACGGCGCCGCCGCTTCGTCGGTGATAGGAATAGTCAACGAATAGCCCTTCAGCGGGTAAACCGGAATGGACACCAGGCCGCGCAGCAGCGCCGTGGAGTACGAGCCGAACGCCACCACATAGCTGTCGGCCTTGAACACTTCCTCGCCGCACTGCACGCCGGCGATCTTGTCGCCCTCCACCAGCAGACGATCGACGCTGCGGTTGAACAGGAAGGTGACGCCCGCCTGCTCTGCCATCTTCGCCAACTGTTGCGTAAACAGCTGGCAATCGCCGGTTTCGTCGTTCGGCAACTGCAGGCCACCGGTCAGCTTGTGCGCCACCTGCGCCAGCGCCGGCTCGACGCTGCCGAGCTGGCCGGCTTCCAGCAACCGGTAAGGCACGCCGGCATCTTCCAATACCGCAATGTCTTTCGCGGCGTTTTCGAACTGTTGTTGAGTGCGAAACAGCTGCAGCGTGCCGCCCTGGCGACCTTCGTACTGGATGCCGGTTTCCTGACGCAGCGCCTTGATACAATCGCGGCTGTATTCCGCCAGGCGCACCATGCGGCCTTTGTTGGTCATGTAGTGTTCGGTGTTGCAGTTTTTCAACATCTGCCACATCCAGCTCAGCTGGAAGCTGCTGCCGTCGAGGCGGATGGCCAACGGCGCATGGCGCTGGAACATCCACTTGATGGCCTTCAGCGGCACGCCCGGCGCCGCCCAGGGGGCAGCATAACCCGGTGAAATCTGCCCGGCGTTCGCCGCGCTGGTTTCCAGTGCGGGGCCTGGCTGACGATCGATCACCGTCACCTCATGCCCCGCCTTCGCCAAATACCAGGCACTGGCTACGCCCACCACTCCACTACCTAAAATTACCACTCGCATCGCTGACTCCAGCCCAAGGCTTCACAAAGCATAATCTTCTGCTTACAGGAAATTAACTCAGTGAAAAAATCCGTCCAACAACTTCGTCATCAAACGTGACAATATTCACAATTAATTTATCGTCGATGGGCCATGTATTTGCAATAGCCGTCTGCAAATAGCGATAAGATGCGGTTTAGAGGGGATTATAGCGTCATACCGCCACTGAATTGATATCAACGCTATCAATGATAGCACTCAAAAAAGGCGTAATAAGCAACATTGATTTAACAGAATATAAAAATACCAGCCAACATTTAAACAGAATAAAAACCCAATAAAATAAAAAATACCAACATAACAAACAAAGAGAGCCCCCTCCCTCCGCAGCAGAAAAATCGCGCAAAATTTCAGCTGCCGTTAACCTTGCTTTCAGTGCCGGAATAAAACACCCGAGCCCTTGGCCCGCCCGTTTATGTTGAACGCTGCAGCACGATATGAACGTTAAAGCCAGAAGCAGCGCCTAAAGTTCACACCGTCGCTATTGTGGAGAACGTCTTATGTTCATCGCCATCTACCAGTTTTCAGTCAAACCCGGACACGAACACGCCTTTCGCCAGGCTTGGCTGGCGTTGACCCAAGGTATCTATCTGCAGCGCGGCAGCCTTGGCTCGCGCCTGCATCGGGATGTGGGCGGGCAGTTTATCGGCTATGCGCAATGGCCAAGCCGAGTCGCATGGGAAAGCGCCGGTGATATTCAGTTGGATGAACGCTACCGGCAAGCCCGGGAACGAATGCGTGCGACCTTGTTGGCAGATAAAACGCTATTTGAAATGGAAGTGACGGACGATTACCTGCAAATCAGACCGTTTGACTGAGCACAAGCCCACACAGGCGGGCTTGTGGTTGCGGGAACGAGCAGCATCAATGATGCAGCATCTCATCCACGACTTCTTTGGTTTGCAGTTGGAATGGGTAGTAAGTCGGCCAGTTATCCATCTCTTTCAGCAACGCTTCCTGCGACGTGTTGCCCATAAAGATATGGAAATGCGCCGATTTGCGCGGGCCGATAATGTGATCGCTGAACTGCACGAATTTCGGCGCCAGGCTGCCGGCATCCTGACATTCAAACAGATAACGCACACCCTTTTTACCGGAAACATACGTCAGGATCTTATGCCCGGCGTACTTATACTGACAGGCGCTGGATTGGTCACCGCGGTGAAATTCCATGACGCCGTTTTCAATGCCGATGGTATCCACATCGGTGGCATACCCTTTGCGGTAATACGCCTTCACTTCGGCGAAGGTCTTGCGCTTGTCCTGTGCCGCTTTCTTCTTGAACACCGGGTCAAGATCCCCATTGAGCAGATAGGGATACACGGATTGCCACACGCCCTCCCAGTCGGCCAGGTCGCGATCTTTGACGTCCTTATCGTCGAACATCCCCGCCTCCGCCTTTTTTTCCGCCTCCGTCAACGGCTTGCCATGTGAATGATGCCCGTGGGCGCATGCCTGCCCGCTGATAAACAACGCGGCCAGCGCCACCGCCAGTTTGCCAAAATGCCTCGCCAAAATGCGCTCCTTGTCCGTTATCGGGAAAAATTAAAAGTTACAATATAACATAACCATTTTCAATCCTTGTCGTGCAACAGGCATTGTGTTGCGCCCCCCTGCCGCAGGGTTATACTCGAAGAGGAAGTGTGGTGCCGCACCGCCTTCTGCCGGGACGGGCGCCGGATTGACCGCCGTTCGCTCCTTTGCGTACCGGCATTTTTATTTCACTGATTTGCAATGGTTAATTATGACTTGAACTATGCTTGTTACAGGGTCTGCCGTTTGAGCAAGACCCGTGAATAATGAGGGTGCGCTGATGACTACTTCAACACATGAAAAGGTTAAGGATGATAAACGTCTGAGCGATGGACCGGACTGGACGTTCGAACTGCTGCAGGTGTATTTGGAGCAGATCGACCGCGTCGCCAAGCATTACCGACTCGACACCTACCCCCATCAAATCGAGGTGATCACCTCCGAGCAGATGATGGACGCCTATTCGAGCGTTGGCATGCCGATCAACTATACCCATTGGTCCTTCGGCAAGAAGTTCATCGAAACCGAACAGCGCTACAAACAGGGCCAGCAAGGGCTGGCGTATGAAATCGTCATCAACTCCAATCCCTGCATCGCCTACCTGATGGAGGAGAACACCATCACCATGCAGGCGCTGGTGATGGCGCACGCCTGCTATGGCCACAACTCGTTCTTCAAGAATAACTATCTGTTCCGCAGCTGGACCGACGCCAGCTCCATCGTCGATTATCTGCTGTTCGCCCGCCACTACATCAGCCAGTGCGAAGAGCGCTACGGCGTCGATGAAGTGGAGCGACTGCTGGACTCTTGCCATGCGCTGATGAACTATGGGGTCGACAGGTACAAGCGCCCGCAGAAAATCTCCCTGGTGGAAGAGAAAGCGCGCCAGAAAAGCCGCGAAGAGTATCTGCAAAGCCAGGTGAATACGTTATGGAAGACCTTGCCACGCGTTGAACGCGAAGAGTCGCCGGAGCAGGCGCGCCGGTATCCGAGCGAACCGCAGGAAAATATCCTCTATTTTATCGAAAAGAACGCACCCCTGCTGGAACCCTGGCAGCGTGAGGTGTTGCGCATCGTGCGCAAAGTCAGCCAGTATTTCTACCCGCAAAAGCAGACTCAGGTGATGAACGAGGGTTGGGCCACCTTCTGGCATTACACCATCCTCAACCATCTGTACGACGAGGGCCGAGTGACCGAGCGGTTTATGCTGGAGTTTTTGCACAGCCACACCAACGTGGTGTATCAGCCGCCGTACAACAGCCCGTACTATAACGGCATCAACCCTTATGCGCTGGGCTTCGCCATGTTCCAGGACATCAAGCGCATCTGCCAATCGCCGACCGAAGAAGACCGCTACTGGTTCCCGGACATCGCCGGAAAAGACTGGCTGGAGACATTGCACTTCGCCATGCGCGACTTCAAGGACGAGAGCTTTATCAGCCAGTTCCTGTCACCCAAAGTGATGCGCGATTTCCGGTTGTTCACCGTGCTGGACGACGATCGCAACAACTATCTGGAGATTGCCGCGATCCATAACGAAGCCGGTTACCGGGCGATCCGCCAGGAGCTGTCGGCGCAATACAACCTGAGCAACCATGAGCCGAACATTCAGATCTGGAACGTGGATCTGCGCGGTGACCGCTCGCTGACATTGCGCTACATCCCGCAGGAACGCGCGCCACTGGATAAGAGCCGCCGCGACGTGTTGAAGCACCTGCATCGCCTGTGGGGCTTCGACGTGATCCTCGAGCAGCAAAATGAAGACGGCAGTGTAGAGTTGCTCGATCGCTGCCCGCCGCGGCCTACGCCGCTGTAACCGCCACAACGACAAAGGGCGCCGCATGGCGCCCTTTCTTTTTCATTGACTCGCGATTAACGACGCGCTTCGGTCAGATCGCTCGGCATGGTGCCCTGCATGCTCTGCCAAATCGCTCCGCTGTCTTTACCGTAGCTGCGCACGGTATCCATCACCTGGTCGTACAATTTCTCATGGCACAGCGTGGACAGCTTGCTGTAGAAGGCCAGCGCCAGCTTGCGCGCTTCCGGATTGGAGAAGTAGTAACGGCCCACGCGGGTGTACAGCCCTTTCAGACCGTTGAAGATCAGGCCGTAGATCGGGTTGCCGGAAGCGAACGCCAGACCGCGGAAGATCTCGTAATCGAGCAGATTGAAAGCGTCCGCCTGATCTTCTACCTCGGCGGCCTTCGCCAACACTTCCTGGGCCTGCTCAGGATGATTGCGCACCGCGGCGCGAATAAAGATCGACGCGATATTGGTGCGCACGGACAGCAGGTTATCGATCAGCTGAGGGACGCTTTTGTGATCGAGACGGGCCACCGTCTCAAGGATATTGAGGCCGGACGTTTCCCAAAAATTGTTCACTTTGGTCGGTTTGCCATGCTGAATGGTCAACCAGCCATCGCGGGCCAGACGTTGCAACACTTCACGTAACGTGGTGCGCGTGACGCCAATCAACTCCGAAAGCTCACGCTCCGCGGGCAAAATAGAGCCAGGGGGGAAGCGATTATTCCAAATACTCTCAATAATGTACTCTTCCGCGAAACCGGCAGGACTCTGCGCCTTTATGACCATGTGTTTGACGTTCCGTTGCGACGATAAAATCAGTAAAAGTAATCAGCTCATCATACCAGATCGTGCTGACATGACATAGCGTGAGCGAAAAACAATAAACGAAAGTGTGCATAACGTGGCAAAAAACGAGCAAAAATACCGGTCGCAGGAATTTTCTCATCGTAAAACAAGCTCAGGTTGCGCACGCCCCCGCCGCATTGTTAGGGTACGTGCTACGACTGATTGAAGGATGCATAGAGCACAATGGAAACAACCCTGCGTAGCGCCCTGCTCAAAAATTTTCTGGGGCAATCTCCCGACTGGTACAAACTGACCATTCTCATTTTTCTGGCGATCAACCCCCTGGTGTTCTTTTTCGCCAGCCCGTTTATCGCGGGTTGGCTGCTGGTGGTCGAGTTCATCTTTACCCTGGCGATGGCGCTGAAATGCTACCCGCTGCTGCCGGGCGGCCTGCTGGCGCTCGAGGCCGTGGCCATCGGCATGACCAGCCCGGCGCAGGTCTCGCAGGAGATCGAACACAATCTGGACGTGTTGCTGCTGCTGATCTTTATGGTGGCCGGCATCTACTTTATGAAGCAACTGCTGCTGTTCGTGTTCACCAAGCTGCTGCTCAACATCCGCTCGAAAACGCTGCTGTCGCTGGCGTTCTGCCTGGCCGCTGCCTTTCTTTCCGCCTTCCTCGACGCGCTGACGGTCGTGGCGGTGGTGATCAGCGTGGCCACCGGCTTCTATTCCATCTATCACAACGTGACGTCGAATCGCCCCGACGGCGACATCGGCGATGACAGCGATTTTACCGGCGAAGAGCGCAAACAGACGCTGGAGCAATTCCGCGCCTTTCTGCGCAGCCTGCTGATGCACGCCGGCGTCGGCACCGCGCTCGGCGGTGTCATGACCATGGTAGGCGAGCCGCAAAACCTGATCATCGCCAAAAACGCGGGCTGGGGTTTTATCGATTTCTTCCTGCGAATGGCGCCGGTCACGCTGCCGGTGTTGGTGTGCGGCCTGCTGGTTTGTTGGCTGGTAGAACGTTTTCGCCTGTTTGGCTACGGCGCGCAGCTACCGGAAGCGGTACGCGACGTGCTGAAAGAGTATGACCGCAAGGCCACTGCGGGCCGTAGCAAACAAGAACGACTCAAACTGGTGATGCAAGCGCTGATCGGCGTTTGGCTGGTGCTGGCGCTGGCCTTCCACCTGGCTGAAGTGGGGCTGATTGGCCTGTCGGTGATCGTTCTCGCCACCTCCCTGTGCGGCGTGAACGACGAGCACGCCATCGGCAAAGCGTTCCAGGAAGCGCTGCCGTTCACCGCGCTGCTGACGGTGTTTTTCACCGTGGTCGCGGTCATCATCGAGCAGCACCTGTTCAGCCCGGTGATCCAGTTTGTGCTGCGCGCCGAGCCCGCTTCTCAGCTTTCGCTGTTCTACCTGTTCAACGGCCTGCTGTCGTCGGTTTCCGACAACGTGTTCGTCGGCACGGTTTACATCAACGAGGCGCGCACCGCGCTGGAAACCGGCGCTATCGGGCTGAAGCAGTTCGAGCTGCTGGCGGTCGCCATCAATACCGGCACCAACCTGCCCTCGGTCGCCACCCCTAACGGGCAGGCGGCGTTTCTGTTTCTGCTGACGTCTGCGCTGGCGCCGCTGGTGCGTTTGTCGTATGGCCGCATGGTATGGATGGCCCTGCCTTATACGGTGGTGCTGACGGTGGTTGGCCTGCTGTGCGTCCAGTTCACCTTGGAACCGGCGACCGAGCTGTTGACGCAGTGGCATTGGCTGACGCTGCCGTCCATCGACGCCGTCGGCCACTGAGACGGCGCCGGCAGGGTGAACCGACTATTTTTACGCTGAATCCGGCCCAGGTGGCTGGCAGCGAAGAGGAATTGGTTTACACTGCCGGTTCAATTGCTTACTGCATGGAAGAATCTAGATATGTTGCAATTCTTTAACCGCTGTTCACAAGGACGCGGCGCCTGGCTGCTGATGGCCCTGACAGCGTTGGTGTTGGAACTGGTCGCGCTCTATTTCCAGCACGTTATGCTGCTGCAGCCGTGCGTGATGTGCATTTACGAGCGTTGCGCGCTGTTCGGTATCCTCGGCGCCTCGCTGGTGGGCGCCATCGCGCCGAAAACGCCGCTGCGCTACGCGGCGATCTTGCTGTGGATCTACAGCGCCTGGGAAGGCGTACAGCTGGCGTGGAAGCACACCATGATCCAGTTGCATCCTTCGCCATTCAATACCTGCGATTTCTTCGTCAGCTTCCCGTCATGGCTGCCGCTGGACAAATGGCTGCCGGCGGTGTTCCACGCTTCCGGTGACTGCTCCGTGCGTCAATGGCAATTCCTGACGTTGGAAATGCCGCAATGGTTGGTCGGCATCTTCGGCGCCTATCTGCTGGTGGCGCTGATTGTGCTGATCGCGCAGTTTGTTCGCCCACGCCGCCGCGACCTGTTCGGCCACTGATCGGCAGACAAACAAAAAACGGCGCCGGAAGGCGCCGTTTTTTTAGGTATTGCTGCCACATTCCGAGATAAAGCCACCTCAGGTATGTGTAAGGAAGTAAACGAGCACGATCAGCGCTCCAGCTACGGCAAACAGGCGGATCATTTTCATTGTTATACTCTCGAACTTGCGGGAGAGCGGCCAAATTACCCAACTTATCGTTTAAAAAGAAGCATCCCGGCACAGTTAAGCGCGTAATTTACATAACATTAAGCTTCTGCGATATCGGCGACTAAAAACTGGCCACTCTGGCACCTTCCTTTCAGCCTTCGAGCATCAATAAATTACCGTTACTTATGAACGACTGCACCTTTGTCACATTCAGAGCACAATATTTTGGTGAAGTTTACCCATAAAATCCTTATAGTATCGGCAAAGTGAGTACTACCGATTTCCCTGGTGTTGTTGTGTGTCTTGCCCCTCATCTTTGCAGGGGCTTTTTTCCCCCCCTCCTCCCTCACACAAGCCCTTACCATCCTTAAATAAATTGTTGGAATTTGCCTCTATCCGGCAGCAAGCATCAACGCTATTCGCGCACTAAAGATTAAAATCGTTCGCGATGCTTTCCCTATGCTAAATGACGTGTTGACTTTCACCCTTTCTTCCTGTGAGCCAGGTTTTGGCTGACTACAGCACATCATATTACATCAAGGACACGATACTATGCCGGATACCACATTGCCCCCTTCGTCTCAGCGCCCCTTCCTGCGGCGCATGCTGCTCAAAGCCGGGAAAAAATTCCTGCGCTGGAACGGCGAATTTCAGACTCGCCATTCGCTCATCTCCACCACGCCGCGGATCGGTAATCATGAATTTCATTGGGTGACGGCGCTGGAAGCCCGTTGGCCGGCCATTCGCGAGGAGTTGGATCGGTTGCTGGAGCACCCGGAGGATATCCCAGCGTTCCACCAAATATCGCCGGATCAGAAACGCATCTCTAAAGGAGATAACTGGAAAACCTTCGGGCTGTTTGTCTACGGGCAACGGGTTGATGAAAACTGCGCCATCTGCCCGCGCACGGCAGAGGCGGTCAGCGAGATCCCGGGCATGCGCACCGCCATGTTTTCAATCCTCAAACCGCACTATCACATCGTGCCCCACAAGGGCCCGACTCGAGCCGTCGTGCGCGCGCATCTGGGATTGATCGTGCCAAAGGATCGGGACAAGCTCTGGATCCGCGTTGACGACCAAATTCTGCACTGGGATGAAGGCAAGGTGATTTTGTTTGATGATTCTTATGAACACGAGGTCCGCAATGATACCGACGAGCTGCGTGCGGTGCTGTTTCTCGATGTCGACCGGCCAATGGACAAAGTGGGCACGGCGGTGAATAAACTGCTGTTCAGCCTGATCAAAGCCAGCCCGTATGTGAAGCAGCCGCTGAAAAATCTGGCCAACTGGCATCGCCGAGATAAAAAAGCGTGAAGCAAGAGTCTCACGCGCGTAAGCTCAATAGCCAAGAGGGCGGAATGTCTTAACACGCCGCCCTCTGGCATTAAAACTCGTGTTGCCTAGCAACATCTGTCAAGGTATCCGCGTTATCTGGCCCAGTCCGGCTTGTTGAGGATATGATCCTGCCAGTCCACCACTTCACTCTCGCGCACCGCAATATGCCGCACCGTGATGCGCTCGCCGTGCATCGCCGCTTTGGAGCCGCTGATCAGCGGGTGCCAGGGAAACAGCGGCTTGCCTTCGCCAATAAGGCGATAGGCGCAGGTCGGCGGCAGCCAATCGAAGGTAGTGAGGTTCTCGCGCGTCAGTTTGATGCAGTCTTCTTCCAGCTCGAAGCGCCGCTCATAGTTACGGCATTGGCAGGATTTGATGTTGAGCTGGTTGCAGGCTACGTTGGTAAAATAAATCTCGTCGGTATCTTCGTCGATCAGCTTATTCAAACAGCATTGCCCGCACCCGTCGCACAGCGATTCCCACTCTTGTTCTGACATTTCCGCCAGCGTTTTCTGTTGCCAAAAAGCGAGTTGTGACATGTTAGCGTCCGGTTTCGGTAAATGGATAAGTCACCTGCGCGCAGGTTCGAGGGGGGACTATATAGACATTTTAGCCACAAGATGCAAGCTTTGCCGCCGACGATGTCGGCGGCAAGGAGAAATCAGATCACCCGGGTGCTGAGCATTTTGCCGTTCAGGCTGATTTTCAGCATGTCGCCGGAAGCCATCGGCCCCACGCCCTGCGGCGTGCCGGTCAGGATGATGTCACCGGCGCGCAGCGTGAAGAAGCGGCTCATGTAGCTGATAAGCGGCAGGATTGGCGTGATCATGTCGCGCGTATTGCCCTGCTGGCGCAATTGATCGTTGACGGTCAACGACAGCTCGGCGTTTTGCGGATCGCCGAATTCCACCACCGGGATAAATCCCGACATCGGGCAGGAACCGTCGAAGGCCTTGGCCTTTTCCCACGGCTGACCGGCCTTTTTAAAGCCCGCTTGCAGATCGCGCAGCGTCAGATCGAGCGCCACACCGTAACCGGCGATCGCCCGCGCAACGCGATCTTCGTTGGCCTGTTTCAACGGCGTGCCGATCAATACCGCCAGCTCCACCTCATGATGCACCGCACCGAACTCTTTGGGGATGGCCACCGGCTGGCGAATATCACACAACGCCGTTTCCGGTTTGATAAACACCACCGGTTCGACGGACACCGCGCTGCCCATTTCCTTGATGTGATCGGCGTAGTTGCTGCCGACGCAGACCACCTTGTTCACCGGGAAATCGAGCAACGAACCCTGCCAGTCTCTATGTTGATACATACCGCTTCTCCCAAACTGTAGAGGCTTGGCGCGCCAAGCCGATTATTGGTGTGCCGGATCAATGCCCGATCGCGTCTGCCATCATACCCACGGCGAGAGCGAAATAGTAAGAGCGATTCCAGTGCATGAGGGTGCGGAAATTATCATAGACCAGGAACGTCCGCCCCTGCAGATCATCCGGCGCGATAATCCAACCGCGCTGCACGGCATGCGGCAACGCACTGCCATCCGCGCGGCGCACGCCGCGTTTCTGCCAGTCGTTGACGCTGCGCGCCTGCGCGTCTTTCAGGCCCAGTTCGGCCGGGTTGAAACCGGCGGGCAATTTGACCTCGCGCCCCCAACCGATGCCGGGCTGCCAACCCTCTTTGGACAAATAGCTGGCTGTAGACGCGAAAACGTCGTCAATGTTATTCCAGATATCGATGCGCCCGTCGCCGTCGCCATCCGCAGCGTAGCGCAAGAAGGAGCTCGGCATAAACTGGCATTGCCCCATCGCGCCGGCCCAGGAGCCTTTCAGCGGCGTATCGCCGACGTGCCCCTGCTCAACTATCTGCAGCGCCGCCATCAGTTCCTGGCTGAAAAAAGCTTCACGGCGCCCTTCAAACGCCAAGGTCGCCAGCGCAGACACCACGTCTTCCCGCCCCTGAATCTTGCCGTAGGCGCTCTCCATCCCCCACAGCGCGATGATATAACGCCCTGGCACCCGATAGCGCTCGCTGGCCCGCAACCATTGCGCATGGCGCAGCCGATACAGTTCGCGCCCCTGGCGCACCTTGGCGGGCGACATCACCCGCCGTAGATAGTCGTCCAGGGTTACCTTCTGCTCCGGCTGATTGCGATCGGCCTTGATCACCCGATCGACGAAATGGATTTGCGCAAACGCGCGATCAAGGGTGGTCTGACTGATGCCCTGTTCCCGCGCCCGGCGCTTAAGTTGATCGACATACGCCGGGAACTGCGCCGGATCGCGGCCGCTCGCCGCCAGCGTCGTCTCCTGCGCCGCCTGCGATGCGCCGGGCATCAGCACCCCGCCCAGCGCCAACCAGGCGGCCAATACGGTCTTTCTCGCCGAACGTGTCATCGCGCCTCCCCTGGCCGTGGCGACTGTCTCAGGCCTTATCGCCCGCCAGATGCTGATTGAGCAGGTTTTCAACCGGCGGCGGGAACTGCAGATAATAGCCTTCGTCTTTCAACGCCTGCTTCACCTTTTCGATATCCGCCGAGGCCAATTTTTTGCGCTCATCGAGCGACAGCATCATGGCGAATTGCGGCACGCCGAAACTTTTCATCAGCTCTTCCGGCACACGAGAGAAATCGTCTTTTTTTTCGACATAAAGATAAGTTTGATCGCGTTTCGGGCTTCTATAGATCACACAAAGCATTTTTTTAACTCTATTTAATTGAGGGAGCGTCTTGCCTGGATATAACTCTGACTATAACATGCTTATAGTACATCGGAATATCGCACCCCGAGTGGTATTCCGGGGATTTAAAGTTGCTGAGACTGAGTCAGGATAGATGTCACAATCGCCAATTGAGCTAAAAGGCAGCAGTTTTACCCTATCGGTTGTTCATTTGCATAATTCGCAGCCCGAGGTAATACGCCAGGCGTTACAGGAAAAAGTTGAGCAAGCGCCCGCTTTTCTGAAAAACGCCCCTGTTGTTATCAACGTCGCAACGCTGGAAGGCGATGCGAACTGGAAAGAACTTCAACAGGCTGTCGCGGCAGCAGGTCTGCGCGTTGTGGGTATCAGCGGTTGCAGAGATGAGCGTCAAAAGCGCGCGATAGCCCGCGCCGGGCTGCCGCTGCTGAGCGAAGGCAAAGGCCAGAAAATGGCGGCGCCGGAGCCTGCACCAGCGCCCGTGGTGGCGGATAACGCCCCCGCCAAAACGCGCATCATCAGTACGCCTGTCCGCTCCGGCCAACAGATTTACGCCCGCAACAGCGATCTTATCGTGACCAGCAGCGTCAGCGCCGGCGCCGAATTGATTGCCGACGGCAATATTCATGTCTACGGCATGATGCGCGGTCGCGCACTGGCAGGCGCGTCAGGCGACACGCAATGTCAGATTTTTTGCACCCACCTGGCGGCTGAGCTAGTCTCTATCGCAGGGCAGTACTGGTTGAGCGACCAAATCCCGTCCGATTACCTCGGGCAGGCCGTACGACTCAGCCTGTTGGATAACGCTTTAACCATACAACCTTTAAATTAAGCCCTTTTGACAAGGAATCCATTTCATGGCACGCATTATTGTTGTTACATCGGGTAAAGGGGGCGTTGGCAAGACCACTTCGAGCGCGGCCATCGCTACCGGCCTGGCCCAAAAAGGCAAGAAAACCGTCGTGATCGATTTCGATATCGGTCTGCGTAATCTTGACCTGATCATGGGCTGCGAACGTCGGGTAGTTTATGATTTCGTGAACGTGATTCAGGGCGATGCCACGCTGAATCAGGCGTTGATCAAAGACAAACGCACTGAAAACCTCTATATCCTGCCGGCTTCGCAGACACGCGACAAAGACGCGTTAACCCGTGAAGGCGTTGAAAAAGTCCTCAACGATCTCGGCGAGATGGATTTTGACTTCGTGGTCTGCGACTCACCGGCCGGTATCGAAACCGGTGCGCTGATGGCGCTGTATTTCGCCGACGAAGCTATCATCACCACCAACCCGGAAGTGTCTTCGGTACGCGACTCCGACCGTATCCTGGGCATTCTCTCTTCCAAATCACGCCGCGCTGAGAAAGGCGAATCGCCTATCAAGGAACACCTGCTGCTGACCCGTTACAACCCGGGCCGCGTCAGCCGTGGCGACATGCTGAGCATGGAAGACGTGCTGGAAATCCTGCGCATTCCGCTGGTGGGCGTAATCCCGGAAGACCAGTCCGTACTGCGCGCTTCCAACCAGGGTGAGCCTGTCATTCTGGATGCCGAGTCAGACGCCGGTAAGGCGTATGACGATACCGTTTGCCGCTTGTTGGGGGAAGAACGCCCATTCCGCTTCATTGAAGAAGAGAAGAAGGGTTTCCTGAAACGCCTTTTTGGGGGATAAACCATGGCCTTATTAGACTTCTTTCTGTCCCGCAAAAAACAGACAGCCAATATAGCCAAGGAACGGCTGCAGATTATCGTCGCTGAGCGTCGCCGCGGGGACAGTGAGCCCCCGTATCTACCTGATTTGAAACGCGATATTCTGGCGGTTATTTGCAAATACATTCAGATCGATCCTGAAATGCTGCACGTGCAGTTCGAGCAGAAAGGGGACGATATTTCGGTACTTGAACTTAACGTGACATTGCCGGAATCGGAAGAAGCAGCTAAATGATTGCGACGCATTAATTACCCCCTGTATATTTTATGCAGGGGGTAACTGTATGTGCATCCAGTTATTAAGCATTATCGGCAGCAAAAAATCGATTTTTCCCTTTGGGACAATTCCCAATTAACTTTGCCGCCACCTCGTTTAAAGTAAATTCTGGCCAGATTTACCTTCAACGCATTATTTCCTGCCTATATTCACCCGAGCAGAGTTTCCCTACCCTGCCCTGGTGATAATCAGCGATTAATAATCTTTCAGGATGTCCTGCAACGGCGCCATTAATAAATCGCCGCGCCAGCCGCTGATTAATTCAGGGCGACTTTCGCCGTCCTTCAGTTTCCAATGCCAGTTCAACAATTGGTTAATTTGGCGACGGGATGCCAACAGCTCGCTGCTCAACCCGCTTTGCTCGCTGACGGTGGCGATCGCCGCCTTGATGTCTTTGAACACCTTCTTGTAGCCCGGCTGATCGATAAGGTTGGCCAACGGCGCCGGCAACTCGGACTCGTCCAGCGCTTCGGCCTCCGCCACCAGCGCCAGCAGCGTTTTACCGTGATAACGGATCTCCGGCCCGCTCAGACCCAGCGAATCCAGTTCTCCCAGCGAAGACGGCATATAGCGCGCCACCTGCCACAGGTTCTCCTCACGCACCACAAAGTTCACCGCCAGATCGCGCTCACGCGCCTGGCGCAGCCGCCATTCCGCCAACTTCTGCAGACAACCGAGCTGACGCGGGCGCAGCTGCCAGGCGTTGCTGATTTCGCGGTAGGCCAATGCCGGCGCCAGCGTCTCGCTACGGCGCTGGCACAGCAGCAGGCACTCGTTATTGGCCGCCGCGGTCCAACCGGCCTCTTCGGTCTCCTGCACCAACTGTTTAGCCATCGGCAGCAGATAGAACACGTCGGCGGCCGCATACACGCACTGTCTTTCAGTCAGCGGGCGCGCCAGCCAGTCGGTGCGCGACTCGCTCTTGTCCAGCTCAACCTTCATGTACTCCGCCACCAGCGTCGCGAAGCCACAGGAGAGCGGCCGGCCGGTAAAGGCCGCCAGGATCTGGGTATCGACCATCGGCGTCGGCAGCGTTTTAAAGGCGTTGAGAAACACTTCGAGATCTTCACTGCCGGCATGCAGGAACTTCACCACGGCGGTGTCGGCCAGCAGGTCGACAAACGGCTGCCATTGCTTGATCGGCAGAGGATCGATAAGGGAGAGTTGTTCACCGTCGTAGAGCTGGATCAGGCCCAGCTGCGGATAGTAGGTGCGCGTTCTGACAAACTCGGTGTCCAGCGCAATCTGGGCATGCTTTCTCGCCTGCTCGCAGACCTGCTGCAATCCGGCATCGGTAGTGATCAACTGATAATTCAAAACATCATTCTCTTGTAGGATTCAAACACAACAACGCCGGCATTCACCGGCGTTGTTGATAGTCAGGCGCGAGAGCGACACCTAGGCGGCATCGGCCGGCTTCGGCGTTTTTAGCTCATCGCGCAGTTCTCGCCGCAAAATCTTGCCGACGTTAGACTTCGGCAGTTCATCGCGGAACTCAACAATTTTAGGCACTTTATACCCGGTCAGGTGCCGACGGCAATGGGTCAGCAGCTCTTCCTTGGTCAGCGAGGCGTCTTTCTTCACCACGCAGATCTTCACCGTTTCGCCGGAGACCTCGCTCGGCACACCGATCGCCGCACATTCCAGCACTTTCGGATGCTGGCTGACCACGTCCTCGATCTCGTTCGGGTAAACGTTGAAACCGGAGACCAGGATCATGTCTTTCTTGCGGTCGACGATGCGCACGAACCCCTGCTCGTCTACGGTCACCACATCGCCGGTCGCCAACCAGCCATCTTTCAGCACTTCGTCGGTGGCGCCCGGGCGCTGCCAATAGCCTAACATAACTTGCGGCCCTTTGACCCACAGTTCGCCCGGTTCGCCCGGCGGTACATCCTGGCCATTGTCGTCCACCAGACGAATGTCCGTCGACGGCACCGGCAGGCCGATGCTGCCGCTGTAGTGTTTCAGATCGTAAGGGTTACCGGCCACCAACGGCGCGCACTCCGTCAGGCCATAACCTTCCAGCAGGTGTTTACCGGTGGTTTTCTCCCACTTCTCGGCCACCGCTTTTTGCACCGACATGCCGCCGCCGACCGAGAAACGCAGCGTAGAGAAATCGAGCTTGTGGAACTCTTCGTTGTTCAGCAACGCGTTGAACAGCGTATTCACCCCGCTCATGGCGGTGAACGGATATTTGCCCAGTTCTTTCACCAGCCCTGGAATGTCGCGTGGGTTGGTGATCAGCAAATTGCGCCCGCCCAGATCGATAAACAGCAGGCAGTTCACCGTCAGCGCGAAAATGTGATACAGCGGCAACGCCGTCACCACCAGTTCCTGCCCTTCGCGGAACAGAGGCGAATAGGCGGCCTTGGCCTGCTCGAGGTTGGCCTGCATGTTGCGGTGCGTCAGCATCGCGCCCTTCGCCACCCCGGTGGTGCCGCCCGTATATTGCAGGAAGGCCAGATCGGCATTAATGATGTCCGGTTTTACATACTGCAGGCGGCGGCCGCGCTGCAGCGCGCTGCGGAATGAAATGGCGTCCGGCAGGTTGTATTTGGGCACCAGACGCTTGACGTACTTGACCACGAAGTTGACCAGCGTACCTTTGGCGGCCGACAGCTGATCGCCCATGCGCGTCAGGATCACGTGCTTAACCTGAGTGTTGAACACCACTTTTTCCAGCGTATGGGCGAAGTTGGACACGATGACGATGGCGCTGGCGCCGCTGTCGTTCAACTGGTGCTCCAGCTCACGCGGGGTATACAGCGGGTTGACGTTGACCACCACCATGCCGGCGCGCAGAATGCCGAACAGGGCGATGGGGTATTGCAACAGGTTAGGCATCATCAGTGCGACGCGGTCGCCCTTCTTCAGGCCCAGTTCATTTTGCAGGTAAGCCGCGAAAGCCCGGCTGCGTTCTTCCAGTTTGCGGAAGGTCATCACCTCGCCCATATTGATAAAGGCGGGCTGATCGGCATAGCGCTGCACGGCATGCTCAAACATTTCGATCAACGACGAATAGCGATCGGCATCAATCTCTGCGGGCACATCTGCCGGATACCGTTTTAACCAGACCTTATCCAAGGTATTACTCCTGAAATCATTACTAATTATCATCGCAGCCCTCAAACTCGCAGCCTAACCATAACAATATTTTAACTCAGCAGACCAGTTCGGGTTTTAAACATTATTCAGGTTGCGATGTACGTCACTAATTGTCGGATATTCCTTATCCCAAAAAACAAAAGGGCGGCCTGAGCCGCCCTGTCAAATGTGTTCACATCAAGCGTATGCTACTCGGTTACGATGGTTTGCACCTGTGCCGGGCCAGGGTTGTACCAGCCATAGCCTGCGCCCCAACCGGGTCCCCACGGACCTCCGCGCCAGCCCCAAGGGCCCATCGGCGCCGGCGGCATCACCACCTGCTGCACCAGATGCCAGCGCTTGAAACCGGTCACGTTCATCGTTACGAAGCGATACGGCGTCATGCCGATCCGCCCCTCTTTCAGGCCGGTGATAGGGCCGACGACGGTCACCAGTTGGCCTTTGAAATCGACCGGTTCGAGGAAGCCGTTCACCGTGGCCAGCAAGCGACCGTTCGACGGTTCACCCAGTATCGGCCGCGCACCGCTGTCGAGCGGCACCGCCGCTATCTCCAGCAGCGTGCGCCCTTGTTCGTTGGCGACGTTTACCACGGTGCCGCCGAAACGGGCTTCCGCGCCGGTAAACAGGTTGGGTGCATTTTGTACCGAGGACAGCTGAGTCACCGGCGTAGGGCTGGAGCCTTTGATCGCATCCGGTACGGTGACGCACCCGGATAAAACCAGCGCGCCGCAGGCGACGGCCAGCAGCGACAGCTTTTTACTTGCAGTGCGGATTAACATGGTCGCAATCTCCTGAAATGGCTGTAACTTTGACCGCGTTTCATCGTTCAAGTTGCAACCCCTCATCGCCCGGCATCAACATCAGCACAATACGCCGCGATCAGTCGCGGCCCGGCAGTTTTTTCCAGGTGACTTCATTGCGCAGATAGGTCGGCTCGGCGTTTTCCACCGCTACCGCCAGCCCTTCTTGCCAGGCCTGCAGCGCCAGCGGCAGCATGTCTTCCGCCTGCGGCAACAGCATTTGGCCGTCACGTACGCTCAACGCGGAACCCTTGACCAAGTCGGGATAGGTTTGCCACCCGGTGCCAACATGGGCCCATTCGCCCTGCAGGCGCTGCGCACGCTCCAGCGCCTGCGCCGGCGACAGCACGGCCTCGCTTTCGCTTTCCAACCAGCGGCCGTCCGCCTGGCGTTCGAACTGCCCCCAGTAGACCTCGCCCATGCGCGCATCGATCGCCGCCAGCACACGCTCCGCGCCGCTGACGCGCCAGGCGCCCTGCGCCATGGTTTGCAGCGTGGAAACGCCGATCATCGGCAGATCGGCGCCCAGCGCCAGGCCTTGAGCGATGCCAATACCGATGCGCACCCCGGTAAAGCTGCCGGGGCCACGGCCGAAGGCCAGCGCATCGAGCTGGTTGAGCGCCAGACCGGATTCCGCCAGCACCTGCTGCACCATAGGTAAAATTCGTTGCGTATGCTCGCGTGGGCACAGCTCAAACAGGGCGTGGATTTCGCCTTGATTCCAGACGGCGACGGAACAGGCTTCCGTCGCGGTATCGATCGCTAAAATTCGCGTGGACATGCCAACCTCTGGCGGGAATAAAACTGGGTTTTTCATACAGGGCGCGCATTGTAGCACAGCCCCGTAAGCCCTTCATCTTTCACGTGGCCGACGTGTCGGCGGCCTGCAGGAAGGCGATTGCCTGCTTCAGATCGCGGGTGCGCGGCGTGGGCGGCAGGCTATTGAGGAACACCTCGCCGTAAGGGCGCATCACCAGACGGTTATCGCAAATCACCAGCACGCCGCGATCGTCGGTGTCGCGGATCAAACGGCCGACGCCCTGTTTCAGGGTGATGACCGCATCCGGCAACTGCACATCATTGAACGGATCGCCGCCACGCAGGCGGCAATCTTCAATGCGCGCCTTCAGCAACGGATCGTCCGGTGACGTGAACGGCAGTTTATCGATGATGACGCAGGACAGCGCATCGCCGCGCACGTCCACCCCTTCCCAGAAGCTGCTGGTCGCCACCAGCAGCGCGTTACCGGCGGCGACGAACTGCGCCAACAGCTGGCCTTTACTGGTTTCCCCCTGCAACAGCACCGGCAGCGTCATCGTGGCGCGAAACTCTTCCGCCAGCTCGCGCATCATCTGGTGCGAGGTGCACAAGAAGAAGCAGCGGCCGTTGTTGGCTTCGATTAATGGCCGCAGCATGCGCGCCAGCTGGCGCGCCCCGCCGGGCTGATTCGGCGAAGGCAAAAAGCGCGGCACGCACAGCAACGCCTGTTTGGCATAGTCGAACGGGCTCGGCAGCAGCAGCGTTTTGGCCTTGGTCAGCCCCAACCGTTCGGTGAAGTGACCCAGCTGATCGTTGACCGACAGCGTGGCCGAGGTAAAGATCCAGCTGCCCGGCTTCTCGTCCAGCATTTCGCGGAAACGATCGGCCACCGTCAACGGCGTCAGCGCCAGCACGAAGTGGCGCGAATTGCACTCATACCAATAGCTGTAGCCCGGCTCCGTCACCGCCTTGAGGCGTTTGAGGCGCGCGCGGTACAGCGTGGCGCGCTCAAAGGCGGCATCCAGCAGCGCCGAACGCCCCAGCGACAGTTTCATGACGTCGTAACACAGCTCCAGCGCGTCATCGAGCAGCAACAAAGCGCGCTGCACGTTCGGCTCCCCGAGCACGTCACGCAGATTGCCGCGAAAACCCGGCTCTCCCAGATTAAGGCGAAAATCTTGCGTGCTCAGGCTGAGACGATCGGCGCTTTTTTGCAGTTGGGCGGCATCGCGCACCTCGGTGCGGTAGGCGATGGTGATGTCCTTCGCCAGATCCAACAATTGGCGGCTGGTGAGCTGCTGGCCAAAATACTGGCTGGCGATGTCGGGGATTTGGTGCGCCTCATCGAAAATCATCACCTCGGCTTCCGGGATCAGCTCGGCGAAACCGCCCTCTTTCACCACCATATCCGCCAGGAACAGGTGATGGTTCACCACCACCACATCCGCATCCATCGCGCGGCGGCGCGCTTTAACCACGAAGCAATCCTGATACAGCGGGCAATCGCTGCCGAGACAGTTGTCATTGGTGCTGGTCACCAATGGCCAGACGAAGCTGTCTTCCGCCACTTCGCTGCAGGTGCTGATGTCGCCTTCTTTGGTCTGCGACGACCACTTGCGCAGCTGCACCAAATCGATCAGCGTCTGCCCCGCCAGCTCCCCGCCGGCCATCGACTGCTGCTCAAGACGCTCCAGACACAGGTAGTTGGAGCGCCCCTTCAGCAGCGCCAGCTTGCCTTTGTACTTCAGCGCCTTGGCGACGGTGGGCAGATCGCGCGCATACAGCTGATCCTGCAACGCTTTCGAACCGGTCGAGATGATCACTTTGCGATCGGCGCGCAACGCCGGCGCCAGATAAGCGAAGGTTTTGCCGGTGCCGGTGCCGGCTTCCACCACCAGTTCCTGCTTGAAATTGATCGCTTCGGTGACGGCCTGCGCCATCTGCCGCTGCGGCTCACGCGGTTTGAATCCCTTGATAGCCTGCGCCAATGCGCCGTCTGTTGCAAAATCGTCTGTCACGCTGTCTCTCTGCCGGTGTCATTCAGCGGTGATTATGCCAAGCCTGCCGCCCGGCTACCACCCACTTTATCGCCGCGCTTTTTCATCACCGGCTGTGCTACCCTTAGCGGGACTATGATATGGAGATAAGCAAATGAATATCGAAAGAATTGATCCCGATCAGCGCTGGTCCGAAGCCGTGGTGCACAACGAGACCGTTTACTATACCAGCGTGCCGGAGAACCTGGATGATGACGCGACCGCGCAGACCGCCAACGCCCTTGCAGCCATCGACGTGCTGCTGGCGCGCGTAGGCTCGGATAAAAGCCGCATTTTGGACGCCACCATCTTCCTGGCCAATACCGCCGACTTCGCCGCGATGAACGCCGCCTGGGACGCCTGGGTGGTTGCCGGCAGCGCGCCGGTACGCTGCACCGTGCAGGCGCAGCTGATGAATCCGAAATATAAAGTGGAAATCAAAATCATCGCCGCGCTGTAAGCCTGAGCGCAGACGAAAAAAAACCGCAGACGGCAACGCCTGCGGTTTTTTATTGCCCGCTATCAGGACAGTTTAAGGATCACCATCCCCGCCAGCAACAGCGCCAGGCCGATCCAGCCTTTGGCATTTAACCGCTGGCCGAACATGATCCAGCCCGCAGCGATGGTGGCGGCGATACCGAAACCGCCCCACAACGCATAAGCGATCGACAGATCGATGCCCTTCACCGCCTGCGCCAGGGCGCTGAACGCGCCGAGCACCGACAGCAGCGACAACAGCCCCAGCCAAATTTTACGGAAGCCGTCCGACATCTTCAGGAAGATGTTGGCGATGATTTCCAGCACGATGGCCAATCCCAGAAACCCAATATGGTACAACTCAAACTGTTGCATGGTTGTCACCTCGCGGGCTGACCTGTTTTCGCTCTTTGCGGGTGCCGGATTTCACCAGCATGATGCCGGCGATCAGCGTAGCCAGACCCAGCACCTTCAGCGCCGAAATCGGCTCGTCGAACCACAGCACGCTGAACAGGGTGATGAACAGAATGCCGATGCCTTCCCACAGCGCATAGGCCACGCCCAACGCCACGCGTTTTACCGCTACTGACAACAACACATAAGACGCGGTGATCATCACGTACATCACGATATGCCCAATCATGCCGCCATTGACGCTGGCGTATTTCATCGACAAGGTGCCGATGATTTCGGTCATGATGGCCAAACCTAAAAAGATCCAATAAATCATAATTTTTCTCCCAAACGGCGAATAACGCGCGCCAAGGCATATTTATCCCGATTTATCTCGTCGAACGGCCACAGTACGGCGCGCAAGACGCAGAGATCCCTGGGGATAAACTGACCCAAACGCAAAAAGAATGTTTGCCCGGCTGAACGGTAGAACGAAGGCCTAAGCCCGCTACCCGCACCGGTTAAGGGAGAAAGACGCTATAGCTCGCTGCACCAGTGATGCTCACTGGCAAGGATCGCAGACAGGAAGAGTTGGCACGTAGAGGTTCTGAGGGTAGTTCCGTTAATAGTCATCATAATAGTTCTCTATTATCAGCCGCACACCGTGCGATTTGCCCAATATCCTCATAAAAGTAAAATTTTCAACTGAGATATTTTTACCACAGCCAAAATAAGAAAGCAAACTGCCGTTTTCATCAAAAAGCAGAAAAAAACGGGTTAAAAATAAGAAAGTTAATCACGATAAAAATTAAAAAAGGCTCAACAAAGGGTTGAGCCTTGCGATATCCGCGGGTGAGCAAATAAGCGCCAACCCCAGGCCTAGCGCGGGTTACAACGCGGCGCCGCTGACGGCGCTGCGCGCCAGTTCAGTGATGCGCGCATAGTCGCCTTTTTCGAGCGCGTCCGCCGGCACCAGCCAGGAACCGCCGATGCAAAGCACGCTTTTCAGCGCCAGATAATCGCGGTAATTGTTTGGCGTAATGCCGCCGGTCGGGCAAAAACGCACCTGCGGGAACGGGCCGCCGATCGCCTGCAGCGCCTTCACGCCGCCGTTGGCTTCCGCCGGGAAGAATTTAAATTCGCGCAGGCCGTGATCCATGCCCTGCATCAGTTCAGACACGGTGCTGATGCCCGGGATCAGCGGGATGGGTCCCGCCGTCGCCGCCTGCAGCAAGGCCTCGGTCAGCCCTGGGCTGATGGCGAACTGCGCCCCGGCTTCGGTCACCTGCCGCAGCTGCTGCGGGTTGATCACCGTACCGGCGCCGATGATCGCCTCCGGCACCTCTTCGGCGATAGCGCGGATAGACTCCAGCCCGCAGGCGGTGCGCAGCGTCACCTCCAATACCCGCACGCCGCCGGCAACCAGCGCTTTCGCCAGCGGCACCGCCTGCTCCAGCTTGTTGATCACGATAACAGGCACCACCGGCCCCGCCGTCAGGATCTGCTCGGCGCTGGTTTTCCAGTTTTTCATCGTTATTTCTCCATTACTCGCGGTTAACAATGGCACGCCCCTGCCACAGGGCTCCGCACAAATGCGCGGACGTCCGGCCGTACCGTAAGTGATGAGGCCCGCGCGCAGATCGCAGGCAAAAAAAAGCCGGCAGACAGGCTGCCGGCATTACGCATTATTCGAACTCGTTCCAGGAGCGGCCGTCGCGGGTGATCATCGCCACCGACGCCACCGGCCCCCAGGTACCCGCCTGGTAAGGCTTAGGCGCCTCGTTGTCGGCTTTCCATGCGTCCATGATGGAGTCGACCCACTTCCAGGCTTCTTCCACTTCATCGCGGCGCACGAACAGCGCCTGAATGCCGCGCATGGTCTCCAGCAGCAGGCGCTCATAGGCGTCCGCCACGTGCTCCTGGTTGAAGGTTTCCGAGAAGCTCAGGTCCAGCTTGGTAGTCTGCAGGCGGTGCTTGTGATCCAGCCCCGGCACCTTGTTCAGCACCTGAATTTCGATGCCTTCGTCCGGCTGCAGGCGGATGGTCAGCTTGTTCTGCGGCAACTGCTGGTAAGAATCGCTGAACAGGTTAAGCGGCGGGTTTTTGAAGTACACCACCACCTCCGAACATTTGGTCGGCAGACGTTTACCGGTACGCAGGTAGAACGGCACGCCGGCCCACTGCCAGTTGTCGATATCCACGCGGATAGAGACGAAGGTTTCGGTGCTGCTGCTCTTGTTCGCCCCTTCCTCTTCCAGATAACCCGGCACTTTCTTGCCTTGGACGAAGCCGGCGGTGTACTGACCGCGCACGGTGGTTTCCCGGACATTGGTCTGATCGATGCGGCGCAGCGAGCGCAGCACCTTCACCTTCTCGTCGCGGATGCGGTCGGTCGTCAGATCCGCCGGCGGCGACATGGCGATCATGGTCAGGATCTGCAGCAGGTGGTTCTGGATCATGTCGCGCATCTGGCCGGCCTGGTCGAAGTAACCCCAACGCCCTTCGATGCCCACCTCTTCCGCTACGGTGATCTGCACCGAATCGATGGTGCGGTTATCCCAGTTGGAGGCGAACAGCGAGTTGGCGAAACGCAGCGCCAACAGGTTCAGCACCGTCTCTTTGCCGAGATAGTGGTCGATACGGTAAACCTGGGATTCGTTGAAGTACTCCGCCACCTGATCGTTGATCACGCGTGAGGACGCCAAATCGGTGCCCAGCGGTTTCTCCATCACCACGCGCGCCGGCTCATGGTTCAGCTTGGCTTCGCCCAGCCCTTTGCAGATGGCGCCAAAGGTGCTTGGCGGCATGGCAAAGTAGTTGATGGTGGTGCGGTGCTTCTGAACCAGCATTTTACCCAATTTGGTAAAGTTCTTGCTGTCGTTGACGTCCAGGTTGCAGAAGTCCAGGCGCGCGCTCAGCGTGGCCCAGAGTTCGTCATCCAGTTTTTCCTTCATGAAGGTGCCAAGCGCTTCCTTGACCACTTCGGTATAGGCTTGTTTATCCCACTCCGCGCGGCCGACGCCGATGATCCGCGTATCCGGGTGGATGTGTCCGGCTTTCTCTAACTGGTACAGGGAAGGCAGCAGCTTACGGCGCGCCAAATCACCTTTCGCGCCGAAAATAACCAGGTCACACGCCTGGGCTGTAGAGGTTACCGCCATGTTCATCTCCTCGTTGCAGGATATTTGTAATTTTCTTACATTACTAATGTACTCTGTTTGACTACGGCCAGCAAACCCGGAGCAAAGCAGAAAAAAAGGCTTCAAGATTCCAGTGGAAAGCGCCAATCTACGCCAACGCCCTCACCACGGGCAAAACTGTAATTTTTCGTCTTTTTTGACGCTCTGTTACCATTATGAAAGTTAGACACAGGTCATATTCTGGTGAAAAAACCCTGCATACGCCGTGTCGAGACTGCCAACGGTTACCAGCACGTAGTATATTTTCACTAAACCGGCATTGATTTCTCCTTTGTTTGAAATCGACATACCCTATCGATTCCAGGTTACAGCCGCTCGTTTGGCGTCTGCTTGCACGGCGAACACGGGCGAAATTCGACGCTGTTGCTTGAAAGCCACAGGGATAAAACCATGAGTGACTCTCGTTATATGAATACGCTGGACAAAATCCAGAGCCATCTGGAACGCCTGAGCAAATCTGAAAGGAAAGTCGCCGAGGTGATCCTGGCCTCCCCGCAGACCGCCATTCACTCCAGCATCGCCACGCTGGCGCGCATGGCCGACGTCAGCGAACCTACCGTCAACCGCTTTTGCCGCCGCCTTGATACCAAAGGCTTTCCCGATTTCAAACTGCATCTCGCCCAAAGCCTGGCTAACGGCACGCCCTACGTAAACCGTAACGTTGAGGAAGATGACAGCGTCGATTCCTATACCAGCAAGATCTTCGAATCGGTAATGGCCAGCCTGGATACAGTAAAGGCAAATTTGGATATTGCCGCAATCAATCGTGCGGTTGACCTGCTCACCCAGGCAAAAAAGATCTCTTTCTTCGGGCTGGGCGCCTCCGCGGCAGTGGCGCACGATGCGATGAACAAATTTTTCCGCTTCAACATTCCGGTGGTCTACTTTGATGACATCGTCATGCAGCGCATGAGCTGCATGAACTCCAGCGAAGGCGACGTGGTGGTGCTGATCTCACACACCGGCCGCACCAAGAATCTGGTGGAGATGGCCCACCTGGCGCGGGAGAACGACGCCACGGTACTGGCTATCACCTCGCGCGACACCCCGCTCGCCCAGGCGGCGACCCTGGCCCTGCTGCTCGACGTGCCCGAAGACACCGACGTTTACATGCCGATGGTGTCGCGGATCGCGCAATTAACGCTCATTGACGTGCTTGCCACCGGATTTACCTTGCGCCGAGGGGCTAAATTCAGAGATAACTTGAAGCGGGTCAAAGAAGCGCTCAAAGAATCGCGCTTTGATAAAGGCGTGGTCATTCCCAACAGTTTTGATTCGTGACCCGACGAAGAAAAAATCGCCGTTCAACAGACATTTGAATGACGGCATCAGAGGCGGTACCCTGTTAACATGCTCATGCGGGTAACCCGGGTGAAATATCAGTGTTGTAAAATTACATTTCACGCCTGGTTTCGTTATCCGACGTTATCGCAACACCAATATTTGCTTCACCAGTCAACGGAGTAATACATGTCCAGACGGCTCAGAAGAACCAAAATCGTTACCACCCTGGGTCCGGCTACAGACCGCGACAATAATCTGGAAAAGATCATTGCCGCCGGTGCCAACGTAGTTCGGCTTAACTTCTCCCACGGCAGCCCGGAAGATCACCAGGCTCGCGCTGACAAAGTGCGCGAAATCGCTGCTAAACTGGGGCGTCACGTCGCTATCCTCGGCGATCTGCAAGGGCCGAAAATTCGCGTCTCCACCTTCAAGGAAGGCAAAATCTTCCTCAACGTGGGCGATAAATTCCTGCTGGACGCCAACCTGTCAAAAGGCGAAGGCGATAAAGAAAAAGTCGGTATCGACTATAAAGGCCTGCCAGCCGACGTGGTGCCGGGCGACGTCCTGCTGCTCGATGACGGCCGCGTTCAGCTGAAAGTGCTCGAAGTTCAGGGCATGAAAGTGTTTACCGAAGTGACCGTCGGCGGCCCGCTGTCCAACAACAAGGGCATCAACAAACTCGGCGGTGGCCTGTCGGCCGAAGCCCTGACAGAAAAAGACAAGGCGGACATCGTGACCGCCGCCAAGATTGGCGTCGACTACCTGGCGGTCTCCTTCCCGCGTACCGGTGAAGATCTGAACTATGCCCGCCGCCTGGCGCGCGATGCCGGCTGCAACGCCAAGATCGTGTCCAAGGTTGAGCGCGCCGAAGCAGTTTGCACCGACGAAGCGATGGACGACATTATTCTGGCCTCCGACGTGGTGATGGTCGCCCGTGGCGACCTGGGCGTCGAAATCGGCGATCCGGAACTGGTCGGCATTCAGAAGAAACTGATCCGCCGCGCCCGCACCCTGAACCGCGCAGTGATCACCGCGACCCAGATGATGGAGTCGATGATCACCAACCCGATGCCGACCCGCGCCGAAGTCATGGACGTGGCCAACGCCGTGCTGGACGGCACCGACGCCGTCATGCTGTCGGCGGAAACCGCCGCTGGCCAATACCCGGCGGAAACCGTGGCGGCGATGGCGCGCGTTTGTCTGGGCGCCGAGAAGATCCCGAGCATCAACGTTTCCAAACACCGCCTGGACGTACAGTTCGACAACATCGAAGAGGCGATCGCCATGTCTTCGATGTATGCCGCCAACCACCTGAAAGGCGTCACCGCGCTGATCGCCATGACCGAATCCGGCCGCACTGCGCTGATGATGTCGCGCATCAGCTCCGGCCTGCCGATCTTCGCCATGTCGCGGCATGAGCACACGCTTAACCTGACCGCGCTGTATCGCGGCGTGACGCCGGTATATTTCGACAGCCACAAAGACGGCGTGATCGCCGCCAATGAAGCCGTCAATCGCCTGCGTGACAAAGGCTTCCTGGTCTCCGGCGATCTGGTGATCGTCACCCAGGGCGACGTGATGGAAACCGTCGGCACCACCAATACCAGCCGTATTCTGCGCGTCGAGTAATCCACGCCGCAGACGACATGCCGGCCGGCTCACGTTGGCCGGCATTTTTTTGCCCTGACACCGCCATAAACGACGGAGAACGCCATGCTCCACCAACGCAATCCAGCCTCGACCGGTGATGCACTCGATCTCGATGGGCGCGGTCTGACGCAGCTCGACGAATCGCAGCTAACCGGCCATGCGCTGCGCAAAATCAGCCTGTACGACAATCAGCTGACGGCCTTCCCCGCCTCCATCTTGCAACACCGCAACCTGCAGGTGCTGAACATCTCCTGCAATCAGCTCGACCGCCTGCCGCCGGAGATTGGCCAGTTGCAACAGCTTGAGATGTTCGACTTCGGCCACAATCGCGCCAGCGAGCTCCCCGAAGAGCTGGGCCAACTGCATCGGTTGAAATACCTCTACCTGAGCGATAACGGCTTTAGCGATCTGCCGCACTCGCTGGCGCAGCTACAGCAACTGGTTTACCTCAATGCGACCGACAACCGCCTGGCCGTTTTGCCCCTGGCGATACCGAGGCTTGCGGCATTGCAGGAGCTGCGTTTATACAACAACCGCATCGGCAGCCTGCCCGGCGAAATCGGGCAATTGCGCGCGCTGCGCGAACTGCATATCATGAAAAATGCCCTGACCGCGCTGCCGGCGGAAATGGCACAGCTCGGTGGGCTGGAGATACTCGACGCGGCCAGCAACGCCATCGCCGAACTGCCGGAAGCCTTCTGCCGGCTGCCGCGGTTGAGCGAGTTGAACCTGCGTTTCAACCAGCTGACGCGCCTGCCGGAAAATATCGGTGAGCTGACGGCGCTGAGAAGCCTGGATCTGCGCGCCAACCGCCTGAGCGATCTGCCGGAAAGCCTCGGCGAACTGAGTCGACTGCGCAAGCTTGATCTGCGCTGGAATGATTTCACCCACACGCCTAAAATCGTCGACATCCTGCGGGCTCGCGGCTGTAGGGTACACATCTGAAGAAACGCCGGCCGGGATGTGACCCTGCCGGCGTTAGCGGTAGAAAGGATTAACGATACAGATCGTCGCGCGAGTAGGGTTCAATCTCCCCTTCTTTGCGCGTCTTCAACAGTTTGAGGATCCAGGTGTACTGCTCCGGGTTCGGGCCCACCAGGTTTTCCACTTCTTCATTCATACGGCGGGCAATCCGTGGGTCATCGGCTTCGGCCAGATCGTCCATCGGCTCGCGAATATAGATATCCAGCATGCTGGTTTTGCCGTCGTACACCGGGAACAACGGCACGATCGCCGCACGGCATACCTTCATCAGCCGCCCGACCGCCGGCAAGGTCGCTTTATAGGTGGCAAAGAAGTCGACAAACTCACTGTGCTCAGCGCCGTGATCCTGATCGGGCAGATAATAACCCCAATACCCCTGGCGCACTGAACTGATAAAGGGTTTGATGCCGTCATTGCGCGCGTGCATGCGGCCGCCGAATTTACGACGCACGGCGTTCCACAGGTAGTCGATCAGCTGATTGCGCTGGTTGTGGAACATCGCCGCCATCGGTTGGCCGCGCGCGGCCATCAACATCGCCGGCACATCCACCGCCCAGCCGTGAGGCACCAGGAAAATCACGTTGCGCCCTTCCGCCCGGATCTTGTCCAACACCTCTTCACCGTGCCAACGCACGCGCTTGAGCACTTTCTCGGGCTTGGTGCAGGCCAGCTCCGCCATCAGCACCATCGACTGCGGCGCGCAGGCGAACATCTGGTCGATAATGTGCTCACGGTCGCTTTCCGGCAATTCCGGCAAGCAATACAGCAGGTTGATGCGGGCACGACGGCGCGCGCCCTTCGCCAGCTTGCCGGCCAGTTTGCCGACCGCACCCAGCACCGGATCGCGCAGGCGCGCAGGCACCAGCGAAATGCCGGCCATCAGACCGGTTCCCAACCACACGCCCCAGTAGCGCGGATATAAAAAGGCTTTTTGAAACTGCGGAATGAACTCTACGTTCGATTTCTTCTCGTTTTGCATGCACATGCTCTTGGCTTAGCGATTCGGCTAATCATAATTGCCAGCACCGATTTTGCAATTAACAACCGCGAACCGCCCAGGTAAAACAGCATCGGCCCGCAATCAGGCCGATGAAATTAACGGCGCCGAAGCGCCGGAAAAAGGGGGCGTTAATCCAACTGCAGCTGAGGAACCACTTCCTTCACCTGCGCCAGATAATCGCTGCGGTCTTTGCCGCCCAGCCCTTCGGAACGCGGCAGTTTGGCCGTCAGCGGGTTCACCGCCTGTTGGCCGGTCCACAGTTCAAAGTGCAGATGCGGCCCGGTGGAGCGGCCGGTGTTGCCGGAGAGCGCAATGCGATCGCCGCGTTTCACCTTCTGGCCTGGTTTCACCAACAGTTTTTTCAGGTGCATATAGCGCGTGGTGTACTGACGACCGTGGCGGATCGCCACATAGTTGCCCGCTGCGCCGCTGCGTTTGGCGATCACCACCTCACCGTCACCGACCGCCAGCACCGGCGTGCCGACCGGCATGGCGAAATCGACGCCCTTGTGCGGCGCCACGCGGCCCGTCACCGGGTTCACGCGGCGCGGGTTGAAGTTGGAGGAGATGCGGAACTGTTTCATGGTCGGGAAACGCATGAAGCCGCGCGCCAGGCCAGAGCCTTGGCGATCGTAGAATTTGCCGTCTTCGGCGCGGATCGCATAGTAATCCTTGCCGCCGGTGCGCAAACGCACGCCCAACAGCTGGCTTTGCGATTTCTTACCGTCGAAATGCTCACGCGACATCAGCACGGAGAACTGATCGCCTTTGCGCAGCTTGCGGAAATCGAGCTGCCACTGCAACGCCTTGATCACCGAGTTGATTTCGTTACGGCTCAGCCCGGCGTCGCCGGCGCTGCTGACGAAGCTGCCGTTGACCCGGCCGCTGATCACGTTGTTGCGCCATTCGCCCTGCTGCGCCTCTTTTGACTCCTTGAAGCTGTTGCCGACGCGATCATAGGTGCGAGTTTCGCGGCGGGAAACCTCCCAGGTCAACTGCTGCAAATCGCCTGCGTCGTTCACGGTCCACGACAGCTGTTGGCCGATCTTCAGATTGCGCAGATCGCGGTTTTGCGAAGCCAGCAAGGTGACATCCGACATATCGATGCCGTACTGCGTCAGAATGCTGCCAAGGGTGTCACCGGTGGAAACCACATATTCATGCACGCCATCATCGCCGGCATCCTTCTGGTCCAGCTCATCCTGCGGGATTTCGTCATCGGGGGTGGGTTGGTCGACATCTATCGGTTCACTGGCTTCAGGGAGCAATGACCGCATCTGGCTGGATTCTAACTCGACGCTCTTGGCGATGGGGTTGTGTTCTGGGTGGTAAACAAAAGGCCGCCAAACAGCGACGGCCAATGTGACGACTGTCAGCGACCCCAGCATGACGCGGTGGGGCCGTGGCAGGTTGTTATACGCCAGAGCGATAGTTCGGACTATCTGCTGCACTCGATATTATCCTCATAAGCTTTACTTCAGGCAGCTCACGTACTGGTTTGACAACTGTGTCAGGAATTTCCCGTAGCTGTCCTTCCCCAGCGCGATGCCGGTGCCCAGCGGGTCCAGCGTTCCGGAACGCACTTTGGTACCCTTGGCGACGGCATTGATTACGGCCGGCCTGAATTGTGGCTCAGCAAAAACGCATACCGCTTTCTGCTCAACCAACTGTGTTCGAATTTGGTGTAGGCGCTGTGCTCCAGGCTGAATTTCGGGATTGACGGTGAAATGGCCCAGCGGACTCAAACCGTAGTGTTTTTCAAAGTAGCCGTAAGCATCATGAAAAACAAAATAACCCTTACCTTGCACAGGCGTAAGCATGTTACCAACATTTTTGTCAGTTTGCGTCAGCAGATTCTCGAACTGGCGCAGGTTTGCGTCTAATTTGTCCTTATTTTGCGGCATAAGTTCCAACAATCTGTCGTGAATCGCGATCGCGGTCACTTTTGCTATCTCCGGCGACAGCCAAACGTGCATATTGTACTCGCCGTGATGATGCCCATGATCGTCATCGGCATGGTTATGCGCTTCGCCTGCATGTTCATGATCGTCGTCCTCTTCGCCTTTCATCAGCAGCGGCTTCACCGCCGGCAGTTCGCTGATAGCCAGCTTTCGGGTCGCCGAGATCGGCACCAGCGCCTTGTTCAAGAACGCTTCCATGTCCGGCCCGACCCACAACACCAGGTCAGCGGAACGCAAGCGTTGGATATCGGAAGGACGCAACGCAAAATCGTGCGGCGAAGCGCCGTCCGGCAGCAACACCTCGGTCGGCGTCACGCCGTCGGCGATCGCCGAAGCGATAAAGCCTAAGGGGCGAATCGAGGTCACCACCGCAGCGGAAGCGCTGCTCAGCGGGCCGGCCATCAACAGTGCGCTGGCCAGCAGCGTGCGCTGCAGCCATTTATTTTTCTTTGCCATCATCAGTAATCCCATCGTTTTCATCAACAAGGCGTGATATTATAACATCCGCTTCGTTCTGCAACCTGTAATCTCGAGATGTCTACACTGATAACGCTAAAAAATATCTCCGTCGCCTTCGGCAGCCGCAAGGTGCTGTCGAACATTTCCCTCAGCCTGCAGCCCGGCCGTATTCTCACGCTGCTTGGCCCGAACGGCGCGGGCAAATCCACACTGGTACGCGTGGTGCTGGGATTGGTCAAACCAACCGCCGGCACGCTGGAGCGGGAGCCCGACCTGCGCATCGGCTACGTGCCGCAAAAACTCCACCTCGACGCCACCCTGCCGCTGACCGTCAGCCGCTTTATGCGTCTTAAACCCGGCGTAAAGAAAGCCGACATTCTGCCGGCGCTCAAGCGCGTGCACGCCGCCCACCTGCTCGACCAGCCGATGCAAAAGCTCTCCGGCGGCGAGAACCAACGCGTACTGCTGGCGCGAGCGCTGCTGAATAAACCGCAGCTGCTGGTGCTGGACGAACCCACGCAAGGGGTGGACGTCAACGGCCAACTGGCGCTGTACGATCTGATCGATCAGCTGCGCAAGGAGCTGGGCTGCGCCGTACTGATGGTCTCGCACGATCTGCATCTGGTGATGGCGAAAACCGACGAGGTGTTGTGCCTCAATCAGCACATCTGCTGCTCCGGCGCGCCGGAGGTGGTCTCGATGCATCCCGAATTCATCGCCATGTTCGGCAACCGCGGCGCAGAGCAGCTGGCGGTGTATCGCCACCATCACAACCACCGCCACGACCTGCAAGGAAGAATTGTCTTGAAGAAAACCGGGAGCCGCGAAGCATGATCGAATTGTTACTTCCCGGCTGGCTGGCCGGGGTGTTGCTGGCTAGCGCCGCCGGGCCGCTGGGCTCCTTTGTGGTTTGGCGCCGCATGTCCTACTTCGGTGATACCCTGGCGCACGCCTCGCTGCTCGGCGTCGCCTTTGGTCTGCTGCTGGACATCAATCCTTTCTATGCGGTGATCGCCATTACGCTGCTGCTGGCTCTGGCCTTGGTGTGGCTGGAACGCCGCCCGCAACTTTCGGTGGATACCCTGCTCGGCATTCTGGCCCACAGCGCCCTGTCGCTGGGTCTGGTGGTGGTGGCGTTGATGTCCAACGTGCGGGTCGATCTGATGGCCTACCTGTTCGGCGATCTGCTGTCGGTCACGCTGAGCGACATCGTGATGATCGCCGGCGGCGTCGCCGTGGTGCTGTTGGTGCTGTGGTGGCAATGGCGAGATCTGCTGTCGATGACCATCAGCCCGGAGCTGGCGCACGTCGACGGCGTCAATTTGGCGCGGGCACGTACCGTGCTGATGCTGGTCACCGCGTTGACCATCGGCCTGGCGATGAAATTCGTCGGCGCGCTGATCATCACCTCACTGCTGATCATTCCGGCGGCCACCGCTCGCCGCTTCGCGCGCACGCCGGAGCAGATGGCGGGCGTCGCGGTACTGCTCGGCATGGTGGCGGTTACCGGCGGCCTGGCCTTCTCGGCATTTTACGATACGCCGGCCGGCCCTTCGGTGGTGCTCTGCGCTGCCGTGCTGTTCACGCTGAGCCTGTTCAAAAAACAACAGGCTTGATTAAAGCCGGGATATGACAAGGGCCGCATCTGCGGCCCTTTCTTATTGGCGGATTAAAAATTTACTCTTCGCGTTCGAGACCAAAGTGCCGGTAGGCGTGCTGCGTCGCCAGACGGCCGCGCGGCGTGCGCTGGATAAAGCCCTGCTGGATCAGAAACGGTTCAATCACGTCTTCGATGGTTTCGCGCTCTTCACCGATCGCCGCCGCCAGGTTATCCAACCCGACTGGGCCGCCGGTAAACTTGTCGATAATCGCCAGCAGCAGTTTACGATCCATATAGTCAAAGCCTTCGGCATCGACGTTGAGCATATCAAGCGCCTGCGCCGCTACCGAACCGCTGATCACGCCGTTGGCGCGCACTTCAGCGAAATCGCGCACCCGGCGCAACAGGCGGTTGGCGATACGCGGCGTGCCGCGCGCGCGGCGGGCCACTTCATGGGAGCCCTCGTCGGACAGCTCCAGCCCCAGGCACCCGGCGCTGCGCGAGACGATGTGCTGCAGATCCGCCACCTGATAAAACTCCAGCCGCTGGACAATGCCGAAGCGATCGCGCAGCGGTGAGGTCAGCGAACCGGCGCGGGTGGTGGCACCCACCAGGGTAAACGGCGGCAGATCGAGCTTAATCGAACGCGCCGCCGGCCCTTCGCCGATCATGATATCCAGCTGGTAGTCTTCCATCGCCGGATACAATACTTCTTCCACCACCGGTGACAAACGGTGAATTTCGTCGATGAACAACACGTCGTGCGGTTCGAGGTTGGTCAGCATCGCCGCCAAATCGCCCGCCTTCTCTAACACCGGGCCAGAAGTGGTGCGCAAATTTACGCCCATTTCGTTGGCCACGATGTTGGCCAGGGTGGTTTTCCCCAGCCCCGGCGGGCCAAAGATCAGTAAATGGTCGAGCGCGTCGCCGCGCTGCTTGGCCGCCTGAATGAAGATCTCCATCTGCTCGCGCACGTGCGGCTGGCCGACGTATTCGGTCAGCAGCTTGGGACGAATGGCGCGATCGAGGATCTCCTCTTCGTTGATCGGTTCGGCGGAAATCAGGCGATCGGCTTCAATCATTATCTACCCCTTTTCGGCCTTACAGGGCGGCGCGCAGCGCGTCGCGGATCAGGGTTTCGCAGTCGGCGCCCGGCTTGGCAATCTTGCTGACCATGCGGCTGGCTTCCTGCGGCTTATAGCCCAGCGCCACCAGCGCCGAGACAGCTTCGGCTTCTGCGTCCGCTTCCGGCGTTTTGTCGGCGGCGGCCGGCAGGCTGATCTCGCTGCTGTTGTTGAACAGATCGCCGTTCAGCCCTTTGAAGCGGTCTTTCATCTCGACCACCAGGCGCTCGGCGGTTTTTTTGCCCACGCCCGGCAGCTTGACCAGTGCGGTGATCTCTTCGCGCTCCACCGCGCTGACGAACTGCTGCGCGGACATGCCCGACAGGATGGCGAGCGCCAGTTTCGGCCCGACGCCGTTGACCTTAATCAGCTCGCGGAACAGCGCGCGCTCCTGCTTGTCGTTGAAACCGTACAGCAGCTGCGCGTCTTCACGCACCACGAAGTGGGTAAACACGATGGCCTCTTGCCCCAGTTCCGGCAGCTCGTAAAAGCAGGTCATCGGCATGTGCACTTCATAACCCACGCCGTTCGCCTCCAGTAACACCAGCGGCGGCTGCTTTTCCAGAATATTTCCTCTGAGACGACCTATCATTTACCCTCCTGCAGAATGACCGGGCATGGCGCCCTGCCATGCCGTTGCTGGTAAAGCTTATAACATAAAAAAGGCTGGATGAATATCCAGCCTGAGCAATCATCGTTTCGCGTCAGCGCAAACGCCCGCGCGCCAGGTTCAGCCGCCCTTCGCTCATTCGCAGCACGTTCTGGCTGAGGTGGCAGTGGGTGATGGCGATGGCCAGGGCATCCGCGGCATCCGCCTGCGGGTTTGCCGAGAGTTTGAGCAGCGAGCGCACCATGTGCTGTACCTGCGCCTTTTCGGCCGCGCCGGTGCCGACCACGGTTTGTTTGACCTGCCGCGCCGCATACTCGAACACTTCCAGGTTCTGATTCACCGCCGCCACGATCGCGACGCCGCGCGCCTGGCCGAGCTTGAGCGCCGAATCCGGGTTCTTGGCCATAAACACCTGTTCGATGGCGAAGAAATCGGGCTGAAACTGGGTGATGATCTCGCTGACGCCGGCGTAAATCAGCTTCAGCCGCGTCGGCATGTCGTCCACCACCGTGCGGATGCAGCCGCTGGCGATATAGCTCAACTGGCGCCCCTGCTGGCGGATAAGGCCATAGCCGGTGACGCGCGAGCCGGGATCGATACCGAGTATGATCGCCATATCTACATCCACCTTGCATGCACGGCGCCGCCGAACGGCGGCGCCCGTTTTACCGGATTACAGCGTCGCCGCCACTTCGTCGGAGATTTCACCGTTATGGTAAACTTCCTGCACGTCGTCGCAGTCTTCCAGCATATCGATCAGGCGCAACAGCTTAGGCGCGGTTTCCGCGTCCATGTCGGCCTTGGTCGATGGGATCATCGACACTTCCGCCGCTTCGGCTTCGAAGCCCGCCGCGGTCAGCGCGTCTTTCACCGCGCCCAGGCTTTCCCAGGCGGTGAACACGTCGATGGCGCCATCGTCATAGGTCACGATGTCTTCCGCACCGGCTTCCAACGCCGCTTCCATTACGCTGTCTTCATCCAGGCCCGGTGCGTAGGTGATCACGCCCTTCTTGGTGAACAGATAAGCCACGGAACCGTCGGTGCCGAGGTTGCCGCCGCATTTGGTAAAGGCGTGGCGCACTTCCGCCACGGTGCGGTTGCGGTTGTCGCTCAGGCATTCGATCATGACGGCGGTGCCGCCAGGACCGTAACCTTCATAGATGATGGTTTCCATATTGGTATCATCATCGCCGCCCACGCCGCGCGCGATTGCACGGTTCATGGTGTCGCGCGTCATGTTGTTCGACAGCGCCTTGTCCATCGCCGCGCGCAGACGCGGGTTGGAATCCGGATCGCCGCCGCCCAGCTTGGCGGCCGTGACCAGCTCACGAATAATCTTGGTGAAAATTTTACCGCGCTTGGCGTCCTGCGCCGCTTTACGGTGCTTTGTGTTGGCCCACTTACTATGACCTGCCATAAAAAATCTCCGAAAAAAACTACTGGACTGAATTGATCACGAACTCTTCAATCGCCTGCTGATTGCTCCACGACTTGGTCAACTTCACGGCCTCGGCCGCCTCAAGCCATTGGTAAGCGTGATGCTCGGTAATCACCGGATCGCGCTCCTCGGGCAACGCCAGACAGAACCAGTGCTCTTTATTGCGCGTGGTTCCCGGCGCATAGCGATGTCGCAAATGGACAAAGAGTTCAAACTCCACGCAGCGCTGGCAATCGAACAACGGCAGGTGCTCTGCTTCGATATCGATGCCCACTTCTTCCATGACCTCACGCCGCGCGGCATGCGGCGGCGACTCATCCTGTTCCAGGCTGCCGGTGACCGACTGCCAGAACTCGGTATCGTCGCGCCGCTGTAACATCAGCACCCGACCACTGGATTTCGCGTAAATCACTACCAGGATAGATTCAGGGCGCTTGTAACTCATCACTCGCTCTCTTGTTCCGCACCGGCTTTCTTTACCACGCTGATCGCCAGCTCCTGCAGCGCCGCCGGGTTGGCGAAGCTCGGTGCGTCGGTCATCAGACAGGCCGCCGCGGTGGTTTTCGGGAAGGCGATGACGTCGCGGATGTTGTCGGTGCCGGTCAGCAGCATCACCAAACGGTCCAGGCCGAAAGCCAGGCCGGCGTGCGGCGGCGTGCCGTACTTCAGCGCGTCCAGCAGGAAGCCGAACTTCTCGCGCTGTTCGTGTTCGTCGATGCCCAGAATACTGAATACCGTCTGCTGCATTTCGCTGCGGTGAATACGCACCGAACCGCCGCCCACTTCGTAACCGTTGATCACCATGTCATAGGCGTTGGCGATGGCGTTGACCGGCGCTGCGGCCAGCTCTTCCGGGCTCATGTCGCGCGGCGAGGTGAACGGGTGGTGCATCGCCGCCAGGCCGCCCTCTTCGTCTTCTTCGAACATCGGGAAGTCAACCACCCACAGCGGTGCCCAGCTGTCGAGTTGGGTCAGCCCCAGATCGCGACCCAGCTTCAGGCGCAGCGCGCCCATCGCATCGGTGACAATCTTGAAACTGTCGGCGCCGAAGAACAGGATGTCGCCTGTCTGCGCGCCGGTGCGCGCCAGGACGGCTTCCAGCACTTCCGCGCTGAGGAATTTGGCGATCGGGCTCTGCACGCCTTCCATGCCGGCGGCGCGGTCGTTGACCTTCAGCCAGGCCAGGCCTTTGGCGCCGTAGATGTTGACGAAAGCGCCGTACTCGTCGATCTGCTTGCGGGTCAGCTGTGCGCCGCCCGGTACGCGGATCGCCGCCACGCGGCCTTTGTCGTCGTTGGCCGGGCCGGAGAACACTTTGAACTCGACGTCCTTGACCAGGTCGGCCACGTCCACCAGCTCCAGCGGGTTACGCAGGTCCGGCTTGTCGGAACCAAAGCGACGCATCGCTTCGGCGAAGGTCATGACCGGGAAATCGCCCAGATCCACGCCCTTCACGTCCAGCCACAGTTCGCGCGCCAGCTTCTCCATCACTTCACGCACCTGCTCGGCGGTCATGAAGGAGGTTTCGACGTCGATCTGGGTGAATTCGGGCTGACGGTCCGCACGCAGGTCTTCGTCACGGAAGCATTTGACGATCTGATAGTAACGATCGAAGCCGGACATCATCAGCAGCTGTTTAAACAGCTGCGGAGACTGCGGCAGCGCGTAGAATTTGCCCTTGTGCACGCGGCTCGGCACCAGGTAATCGCGGGCGCCTTCCGGCGTCGCTTTGGTCAGCATCGGCGTTTCGATGTCGAGGAAACCGTGGCTGTCCATAAAGCGGCGTACGAAGCTGGTGATTTTGGCGCGAGTCTTCAGACGCTCGGCCATTTCCGGGCGACGCAGATCGAGGTAACGGTATTTCAGGCGCGCTTCTTCGCTGTTGACCTGGTTGGAGTCCAGCGGCAGCGGCTCGGAGCGGTTGATGATCTCGAGCGCGTGGGCGAACACTTCCACTTCGCCGGTAGCCATATCTTTATTGATCTGGCTGTCCGGACGCGCACGCACGGTGCCGACGATCTGGATGCAGAACTCATTGCGCAGGTCATAGGCCTTGTCGAACGCCACTTTCTGGTCCGGATCGAAGAACACCTGCACGATGCCTTCGCGGTCGCGCATATCAATAAAGATCAGGCCGCCCAGATCGCGACGACGATTGACCCAACCACACAGAGTGACTTCCTGGCCCACGTGGGACAGATTCAACTGCCCGCAATATTCAGTACGCATACGCTATCCTTTTACACAGCCGATGCCGCGCCGGGCTACTGCGCCCCTGTCGCGCGGCTGTTATCTGATAAATTCTACTTGTTGCCCGGTTTAAAATCCGTCGCATACCAGCCGGTGCCCTTAAGCTGGAAACCGGAAGATGAAATCAACTTGGTCAACGCGGGCTGCCCACACGCCGGGCAGTCTGCCAGCGGCGCATCGGAAAATTTTTGCAATTTCTCTAACCGATGGTTGCAAGCACCACATGCATATTCATAAATCGGCATAGGTCGTTGGATTAAAGAGTGTTGAAAAAAGGGAGTCATTATAAAGGAAATTCATCCGCCCGATAAGTGCGAACACAGCATTGTTACTGCACTAAATGGCGCGTTTTTGTTCGAATCAACACATCGGTTAACAAATTTCCCATTAACCTGCGACAGTTTTTTCACGTAGCCTGATTCTCCCCCGGTTTTGCGCCGAACGCAGCTCGCCCGACGCGCCGAACAGTTTTTATCCACTTCGCAACGAGATGAAATCCATGCTGAAACTTGACGCCCAAACCACCGCTCTGGTGCTGATCGATTTGCAAAACGGCATTCTGCCTTACGCCGGCGGCCCGCACGGCGCCGACCAGGTGGTGGCGAACGCCGCCCTGCTGGCCGCCCGTTTTCGCATGCTGGGCGCGCCGGTGCTGTTGGTGCGCGTCGGTTGGTCAGACTCCTTCGCCGAGGCGCTGAAACAACCGGTGGATAAACCGGCTCCCGCGCCCGCCGGCGGTTTGCCGGCCAGCTGGTGGGAATTCCCCGCGCCGCTGGCGGTCTGCGACAACGATATTCTGATCACCAAACGCCAATGGGGCGCCTTCTACGGCACCGATCTGGACTTGCAGCTGCGCCGCCGCGGCATCAAATCCGTAGTCTTGGGCGGCATATCCACCAATATCGGCGTGGAATCCACCGCCCGCGCCGCCTGGGAGCACGGCTATGAGCTGGTGATCGCCGAAGACGTCTGCAGCGCGCAGAACACGGAAATGCACCGCTTCGCGTTCGAACACATCTTCCCGCGTTTGGCGCGGGTGCGCGACACCGGCGAAATTCTTGCCGCGCTCGAGCGGTAACGTTAAGTTGTAGCCTGATAAACCAAGCACAAGTAAAGGAAGACGACGCCGTGATCTACATCGGACTGCCGCAGTGGCAACATTCAGCCTGGAATCGTATCGGGCTGCGTGATTTGGCGGATTACAGCCGCTACTTCAACTGCGTGGAAGGCAACACCACCTTCTACGCGCTGCCGAAACTGGAAATCGTGCAGCGCTGGCGCGACATGACCGGCGACGATTTTCGCTTCTGCTTCAAATTCCCGTCGGACATCAGCCACAAGGCCGCCCTGCGCAACTGCGCCGCCGAGCTACAGGCATTTTACCACTGCCTGGGCCCGGTGCATCAGCGCATCGGCCAGTTGTGGCTGCAGCTGCCCGCCGCCTTCGGCCCCGATGAGCTGCCGCGCATGTGGCAGTTCTTCGAAAGCCTGCCGCAGGAATTCACTTACGGCGTAGAAGTGCGTCATCCGGCGTTTTTCGCCAAGGGTGAGGAAGAGCGCGCGTTGAATCAGGGGTTACACCAGCGCGGCATCAATCGGGTGATCCTCGACAGCCGCCCGGTGCATCACGCCGCCCCCAATACCGCCGCCGTGCGCGATGCCCAGCAGAAAAAACCGAAGCTGCCGGTACACGCTCTGGTCACCGCCGACCAACCGTTGGTGCGCTTTATCGGCGGTGACCAACTGGCCGATAACCTGCGCTGGTTCGAAGCCTGGCAACAAAAACTGCCGCTGTGGCAGCAACAGCATCAGCCCTATCTGTTTATTCATACGCCGGACAACGGCGATTCGCCCCAGCAGGCGCAAAAAATTTGGCAGCAGTTGCGCCTGGCGATCCCTGCTTTGCCTGCGCCGCCAGACTGGCCAGAACAAGATGCACTGTTTTGACCTATTAATCTGACCAATAACATCAAATATTTCCCCGCGACAGTGAATACAATGACGGCTATGATGCTGGCTGCCAGTTTTGGTTAGGGAACGGAGTTAAAAATGGTAAGCGCGCTTTATGTGGTGCTCGGCGCATTGTTGTTGATCAAACTCTCTTATGACGTAGTCAGGTTAAGGATGCAGTACCGCGTAGCCTACGGCGACGGCGGTTTCTACGAATTGCAGACCGCCATCCGCGTGCATGGCAACGCCGTTGAATACATTCCTATCGCTGCCGTATTGCTGGTGATCATGGAAATGAACGGCGCAGAAATCTGGATGATTCACCTCTGCGGCCTGATGCTGATGGCCGGGCGGTTGGTGCATTACTACGGTTTACGCAACCGCGAGGTTCGTTGGCGCCGTTCAGGCATGGCCGCGACCTATATCTCTTTGTTGTTGATGGTTCTGGCAAATATCTTCTATCTGCCTTGGGATCTGATTTTCAGCCTGCACTGATCCCGTTTTATCATCAGGCGGCCGCGCCGCCTGCTTCCGCTCCGCTTTTTTGCGCTTTTCTGTTAGACTACGCAGCTTCGAATTCTGAACTGATTTGCCGCTATGCCAAACCGCGATACTCTTTTCTCCGCCCCCATCGCCAAACTGGGCGATTGGACCTTCGACGAACGCGTCGCCGAAGTATTCCCCGACATGATCCAACGCTCCGTTCCCGGCTATTCCAACATCATCTCGATGATCGGCATGCTGGCCGAACGTTTTGTGCAACCCGACAGCCGGGTGTATGACCTGGGCTGCTCGCTGGGCGCGGCGACGCTGTCAATGCGGCGGAATATCAAGGTGCCCGGCTGCAATATCATCGCCGTCGACAATTCGCCGGCGATGGTAGAACGTTGCCGCCGCCATATTGACGCCTTCCGCGCTGACACGCCGGTTGATGTCATCGAAGCCGACATTCGCGACATCGACATCGAAGACGCCTCAATGGTGGTACTGAACTTTACGCTGCAGTTCCTCGAGCCGGCCGATCGCCTGCGCCTGCTGGAGAAAATCTATCGTGGCCTGCGCCCAGGCGGCGCGCTGGTGCTGTCGGAGAAGTTCAGCTTTGAAGACGCCGAAGTCGGCGAGCTGCTGTTCAACATGCACCACGATTTCAAACGCGCCAACGGATACAGCGAGCTGGAGATCAGCCAAAAACGCAGCATGCTGGAAAACGTGATGCTGACCGATTCGGTGGAGGCGCACAAGGCGCGTCTGCAACAGGCCGGATTCGAGCATGCTGAAGTGTGGTTCCAGTGCTTCAACTTCGGTTCGCTGATCGCCCTGAAAGCGGGGGATGCGCAATGATCGAATTCGGTGATTTCTATCAGCGCATTGCCAAGAGCCCCCTCAGCCACTGGCTGGATACGCTGCCCGCGCAGCTGAGCGCCTGGCAACGCGAATCGCTGCACGGCAAATTCAAGCAGTGGTTCAACTCGGTGGAGCATTTGCCGACGCTGACCCCCACCCGTCTCGATCTGCTGCACGGCGTGCGCGCTGAGATGGAGCCTGGCCTGTCACCGGGCCAGCGTGAAGGCGTCGAGAAAATGCTGCGCACCCTGATGCCGTGGCGTAAAGGGCCGTTCTCGCTGTATGGCATCGATATCGATACCGAATGGCATTCCGACTGGAAGTGGGATCGCGTGCTGCCGCACATCTCCCCGTTGGCCGGACGCACCATTCTCGACGTCGGCTGCGGTAGCGGTTATCACCTGTGGCGCATGATCGGCGCCGGCGCACACTTTGCCGTAGGCATCGATCCGATGCAGCTGTTCCTGTGCCAGTTCGAAGCGGTGCGCAAGCTGTTGGGCGGCGATCAGCGCGCCCACCTGCTGCCGCTCGGCATCGAGCAGTTGCCGGAACTGGCGGCATTCGACACCGTGTTCTCGATGGGGGTGCTGTATCACCGCCGCTCGCCGCTCGATCATCTGTATCAGTTGAAAAATCAGCTGGTAGCTGAAGGCGAACTGGTGCTGGAAACGCTGGTGGTGGAAGGCGATCGCCACCAGGTGCTGGTGCCGGGCGACCGTTATGCGCAGATGCGCAACGTGTATTTCATTCCTTCCGCCGAAGCGCTGAAATGCTGGCTGGAGAAATGCGGCTTCGTCGACGTGAAAATCGCCGATATGTGCGTCACCAGCCTCGAAGAACAGCGCCGTACAGACTGGATGACCAGCGAGTCGCTGGCTGAATTCCTCGACCCGAACGACCGCAGCAAAACGGTTGAAGGCTATCCTGCGCCGCTGCGCGCCGTATTGACCGCCAAAAAGCCCTAGCGCTTGCTAATCGGGCCGGCCTGCGCCGGCCTCAACTTACCCGTTGCCGGCATCGACAATCCGCAGCTCATACACCATCGTCGCGTTCGGCGGGATCTGCGGCGCATAGCCCGTTTCACCGTACGCCAACTCCGGAGGCACCACCATCGTCAGCGAACCGTGATTTTTCAGATGGCCGATCGCCTCGCGGAACAACGGCGGATAGGCGGAAAGCGGCTGAGACATCACCTTTCCACTGCGATCCATATCCTGGATCACGCTGCCGTCGGTTAAGCTCTCTTTCACCACGATATCCACCCGCGCGTTTTCCGCAATGGTTTCATCACCCGCATAATCGATGCGATACCAGAAGCCGGCTGGCGACTTCTGCGTGCCCTTCTTCTTTTTGAACTCGGCAACGAACGCTTCGCCTTTGCTGGTTTGCCTCTTCGCCGTCTGGCTTCTGGCGTCGTTCACCGCTTTTTCCGACTCCGCCAATGCGCGGGTCAGCTGCGCATCGCTCAACTGGTAATGGCCGTTGAAGGTATCGATCACGCCGGCCAGCAGCACGGTTTTATCGGGTGTGATGCCCCAATTTTTACGCTCCGCCAGCATCGTTTGGATATCGCGCCCCAGGGCGACGCCGGCAGCATAGCTCTGTTGTTCCGGCTTTTTCTTCAGCGTTTTCACCTCCGGCAACCATTTGGCCCGCGATCTCAGCCCGCTCAGTTCGTCTTGCAAAGCTTGCTGAGCCTGATGGGCGGCAGCCAGCTCCGCCGCCGTTTTATCCGCCCGTTGCGTCGCTTCATCCCTCTTCTGCGCTGCCTGCGCGCTTTCCGCCGTCACCGCCGCCAGACGTTGTTCCAGCGTTTTGGCCTGCTCGGTTTGCGTTTTGTTTTTTTCCTGCAGTTGCGCCAACTGCCGCTGCAGTTCCTCCGTCGCTTTGGCGGCTTCTATCGCCTGCTTTGCCAGCGCCGCCTTCAGGCTGTTCTCTTGCTGCTCGGCCTGCTGGCGTTGGTCATCACGCTCTTTTTGCAGCGCTGCCAGTTGCTGCTGAAGTTCCCCCGTCGCTTTGGCGGTCTCGGTCTTTTGCTGCTCCAGCGCCATCTTCAGGTTTTTCTCCTGTTTTTCGGCCTGTTGGCGTTGGAGATCCTGTTCTTTCTGCAGTTGTGCCAGCTGCCGCTGCAGTTCCCCCGTCAACTTGGCGGCTTCGGCCTGTTGCTGCGCCAGCGCTGTCTTCAGGCTTTTCTCTTGTTGCCCCTCCTGTTGTCGTTGGACACCCTGTTCTTTCTGCAGTTGTGCCAGCTGCCGCTGCAGTTCCCCCGTCAACTTGGCGGCTTCGGCCTTCTGTCGTTCCAGCTCAGCAGCGGCCGCTTTTTTGTCCTGTTCATAACGCTGACGCGCTTTATCGTTGGCGGTTTGCGCCGCCGCCAGCTTCTCCTCCCAAACCTGCTGCCGAACGTTTTCCGCTGGTTTAGGCAAGGCCGCCAGCCGTTGTTCCAGCAAGGCAATGCGCCGATCTCGCTCCGCGGTTTGTTGCTTTTGCCGCGCTAACGCGGCTTGCGCTTCGGCGATCTGCGCCTGAGCCTTGCGTTCCTGCGGCGTCAGATTCAGCGCCTGTCGCACGCCGCTGGCGAAGTCGCTCAACGCGCTCAGATCGGGAGCAGGTGCCGGTTTATCGGCAGCCGTCAGGGATGACGCAACGCGCAGCGCGGTCAGCTCCTGCTGCAGTGATTGAATAGCGGCTTGCTGTTGTTCCAATCGAGTCTCTTTCTCACGCAGCGCCTTTTGCAGCTGCGTCAGTTGCTTTCTCTGCGCAGCCGTTTCACGAATCTGAATCGGCCGGGACGCCGGCTTTTGGGTTTCCCGAGATGGGGTAACCACGGTATCAGCCGCCGGTGCATCCTGCCGCTGATAACGCTCGGCAAACTGCAATAACGCCGGCACATCGTCATCCGCCGCGGCCACCGCTGGCGCAAACGCCAGCGGTATCATCAGGCTCAGTAATGCCTTTCTTGCACGAGGGGTCATTGGGCGCGTTCTCCGCGCTCAGCCAGGCCGGTCATCATGGCAGAACTGATGTCTGCGCAGAGACGGCTGGTGCGATAACGATACAGCGCGTCGACGGTTTCCTGCGTGCCCGTATTGACCCGCTGACGTACCCCGGCATACTGCGCGGCGCCGCTCATCAAGGTATCGAACTCGCGTTTGAATTTCTGATATTTCTCGTTATCCATGCCGCGCATGGCATCCAGTTCGCGCTGGCACTGTTGCATGCGCTCGGCCTCACGCTGCCGCTTATCTTGCTCCGCAACTTCTTCTGCGCTGGGCGGCTTACTCAATGTAGAAACAGGCCGCTTGGCGGTCTGGCAGCCGGTCAGGGCCAACGTCAGCAAAAGCGCAGCGGTCAAACAGTGTGCCGTTCGGGTCATTATCGTTATCTCCTTGTAAAGTCCGCCGTCGACGTGCTCTGTGGCTGCGCCGACGGCTCTCCTCATTGGTGCTGTGATGTTCCGGCCATCAGCCAGGCTGTGTTCGGACATGAAAACGCAGACGCAGCGTTGAGAGGCATGACGCCAATAATTCACCGCATCAATACATACAAAAAAATCATTTAATATTATGATATTTAAAGGATTTTAACTCACAAACTTATCAGCAGGACATGACGATCGCAAGAAGATATGGGGGCTTGGTCGACCGAGATACCGCGTTGAAACGGGCAAATGGTCTTTACAAAACATAAAAAAAGCCCCGGCAAAACGCCGGGGCCTGACTTTACGCTGTATCAGCGTCCTACAAACCTTATCGACTGTTTCAATCGTCCCGTCTGATTGACAATCATGTTGCCAACCAACAGGAGAAATACCATGAGCAATATGATTAGTGTAAATAATATCAGTGAATTGCGTAATCTGACGCCAGTTACAGATGACCAGATTGTCTTTTTAGTTTCTCACTCCGCCGGACGTTTCGCCGGCGGCGGAGAATTCTATTATGCGAAAACGGATACAACCAGTGCGGACAATAACGGCACCGTGGTGGTTACATCGGGAGGAGCCCGCTGGAAACGACTGGAGCAGAAACTTAGTTTCGATCACTTCGGCGCCGATCCCAGTGGTGCCTCCGCCTCGGATGCAGCAATCAGCGCGACATTAAACTATGCCGCGAGTTTAAAAAACAAAGTGGTCTATGCTTCGGAAAATGCTCAATATCTGCTGACCAGTGCTCAGCCTATCAACGTCGCTAGCGGCGTCACTGTGAGAGGCTCCCGTCGCGGTATTGCTCAAGGCCCTGCAAGCCTCACAAGCAATGGTCCTAATCGGGCAGGCCTTGCGGACGACAGTGCTTTCATTATCAAGAAACCCGCGGGTACGGTTTGTTTCGCCTGCGATAAGAATGTTGTCTTTGATGGTTGGTCGTTCCTCTACCCGGATCAAAAATATACTGCCACCCAGCCGGAGGCATTCGTTCAATACGGTGCCACCATTACGGCAGGTGGCGCTCTGTCAGTCGCCAACTGCCGTTATGTAGGCGCCTATGACTTTGTTGAAGCTCGAGGAGAAGCCAACAACTTTGAGAATATCTACGGTTGGGCAGTCCGCTGCGACTACAGGGTTTATGAAAGCAGGGACATCAACAGATTTACCAATGTTCACGTCAATGCCAATGTCGTGCGTCCGACAGAAAACGCGGTTACTGCCTCTATCGCCGTAGCCGGTTCTTGTGCTTTCAATTTCGATCGCCACGACAATACGTTTATGGTGAATGTATTCTCTTATGGCAAAAAGATCTTTATCAAAACCACAACACAAGGAACTTCCTATTTAGGCGGTCTCAGCCTAAGCAATTTCATGGCAGACAGAAATGGTACCGGCATCGATATCGACTCAGATTCCTCCGCCAATATTCAAATCGCCAACGGTTCCTACATCAATGATTATGGTGATGCCGTTGGGGGATTCCTGGTATTAAGAAAATCCACCAGCCAATCTAATATCACCCCAGTTCAAATCAGTAATGTTAACTTCGCTACCGCCAATGGGCCCAAGGGCACACTGTCGCCCCAGGCTATTCGCTTCGAAGCTAACGCTGGGTATCAACTCTCATTCAGCAACACCGTTATGCCAATGTGGACAAACGGCAGTCTGAACAATGAAGCGGGTTACAACATTCTCAGAGGCACACTGAGCATTGCACAGCGCAGTTATCAGCTGCATGAGGCCCCGCTAAATTATTTGACGAACAGCAATCTGATCGCCATCGGTGCTGATAATCAGCCTACAGGCTGGTTTATCGACGGGAAACTGACGGTAGACAGCAATCTTCTGACAGCCACTGGCGACAACCCGGCCTACAAAGGTTTGGGTCAACGTATTCATCGGAGCATGGGACCGAGGACATTCTGGGCCATCGCATCCTCTATCGGCGATCAATCTACCGCGCAAGCTTCGACTGGCATTTGGGCCCGCTCGTTCAACGATAACTATACCGACACTGTCGAGAGCAATCAGGCTATTCCCTGGATACGCATCGGCAACCTTTACTACGCGCGTTTTGTCATGAACAACAATCGCACTATCCACGATATCTTGGTCAATCCCGGCAGTGGCAATAATACGGTGCGCATTTTAGCCTGCGGCATTAGCCCGGGTGAAATCTTCGACTTCTCGCCTGACACGTTGCAATAGTCTCTCGCGGCATAAAAAAAGCCCCGGCAAAACGCCGGGGCCTGGTACTTGCGTGATCGCCGAGGGCTCAGTGACACGCAAAGGGGTCTTACGGCCCGGAAACCGGTTGTCAAACGCGGCTAACTGCGTGTTTATGCGCTTTGCGCCAGAGGATCAACCAAGGCCAGCGCGTTTTTCATCGCCTCCACCATTTCGCCATCCACGCAATAATGGCTAAATTCGTCAAATTCGTTATCGGAACACATGGTGACGCCCGCCTTGCGATAACGCATGGTCGACGGCACCAGATGGCCGGAAGAGCTGTGCAGTTCATGCAGGCCGATATCGACAAACTTATGCAGATTGCTGAGGCGCACGCCGGCACCCGCCATGATCACCGGGCCTTGGCTGGCCTGGCGCAAATCGCGCAGCAACGGCAGGCCAAGTTCGGCGCTCTGCTGCTGGCCGGAGGTCAGAATGCGCGCCACACCCAGCTCGGTCAGTTGCTCCAGCGCCACCATCGGATTCTGGCACATATCGAACGCGCGATGGAACGTCACCGCCATGCCTTCGCACAGCCTCATCACTTCGCGCATGCGCGGCAGATCGATGTGCCCTTCGTCGTCCAGCATGCCAACCACCACGCCGGGGAACCCCATCTCGCGAATTTGGCGGATATCTTGTTTGATCACTTCGAAATCCACCGCGCCGTAGCAGAAATCGCCACCGCGCGGGCGAACGATCGGATGCACCGGGATCGCAACCCGCTCACGCGCCAGACGCAGCGTGCCATAGCTCGGCGTCAATCCCCCTTCGCTCTGGCTGGCGCACAACTCGATGCGATCGGCGCCCGCCCGTTCGGCCGTCAGCGCACAGTCGACGCTAAAGCAACAAACTTCCAGTTTTATCATTGTCACCCCCAGATAACGGCCAACATACGGCGGCAATTGTTCATTTCTTCATTTCTCACGTAGGCTCATGCATAGGCATAAACCGGCTCAGGGTTATCACTATGGCATTCAATTTTGATCAATGGGTAGACCGCAGTCACAGTGACAGCGTTAAGTGGGATAAATATCGCGGCAGCGACATCATCCCGCTGTGGGTCGCCGACAGCGATTTCACCTCACCGCCGGCGGTGATCGAAGCCTTGCAGCGCCGCGTAGCACACGGCGTATTCGGCTACACCCACCAATCCCCTGATCTTATTGAGGTTTTTATCCGCCGCATGGTAGAGCGCTACGATTGGCACATCAAGCCTGAATGGATCATTTTCCTGCCTGGCCTGGTGTGTGGCCTGAACCTGTGCGTGCGGGCCTGCACCGAAGAACATCAGAGCACGCTGGCCCCCTCGCTCATTTATCCGCCGTTTCGCAAAGCGGCCAAATTCGCCGGGCGTAAACACCTTCCGGTATCGCTAACAGCGGTCAACCAACGTTGGGGACTGGATTTTTCCTCGACGCATGATCAGCTCAACGGCAACGAAAAACTCCTGTTGCTGTGCAACCCGCAGAACCCCGGTGGCACCGTGTATCGCCGAGAGGAGTTGTTGCAGCACCATCAGTTCGCTCGCGAACACGATTTAATCGTCTGTTCGGATGAAATCCACTGCGAACTGCTGCTTGAGCCCGGCGCGCGGCATATCCCCTTCGCCACCCTGAATGAAGACGCGGCCCAACGCAGCGTGACGCTGATGTCACCGTCAAAGACGTTTAATCTCGCCGGGCTCGGCGCCTCAATGGCGATCGTTCCCAACGAAGCATTGCGACAAAAGCTGAAACGCGCGCGCAGCGGCATCGTGCCGGAGGTCAATCTGTTGGCGCTGGTGGCGGCGCAGGCGGCTTATCAATACGGACAACCCTGGCTGGATGAGCAGTTGATTTATCTGCGCGCCAATCGCGATCGTCTGACAAAGCGTATCAACGCCATGCCGGGATTGACGTTGCTGCCCGTCGAGGCCACCTACCTGGCCTGGATAGACTGCAGCGCGCTGCCGGTAGATAACCCGCATCAGTTCTTCGAACGTGCGGGCGTTGGGTTAAGCGCCGGCTTGGACTTCGGCGATCGGCGCTTTGTACGGCTTAATTTTGGTTGCCGATGGGCCCTGCTCGATGAAGCGCTCGATCGCATGGCGCGAGCCTGTGCGGCGCTGCCTGGCTAACCTTGTTCGCTGGCGACGATGTCTCGAATGGAATACGGATGAAACTTGATCGTGACCGTTCCGTCGGTGATGGCCAGCGTCGGGTTCGGTAGCCGCTCGCCCTCGCCTTTTGGCGAGCTTTGCTTCAGCTTGATCCCCGGCGCCAACAATGCCTCATCGGCAAGGTGGCTCAACGCCCGAGCGTACAGCGTCTGAGGATCACCACTGAGCACTAATTCGACGTGTTCCCAGCCTTCGTGCGGATAGCATTTCTCCCCAGGATACGGCAGCTCGATGCAGTCTATCCGCCACGGCCCTACGGCCAGCGGCTGAGACAAATCGAACAGACAGATAGGCCGCCCGTTGATCATCGATTCGGATAGCAGTGTCCCGCACTGCATCAGCCCCTGGCGCCAACGTTCGGCGGTGGCATTCTGGTGACAGCGCAGGGAGATGTGATCGGCGGTGAACGCGGCCAGATCAAGCCGCAATTTGGCGGCAAATTGATGCAGCGCCTGCTCGAAACGCGGCAAATCGAGCTTCAGATCGTCAAGCTCGGCAATGGCCTGCAAGGGAGTGGTCATAGAAACCTCAAAACAACGGAGCGCAAAGTTAAACGCGGTAATTTACACGGTGGCGGCAGTGCTCGCCACCGTTACGACGTTTTTCGGCGGCAGTTCAGAATGATTTTTGGTTGCGGACGGGGAGAATAAAAAAACCAGTCCCTTATTAAGATGACAGCTTATTAAAGCAACAGAAAAATAAAAAATAAGATTTTTCGCAAGCCATTATACCTTTTCTTCATGACGCTATGATTTAAGTTATTTTGCACAAAACTCTCTGCAGTCCATTGGGCAACTCGATTGAATAGTCTGGTTTAATCAAACCTGATCCACTTATCGAAACCACATAAAACCATAAGCACAACCTATTGTAAAAGAAGACAATAAACCCCACTAATTGATGTGAAACTAAGGATTATCTTAATTTACCCCCGGGCAATTGATTCACCAAGACAACTCAGCTACTTTGGAGGAAATTTAAATTCGAGATGATCATTATGTTATTGCTGACGATATCCTTGGTGTTGATAATTATCGCCGTATACGCCATCTACCGTCATTTCAAATCACGCAGCGCCAACACGCTGGATGCCGGTCGCCGCAATAAAAAGCGCTAGCTTCGCAACTCTCCCCTTCGTACATTCTGTTCAGATCATTCTGCTTTCACCTTCCGGCAATCAACGCGCCGCCCTCGACAACTGTTTCATCGCAGCGGCCGCGCCAACTGCTGACGGGCTCCGTCAGATCGGTTACAATTACAGGCTGTTTTGTGGCGGTCGCACATCGCGCCCGCCACCGTTGAATCCCGCAGGGGCTGGCTTCAGCCCCTCGTTCGTCATTAAGGTAACCCGGTGAATATTCAGGTTCTTCTTTCAGATAAAGTCAGCCAGGCGCTGATCGCCGCTGGCGCGCCAGCCGATTGCGAAGCGCAGGTCCGCCCTTCCGCCAAGGCGCAGTTTGGTGATTACCAGGCCAACGGCGTGATGTCAGTCGCCAAAAAGCTGGGCATGCCGCCCCGTCAGCTGGCGGAAAAAGTGGTGCAACTGCTGGATCTCGGCGACGTCGCCGGTAAAGTGGAAATCGCCGGTCCCGGCTTTATCAACATTTTCCTGAACAGCGATTGGGTCGCCCGCCAGGCCGATCAGGTGCTGAACGCACCGAAGCTGGGCATTGCGCCGGTTGAGCCCCAAACCATCGTTATCGACTACTCCGCACCGAACGTGGCGAAAGAGATGCACGTCGGCCACCTGCGCTCCACCATCATCGGCGACGCCGCGGCGCGTACCCAGGAGTTTTTGGGCCATAAAGTGATTCGCGCCAACCATGTCGGTGACTGGGGCACTCAGTTCGGCATGTTGATTGCCTACCTGGAAAAAATGCAGAACGAAAACGCCAGCGATATGGGCCTGTCCGATTTGGAACAGTTCTATCGCGAAGCCAAAAAACACTACGACGAAGACGCCGAGTTCGCCGAGCGTGCGCGCGCTTACGTCGTGAAGCTGCAGGGCGGCGATCAGTACTGCCTGAAAATGTGGCGCAAGCTGGTCGACATCACCATGGCGCAAAACCAGCTGACCTATAACCGCCTGAACGTCACGCTGACCGAAGACGACGTGATGGGCGAAAGCCTGTATAACGCGATGCTGCCGGGCATCGTCGCCGATCTGAAAGCCAAAGGGCTGGCGGTGGAAAGCGAAGGCGCCACCGTGGTGTTCCTCGACGAATACCAGAACAAGGACGGCGACCCGATGGGCGTCATCATCCAGAAAAAGGATGGCGGCTACCTCTACACCACCACCGATATCGCCTGCGCCAAGTATCGCTACGAAACTCTGGGCGCCAACCGCGTTCTGTATTACATCGACTCCCGTCAGCATCAGCACCTGATGCAGGCCTGGACCATCGTGCGCAAGGCCGGTTATGTGCCGGAGTCCGTCTCGCTGGAACACCACATGTTCGGCATGATGCTGGGCAAAGACGGCAAGCCGTTCAAAACCCGCTCGGGCGGCACGGTGAAGCTCTCCGATCTGCTGGATGAAGCCATCGAACGCGCCGAACAGCTGATCGCCGGCAAAAACCCGGATATGCCGCAAGACGAAATGAAGACCGTGGCCCGCGTGGTCGGCATCGGCGCGGTGAAATACGCCGATCTGTCGAAAAGCCGCACCACCGACTATGTCTTCGACTGGGACAACATGCTGGCCTTCGAGGGCAATACCGCGCCTTATATGCAATACGCCTATACCCGTGTGGCATCGGTATTCAAGCGCGCCGGGATCGACGAAAGCAGCCTGACACTGCCGCTGACGCTGACCGAAGAGCGTGAAATTGCGCTGGCTACCCGCCTGCTGCAGTTCGAAGAGGTGCTCACCACCGTCGCACGTGAAGGCACGCCTCACGTCATGTGCAGCTACCTGTATGATCTGGCCGGCTTGTTCTCCGGCTTCTACGAGCACTGCCAGATCCTGAACGCCGACAGCGAAGAAACCCGTCAGAGCCGCCTGAAGCTGGCGCTGCTGACCGCTAAAACGCTGAAAACCGGCCTGGATACGCTGGGTATCGAAACCGTCGAACGTATGTAAGCCGCACCGCGCGGAAAGTAAAAAGGTCGCCAAGGCGACCTTTTTTTGTTCTTGCATTCGGCTCAGGCGACGCGGCGCGCAAAATCACGCGGGCGGAAGCCCAACCCGGCCAGCACGCCAAAGTAGGCCACGACACCGGCCACCACCACCGCCGCCAAACGCAGCAAACGTTCCAGCATATTGCCCTGATCCCAGGCCGGCATCAGCCACATCACGCCAATCAGCACCGCCGACATCGCCAGCACGGCGATCACCAGCTTAGTGAGGAACAGCGCCCAACCCGGCTGTGGCTGGAAGATCTTCTGCTTGCGCAGCTGCCAATACAGCAGCGAGGCGTTCAGGCAAGCCGCCAAGCCGATCGACAACGCCAGGCCGGCATGCTTCAGCGGACCAATAAACGCCAGGTTCATCACCTGCGTCATGATCAGCGTGATGATAGCGATCTTGACCGGCGTTTTGATGTTCTGCCGCGAATAGAAGCCCGGCGCCAGCACTTTAACCACGATCAGCCCCATCAGCCCCACCGAGTAAGCCACCAGCGCGCGTTGCGTCATCGCCGCGTCAAAGGCGCTGAACTTGCCGTACTGGAACAGCGAGACGGTCAACGGTTTGGCCAAAATGCCCAGCGCGATGGCGCTCGGCAGCGCCAGCAGGAAGCACAGGCGCAGCCCCCAATCCATCAGGCGCGAATACTCATCGTGGTTGCCGCTCGAGAAGCTTTTGGCCAGCGACGGCAGCAGGATGGTGCCCAATGCCACGCCCAACACGCCGGAAGGAAATTCCATCAGGCGGTCGGCGTAGTACATCCAGGACACCGAGCCGGATACCAGGAACGATGCGAAGATAGTATTGATGATCAGCGAGATTTGGCTGACCGACACCCCAAGGATCGCCGGCCCCATCTGACGCATTACCCGCCAGACTCCGGCATCGCCCAATTTGATGCGCGGCAGCACCAGCATGCCGATCTTGCGCAGGTGCGGCAGCTGGTAACCCAGTTGCAGCACGCCGCCCACTACCACCGCCCACGCCAGCGCCAGCACCGGCGGGTGGAAATACGGCGCGGCGAACAGCGCGAAGCCAATCATGCTGACGTTAAGCAGCGTTGGCGCAAAGGCCGGGATCGAGAAGCGGTTCCAGGTATTGAGGATCGCCCCCACCAGCGACGCCAGCGAGATCAACAGAATATAGGGAAATGTGATGCGCAGCAGCGCCGACGTCAGGGCAAACTTGTCGGGCGTATCGGTAAAGCCCGGCGCGGTGAGATAGATAACCCAGGGCGCGGCCAACATCCCCAGCACCGTCACCACCGCCAGCACCAGCGTCAGCAGCCCGGAGACATAGGCGATAAAAGTGCGTGTCGCCTCGTCGCCCTGCTGGCTTTTGTATTCGGCCAGGATCGGCACGAAGGCCTGCGAAAATGCCCCTTCGGCAAAGATACGGCGTAACAGATTCGGGAGTTTGAACGCCACGAAGAAGGCGTCCGTTGCCATGCCGGCCCCGAACACCCGCGCGACGATCGCATCGCGGGCAAAGCCCAACACCCGCGAAAACATCGTCATCGAGCTGACGGCAGCCAAGGATTTGAGTAGGTTCATGTGGTTGTCTGATAGGTACCGTAAATATCAACGCCTGCAACAGCAGGCGTCAGTGAAACAATCGGCTCAGTTTACGCATCCGGAAAAGAATAGCTACCGCCAGATGTTACATAGAGTTATCCCGCAGCAAACGCTCGACCACCCGCTGGGCAAGCAGCGCCTGTTCGCCGCCGGTTTCTGGCGCGCTCTGATTGGCGACGGCATCAAGGAAATGCCGCACCGCACCGTCGAAGCCGCGTTGCACCAGCGTGCTTTGCCAGCCAGGCACCGGTTGTTCCAACTCGCCCTGCGCATCTTCACGCAGCCAGTGGCGCATATCGGTCAACTGATACAGCGCGCCGTCTGTCACCGCCTGCACGCTTTCGCGCTGGCTGCCGCCGCGGCGATGCATGCTGGTCGTCACCTGCGTATCGCCGCAGGCGAAGTGATGCTCGGCGTACAGCATTTCGCCTGCGGCGTTGGTGCGCACGCTGCCGCTCAGCAGTTGCTCGCCGCCGCCCGCCAGCCACAGCGCCGTGTCCACCACATGCAGGTAATCATCCAACAGGGTAAAACGCAGATCGTGCGGGCCGACGCTGTCCGCCCGATGTTTATCCATGCGAATGGAGGCCGGCTGGTTCATTTGCTGCTTGAGCTGCCGGTAAAGCGGCGCGAAACGCCGGTTGAACCCCACCATCAGCGTTTTGCCTCGCCGCTCGGCCAGCTCAAGCAACTGCTCGCCCTGCTCCAGCGTCTCCGCCAGCGGTTTATCGACGTAAACGTGTACGCCGCGGTTCAGCAGCTCGCCTATTACCGAAAAATGGCTGGCGGTGCTGCTGTGAACAAAGACCGCGTCGCACTGTTCGGCCAGGCTGTCCAGCCGGGAGAAACAGGCCATGCGGTAGCTATCGCACAGCGGCTGCGCTTTTTGCTGATTGGGCGAAAAACCGCCCACCAGCGACCAATCCGCCGCCTGGCCGAGGATTGGCAGGTAAGCCTTCTGCGCGATACTGCCCAATCCCACCACGCCTACACGCAATTTAGTCATTCGCATCCCTCACCAACAGGTGTTGCAACTGCCGTTTCAGTTCCGCCACTTCGCTTTCCAATGCGCTAACCCTGGCGCTCAGTTCGCCGTCGTCCTCGGATTCGAACGCCGCCGGCGGCGCTTCATCAATCTGGCCGCTGAACAGATGCATGAATCGGCTTTCGCGCTTGCCCGGCTCACGCGCCAGGCGCACCACGAACGGGCCATCTTCTCGCGTGGCCAGCTGTTGCAACACCTGTTCGACCTCGCTGACATCACTGAACTCGTGCATCCGATTGGTACGGGTGCGCAGCTCGCCGGGCGTTTGCGCGCCGCGCAGCAGTAAGGTGGCAATCACCGCCAGTTCGGCGGGCGAAAGTTTCAGCTGGCCAAATTCGGAATTGCAAAACCGCTGCTCGTACTTCACTACCCGGTTGCCGAATCCGCTGAGGGTGCGCAGGAAATGTTTGCGCAGCAACAGATCGAGCAGCTGCTGCACCTCGCTTTCGCTCAGATCCATCACCGGTTCACGGTTGGTCTTTTGGTTGCATGCCAGCGTAATGGCATTCAGCGAAAGCGGGTATTGGTCCGGCGTCGTCACCTGTTTTTCCAACAGGCAGCCGATGACCCGGGCCTCTTTGGCGTTCAATTCATATTTCATCGTTTGGCCTCAACGTGGGGGTAGCCACTCTTTATTGGTGTATGCCGTCAAAACGTGGTCTTGCCACTGGCCGTCGATCAGCAGGTAATCCTTGGCGTAACCTTCGCGTTCGAATCCCAGACGCGTCAGCAATGCGCCGCTGCGCTGGTTGTGCGGCATATAGTTGGCCATGATGCGGTGCATGCGCTGTTGGCGCAGCATATAGCGGATGGCGGACTGCAAGGCTTCGAACATCAGCCCCTGCCCCTGCCATTTCTCCCCCAGCGAATAACCGAGGAAACAGGCGTGAAACGAACCGCGCAGCACGTTGCTGAAGTTCGCCACGCCGCGCACTTCCTGCTCTTCTGGATCGAGCAGGATAAAATAGTAGGCGCTGCCCTGCTTTTGCATTTCAGCGATCATGCCCAGACGCGCCTGCCAGCCGGAAGGATAACAATGGCTTTCGTCGCGTACCGGCTCCCAGGGTTTGAGAAAGGCTCGGTTCTCGGCATAATAATCCGCCAGACGATAGGCATCCCGTTCATGCACTAAACGGACCACCATCCGGTCGGTAGTAAGGCGTACTTTTGGCGATGCAGAGCGGTAGCCGAACATCATTTCCCCCGCAGTCAAAACGGTTCGATAAGAAGTATTTATTGGGAAGCCGCGTGGATAATCATCCGATGCCGATCTGATGGCATGATTTTATTTTGCCAATAGCGCTTCAGAACCGCACTTCCCTGCATTCAATATAACCGTAGCCCGCCCCCGAGGTAAAACCTCGGTCGCTCAGTAAATCGCCGAATACGCGTTTTACGGCGTTTTTCCGCCCATTTTGCAGCACAGGTAACACCTTGACGATAAAAAAATATTATCTACTCCGCACCTGTCGCCGTCCGGCAATTGAGTAGAGAATGGTGGGGTTGCCTTCCCCCTCTCTCTTAATTGCTCATGGTGAAGCATGTCTCTGGTATCGCAAGCGCGCAGCTTGGGTAAATATTTTCTGTTGCTCGACAACCTGCTGGTGGTTTTAGGCTTCTTTGTCGTGTTCCCGCTTATTTCGATCCGCTTCGTCGATCAATTGGGATGGGCGGCGTTGATCGTCGGCATCGCGCTGGGTTTGCGTCAGCTGCTGCAACAAGGGCTCGGCATCTTTGGCGGCGCCATCGCCGATCGCTTCGGTGCCAAGCCGATGATCGTCACCGGCATGCTGCTGCGCGCCGCCGGTTTCGCCACCATGGCGATGGCCGATGCGCCGTGGATCCTGTGGTTCTCCTGCGCGCTGTCCGCCCTCGGCGGCACGCTGTTCGATCCGCCGCGCACCGCTTTGGTGATTAAACTGACCCGTCCGCACGAACGCGGCCGCTTTTTCTCGCTGCTGATGATGCAGGACAGCGCCGGTGCGGTCGTCGGCGCGCTGATCGGCAGTTGGCTGCTGCAGTACGATTTCCACTTTGTCTGCTGGGTCGGGGCGGCGATCTTCGTGCTGGCCGCCGGCTGGAACGCCTGGCTACTGCCGGCTTACCGCATCTCCACCGTGCGCGTGCCGATGAAAGAAGGCATGTTGCGGGTCGTGCGCGATCGCCGCTTCCTCACCTATGTCCTGACGCTGACCGGCTACTATATGCTGGCGGTACAGGTGATGCTGATGCTGCCGATCGTGGTCAATGAAATCGCCGGCTCACCGGCGGCGGTGAAATGGATGTACGCGATCGAAGCGGCGCTGTCGCTGTCGCTGCTCTATCCGCTGGCGCGTTGGGGTGAAAAACATTTTCGGCTTGAACAACGCCTGATGGCGGGCCTGCTGCTGATGACGCTCAGCCTGCTGCCGATCGGCCTCGCCAGCAGCCTGCAAGGCGTGTTCACGCTGATCTGCTGTTTCTACCTGGGTTCGATCATCGCCGAACCGGCGCGCGAAACGCTGAGCGCTTCGCTGGCCGATCCACGTGCGCGTGGCAGCTATATGGGCTTTAGCCGCCTTGGTCTGGCGCTGGGTGGCGCGTTAGGTTACACCGGCGGCGGCTGGATGTACGATACCGGACGCACGATGAACATGCCGGAGCTACCCTGGTTGCTGCTTGGGGCAGTGGGCTTCGCTACGTTGCTGGCGCTGTACTGGCAGTTCAGCCCGCGGCGCAGTGCATCGATGATGCTGCGCGGCGGTTAACGCCATACAAATCCGGCCGAATCGGCAACAGCTGCTATCCTGTTAGTAAAAACCCCCACAGGAGCCCGTCGGCATGAGTGAAGAAGCAAAATTACCGCAACTACTCGAACATATGATACTGAACTTGCGCATGATTTATGCGCGTTCCACCCTGGTGGAAAAGGCTCTGGCCCATATCCTCGCCAGCGACGCCGGCCTGAAAAACGATATTATCAAACAGCTGCAGGTCGTCACCGCCGCCAACGAACGTGACAAAATCGACCTGGAAGAAGCTCGCATTCACCTGATCGATGTGCTCAACTCGGTACCGGCCAAGAAATAACGCCCCCTAGCCCGCGCCGGTGCGTGGGCAATATCGCAATAACGCACCATCCAACACACGCACGTCAAGACAGCCTCGATAAGCTGTGGTAACTATTGCTGTTAAAACCTGACAACCCGGAGCAAGCATGAAACTGTTCATTTACGATCATTGCCCATTCTGCGTTAAAGCCCGCATGATTTTTGGCCTGAAACGTCTGCCGATTCGTCTGGTCACGTTGCTCAACGACGATGAGACGACTCCGTTCAACCTGATCGGCCAAAAAATGGTGCCTATCCTGGTCAAAGACAACGGCGAAGCGATGCCGGAAAGCCTGGATATCGTGCGCTATGTCGATAACCTGGACGGCAAGCCGGTGCTGACCGGCCGCACCAACCCGGCCATTGCCGAGTGGCTGCAGCGGGTCGGCGGGTACAGCGCAAAATTGCTGTTGCCGCGTATTGCGCATGCCGATTTCGAAGAGTTCGCCACCGACAGCGCCCGCCGTTATTTTATCGATAAAAAGCAGGCGTCAATCGGTGATTTCGCCGAGCATCTCGCCAACAGCGCCGATCTGATCGCCCAGCTGGAGGCCGATCTGCAAACCCTGTCACCGCTGATCGTCTCCGCCGAAGCGGTAAACGGCGAGCTGTCCGAGGACGATATCCACCTGTTCCCGCTGCTGCGCTCGTTGTCGATCGTCGCCGGGGTCGCGCTGCCGGAGAACGTGGAAACCTACCGCAACCGCATGGCGCAGCGCTGCGAGGTGCCGTTGCTGCTGGACATGGAACAATAACGTTTGAATAACCCAAAGGATAGGGCGTACTGATGCTGAAAATGGTGCTCGCCACCGCTCGCGATCGGGCGCGGCTGAAGGAAATTACCTCCGTTCTGATTCGTTACGGCCTGCAAGACGTTCTGCGTCTGCTGGGCCTGGGGGCTTTGCTGCGCGGCGCCCGCGCTGGATCCGCCCAACAGGACGCACAAACCCTGCCCGAGCGGCTGCGCGAAGCGCTCGAGGCGCTGGGCCCGACCTTCGTCAAATTCGGCCAGATCCTGGCCACGCGTTCTGATCTTCTGGATCCCGCCTGGACCGACGAACTGGATCGCCTGCACAGCCAGGCAGCGGTGCTGCCATGGAAAACGCTGGCACCCCAGATCGTTGCCGACCTGGGCGATGAGCCCGAGCGGCTGTTCGCCGAATTCGATCGCACGCCGCTGGCCGCGGCGTCGATGGCGCAAATTTACCGCGCCCGCTTGCACAGCGGCGAACAGGTAGTGGTGAAAGTGCTGCGGCCCGGTTTGGCGAAAACCATCCACGCCGATCTGCGGCTGCTGGCCTCGCTGGCGGAAACCGTGGAGCAGCAGAGCCCCACGCTGGCACGCTATCGGCCGCGGCAGATGGTCAGAGCGCTGGCGACGGCGCTCAATCATGAGCTGGATTTAACTCACGAAGGGCATAACTGCGATCGCGTCGCCGGGATGTTCGCGCATGAACCCGATGTGGTCGTGCCAAAAATCTATTGGCAATGGTCGTCTCCACGTCTGTTAGTGCAGGAGTACTTGCCCGGCACCGCGCCGGAGAACCCTCAGCAATTGGCGGCGGCGGGCTTTGACGGCCCGCTGCTGGCGCAACGCGGCGCGCGCGCCTTTATGAGCATGGTGCTGGAGCATCGGTTGTATCACGCCGATCCTCACCCCGGCAACGTCATGGCGCTGAGCGGTGACCGCGTCGGCTTTATCGACTTCGGCATGGTGGGCCAACTGTCTGAGCGGCGGCGCAATCAGTTGCTTCTGCTGCTGCAGGCCATCGCCGATCGTCAGTCCGAAGGCATCGTCAACACGCTGATCGCCTGGTCGGACAGCGAACCGCTGGATCTGATGGATCTGGAGCTGGCGGCGCAAAACTTTCTCGACAAACAGGCCGCCGCCACCCTGACGTTGGGCAAGGCTCTGACCGACCTGCTGGTGATGGCGCGTGAACACCAGTTGGCGCTGCCGCCCGATCTGGTGCTGCTGTTCAAGGCGTTAATCACCGCCGACGGCGTGCTGCACCGATTGGATCCAGCCTTTGACATCGTCGCCACGCTCAAACCGATGCTGCAACAAACGGTGCTGCAACGCTATGCCCCTGACGCCGTGCGCCAGCGGTTGTTGGCCCTGGGCGGGGAAGCGCTCGACGCCGGGGAAGAACTGCCGCAAACCCTGCGGCTGTTGGTGCGCCGCCTAAAACGCGGGCAGCTCAATGCCGATATCAACGTCAGTAATCTCGGCCAGTTGAGCAAAGCGCTGGAACGCGCCGCCGTCACCCTGGCTATCGCCATTGTCACCGCCGCTTTCGCCCTGGGCCTGGCGCCTTATCTGATGCACTCCTCACTGCAGTTGTGGGGCATTCCGCTGTTCCCGCTGTTGGGGGCCGCGGCCTGCCTGGCCGGCGTGATCCTCCTGGCGCTGCGATTGCGGAGCTGACGCTTTCGGCGTTATCCGATAGGTGTCGCCCGCTTTTGCGCGCACTATCCTCTGCACATCACCGCCTGCCGTTTTCACGCGCAGGCGGAACGTTTATAATGATTAATCAATTATCTGCAGCACTTTTCGCCAGCAGTCGCAATGAGGCATTAATGAAGAAGATCCTGATGGGCGCAGCCGCCCTGCTGTTCGCCGGCGTATTGGCCGGTTGCAATCAACTGACCCAGTACACCCTGAGCGAGCAGGAAGTGAATGATTACCTGCAGAAACATAACGACTATCAGAAGCAGATCGGCGTGCCCGGCCTGGTGGACGCCAACATCGTGCTGACGCAGCTGCAAAGCCAGATCGGCCGCAGCGAGCCGGGAAAAGTCACCCTTTCCGGCGACGCCAAGGTCAACATCACGTCGATTCTCGGCCCGCAGACCGCGGATCTGAAGCTGACGCTGAAAGCGCAGCCGGTTTACGACCGCGCACAGGGCGCCATTTACCTGAAAGACATGGAACTGACCGATTACAGCGTGCAGCCGGAAAAAATGCAGACGGTGATGAAAGCGCTGACGCCATATCTGAACCAGTCACTGAAGTCTTACTTCGACCAAAAACCGGCTTATGTGCTGAATCCTGACAACAGCAAAACCGAAGCGCTGGCGAAAAAACTGGCGAAGGGATTGGAAGTGAAACCGGGTGAGTTGGTGATACCGTTCAGCGACTGACGCCGTCTGGGGACATCAAGCCCGCCGCCAGGCGGGCTTTTTATTGCCAAAAAAGCGTTACTGCGGCGCGCTGTAGGCGATCTCGCCGGTGTTGCAGTTGAGCGTCACGTTGTAGGTTTTATCTGCCTTGGTGCCACGCACCGTCAACGGCACCTGCCATACCTGATCCTTGCCGGTGATGGCATCCGGGCTGACCCAGGCGATCGGGGTGGCGGTGCCCAGCAGCTTTTTGTCCGATTCCCAGCGCGTGATGCGGTTCTGCAAGAAGTCGCGCTTGACCTGGGCGGCGATATCCGCCGGCTGCAGACCCGCACACTGCCCCACCTTGGCGGCGCGCTGCTCGTGATCCTGCGCCCACACCGCAGTCGATGCTCCCATCATGGCCAACAAGGCGATAGCCAAACCCGTTTTTTTCATATCTCCTCCCGTTGTGATTAGCGCTATCCGGGCGCCCATCCCTGGCTCACAACAGGGTTTCGGCAAAGGGTTTACCGTTTGACGAACTCGATGACAAACAGCGAATCCAGGCCCGGATAGATTTCCTTGATCACCTGCTTCAGTTCGCCGAGCGACATGTTCTCCTGCTGTGCGTGGCGTTCAGTCAGCGCGTCCAGGCGCACCGGCGTTACCGACAGCACTTCGATAAAGCAGAAAAATACGCCGTCTTCATTGCGGCTTACGCGCAATACCTCGCCCGGTTCGAAGTGCGACTCACTGGCATCCCGAATGGTGATGGTTTTGCGCCCGGCCAGAATATCTTGCTCAAAGCGGCTGAAGAAAGTTATTTCACGGCTCATTTTAGATCCTTTTTCATCACAACACCGCAACATAAGTCATTATGCCGCTTGCTTTTCTGACGCAGATCCCTCTTTTGAGTTAGAGGCCGCTTTTTTCGCTTTCGCTTCCGCCGGTTTCTTGAGGGTTTCCGCCGGTGAAGCGCCGCGCAGAATCAGACCCAGCGCATCTTTATTCTCTGCCAGGAAGAAGCTCAGCCCTTCGCGCTGTTCGTCGTCCAGGTTCAGCGGCGCCTGTTGCAGCCACTCTCCGAGGTTATCCGCCAGATCCAGCATTTTGTCGTAGGCGTCGGCTTCTTTCTTGCTCGCGAAAGTCATTTTTTCCTCACCGTTTCTCACCACCACATATTTAACTTCAACCGCCATGCGTGCGTCCTCAAATACTCAAATAACTGTAATTACATACAGTATAAATAGATAATGGCGGGAGGGCAAACCGCCGCCCGCCTTCGGCTTATTTCAGCAGCCGCACCTTGCAGCTCTTGCCTTTGATTTTGCCCTGTTGCAGCTGTTGCAACGCCTTGCGCGCGCTGGCTTTACGGATCGCGACGTAGGCATGCACCGGGAACATGTCGATCTTGCCCACTTCCGCCGCCGTCAGCCCGGCATCGCCGGTCAGCGCGCCAAGGATATCGCCGGGACGGATCTTCGCCTTGCGGCCGCCGTCGATGCACAGCGTCACCATCTCTGCCTCCAGCGAGCCGTTGGCCGCCCCGCTCAGCTCGGACACCGGCGCCCAATCGACGGTCATCTGCAGGTAGTCTTCAATCGCATGCGCCCGCGCCATCTCCTGCGGCGTGCACAGGCTGATCGCCAGCCCGCTCATGCCGGCGCGGCCGGTGCGGCCGATACGGTGCACATGCACTTCGGGATCGAACGCCAGTTCGTAGTTAACCACCAGCTCCAGCTCTTTGATGTCCAGCCCGCGAGCGGCGACGTCGGTCGCCACCAACACTCGGCAACTGCGATTGGCGAAGCGCACCAACACCTGATCGCGGTCGCGCTGCTCCAGATCGCCATGCAGCGCCAGCGCGCTGATGCCGCGGGCCTCCAGGGCCTCAAGCACTGTCTGACAATCGCGCTTGGTATTGCAGAACACCACGCAGGACGCGGGTTGATGGTAGCGAATGGCCGACACCAGGAGCGCCGGACGCTGCTCGCGCGTAGTCTCATAAAAGCGTTGTTCGATAGCGGTCTGCGCTTCGTCATCGTCCACTTCGACGCTCAGCGGCTGACGCTGAACACGCTCGCTGATGCGTTCGATGCCCGCCGGATAAGTGGCGGAAAACAACAGCGTCTGACGCTGCGGCGGCGTGTAGCTGATCACATCGTCGATATCGTCAGCGAAACCCATATCCAACATGCGGTCGGCCTCATCCAGCACCAACACCTTCAGCTCGTCCAGCAGCAGCGTTTTCTTGCGCAGATGCTCCTGAATGCGCCCCGGCGTCCCCACCACGATGTGTGGCGCGTGCACCAGCGAGTCGAGCTGCGGCCCCATCGGTTGGCCACCGCACAGCGTCAGAATTTTGATGTTTTGCGTGAAACGCGCCAGGCGACGCAGCTCTTTGCTCACCTGATCGGCCAACTCGCGAGTGGGACAGAGCACCAGCGCCTGCGTGGCAACCTGAGTAACGACGATGTTATTCAGCAAGCCAATGCCGAATGCCGCCGTTTTGCCGCTGCCGGTTTTCGCCTTGGCGCGCACGTCTCGCCCTTGCAGGATAGCGGGCAACGCGGCGGCCTGCACCGGCGTCATTTTGGCGTACCCCAGTTCGTTGAGGTTGGCCAACTGTTCGGCTGGCAGAGGCAGGGAAGAAAAAGAAACTGTGCTCACGGCGATAACTCTTATATGACGAATGGAATGGCGGCGCGCCCGCAGGTTGGCGCCGAATCAGCGGTAAATGATAACAGAGATGGGCGGCGTTACGGGCAGCGGGCATAAAAAAACCCGCCGGCGGCGGGTTTCTTGGCGGCTCAGTCGTTAAATCGCAACGACGTTGGCTGCGGCTGGGCCACGTTGGCTGTCCTGGATGGAGAATTCAACCTGCTGGCCTTCAGCCAGAGTCTTGAAACCATCGCTAACGATAGCGGAAAAATGAACGAAAACGTCTTTAGAGCCGTCGGCAGGCGTGATGAAGCCGAAACCTTTGCTTTCGTTGAACCATTTAACGTGACCAGTGATCTTGCTCATTTGTGTTTCCTTTACTTGATAAACCTGCCTTGACGGCACGAGACGCGAAAACCTTGCTATATATAGGCCTTCTTTCGCCGTCGCTTATTAACGCACAATCGCCCAGGCAGGGCAAATATTTCTGCTTGTTATAAAAACAGTAAGTTAGCAACAAACCTGGCGCGGCGGCTGTGAACGCAATCGTTTTCGTATATACTGCCCGCCGATCATCAATCCGCTTACTTTCACCAATCCAGGTACGAAACTATGTTAACGATTGGAACCGGCCTGCGCCCTTCCGCCACCCGCGTTATGTTGCTCGGCTCCGGGGAGCTGGGTAAAGAAGTCGCCATTGAATGCCAGCGCCTCGGTCTGGAAGTGATCGCCGTCGATCGCTATGCCGACGCCCCCGCCATGCATGTGGCGCACCGCAGTCACGTCATCAATATGCTGGACGGTGACGCGTTGAAAGCCGTTATCGAACAAGAGCGGCCGGACTATATCGTTCCCGAAATCGAAGCGATCGCCACCGCCATGCTGGTGGAACTTGAACGTCAGGGCCAACGCGTGGTGCCCTGCGCCGAAGCCACGCGCCTGACCATGAACCGCGAAGGCATCCGCCGTCTGGCGGCGGAAGAACTTGGCCTGCCTACCTCCAGCTATCGCTTTGCCGACAGCGAAGCGGCTTTCCGGCAGGCGGTCGAGCACATCGGCTATCCGTGCATCGTCAAACCGGTGATGAGTTCTTCCGGCAAAGGACAAAGCCTGATCCGCGCGCCTGAGCAGCTGCAAAGCGCCTGGGATTACGCGCAACAGGGTGGACGTGCCGGCGGCGGCCGGGTGATCGTCGAAGGGTTGGTAAGATTTGATTTTGAAATTACGTTGCTGACCATCAGCGCCGTGGACGGCGTACATTTCTGCGAGCCGATCGGCCATCGTCAGGAAGACGGAGATTATCGCGAATCCTGGCAACCGCAGCGCATGTCAGCCACGGCGTTGAGCCGTGCTCAGGCTATTGCGGAGAAGGTGGTGAAAGCCCTGGGCGGATTCGGCCTGTTCGGCGTGGAGCTGTTCGTCTGCGGCGACGATGTGATCTTCAGCGAAGTGTCTCCGCGGCCGCACGATACCGGCATGGTTACGTTGATCTCACAGGATCTGTCCGAGTTCGCCCTGCACGTTCGCGCGTTTCTCGGGTTGCCGATTGGCGCCATCCGCCAGTTCGGCCCTTCCGCTTCGGCGGTGATCCTGCCGCAGCTCACCAGCAGCGATGTGCGTTTCAGCGGACTGGAAAATGCGCTGCGCGGGCACAACCAGCTGCGCCTGTTCGGCAAACCGGAGATCGCCGGGCAACGTCGTCTGGGCGTAGCGCTGGCGACGGCCAACACGACGGAACTGGCGGTGGAGCAAGCGAAACAAGCCGCCGCCGCCGTGACGGTCAACGGCTGATACTCACGGGGCCGCTTGCGCGGCCCCGATAACGTCAATAGTCTTCGTCTTCTTCAGCATCGTCATCCCGCGACGCCTCCGGTGCGGCCTCATGTTGCTCGTCTTCGTCATCGAACAATACCGCAACCTGAGCACCCTGATGCTTCTCGCGAATTTCCTGCGCAACGCGAGCAATGGCCTCACCGCTGCTCATGCCCTGCTCCATCAGTTGATGGATGCGATCCGCCGCTTCCTGCTGCTCCGCGTGATTCAGTAATGGCATACCTGCATGCATGTGTCGTTCTCTCCGGCAAAAGGGAGAAGGAGTATACGCGCTAAAGCGGCGGATCCCAACGTCTGGTGCGTCAGGCCGGTTGCGAACAGCCGTTATCGTTGCGCCACTGCTTCAGGCGATGCCGCCACAGCATGACATGCCACCCCTGCTTCAGGCCGCGCGCATTGGCGAACATCGCTCTGTCGATACCGCGCTGATAGAACTCTTCGGTGATCTGACTCTGAGCAGCCGGTTCCGGTTCGCGACGAATGCTGTGGCAAATGCCCAGCGCTTCGCGGGTGATTTGCCAATGGAAAGCCGGACGAATGACGATAGTGCCCGCATAGCGCTGGTTGAGCCGCTCCAGCATTTCGACGATTTTCATATAGTGGCGTTGATACTCCACGTTCGCCTTACCGATGCGCCGACGATTACTGATCGACTTGTCGTGCACCCGTTGACGGTACAGCGGCGTACTTAAATATTTGACCCGTTTGGCATTAAACATGACTTCTGTCGTCCAGGGAATATCCTGGTGATGTAACCCCGGCTCGAAATAAAGCCGATGCTGGCGAATAAAGTCGAGGCGATATATTGCCAGCCATACAACGTGAATAAACTTTCGCGATTTCAGCGCACGTTCAAACCACTGCACGCCACTGATAACATCGGTGGTACGCAAACGCGCCTCGGGAAAAATCGGCTGCAATTCATCTTGGCTGGTGAAATAGCGCTCGCCATTACATTGCATCACGTCTAATTGGTGTTTTTCCGCCTGTTCCAGCAGCGTGGAATACATCTCCGGCGCCAGCAAGTCGTCGGCATCGGGAAACGCCACATATTTGCCTTGGGCAATGGCAAGCCCGGCATTACGCGCGTTAGAAACACCGGCATTGGCCTGATCGATCACACGAATATGCGGATGTACCGCCGCGTAACGGTGCGCGATCTCTCCTGAACCGTCAGTGGAACCATCGTTGACGATGATCACCTCCAACCGTTGCTCGCGCTGGGCCAACAGCGAGGCCAGGAAAGGCTCCAATAATTCCCCCGCATTGTGCATCGGGACGATCACGCTCAGCATTAACGACATAGTCAGCTCTTCAATAATAATGTAACAAAATAATAATTTTATTTTTCTAAAAGACTCATTCGGTCTGCGTACGCTTGGGATAGGCGTGAAACCTGCAAATTCCCGCGCTGGCTAATGGGACCGAACTGGCCTTTCTTTCTCAAACCCGCGCCAGAAAAGCGCTGAGTAATTAATCCATTAATTCCAAAGGGTGGCGACGTTGGCTAAAATCGGGCATAGCAACATCTCCCCCGCTTCTAATAACAAGCAGAAATAATAAATTTATGAAATTAACGAATCTTTTTTTATATTTCTCGGGTCTTGCGCCCTCGGTGAAAAATGCTTCCAGTTATTTTGACGTTAAATTTTTAACATATCGAAGTATAAACAATGGCGCAAAAAATGCCTTATTTCAGGTTTATTGAACTACCGTTTATGTGAGGTGTGCTGCATGTCTCGCATGGCAAAACATGCATGACGTGGCCGTCTATGGCACACTAGCCGCCAGATATCGCCGTCCTCACAGCCAGGTTTATTGACGTTCATGAGCGTAACCGCCCCAAACATAAAATCTTTGCCCTACAGCCGCCGTGCCCTGATGACGCTTTTCGCCCCGCTTTCATCGCAGCCTTGGGCGATGCTGCTGCATTCGGGCTTTGCCGACCATTCGCACAACCGTTTCGATATCCTGGTCGCACAACCGCGCGTGACACTCACCACCCAGGGTGCCGACACGCAAATCGAAAGTGACGGCGTCACCATTCAGTCGCAGGAAGATCCGTTCTCCTTGCTGCAGCAGCAACTGGCGGCGCAAGGCTGGCAGCCGGCGTTTAATCCGGACCTGCCGTTTCAGGGCGGAGCTCTGGGACTGTTCGGCTACGATCTTGGGCGCCGGGTGGAAACCCTGCCGCAGTTGGCCGAAGCCGACCTCGCTTTGCCGGATATGGCAGTGGGCATTTATGACTGGGCAGCGATCGCCGACCACCAATTGCAAACCCTGACGCTGCTCAGCTATGGCGATGTGGAGCAGCGCTGGCGCTGGCTCAATAGCCAAACCGCACCTACAGAACGCCCTTTCACGCTGCTGAGCGACTGGCGCGCCAATATGAGCCGGCGACAATACGGCGAGAAATTCCAACGTATTCAGCACTACCTGCGCAGCGGCGACTGTTACCAAATTAATCTGGCACAACGATTCTCCGCCGACTATCAGGGGGATGAATGGCAGGCGTTCTGCCGCCTGAGCGCCTGCAACCGCGCGCCGTTCTCGGCCTTCCTGCGCTTGCCGCACAACAGCGTACTGAGCGTCTCTCCCGAGCGCTTCCTGTGGCTGGAGCAGCAGCGTATCCAAACCCGCCCGATCAAGGGCACGCTGCCGCGGCTGGCGGACGCGGAGCAGGACGCCGCGCAGGCTCGCCGTTTGGCCGATTCACCCAAGGATCGCGCTGAAAATCTGATGATCGTCGATCTGCTGCGCAACGATATCGGTCGCGTCGCCCAGCCTGGCAGCGTACGGGTGCCGGAACTGTTCGCCGTGGAGCCGTTCCCCGCCGTGCATCACCTGGTGAGCACCATCACCGCGACCCTGCCAAACCATACCTCGGCGGCCAAACTGCTGCGCGCCTGCTTCCCCGGCGGTTCGATCACCGGCGCGCCCAAGGTGCGCGCGATGGAAATCATCGAAGAGTTGGAGCCGCAGCGCCGCAATGCCTATTGCGGCAGCATCGGTTACCTGAGCGCCTGCGGCACCATGGACACCAATATCACCATTCGCACGCTCGTCACCGAAAACGGTCGCATCCACTGCTCCGCCGGCGGCGGCATCGTAGCGGACAGCCAGGAGCAGGCGGAATACCAGGAGACCTTCGACAAGGTCGGCCGCATTTTGCCGCAGCTAGGGGAGTATGCCCTGTCGTGATCCCATCGAACTCATCGGCCTCACTGCACGCCTTTATCAGCCGTTTTCAACTGCAGCTGCCGCAGGCGACGCAGATTTCGCACCATGTGCGCCCGGCGGCGGTGCTGATCCCGATCGTCTGCCGCGCCGAGCCGACGCTGCTGTTGACCCGCCGTGCCGACTCGCTGCGCAAACATGCCGGTCAAGTGGCCTTCCCCGGCGGCAAAACCGACGCCGAAGACGGATCGGCGATCGTCACGGCGCTGCGAGAAGCGCAGGAAGAAGTGGCGATACCGCCGCAAGCGGTGACTGTCCTCGGCCAAATGGCGCCGCTCGACAGCAGCACCGGATTTCAGGTTACCCCTATCGTCGGCCTCATCCCGCCGGACGTGCAGTTCCACGCCAATGAAGGCGAAGTGGCGGACGTGTTCGAGATGCCCCTGCGGGAAGCGCTGACCCTGTCGCGTTACTATCCGCTGGATATTCATCGCGCCGGCCATACGCACCGCATCTACCTCTCCTGGTATCACAGCCAGTTTATCTGGGGGCTGACCGCCGCCATCATTCGGCGCCTGGCGCAACAGGTCAGTATTTAGCCCGCATTACGTGATCTGACTCGCAATCTGGCACGGTTGCCGGCCTCCGCGGCGGGTAAAGCGATCGCTATCACTTCATTTGATCGCTTTTTCAACTACCGTTTCGGTTGAATGGTTTTAAAAAAACTGTAAACCCTCTCTTAAACCTTACGAAATACCTGTAAAATACCACCGTCCGAGATAAACCACTGTAGAAACAGGGATTAAGCCGGCGGCGTTCAGCACGGAAAGCTGGCGCGATTACCGCTAATGGAGCTTGGGCGAAAGCGGATACCCCGCACAAGGGTTCGCCCCGGGTAATCAGTAAAAAAAGCGACACCACGGATTATTTAATTTCATGCGAAAAAGGCAGCCGAACCCGCACGGCCCTTTTACAATATCGCTGTTCCCTGCGCGGTTTTTGACCGCCGCAGCCATAACAATACGTCTCTTTAAGGAGTTTTAGCGTGATTAGCGTTTTCGACATGTTTAAGATCGGCATCGGCCCGTCCAGCTCTCATACGGTTGGACCGATGAAAGCCGGCAAACAGTTTGTCGACGATCTGGTAAATAAAGGCCTGATGCCTTCTATCACGCGTGTTGCCGTAGACGTTTACGGCTCACTCTCATTGACCGGCAAAGGTCACCATACCGATATCGCCATCATTCTCGGCCTGGCCGGCAACATGCCGGACACTGTCGATATCGATAGCATTCCGGGTTTTATTCGCGATGTAGAACAACGTCAACGCCTGATGCTGGCCAACGGCCTGCATGAAGTCGATTTCCCGCGCGACGGCGGCATGGTCTTCCGCAGCGACAACCTGCCGCTGCACGAAAACGGCATGCAGATCCACGCCTTCGCCGGCGATAAAGAAGTGTACAGCAAGACCTATTACTCTATCGGCGGCGGTTTCATCGTCGACGAGGAGAATTTCGGCAAGGCCGCCGAGCAAGAACTGCAAATGCCCTATCCGTTCAACTCCGCGCGCGAAATGCTCGACCACTGCCGCGAGACCGGCCTGTCGCTGTCCGGCATGGTGATGCAGAACGAACTGGCGCTGCACAGCAAGCAAGAGATCGAGACCTACTTCGGCAACGTCTGGCAAACCATGCGCGCCTGTATCGATCGCGGTCTGAACACCGAAGGCGTACTGCCGGGGCCGCTGCGCGTACCGCGCCGTGCCTCCGCGCTGCGCCGCATGCTGGTGGCGTCGGACAAACTGTCCAGCGATCCGATGAACGTGATCGACTGGGTCAACATGTTCGCGCTGGCGGTTAACGAAGAAAACGCCGCCGGCGGCCGCGTGGTCACCGCGCCGACCAACGGCGCCTGCGGCATCGTGCCTGCGGTGCTGGCTTACTACGATCACTTCATCGAGTCCGTCAGCCCGGATATCTACATCCGCTACTTTATGGCGGCGGGTGCGATCGGCGCGTTGTACAAGATGAACGCCTCCATTTCCGGCGCCGAAGTCGGTTGCCAGGGTGAAGTGGGCGTTGCCTGCTCCATGGCGGCGGCCGGTCTGGCCGAACTGCTGGGCGGCAGCCCTGAGCAGGTCTGTGTGGCGGCGGAGATCGGCATGGAACATAACCTGGGTCTGACCTGTGACCCGGTCGCCGGCCAGGTGCAGGTGCCGTGCATCGAGCGCAACGCCATCGCTTCGGTCAAGGCGATCAACGCCGCCCGCATGGCCCTGCGCCGCACCAGCGAGCCGCGCGTTTCGCTGGATAAGGTGATCGAGACCATGTACGAAACCGGCAAAGACATGAACGCCAAGTACCGCGAAACGTCACGCGGCGGCCTGGCAATCAAGGTGCAATGCGACTGACAGACAACCCCGCCACCCGGCGGGGTTTTTTATGGGTAATCAATTCATTGGCCGCCTTTTGTGACAATGTCACCAGAAAAAATCCTGCATTTCTCTCATCGATCCGGCGGTTAGCCTGCAAATTGACCTTCTGTTTTGCCAAATCGAAATAATTTACTGAGTTACCATCAATCTTGTATAACCTCAGGCTAGAATTAGCCGAGCGCAACTTAAGGATCTATGACCTGACCGTGACTCGGGGCTGGATTACCGAACAAGGATTTACCGGATGTTGATGACCCACCTCGCCGCGTCCCGATATCGTTATTACCGTTGGCTGCTGGCCGGAGCGGTGGGCGCGGCTATTCTGTTGGTATCGCTGTATACCCGTTACTATCAAGAGGTCAAAAGTATCGAGCTGAGCCAACAGACATTGGCCACCCGCACCGTCGGCAAGCTCAACCAGTTGTTGACGCCGGCTCAGCTGCAGGCGGAGCGCAGCATGGACATGCTGGACCAGCCCTGCGAGAACGTTTCGTCGGCCCTGCGCTTTCGCGCCGCGCAGAATCAGGCGCTACGCGCCATGTTGCTGGTAAAAAACGGCATTATTTACTGCTCCAGCCTGTTTGGTTCCCGTCATTATCAGCTGGCCGCGGTAATGCCGACCTTCGTCAACAGCAACGCCAGGCTGGCGCTGCGCCCCTCGCTGGCGGTGAGCAAAGGCCTGCCCACGCTGGTGATGTGGACGCCATCCCCCCACGATAAAACCAGCGGCGTGCTGCACGTGTTTAATATCGAGCTGCTGTCCAACTTTTTACTCGAGCCGCAGGAGCCTTACGTTCAGCGCGTGGTGCTGAACGTGGCTGACAGCAGCCTGGAATACGGCCGACGTGAAATCCTGAGCCGTGACACCTTGACCAACGATCTGCGCTACACCGCCGGCTCTGCGCTATACCCGTTCTCGATTTCGCTGTTCGGCCCGCAGATCGGCATGCTGGCGCTTTCCGCACTGCCGCGCCATATCCCGCTGGCGCTGCTGATCAGCCTGTTGGCCGCCTATGTGGTCTATCTGCTCACCGCTAACCGCATGAGCCTGTCTTATCACATCGGCCATGCCATCACCCATCGCGAGTTCCGCGTCTATTGCCAGCCCATCATCCATAGCGACACCGGGCGCTGCGCCGGCGTCGAGATGCTGCTGCGCTGGAAAAAGAAGCGGCAAGGGTGGATCTCCCCCGACGTGTTTATTCCGCTGGCCGAGCAGCATGAGCTGATCATTCCGCTGACCCGTTATCTGATGAACACCGTGACGGAAAATCTGCAGCTGTTCCCGCCGCGACCGTCGTTCTACATCAGCATCAACGTCGCCGCCGAACACTTTAAAACGCTCAACATCATCGACGATATCCGCCGGATTTGGCTACCGGCGCATCCGATGCCGTCACTGATGCTGGAGCTGACCGAACGCACCGCGCTGTCGGCGATCCAGCATGACCAGATCCGGACGCTGAAAGACATGGGGATCATGCTGGCCATCGACGATTTCGGCACCGGCCACAGCTCGCTGAGCTACCTGAAGAACCTTAGCCCGGACGTGTTAAAGATCGACCGCGGGTTTACCGCGGCCATCGGTACCGACGCGGTCAACGCCACGGTGACCGATACCATCATTACGCTGGCGCAGCGGCTGAAGCTGAAGCTGGTGGCTGAAGGGGTAGAAACGGCGGAACAGGCCGACTATCTGCGCTCACGCGAAGTCAATGCCCTGCAGGGGTATTATTTCGCCAAGCCGATGCCGATCCACGTTTTCCCGCTGTGGTTGCAGCAGTACGAATCGCGCGTCAGGAAAACAGAAGAAAATACGCCGGAGGCCTGAGCCTCCGGCGGGTGGGTTACGAATGCGCCGGTTCGTCGAAGACGATGCGGGTGACACGCACCAACTCGATGCGATAGTCGGAGACCTCGACGATATCGAAACGCAGGTGGTTCAGTTCAATGGTGTCCCCCACCACCGGCATCTGGCCGTAGTGGGCTAACAGCAGCCCCGCCAGAGTGGCGTAGTCTGCGGTTGGGCTGACCAGGTCATCGCAGGCCAGCGCCTGTTCCAGCGAGTGCAGGTCGGTCCCGCCTTTGACCAGCCAGCCGTCGCCTTCCGCCACGATGTCCGGCGTTTCATCTTCGTCCGGGAACTCGCCGGCAATCGCTTCCAGCACATCCAGCGGCGTCACCAGCCCCTGCACCACGCCGAACTCGTTGGTGACCACCACCAGGCGCCCTTTGGCGCGGCGCAGCACCGCCAGCAGCTTGATGACATCCATGGTTTCCGGCACCACGATCGGCGGCGTGCGGGCGGCAAACTCGGCGATATCTTCCCCTTGCTCCAGCGCCACCAGCAGATCCTTGGCGCGTACCACGCCGACGATCTCATCCACAGAGTCGCGACACACCGGGAACAGGCTGTGCGGCGTATCCAGCAACTGTGCGCGCACCTCATCACGGGAGCGCTCGCAGTCGACCCAGGAGATGTCAGTGCGCGGCGTCATCACGCTGCGCAATGAGCGCGAGGCCAGCGTCAGCACGCCGCTGATCATATAACGCTCTTCCGCCGCAAAGGTTTCATCCCTCGGCAACGCCACCGCGTCGTCCGCCTGCTGCGCACGCTGCTGCCCCATCAGGCGCATGATCGCTTCCGCGGTGCGCTCGCGCATCGGGCGACGCGCCTGATGCTTGATAAAGTTGCGACGCGCGATCTGGTTGAACAATTCAATCAGGATCGAGAAGCCGATCGCGGCGTACAGATAGCCTTTAGGAATATGCAAGCCGAAGCCTTCGGCGATCAGGCTCAGACCGATCATCAACAGGAAGCTCAGGCACAGCACCACAATGGTCGGGTGCGCATTGACGAAGTTGGTCAACGGTTTGGACGCCAGCAGCATCACCGCCATCGCGATCACCACCGCCGCCATCATCACCGGCAGATCGTTCACCATGCCCACGGCGGTAATCACCGCATCGAGCGAGAACACCGCGTCAAGGATCACGATTTGCACCACCACCGCCCAGAACTTGGCGTAACCGCGGTTGGCGCCATCCTGGTGCGTCTGCCCTTCCAGCCGTTCATGCAGCTCCATGGTGGCCTTGAACAGCAGGAATACCCCGCCGAACAGCAGGATAAGATCGCGGCCGGAGAAGCTGAAATCGCCGACGCAGAACAGCGGCGTGGTCAGGGTTACCATCCAGGAGATCACCGACAGCAGGCCCAAACGCATCAGCAATGCCAGCGACAGGCCGATGATGCGCGCTTTATCGCGCTGCTTCGGCGGCAACTTGTCGGCCAAAATGGCGATGAACACCAGGTTGTCGATGCCCAGCACGATTTCCAGCACCACCAGCGTAAGCAACCCCGCCCAAATAGAGGGGTCCATTAAAAATTCCATATCAGACTCCAGAAAAAAGTGGGAATGAGCGCACGCCGCTCAGACGTGACGATGCCGCCGCTGCATGGGCGCAGTCGACAATAGCAAAGTGACGGGATGGGATTACCGGGAGATGGCCGAAGGGCCGAACAGCATATGCAACGCCAGCAGGTGGCGGGTGAAACCTGGAAAAACAGTTACTTCGGTGACAGTCCATAGGGAGGGCTGAGGCCCTTCACTCCTTAGTGATGAAAGAGGAAATTACTGTATCAGGATTTTTCTGGGGGACAAAGCGGCTTTTTCAACGGCGGTTTAGGGTGACGCCACGCCATATCGTCTGCGACAGCTAAGATTTCTCCGAGCATTCAATAGCGGAGCAGCGTCACAAAAAATATTTTTTCACTCACTAAAATAAATCTCGCGTTCGTGAAATATCACGCACAGGCATTTGATACTGCGTGAGAAATGTTAGGCGTGCGTTTCTTTTTTTCTACCATAATGTATCTGAACCGCGGAAGTGACTGCCAAGACGGCGCGGAGAAACGACACAAACCGCGCCTGGAGTTCAACGAGGAGGTAGCGAGTGGCAATAGCTATTATCATCGGCACACACGGGGCTGCAGCGGAACAACTGCTGAAAACGGCGGAGATGCTATTGGGCGAGCAGGACAACGTCGCCTTTATAGACTTCGTTCCCGGTGAGAATGCCGAAACGTTAATCGTCAAGTACAACGAAAAAATCAGTGGATTGGATACCAGCGGCGGTGTGCTGTTCCTGGTGGATACCTGGGGCGGCAGCCCGTTCAACGCCGCCAGCCGCATTGCGGTCGACAAAGAAAACTATGAGGTCGTCACCGGGGTCAACATCCCGATGCTGGTGGAAACCTTCATGGCGCGGGACGACAACCCCGCTTTCGATGAACTGGTGGCGCTGGCGTTGGAAACCGGCCGAGAAGGCGTGAAAGCGCTGAAAAAACCGCAGGAAGAACCCGCAAAACCCGTGGCGCCCGTCGCCAAAGCCGCTGCCCCTCAGGCGCCGCTGGGGCCGAACGACCACATGAAAATCGGCCTGGCGCGCATCGATGACCGCTTGATTCACGGCCAGGTCGCCACCCGCTGGACCAAAGAGACCAACGTCAGCCGCATTATCGTCGTCAGCGATGAAGTCGCCGCCGATCATGTACGCAAAACCCTGCTGACTCAGGTTGCCCCGCCGGGCGTCACCGCCCACGTGGTGGACGTGGCGAAGGCCATCCGCGTCTGGAACAACCCCAAATACGCCAACGACCGCGTGATGCTGCTGTTTACCAACCCGACCGACGTCTGGCGGCTGGTGGAAGGCGGCGTGGATATTCAATCCGTCAATATCGGCGGCATGGCATTCCGCCAGGGAAAAACCCAGGTGAACAACGCCGTTTCCGTCGATGAAAAAGATATCGAAGCGTTTAAGAAACTGAACGATCGCGGTATCGAGCTGGAGGTGCGTAAGGTCTCGTCCGACAGCCGGCTAAAAATGATGGACCTGATTAACAAACTCAATTAGTGGCGCCAGCCGCTGATTATTTTACTCAGAGCTTTTTTGGTCATAGGAGAAGTGCAATGGAGATCACCACTCTTCAGATTGTGCTGATATTTATCGTTGCCTGTATCGCCGGGATGGGTTCCGTCCTCGACGAGTTCCAGTTCCACCGTCCGCTGGTCGCCTGTACCCTGATCGGCTTCATTCTCGGCGATATGAAAACCGGCATCATCATCGGCGGTACGCTGGAAATGATCGCCCTCGGCTGGATGAATATCGGCGCGGCGGTCGCGCCGGATGCCGCCCTGGCGTCCATCATCTCGACCATCCTGGTCATCGCCGGCGGGCAAAGCGTCGGCGCCGGTATCGCCCTGGCCATTCCGCTGGCGGCGGCCGGCCAGGTATTAACCATCATCGTGCGAACCCTCACCGTGGCCTTCCAGCACGCAGCGGACAGCGCGGCGGAGCGCGGCAGCCTGCGCGCCATCAGCTGGATCCATGTCGGCGCCCTGCTGCTGCAGGCAATGCGTATCGCCATCCCGGCGGTCATCGTCGCCATCTCGGTGGGCACCGCCGGGGTGCACGCCCTGCTCAACTCGATCCCGGAAGTGGTCACCAGCGGCCTGAACATCGCCGGCGGCATGATCGTGGTGGTCGGTTACGCGATGGTGATTAACATGATGCGCGCCGGCTACCTGATGCCGTTCTTCTATCTCGGTTTCGTTACCGCCGCCTTCACCAACTTCAACCTGGTGGCGCTCGGCGTCATCGGCGTGGTGATGGCCGTGCTGTATATCCAGCTCAGCCCGAAATACAACAAGTCTCAGGTTGTCCAGGCCAGCCCGGCTAACGCGAACGATCTCGATAACGAACTCGACTAGGAATAGGTGAGAGAAATGGTTGATACAACTGCTCAAAAGAAACTCACGCCGGCCGATATTCGCGGCGTATTCCTGCGCTCGAACCTGTTCCAGGGTTCATGGAACTTCGAACGCATGCAGGCGCTGGGTTTTTGCTTCTCGATGGTGCCGGTGATCCGTCGCCTGTATCCGGAAAACAATGACGACCGCAAACAGGCGATCAAGCGTCACCTGGAGTTCTTCAACACTCACCCTTACGTGGCGGCACCGGTGCTCGGCGTGACCATGGCGATGGAAGAGCAACGCGCCAACGGCGCACCGATCGACGACGCCGCAATCAACGGCATCAAGGTTGGTTTGATGGGGCCGCTGGCGGGCGTCGGTGACCCGATCTTCTGGGGCACCGTGCGGCCGGTATTCGCCGCGCTTGGGGCGGGCATCGCCATGAGCGGCAGCCTGCTCGGACCGATCCTGTTCTTCGTGCTGTTCAACCTGGTGCGCCTGCTGACCCGCTATTACGGCGTGGCCTACGGTTACCGTAAAGGGGTGGATATCGTCAACGACATGGGCGGCGGCTTCCTGCAGAAACTGACGGAAGGAGCGTCCATTCTCGGCCTGTTTGTCATGGGCGCGTTGGTCAACAAGTGGACGCACGTGAATATCCCGCTGGTGGTGTCCAAGATCACCGACCAGACCGGGCATACCAACGTCACCACGGTGCAGACCATCCTCGACCAGCTGATGCCGGGCCTGGTGCCGCTGCTGTTGACCTTCGCCTGTATGTGGCTGCTGCGCAAGAAAGTCAACGCACTGTGGATCATCATAGGCTTCTTCGTCATCGGTATCTTTGGCTATTGGATTGGCCTGCTGGGCCTGTAATCGTTCGAAACGGCCGGGGGCAACCCCCGGCTTTTTTATGTGTGGAGCAAGAGATGTCACTGACCGACGCCGTACTGATGCTGTTTATCGCCCTGCTGTTGCTGTATTCGCTGTACGACGAATTCGGCATGGATCTGCTGAAAGGCAAAACGCGGCTCAAAGTGCCGCTCAAACGCCGCAACCGCCTCGACAGCCTGATTTTCGTCGGCCTGATCGCCATTCTGATTTACCGTAACGTCACCGCCAACGGCGCGCCATTAACCACTTATCTGCTTATTTCTTTGGCGCTGCTCGCCATCTATATTGCTTATATCCGCTCGCCCAAAATGGTGTTTAAAGCGCACGGTTTTTTCTTCGCCAATGTTTTTGTCGAATATAACCGCATTAAAGCCATGAATTTATCGGAGGACGGCATTCTGGCCATCGACCTGGAGCAGCGCCGGCTGTTAGTTCAGGTGACGCAATTGGATGACCTGGAGAAGATATACAATTTTTTCGTTGATAATCAATAAATAAAGGGAAATTAATTTCATTCTCGCTCAAACCTTGCGCTGTCTGTGGGTAATTAATCAGCAGCGCCATTTCATTTCCGACTATTATTTCTGCAACATTTTTACCCACGTCTACATTATATTCCCACATGAACTCAGATTAATGAAAACGAGTCTCAATTAAGAACAAAAATCGCGCCAGAATAAAGTTGTCGGTAGCGGAAATAATATGGTATGGTTGCGCCGTCATTGGGGAGTAGCCGGTTTCTGGAGAATAAAGCGCCAGAAACGCCCGTATCAACATACTCGTTTCGTCGTATGAAACGTGGTGCGGGCAGCCAGGTAAGGTTGGCGAGACCATAGACACGTAACTCCGTCGTTTGGTTGGGGGTGGGTTACGTGTATATGGAGCCACCCGGCCGAGGCTATTTCACATGAACCTTTCAGCAACGCTTATTCTCGCTTTCGGCATGTCCATGGATGCATTCGCCGCTTCTATCGGCAAAGGCGCCAGTCTGCATCAGCCGCGCTTTCGCGAAGCGATCCGCACCGGTCTGATCTTCGGCGTGGTCGAAGCAATCACCCCGCTCATCGGTTGGGCCATCGGCCTGTTCGCCAGCCAATACATCATGGAATGGGATCACTGGGTCGCCTTCTCGCTGCTGTTCATTCTCGGCATGCGCATGATTGTCGAAGGGGTGCGCAACAGGCCCGACGAAGAAGAGAAGGTCAAACGCCACGGCTTCTGGATATTGGTGGCCACCGCTATCGCGACCAGCCTGGACGCCATGGCGATCGGCGTCGGTCTGGCCTTCCTGCAGGTGAACATCGTGCACACCGCAATGGCCATCGGCTGCGCCACCATGATCATGGCAACGTTGGGCATGATGATCGGCCGCTTTATCGGCCCGCTGCTGGGCAAACGCGCCGAAATCCTCGGCGGCGTGGTGTTGATCGGCATCGGCGTCAACATCCTGCTGGAGCACCTCGGCTACCTGGCCTGAGGCGACCGAACTGCAAAAAAACCTGCCGCGGCAGGTTTTTTTGTTTCTGAGTTCAAGACCCCTTAAGCGCGACGTCGGTACAACGCCAACACGAAATCCGTCTCGCACACAAACTCGCCGCCCTCGGCCAACCGCTGTTGCACCTCCGGCGTAGCGCGCCAGGCGAACGGGGTCATCTGCAGCAGATTGGCGGCCTGCGCGCCCGGTAGGGTCATCGTATAGGCCAGCGCCTCTTTGCGCTGACAGTCGAAACCGGCGAACTGTTCATCCTGTTCGGCATGCAGCTGCACCTGCTGGTACACCTGCTCTTTCAGCTGGTACAGATGACGCGGGCCCGGCGAAACCGTCAGCACCACGCCGCCCGGCTTCACTACCCGCGCCAGCTCCTCCGCCTTGCAAGGCGCATAAATGCGCAAGACCGCGTCCAACGCCCCGTCGGCGAACGGCAAACGGTGACTGGAGGCAACGCAGAACGAGACCGCCGGATAACGTTTGGCGCCATAACGGATCGCCACCTTGGCGACGTCCAGCCCATAGACCGCCATATTGCGCTCCTGAGCCAGCCGTGTGGCCACGGCGGCGGTGTAATACCCTTCCCCGCAGCCTATGTCCAATAACGCGCCTGCATCGGCCGCCAGCGCCGAATCCAGCCATTCGGCCACCTGCGCCTGCAACGGCTGATAATATCCGCCGGCGAGAAACGCGCGCCGTGCCTGCATCATTTCTACGCTGTCTCCCGGCTGCTTCGATCGTTTGTGCTGCACCGGCAGCAGATTCACGTAACCTTCTTTGGCTTGATCGAACTGATGATTGCCGTCACAACGCCAGTGTTGTGAGGAAAAATGCAGCGGTTGATGACACAGGGGGCATTGATAAGACATGAATGGGCTTCCAGAAAGACAGGGCGCGGCTAGTCTAAAGAAGGCGTCGGCTTGATGCAAGGCGCATCCCCGCTCGCTTTCGTCGCCAACAACACCTGGCCAAGCGGGGAAAAAGCTGGCTACACTGAGAGTCTGTTTTCTCATGCAGGTGAACATAACTTATGAGCGATCGTTCCGCGCTGCTCGATGCGGTGCCCCACATTCAGCACGGCTTCGGCAGCAAACTCGCGCTGCTGCCCGGGCATCTGCTGCCCTACAGCGCCACGCTGCCGGAAAAAAAACAGGTGCACGGCACCCGCATCGTCGATGTGCTGCAGCCGGCGCAGGCATGCGGCGAGGCCGATGGTTTCTATACTCGCCAGCCCGGCATTCTGCTCAGCGTACTGACGGCGGACTGTTTGCCGGTGCTGTTCAGCCGCCGTGACGGCAGCGCCATCGCTGCGGTGCACGCCGGCTGGCGCGGGCTGCTGGACGGCATTCTGGAACAGATGGCAGCACGCATTCGCCAGGACGGCGACACCGCCGATTGGGTCGTCTCCATCGGCCCTGCCGCCGGCCCGTGCTGCTACGAAGTCGATGAAGCGCTGGTGGAGAGTTTTAAACAGCGCCTGCCGCTGCCCGCCACGCTGATCAGCCCGCATTACCGGCATCTCGATTTGGCCGCAATTGCCGAATACAAGCTGGCGGCGCTCGGCTTCGCCGCCGTTGACCGCGCCGGCAGTTGCACCATCTGCACGCCGGACGTCGACCCACAGCGGCCGCAGCGCTTCAAATACACCAGCCATCGCCGCAACAGCCACCGGCGCGCGCAGGATCCGACGCATCCGGGGATCAAAGACCGCAACCAGTACGCCGGCATCATCATCGCCACCGGATGACACGGAAACGAAAAAGCCCGCGCGAAGGCGGGCTTTTTGTACAGCTGACGCTGATTAGATAGCAGTAACGTTTACTGCAGATGGGCCTTTCTGGCCATCTTGGATTTCGAACTCAACGTTCTGGCCTTCAGCCAGGGTTTTGAAGCCGTTACCCTGGATTGCAGAGAAGTGTACGAACACGTCTTTGCTGCCGTCAGCCGGGGTGATGAAACCGAAACCTTTAGACTCGTTGAACCACTTAACTTGACCTTTGATCTTTGCCATCTTGAGTATTTCCTTTGGATTGTTTAAACCGCCCGAGGGCGTTACATAGACAAACTAGAGTCGTTACTGCTTGAGGCACTAAGATAAGGATCGGCAGAGAAGCGGTATTCAACGCTAACGTCTTTACTCAGAACTTCTTTACTGAAAATGCCACACATATACAGAACTGTACCTCGTTTTACCCAGATGCGTTATCACATACTCTGTATGCGATGGCAAGCCATTTTTAATCACTGAACGACATGTCGCACATATTTGAAACGGTCGAGCGCAACATTTGCTTAAATAGGCCAAAAGATGTTGAAGCATCGGCTATTTTCTGCTTGCCAAAATCACTGCGCCAGACCCCGCATTCTGCTGGAGTTTTAACAAAACTTTCATCGTATTGACGCCTTTGCGTCTCATCATTTCCGCTTTTTTGCCGCTTATAGCGTTAAAAAATTTGAATCTTTATGGAATGTGATATGCAACATTTGAATATCGATGAACGGGGGCCAATTTATTCATCGCTCCTCCGACCATTTACCGCCGGAAAGCCCATTCATCATCGGCTTTCCGGCCTGCCGCCAAACGGCGCGGGCGAGAACGGCGCACGGGTCGGCGGCAACGTCTCTGCCCTGCACAACGGATGCATAAGCATGCAAAGCGCCGGCACATCTTCCGCTGCCGGTGGGCTCATCATAAATAATCCGAATGTCATTAACCTCAATAGCCGGAATAATCTTATCAATAACGAAAGTTCAACGTTGAATTAAATCCTGAAAACACGGGGGTTATTTGAATCACCACCCGCACTTATCAATTCTGCTAATTACAGCTGCGCTTTCAAACCATTGACTTTATTCATCCCGCTGCGCCGCCGGGTGATTAGGTAACGCAGGCGATGAGCCCTGCAACGCGATGCGCTCGCCAATCTTCAGCGGGAGGAATTGATGCTGCTCCAACCCCGCCTCGCTCAGGGCCAGGTTCAGCTGCTGCGGCGGTTCGTCCAGCGACTCATCCGCCAGTTCAAATACTCCCCAATGGATGGGAATGGCTCGCGGCTGATTCAGCTCGCGATACAGCGCCACCGACTGCTGCGGATCCATATGCTGCTCCTGCATAAACCAGCGCGGCGCATAGGCGCCGATCGGCAGCGCAGCCACGTCGAACGGCCCCAGCCGTTGACCGATCTCCGCCAGCCGTTCCGAATAACCGCTGTCGCCGGAAAAATAAAACCGTAGCGCCGGATGGTGGATCACCCACCCGCACCACAGCGAGCGATTGCGATCCCACAGCGTGCGCATGCTCCAGTGCCGCGCCGGCGTGGCATAGACCGTCAGCTCGCCCAGTGACAGGCTCTGCCACCAGTCCAGTTCATGCACCTTCAGCCGGTAGCGTCGAAACCAGCGCTTCAACCCCAACGGCACGATGAACTCAGCCTGCGGGAAACGCCGCGCCAATTGCCGTACCGTGCGCCTGTCGAGGTGGTCATAATGGTTATGGGAGATCAGTACCACATCCACCGCCGGCAGTTGCCCCACCGTCAACGGCGGCGGCGTTCTGCGCTTTGGGCCGTAAAAGCTCAGCGGCGATGCACGTTCGGACAATACCGGATCGATCAGGATATAGCGGCCGCTCAATCGCAATAGCATCGAGGCATGCCCCAACCACCAGACGCTGTCGTCGCTGCCACTGAGATCGGCAGGCTGCCACCAGCGCTGGGTAAATTGCGCGTAACCCTGCTGCGGCGGCCTGGGCAGCCCCTGCCGCTTGCGTTCATCTTGCCAACGCCGAAGATCGCCCTCCTGGCGCCGCGAAGGTTCCAGGTTGCGAAATCCCTCCGGCGTATGATGCGCCTTGGCCGCGTCGTAATAACGGTTGATTCTTTTCATCCTGCCTTTTCTCCCGACCACAGCGCCCTGCACGGGCATGACTTTCAGTGTAACAAACCCGATGAAGCTCGCACTTTGTCAGCCGTGCGCTGCATCTCGGGACCTTTTGCCGTATGCTGTTGTCTCACTCCGGTGGAAAGCCAGGGCCGCCAAGAGCCCGTTAAGACTCTCTTAAGATCTTTGTGATTGACTTGTAGGGCATACAGAAAAGGAGAAGTTATGAGTCGTTCGACATCCCGCAAATCAGGCGCAGGCCTGGGGCGCCGTATTCGTAGCGCGCTGCTGGCGCAGAAGCAATACTGGAAAATGTATTTCGCCATGAAGCTGCGCCGCGTGCGCGTGCCTGCACCGCTGGTGCTGCTTGGCGGTTCGCTGCTCGGGTTCTTCATGCTGACCCTGCTGATGCTCAGCGTGGTGACCATCGACATCATCAGCACCCTGCTGCTGCTGTGCCGGAAACTGCTGGGGCGGGGTCACGGCGAGGGCCGCGCCTTTATGCCGCGCGGCTAACGAGAAAAGAAGCGGAGGCGGGCAATACGCCTCCGCAGCACGCAGATTAACGCTTGGCGCCTTTACGGCGCGTCAGCATGAACCCGCACCACAGCACCGCAACCCATACCGGTATCAGCAGCACCGAAATGCGGATCCCTTCGCTGAAATACATGATCACCAGAATCAGGCCGAGGAACGCCAGGCACAGGTAGTTGCCGAACGGATACCACAGCGCCTTAAAGCTGGGGATGACACCCTGGCGGTTCTTGGCGGCACGGAACTTCAGGTGCGCCAGGCAGATCATCACCCAGTTGATCACCAACGTTGACACCACCAGCGCCATCAGCAGCTCAAACGCCTTGCCGGGCATCAGGTAGTTGATCAGCACGCCGATCGAGGTAATCAACGCCGACAGCGCGATGGACAGCACCGGCACGCCGCGTTTATTCACGCGCGTCAGCACCTGCGGCGCATTGCCCTGGCTGGCCAGCCCGAACAGCATGCGGCTGTTGGCATAAACGCCGCTGTTGTAAACTGACAGCGCGGCGGTCAATACCACTACGTTGAGCACCGTTGCCACCAGATTGCTGTTCAGCGCATGGAAGATCAGCACGAACGGGCTGCCGCCCTCCACCACTTGCCCCCACGGATAGAGCGAAAGCAGCACGGTCAGCGAGCCGATATAGAAGATCAGGATGCGGTACACCACTTGATTGGTGGCTTTGGGAATGCTGCGACGCGGATCGGCGGCTTCCGCCGCGGTGATGCCGACCATCTCCAGCCCGCCGAACGAGAACATGATCACCGCCATCGCCATCACCAGCCCGGAGAAGCCGTGCGGCATAAAGCCGCCCTGCTGCCAGAGGTTGGTGATGCTGGCCTGCGGCCCGCCGTTACCGCTGGCCAACAGCCAGGCGCCGAAGACGATCATGCCGACAATCGCCACCACCTTGATGATGGCGAACCAGAACTCGGTTTCGCCGTACAGGCGCACGTTCACCAGGTTAATCAGGTTGATCAGCACGAAAAACAGCGCGGCAGAGGCCCAGGTGGGGATCTCCGGCCACCAGTACTGAATGTAGATGCCGACGGCGGTCAATTCCGCCATGCCGACCAGAATGAACATTGCCCAGTAGTTCCAGCCGGAAAGGAAGCCGGCGAAATCGCCCCAGTATTTATAGGCAAAGTGACTGAAAGAGCCGGCGACCGGCTCCTCCACCACCATTTCACCCAGCTGGCGCATGATTAAAAACGCGATAAAACCGCCGATGGCGTAGCCCAGCAGCACGGCGGGGCCGGCCATTTTAATGGTTTGCGCAATGCCGAGAAATAAACCGGTACCGATGGCGCCCCCGAGGGCAATAAGCTGTATGTGTCTGTTTTTTAAACCGCGTTTTAGCGGAGTATCCTGATGCTGACCGCCCATCTTATCCTCATATGGCGTATACCCTTGCCGCTATCGGCCAAGATTTCACCAATCAATAAATGTATCTGCGGGCGGCTTTTTAACACTTAACCCCGTGAGCATCAAGGAGAAGCGCCCCGAGACGGCAGGCCGGAGCGCGATTTTTTTACCGCGAGAAAGCGGATAACGGCAGCGTTTAGCCAGGCATACCGCACAGTTTGGTCAGATTGCGCGCGCCGATCATCAGCGTGGCGACATAAGATTGGCTACGCGTGACCACTTCCACCGCCACGCGATCGTTTTGATATTTTATCAGGTAGGTCGAGGGCCAGCCCTGACGGCGCTGGCCGAAGCTTTCGGCATGACGATCGATCGCCGCATGGGCAATCACCAGATGAGACAAGTTTTTATCACCTTTGATAATGCGCTTCATAAACAGCCTCCGCCAACGACAGCTCTGTTATTAGAAAAAGGAGAAACTCTTACCAATCACCGGTATTGTTCGACTCAGTTAGCCTGTCGGCTCATCAGGAAGCAGATCATCGCCGCGCGCAGCGGGCTGGCGCTGTCCGCCTGCCATTCACCGCCCTGAGTGCTCATGCGCGCCTGCCACTGCGGGCTGTCGCTTTGGTTGTCGGGGTTCAGACTGATTTTGTTGGCGCAAATGATCGGCCAGGCATCGGAGGGATTCTTGCAGTAATCTTTACCTTTCACACCACCGTAGGGATACCACTTGTCCGGGTTCTCTCCGGTCAGCAGCGCAATGCTGCGGTTCACTTCGGCATCGCTTTCTTCGTACCATTTAATCATCGGCTTCATCCAGCTTTCGTAAGGTTCGCGCTACATTACGATGTCTGTACGACAGTTTTATGACAGCGCCGCCGGTTTTCACATTATCTCTACTAATGCTTTGTCCCCTTTATCTTTCCTTAGCGCCTGCGTAAACTTTTCTCCCTGTTCAGCGCCCAGAGAACGCATGCATGTTGACCGGCCTTAACCATCTGACGCTCGCCGTCAGCAATCTCGATCGCAGCTTCGATTTTTATCGTCATCTGTTGGGATTTATCCCGCACGCCCGCTGGCAAGGCGGCGCCTATCTGTCGTTAGGGCCGTTGTGGCTATGCCTGTCGCTGGATGAAACGCGCATGCAACAACGCGAGCGCGATTACACCCATTACGCCTTCAGCGTCGCGCCGGAACACATTGAGCAGGTCAGCGAGCGGTTGCGCCAGGCCGGCGTCGAAGAGTGGAAAAGCAATCGCAGCGAAGGCGAATCACTCTATTTTCTCGATCCCGATGGGCATCAATTGGAGATCCATGCCGGCGATTTGGCCAGCCGCCTGACGGCATGCCGGGAAAAGCCGTATCAGGGCATGGTGTTTTACTGAGGCGCCCCGGCGACGCTGCCGTCGGCCGGGGCATCATGCTCAACGTTCGGGGATGAAACCTTTGAAATCCAGCGCGGGGTTGAGTTCGTCGTCAGCAGCAGCGGCGCCGTCTGCGCCGGCGCGGTGCGCCATACGCTTCAACAGCGCCGTTTGCTGGCGTTGTTGCTCGGCAATCTCCTGCAGCAGGCGAATCTGCTCATTGGCGCGCACGCTGGCGCGGTTCACCAGGAACCAGACCCACAGCCCGGCCAGCAACGCCACGGCGGCGAGGGCCAGCGACAACAGGCCGTTCTGGCCAAAACCTAAATCGTACATGGACAACCCTATCTACTGCGAAATTCAGACAGCCATCTTAACACTCGCGGCGGCCGTGCGAACATCCCTGCCAAAAATTGCTTACCAGGGCACGAAGCGGGTTACCGAACAGATGCCCAACGCAAAATTTCCACCATCGTCGCAATAGCTGTCCAGCGCCAGCAGGTAGAAAAACAGGCAGGCAGCGACGGCCGTCATTATCACGAGGATTTTTTTTCGCAACAAATTTAGCAGCCTCATTGTTATCTTGGTAACCTATCGCGCATGTTATCACAGCGAAGTTAAACGAAGTTTAACTTTCCGTTTAGATTTCTGGCTATCGCCCGGTTTTCAGACTGTTACCCTTGCCCTCGCATAGGCGCCGTGGCTAGATGAACCCTCAGGGATAACGAGGAAATACGATGAGCAAATTGATTAAGTGGGTATTGGTGTTGGCGGTCATTTACGGCGGCTTTTTGATCTCTGGCTACGGCGTGCTGATCGGCAGCAACAAAAACGTTGGCGGGTTGGGGTTGCAGTGCAAATACCTGACGGCGCGCAACGTGGCGATCGCCCAGTACGTGAATGGCGACAACGGTTTCATCGGCGTAGCCGACTGCCCGCTGTTCAAGAAAATCGAAACGGTGGTGGATTAACCGCCACCGCCCGACGCCGCCGCTTTGCGGCGGCCCCGCCTCAGTTGCGGGTAAACTTCATCTCGATCAGCGCAATCGCCTTGTCAATCGCTCGGCGGGTCACCGGATCGGCGCCGGCAGGATGCGTGGAGAAATCGATGCTTTTGAGCTGACCCGCCATCTTGTCGCGCACTTCGGTCGGCGCAATCACGTCGATAACGTCCAGAATCTGTTTGATGACCAGTTGGCAAGCGACCAGATCGGAAGCCAGTTCCTGCTCGTTGCTCAGCATGTCAGACATAATAAATTTCCTTCTTGATTCAAACGCCGCACAGAATAGCATGGCATCCGCGCCATTGCCCGCACTCCCCGTCTTTTTCCCCATTCTGCGCACCGGCGGGCAAAAGCCTGCGGCGGATTGGCCTATACTTGCTGCATGGCGGTGGTAAAAACCACCCGCAAGCCACAACCAACAGGAGAAAGTTATGGCGAATCACAATGTGAAATCCTGGGCGACAGTGCGTGAAACTTCGGTGGAAATCGCCGAAGCCATTTTTGAGCTGGCAGGGAACGATGAAGTGTTGGCGCAGAAAATCTGGGAAGAAGGCAGTGATGAGGCGTTGGAAAAGGCCTTTGCCAAAACCACCGCCGACCAGCTTTATTGGGGAGAAGAAACCGTCGAGCGGAAAAACGTTTGAGCGGTTACGCAACAAAAAGCCCGGGTTTCTGACCCAGGCTTTCCCGATTAGCGCTCGCCCCGCTCAGCGGCGTGCATGTCTTCTTGCTCTCACGGTTCTTCACCTCCCACACTTTCCGCATTCTTCATGCTCATCACCGGCGTCGCCATAAAAGCGCCGACGCCCACGATTACAACCAGAGTAATAATCACTGTCATTAACATGCGATCACCCCATCAACGTTGAGTTGTTACGGCTGACTCTGTTTTGGCGGTTCTTGCTGCGGCTTTCTTTGCGTCCCCCACCGCGGCGGCGACAGTCTCAGATTAGCCGTTTTTCCTTTCGGCTGACAAGCGGCGGTCAAACGGTTTTTCCGAATAATTGCCCTCCGTCACCGGCGGCATTTTTGTCCACGGCGGCAAGTTGTGTATACTTCACCGCTATGTAGGTCTCACACTGACGCACTGATGATACAAGAACACCACCTCTCGTTGGTCTGCGCCCTCAGCAAATGGGTCGAAACTCACCTCGGACGAGTGATCCATCTCGAAGAGCTGGCCGAGTACTCCGGCTACTCGCTGTGGCACATGCAGAAGCTGTTCAAAGAAGCGACAGGGATTTCGCTCGGTAAATACATTCGCGAACGCCGTCTGGCCGGCGCAGTCTATCAACTGCGCAGCAGTGAAGCGTCGATCTTCGACATCGCCCTGGACTTTGGCTTCGGTTCACAGTCCCACTTCACCTACATGTTCAGAAAGCGTTTTAATATCACACCCTATGATTTCCGCCAGGATTTGAGCGTTGATCTGCACATCGATCCGCCGCTGCACGTCATTCACCAAAAATCCGCCTGAAGCTCGCCGCAAGTCGGCGGGTTAACGCGCCCCCCAGACCGCCAGCATCGCGATCGCGGCCGGCAGCGCCTGCACCCACAAAATTTTGCGGCTGGCGCTCAACCCGCCGAACACCCCGGCCGCCAGCACACACCCGAGAAAGAACAGCTGCAGCGCCACATCTTCACGCCAATAGCCCCATACCAGGCCCAGCGCCAGAAAGCCGTTGTACAACCCCTGATTGGCGGCCAACACCCGCGTGGCTGCGGCGAACTCCGCCGTTGTGCCGAATGCGCGCCTGCCGAGGGGCGTACGCCACAGGAACATTTCCAGCACCAGGATATAAAGATGGAGCGCTGCGATGAGCAGCAGCAAAATATCGGCAAAGAACTTCATGATGGTTCCAGTCGTTTATTGAAGATGCCATCAATTATAAACACCTTCGCTCGCCTCCCCATCGGCGGAGATAAAAAAACCCGCCGAAGCGGGTTTATGCAGGAGTCATTTTTTGAGGTTAGTTTAATACGGCGACCAACAATGCCGCGACAGAGACCCAAAACAGCGCCGTGGCAACCACGACATGGGACAATCTTGCACGATAAAGTACCTGACTCATAATGACCTCACTGACATCTGACTGACGGGAGACAACCTGACTTCCTGAGGATTATCCTAAACTTCTTCTCACTGTCGTTATATGCGCCAGATCACTTTTCCGCCGAGAAACCTTATATTGTCGTAAAGCTGGAGCCGCGATCACATTAATTACGCCTTATTAGAGCGAAATAAGCCGAATAATCGCGGCGATTATATCCTAACGCTATCAAACATCGTTCCAGGGCAGGCGCGGTGCGGTCATGCGCTCACCAGAATAACCGCTAACCGGCGGGAAACGCGGCGCGCCTTGTTCCCAATCATGCTGAGCCCGAGTAATTTCAGCCTTGGTATGGCCAACGAAATTCCACCAGATAAGGATCTCTTCGTTTAATGGCGCCCCACCGATGAGTAATCCCCGGCTCCCCTTCCGTGCATTTAACCCAATAGAGTTATTCTTTATGCCCAAATAAGCGAATTCATCAGGTGAAAAGGTTTCATCATTAAGTTCAAATGCACCAATAAGGGGCAAAAAGCCGATTTCATAATCATCGCGCAACGGCAATTCGATTCTTGCCGCTTCTTCCCATTCCAGATCAATGGCGATTAATGGCGAAAGAGTGAACACCGGTGAACGATACGCGCCAAATTCCCCGACCAACAAACGATGATTCACGCCGTTATTCTGCCATTGCGGCAAGTCAGGATAATGATCGAAGCGTGGCGCCATGTCGGCATGTTCGGCCGGCAGCGCGATCCATAATTGCGCAGCATGCAATCGCCGTTGCTCACCCACCGACTGTTCCGTATGCGCAATGCCGTGCCCTGCGGTCATCAGGTTAACCTGACCCGGGCGAATCACCTGCTCACTACCAAGGCTGTCTCGGTGCAGCACCTCACCTTCTATCATCCAGGTGAACGTTTGCAGCCCGGTGTGCGGATGCGGCCCCACATCCATGCCGGGTGAAGTGCCGTTGAATACCGTCGGCCCGGCGTGATCGAGAAAACACCAGGCGCCGACGGTGCGCCGCTCCCGGGTTGGCAACGCGCGGTTGATCGGAATGCCCCCCACTTCGGCGTTACGCACGGCAATACGTTGTATCTGGCGCACGCCGTCAACGACGGGGCACTCGCGTGAAGGTGAAGAGAGCGTAGGACGTGGCTGACTCATCGCAAAGACCTCCTGAATGGCGCCGATTCGCCAAGGGTAACCGCCCAAGCTTAACACAGGACAGCTCCCCCGCAGAGCGGCGACGTGCAGGCACGTTCGCGCGGTTCAGGGGGCTTTGATATAGCAGCTCTTGATGTCTATATCGTCATGCGCGTGCCTGAGATCGGAGAAATAGGTCACGCCAAAGAGAATTGATACCACCAGCAGCACGGACACCAACAGGCCGATGATCGCCAGCAGTTTGGTTTCATCATGGAGATTAGGCTCCATTTTATCTCCCCTAGTTAATCGCGTCAGGTCACCCACAGCGTGACCGCCAGCGTAAAGATAATCAGTGAGCAGGACGCCACCGCCAACACGACGATCGCAAATTGCGCATCACCCAAGGTTTCTCGATAATTTTTATCCGTTGAGGCGTTACGCTCTTGTTTCACTAAATCGGTTTTCACTCGTTCAACTGCTGCGTTGCTGTTTGGCGGGGCAAAACATCCCCTCAGAATAAGGCGCCAACGTCGCTGACTTGGTCGCTCCGGCCTCAACCGGGGGATGACGCTATCAATTTTCCCCATCAGGGTCAACACCGCGCCTGCCGGTGAGCGAGCAAGTACACAGGGGAGATGTCACTGGCATGGAGATCGCAGGGAAATAAGAGACGCCGATTGCAGAGGACAAAAAAAAGCCCGGTACGTAACCGGGCCAGGGTAGACCGACGCGTTATTGCGGGATACGCAACACCTGCCCCGGATAAATCTTGTCCGGGCTCGACAGCATCGGCTTGTTGGCTTCGAAAATCTTGTTGTACAGATTGGCGTTGCCATACATCTCTTTAGAGATCGCGCTCAGCGTATCGCCCTTCTTCACGGTATAGAAGCGGCTCTCGGCGTCGGATTGCGCTACCGCCACCTTGTCTTCCACACCGCTGATACCCGCCACGTTGCCGATAGCCACCAGGATCTTCTCTTTTAACTCCTGGCTGACGGCGTCGCCGGTCACTACGGCTTTACCATCGACCACCTGCACATTCACTTTGTCAGTGCCCGGCAGGCCGCTCTTATCGAGATGCTCCTTGAGTTTGGCGCTTTGATCTTCGGCGGAGGCATTGCCGGTGACTGTATCCCACAGTTTTTCGCCCGCTTCTTTGACGAAGTTAAACAAGCCCATATTCACTCCTTTTGATGGTTGCAGTAATTCGTTTAAGTAAGGCTTGTTAAGCTTAGCATCGACAAAAGGATATGCCATCCGCTCACGGCGTCAGAAACGGGTAGAGTATTCCGAAAGTGTCGTCAGCGGCGTTTCCATGGCGACTTATCGTGCAATGATGCTGAAAAATCGCGCTTTTCTACCTACACTGTTGCAGACAAGGCAACTCGACGAAGGAGGCGTGCGACGATGTACGCATTGGTGATGTTTGTCTGTTATCTGGATGGCGGCTGCAGTGAAATGGTGGTCGATATATTGCGCGACGAGCCGCAATGCCTGGTCGCGATGAAGGAACAGAACTTGCGACACGCCGGCTGTTATCCCATGGAAGAGTTTATCGACGGCTTCTGGTTGCCAGCCAGCGAATATTCGGATTTTTAACCTCCTCCCCGCGCAATGCTGAGGAATTTCTGATTTCATCGGAAACTTCGTCTTCCTCTGAGGCATAAGGCCGCTGTTTTGCTAAATTGCGGCTCCCGAAGAAGAGAGAGACAGAGAAAGGTCATGCCAGCATCGGCTCATTCCAACGAGCAATATGAAACTCTGCTGCGCGACGTCAGCCTGGCGTTAGGCGACGCAGTGTTGCAGTTAATCCAAAACCATAAAAAGGTATCCGGCGGCAATATTCTTTCGCAGCTGGTGGACGAAATAGAGCGTGAGCAGGATCAGCAACGTTTCATCGCGCTGCGTTCCGCCATTGAACTGATCGGGCTGGCACCCAAAGGCTGAGATCCCGATAAAACAAAGGCAGGGCTTGCGCCCTGCCTGATTACCAATCCCGACACAGGATGAAGGTAATGAAATTGCAGAATTAGAAACGATACGTCAGGCTGACGGCAACGATATCATCGTTGGCCAGTTTCAGTTTGTTATCGTCGCTCAGCTGGTTGATTTGATAATCGACGTAGGTGTACATATTTTTGTTGAAGTAGTAAGTCGCCCCCACTTCCACGTATTTCACCAGGTCGGCATCACCGATCCCTTCGATATCCTTGCCTTTGGACTGCACGTAGGCCACGGAAGGACGCAGGCCGTTCTCGAATTGATACTGAGCCACAACTTCGAAGTTTTGCGTTTTATTGGCGAAGCCGGAAGTGCCGTTGACGCTGATCGGCGTCATGTTACGGGTTTCGGCATACATCGCAGCCAGGTAAACCTGGTTGGCGTCGTATTTCACCGCGGTGGTCCAGGCGGTAGCGCTGTCACCCTTGCCATACTGCAGCGCTTTCTGAGCGCTGGTGCGGTTGGAATCGGAGAACGCCGCCGCTACGCCGATGCCGGAACCGCCGATATCCTGGTAGTCCAGAGACAGGCCGTAACCGTCGCCGTTTTGCTTGGTCACGCTGCGGCCGTCACCGTCGTTTTTACCCTGATACTGCACCGCCAGGTTCAGGCCCTCCACCAAACCGAAGAAATCACGGTTGCGGTAGGTGGCCAAACCGTTGGAACGGGCGGTCATAAAGTTATCGGTATAGCTGTAGGAATCGCCGCCGAATTCCGGCAGCATGTCGGTGTAAGCCTCGGCGTCATACACCACGCCGTAGTTACGGCCGTAGTCGAAAGAACCGTAGTTGCCGAATTTCAGCCCCGCGAAGCCCAGACGCGTTTTGGTGCCGGCGGTGCCCTGCGCTTCGTCGTGATTGGCCTGGACGTTGTATTCCCACTGGCCGTAGCCGGTCAACTGGTCATTGATTTGCGTTTCACCTTTGAAGCCCAGGCGAACATAGGTCATATCACCGTCGTTGGACTTACTGTCGCTGAAATAATGCTTGGCGTTAACGCGGCCGTACAGGTCGAGTTTATTGCCATCCTTATTGTAGATTTCAGCCGCGTTGGCGAAGGAGGTGATCGCCCCGAGGGCGACAGCTAAGGCTAATACACTGCGTTTCATCATTTATTTTCCTAGATATTATAATTAGAACCCTGCCCGTCACGCCCAATTTATAATTTGGGCTGTGATTTTATCTTTTGGTATTTTATGAGCTCCCCTAATGCAGGGGTGATGTGACATTAGCATCATGAATCAAAACTTAAAATCAAAAAGTTCATGAAACAACGAGGAGAAAGCATGTTTATTTGTAACCGAATGTGTCAACAAAGAAATCACTCAACTCATTGAATATAAGAATTTTTTATCACATAAGTTATAACCAAAACGGTGCATAGCACCAAAGTGGTGCAAATCGGTTTCGTTTTGCGTGCTTTCTGCGCGATTCAAAAGTAACAACAATATTAGCATGGTTATTAAAAACGTTACTTATTTCACATTTTTATCTTAACAAACTCATCAGGCAATTAAGGCTTTCAGATAACGACCCGACACTGCCTTCTATTCATTCGCATAAAGACGCGGATTAGTGACGAATAAAATTCGCCTTACGGGAATAAAAATAGCGGGAAATAGCAGATTAAAATAATGAAAGGAATAACGGCGGCGCGCTGACGGCGCCACCGTGGATAAATCAATACAGCGTAGAGCGGGAAACTTCGCTCAACAACATACCGGCACGCAGGCCCAACGCCACGCTGGGGTTAGGGAACAGTATCCACGCCCCCTCCTGGCCCACGCGATAGTCCTCCTGCGGCTGCTCGCACAGCAACATGCCCGGTTGCAGTTCGGTGAAGTTGGCCGTGTCATCGTCCAGATGCAGTTTGAAATCTTCGCTGTGCTTGATCAACGAGTGCATCACACGGAAAACCCGAATCTCGGCGCCCGCACGCGTCGGCAGCGCCCCTTCGCTGACCGCCGCCCGCAGAGCGCGATCGATGGCGGCGAACTGCTGCAGATCGTTGCTGCCGAACGGCCGCGCCTTGCCCAGCTCGAGCGTACAGCTCGCCGCATTGAGATGTTCGCTGGAGTAATGGCTAAAAGTCCCGCCCGGCGCACTGTGTACCACCAACGCATCCAGATCGGCGGCATCCAGCAGCTTCAACATCGGCTCACTGTACGGGCGTTTCTGAAAGGGCAGAATGCCGAAACGTGGCAAACGCGATTCACGGATGGCGGTGTGCAAATCGTAATGGAAACGCGCCGCCTGCTCCCCATCGAAAAAGGCGGCGAGCGCACGCTCCAACTGCTGCGCGCGCACGGTTTCGCCGCTGGCGGCGAAGTTGCGGTAGCGGCCGCCGAACATGCGGTTCATATCGCTGTGCAGATAACGCTTGCCGGCCCGCATCGCCGCCGGGTTGCCCAGTACCACCAACAGTCGCACCGTCAGCGGCAACCGGCCGGCAAGGAGATCGCCGACCAGTTGATTGAGCAGTTCAATCGGCGCGGTTTCATTGCCGTGCACGCCCGCCGACATCACCGTCGCCTGGCGGTAAGGCTGTCGCGGCGTAAGCTCCAGCACCCCTTCCCCCTGCCAGCGCCACCGCAGCTGCGGTGTTTCACCTTGCCATTCGACGGGTTCGTTCCCTTCCAGCGTCAGGGGCAGTAGATCGATCATGCTGCCTCCCTTAGCGTTGGAACGGATAAATGGCGCCGAGACCGAGGATCGACGTCAACGCATCCAGCGCCTCGCGCCCTTCGCGCAGCAGCAGCGGATCGGCCAGGTCATCCTGCGTCAGGCGATCGCGGTAATGACGATCGACCCACTCGTTCAAGGTTGCGAACAGCCGATCGTTCATCATCACGCGCGGATTGACCGCTCTCAACTCTTGTTCGTTGAGCGCCACCCGCAACCGCAGGCAGGCAGGGCCGCCGCCGTTGCGCATGCTTTCACGCAGGTCGAACACGCGGATTTCATCGATAGGGCCGCCGCTGCCGACCATGTCGTTGAGGTAACGCCACACGCCGGCGTGCTGACGCGACTCCTCCGGCACGACGATCATCATCTTGCCGTTCGGTTTGGTAAGAATTTGGCTGTTGAACAGATAGGTCGCCACCGCGTCCGCTACCGAGACGCGCTCTGTCGGCACTTCTATCGCTACCAGCTCGCTGTCCAGCGTCGCCATCTTGCGGCGCACTTCATCCAGCGCCTGTTGCTGGCGGTAAAACGCCTGCTGATGATGGAACAGCACGTTCTGGTTGCTGACCGCAATCACGTCGTTATGGAACACGCCCTGATCGATCACCGCCGGGTTTTGCTGCACGAAGACCGTATGCTGTTCATCCAACTGGTGCAGGCGAGCGATCGCCTCGCCGGCTTCACGCGTCTGGCGCGCAGGGTAACGCGCCGGCGCCGTTTCGCCGCCAAACTCCTGACGACCATAGACGAACATCTGCACGCTGCGCTTAGCGTAATCACCGCCCAGACGGTTATGGTTGGCCGCCCCTTCGTCGCCGAACAACGCCACCTGCGGCAGCGCCTCGTGGTGGGCGAAATGCCGATCGTCGCTGAACATCGCCCGCAATACGGCGGTGGTGGTTTCCGCTTCGATGGCGCGGTGGAATTTGTTGTTCAGGTTGGCGGCGGTGAAGTGCACCTTGCCGTCGGCGCTGTCCGCCGAAGGCGACACGGTGGCCGCATTGGCGGTCCACATGCACGACGCCGAGCTGAGCGCCGACAGCAAGCGCGGCGACTGACGCATCGCCTGCGCCAGCACCGTCTCATCGCTGCCGCTGAAACCCAGGCGACGCAGCATCGGCAAATGCGGCCGCTCCTGCGGCGGCAAGACCCTTGCTGGAAACCGAGATCGGCCAGCGCCTTCATTTTCAGCAAACCTTGCTTCGCCGCCAGCTTCGGGTTCGATACGCTGTTTTGATGCTGCGTCGACGCCTCGTTGCCGAACGACAGCCCGGCATAGTGGTGCGTCGGCCCCACCAAACCGTCGAAATTGACTTCATATCCTGACATGTTTATCCCCTGGGGATAGCGTGCGGCAGCGCCATCGCGCCGCCGCAGACGATTAACGGAACGACAAGCCCGGCGATAGCGTCGCCGGCAGCGACAGGCTTTCGCTTTCCAGCGAAGCCATCGGCCAGGCGCAATAGTCCGCCGCATAGAAGGCGCTTGGGCGATGGTTGCCGGAGGCCCCCACGCCGCCGAACGGCGCCGCGCTGGACGCCCCGGTCAGCGGCTTGTTCCAGTTGACGATGCCGGCGCGCGCTTCCAGCAACAGCCGCTCGAACAGCTCGCGCTGCGGCGAGACCAGTCCCACCGACAGGCCATAGCGCGTCTGGTTGGCGAGCCGCAGGGCCTCGTCGAAATCGCGGTAACGCACGATGGTGGTCAACGGCCCGAAATACTCTTCGTCCGGCACGCCGGCCACGCCAGTCAGATCGATGATCCCCGGGCTGAGCAACGAGCTGCCCGGTTCCAGCAGGCGCAGGGTCAGCAGCGATTTGCCACCCAGCGCCAGCAAGCGCTGCTGCGCTTTCAGCATGTTTTCCGCCGCGGCAGCCGACACCACCCCGCCCATGAACGGCTGCGGTTCGGCATCCCAACGGCCGACGCGCAGTTCGCCCGCCACCTGAACCAAACGCGCGATAAAGGCATCGCCTTCCGCCCCTTGCTTCACCAGAATGCGACGCGAACAGGTACAGCGTTGACCGGCGGAGATAAATGCCGACTGGATAGCCAGGTTGACCGCCGCGTCGCGATCCTCGAAACCGTCGACGATCAGCGCATTGTTGCCGCCCATCTCCAGCGCCAGGATCTTCTCCGGCTGCCCCGCCAATTGGCGATGCAGGTGATAGCCGGTGCCAGCGCTGCCGGTAAACAGCAGACCGTCGATATCCGCACTGGCCGCCAAGGCTTCGCCGGTTTCCCGGCCGCCCTGCACCAGATTGATCACCCCGTCCGGCAGACCGGCCTGCAGCCACAGTTTCAGGGTCTCCTCGGCGGTCAACGGCGTCAGCTCGCTCGGCTTGAACACCACGCAGTTACCGGCCAACAGCGCCGGCACGATATGGCCGTTCGGCAGATGGCCGGGGAAGTTATAAGGCCCGAATACCGCCAGCACGCCGTGCGGACGATGGCGCAACACCGAAGCGCCGTCGGCCATCGCCGTCTGGCTAAAACCGGTGCGCGCCTGATAGGCCTGCAGCGAAATGCCCACCTTGCCGATCATCGCCTGAATTTCGGTCAGCGTTTCCCAACGCGGCTTGCCGGTCTCGCGGCTGATGGTTTCCGCCAGCGACTGCTTGTGTTCCTCCAGCAAGGCGGCGAAGCGTGTCACCAGCTGTTCGCGCTGCTCGAACGGCGTGCGCGCCCAGGCGGGGAACGCGGCGCGCGCGGCTTCGCAGGCGGCGGCGACGTCGGCGGCGTCGGCGGCGTTGGCGCGCCACAGCGGCTGATTGCCGACCGGGTCGGTCTTGCCGAACTCAGCGCCGCGGCCCTGCCGCCAGACGCCATTAATCAACAGAGCAGGATGGGACATCATGCTTTCTCCTGTGCAATAAGGGGGAGCACCCGCACCGGGCTGCCCTGCTCGACGCCCAGCGCCGCGGCGGTGGCGGCGTTGATATGCAGGCGGTCGTCATACAGATCGGCATTGACCAGCAGTGCGCGGTAGTTCTGATAGTTGTCGTTGGCCACCAGATGCACCGGCGCATCGGCGCGCATCGGCGTGTCATCCAGTACCACTTTCACCAGGCGGCTCTGCTTCACCGCACGGATGTGGTCGATCTCGGCTTCCAGCGTCGGGCCGCCGTCGAAGATATCGACGTAGCCCTGATAGCTCAGGCCTTCCGCCTCCAGTAGGCGGCGCGCCGGCAGGGTTTGTGGGTGCACCTCACCGATCACTTTCTGCGCGTCTTCGGCCAGGAAATCGACATACAACGGATGTTTCGGCATCAGCTCGGCGATAAACGCCTTTTGCCCGGTGCCGCTCAGGTAGTCCGCCTTGGCGAACTCGATGGAGAAGAAACGGTGACCGACGCTCTCCCAGAACGGCGAACGGCCGTTTTCATCGGAGAAACCGCGCATCTCGGCTATCAGGCGCCGGGAGAAGCGTTCACGGAACGCGGCGATAAACAGGAAACGCACCTTCGACAGCAGCTTGCCGTTCTCGCCGTGGCGATAATCCGGATCGAGGAACAGCGTACACAGCTCCGAATGGCCGGTATGGTCGTTGCTGAGGAACAGCGTCGGCACCGATTTATAGACGTTCAGCTGTTTGGAGGCGTGCACCTGCGTGCCGACGCGGAAGCTGTACCAGGGTTCCGCCAGGCCAACGGCCACTTCGATCGCGCAGACCCCCACCGCCTGCCGGCGCTCGCTGTCTTCCAATACGAATAAATAACACTGGTCACTTTGCGGAAGTTCGCCTTGCCAGGTTTTTAACGCCCGCTCAATGCGCGCCGACAAGGTATCTTCATTCTGCGGCAGTGAAGTGAGACCGATGCCGGATTTACCGGCAAGCGTCAGTAAATCCGCCAGATCGCGACGCTCTATAGGGCGAATAATCATCATAATGCGAACCTCTTCTGAATCAGGCTGCGCCGGTGAAGGCGCAGCCCGCTGATTAGCTGCAAATGCGCGCCACGGCGCGCGCGAATCGCGCCAGCCCCTCTTTCACATCCTGCTCAGGGATGATCAGCGACGGCGTGAAACGCACCACGTCCGGACCGGCGATCAGCGCGATAACGCCTTCTTCGTTGGCCAGTTGGGTGATCTGCTTCGCTTTGCCAGCATAGTCTTTCTTCAATTGGCAGCCGATCAGCAAACCGCCGCCGCGGATCTCGGCGAAGATCGGGTACTGACGGTTGATATCGTTCAACCCGTCGATGAACCACTGGTGACGTTGTTTGACGCCTTCCAGCACTTCCGGCGTGTTGATGATGGAGAACACTTCCCCCGCCACCGCCGTCGCCAGCGGGTTGCCGCCGTAGGTGGTGCCGTGGGTGCCGACGCCCAGCGTTTTCGCCAGCGCATCGGTGGTCAGCATCGCGCCGATCGGGAAGCCGCCGCCCAGCGCTTTGGCGGTGGTCAGCACGTCCGGCACCACGCCGTACTGCATGTAGGCATACAGATGGCCGGTGCGGCCGACGCCGGTCTGTACTTCGTCGAAGATCAGCAGCGCGTTGTGACGATCGCACAGTTCACGCAGCCCCTGCAGGAAACTGGCCTCCGCCGGCAGCACGCCGCCCTCACCCTGAATAGGCTCGACGATCACCGCGCAGGTGCGATCGTTGATAAGCTCGGCCGCTGCGGCCAGATCGTTATACGGCGTATGGGTGATGCCGCCCGGCAGCGGCGCAAAATCCTGCGAATATTTCGGCTGGCCGCCGGCGGAGACGGTGAACAGCGTGCGGCCGTGGAACGCGTTGTTGAACGCCACAATCTGATCTTTACCGGCGCCGTGCTGATCGTGCGCGTGCTTACGCGCCAGTTTCAGCGCCGCCTCGTTGGCTTCTGCACCCGAATTACAGAAGAACACCTTGTCGGCGAACGTGGCGTCGATCAGTTTTTTGGCCAGACGCAGTACCGGTTCGTTGGTATAGCCATTGCCCAGATGCCACAGTTTGCCCGCCTGTTCCACCAGCGCCGCCTTGACCGCCGGGTGCGCATGGCCCAGCGCGTTAACCGCGATGCCGCCGGCGAAATCGATGTAAGACTTACCCTGCTGATCCCACACCTGCGATCCTTCGCCACGCACCAGAATAAAATCGGCAGGGGCATAAACCGGGACCATCCAGTCATCGAAAGACTGGCGGGTAACTGCGATTGGCTGTTCCATAGTGACCTCATAATCTCAGCAAAGGCTGAATTTTGACTGTAAGGGCCGCTCAAGCCCGGTTAGACCGCCACAATGCAAAAAAACCGTTGTTCAAAACCGACTTTCGCGGCGGAGAAAATGCTGTCCCTTACCGCTGATTTAGAAACAAATCTGTTACATAAAATCGGTTTTTCACTATTTATGGCGTATATCCGGTCCCTGAGCGGGGAGTAAATGTTAACGAGCAGTTAAAATACATGTCGTTTGATAAAGAGTGTAGAGCAGCTATCGTGCCAAAACGGGATTTTTGCCGGATTTGGCTATTTTTTACGTTAAAACAACGGCTTATAATGAATATTTATTCATTTTCTATGCATTGGTAATGCATAAATTAAAAAATAAGGCCTAAAATCATCATTGCGTGCGAAATCCTATTCAATTACGAAAAACTTCAGGATTTCTGATCGGGCTCGCAAAAATAATTTCCCCCAATTTGCTCGCTATCACACTTTTTGCCCCCATCGGGTGCAGCGGCGCGCCAGCATGGTGCAACGCGGCAGCGACGCAGAGGCGCCACCCGCCATACTCGCGAAAAAGGAGCCGCGCTGACCGCGGTTCCTGCTTTGTACGCCAGCGACTACACTGTGATCCTGACCGCCCCTTCTCTTCTGCGCACAAGGAGCCACCATGCCCAAGAAAACCGTCGATCTCAGCCAGCCGCACGCCCAACACGACATCCGCGCGTTTCTCGACGCGCTGAATGCCGGTGGCGGTAAACCCATGGAGCAGATGAAGCCCAAAGAAGCGCGCAAGGTTTTGGAGGACGTGCAACGCAGCGTCGAGGTGCCGCTGCGCGAGGTGGAAATCAGCGAGAAAACCATCCACGTTGAGGGCCAGGATATTCTGCTGCAGTTGGTGCGGCCGGCCAGGGTCAAAGAGAAGCTGCCGGTATTCATGTTCTTTCACGGTGGCGGTTGGGTGCTGGGCGATTTTCCCACCCATGAACGGCTGGTGCGCGATCTGGTTTACAGCTCCGGCGCGGCGGCGGTATTCGTCAACTACCCACGCTCCCCGGAAGCGCATTATCCTCAGGCGATCAATCTGGCCTACGCCGCCACGGAATGGGTGGCCGAGTACGGCGAAAAAATCAACGTCGACGGTTCACGGCTGGCGGTGGTCGGCAACAGCGTCGGCGGCAATATGGCAGCGGTGGTCAGCCTGATGGCCAAAGAGAAAGGCATACCGGCATTGCGTTGCCAGATCCTGCTGTGGCCCGTCACGCACGCCCACTTTGATACCGATTCCTATCATCAGTTAGCCGAAGGCCATTTCCTGACCCGCAACATGATGAAGTGGTTTTGGGACAGCTATGCGCCCGATAAGGCGCAGCGCAAAGAGATCTACGCCTCGCCGCTCAACGCCACGCCGGAACAGCTGCGGGGCTTGCCGCCGGCGCTGGTGCAAATCGCTGAGCTGGACGTGCTGCGCGATGAGGGCGAAGCCTACGCGCGTCTGCTTGACGCCGCCGGCGTCGAGGTCACCGCCACCCGCTACAACGGCCTGATCCACGACTACGGCCTGTTGAACCCGCTCGCCCACGTCCCGGCGGTGCATTCGGCAATCCACCAGGCCGGGCGCGCGTTGAAGCACTACCTGTCCTGACGCTAACCGACCAGGTGGCAAGCCACCTGATGACCGGGCGCCACGCTGCGCAGATGCGGCGCCTGTTCACGGCATTGCGCCGTGGCCAGCGGACAGCGGGGATGGAAACGGCAGCCGCGCGGCGGGTTGGCGGGATTGGGCGCTTCTCCCCCGGCCACCCACGCCGGCGAACGGTGCGCATCCAGCGTCGGCACCGCCGCCAACAAGGCCTGCGTGTAGGGATGCAGCGGTTGGCGAAACAGCGAATCGCGGTCGGCGCTCTCGACGATCTGCCCCAGATACATCACCGCCACGTCCTGGCACAGATGCTCCACCACGCCGAGATCGTGCGAAATAAACAGCAGCGTCACCCCCTGCCTTTCCTGCAAATCGGAAAACAGATTGATGATCTGCGCCTGAATCGACACGTCGAGCGCCGATATCGGTTCATCGGCGACGATAAATTCCGGTTGCAGGATCAGCGCGCGCGCGATGCCGACGCGCTGACGCTGGCCGCCGGAAAACTCATGTGGAAACCGCCCGTAATGCTGCGGCGACAGCCCGCAGATCGCCAGGGTATCGAGCACCCGTTCGCGCAGTTCCGCCTTGCTTGCCAGGCCATGCTGCAACAGCGCTTCGCCGATGGCGTCGCCCACGCGCAGACGCGGATTCAGCGAGCTGTACGGATCCTGAAACACCAGCTGCATTTTCGGCCGCAGGGCGCGCAGCGCGTCTTTGCTGAGGCTATCCAGCGCCTGCCCTTTGAACATCACCTCACCGGCGGTTTTATCGTGCAGGCCGAGCAGCGTGCGGCCGACTGTGGTTTTGCCGCTGCCGGACTCGCCCACCAGCCCGAAAACGCGGCCCTTGCGAATGCTGAAGCTGACGTCGTCCACCGCCTTCAGTTGGCCGGTGGTTCGCCCGAACAGCCCGTCGCGCAGCGGGAAATATTTCTTTAATCCTTTCACTTCCACCAGGGGTTCAGTCGACATGCAGGCGCCCTCCGGCGTTGAGGAAGCAGGCGGATTGGCGCTGCTGAGTCCCGTACAACGGCGGGATGCCGTCGCGGCAGCGCGCGGTGGCCTGCGCGCAACGCTCGGCAAACGCACAGTGTTCAGGCAGCCGCGCCAGATCCGGCACCTGGCCGGGAATGGAGTACAAACGGCGACGCCGCTGCCCCGGCACCGGCCGCGAGGCGATCAGCCCCTGAGTATAAGGGTGCCGCGGTTCGGCCAGCACTTCCCGCGTCGTTCCCTGCTCGACGACGCGCCCGGCGTACATCACCGCCAGCCGATCCGCCATTTGTGCGATCACCCCAAGATCGTGGGTGATCAAGATCATCGCCATATTGTGTCGCCGGCTCTGCTCGCGCAGCAACGCTAGGATTTGCGCCTGTACCGTGACGTCGAGCGCCGTGGTCGGTTCATCGGCGATCAGCAGCGCCGGCCGGCACCCTATCGCCATGGCGATCATCACGCGCTGCAGCATGCCGCCGGAAAGCTGGTGCGGGTAGCAGCGCATCAGCGCCTCCGCGCGCGCCAACCCCACTTCCTCCAGCAGTTGCACCGCCTGACGCCAGGCCGCTTTTGGCGACAGGGCCAGATGACGAATCAGCGGCTCCAGCAGCTGTTCGCCGAGCGTCAGCACCGGATTGAGCGCGCTCATCGGCTCCTGAAAGATCATCGCCAGCCGGTTGCCGCGCAAATCTGCCATTTGCGCCGCCCGCAGCGACAGCAGGTTTTGCCCTTCAAAACGAATCTCACCGCCGTCTACCTGCGCCAGCGGCTGCGGCAACAGCCCCATCAGCGCCATGGCGGTCACGCTTTTGCCGCAGCCCGATTCGCCGACGATCCCCAGCGTTTGCCCGGCCTGCAGTTCCAGGCTGACCTGCTGCACCGCCCGCACCGGCCCCTGCTCGCCCTGAAACGACACCGACAGTCGGTCGAACGCCACCAGAGGTTGACTCATCGTGTTACTCCGTTCATTTTCGGATCGAGCGCGTCCCGCAGGCCGTCGCCCAGGATATTGATCGCCACCACGGTGACGAAGATCGCCAGCCCGGGCGGCATCCACAGCCAGGGCCGGCGCTGAAAGTCGATCAGGCTGTTGGCGGCGTCCATCATGTTGCCCCACGACGGCGTCGGCGGCACCACGCCCAGCCCGAGGTAACTCAGCGCCGATTCGCTGAGAATGGCGTTGGCCACCGCCATGGTAGCCACCACCACCAGAATCGGTACGGTGTTGGGCAGCAGATGGCCGAAGAGGCGTCGCCGAGTGGAGAGACCCAGCACCTCGGTGGCCAGCATGAAATCCCGCTCGCGCAGCGACAGGATCTGGCCGCGCACCAGCCGCGCCAATGACGGCCATCCCAACAGGCTAAGCATGATCATCACCATGTAGATGCGGTAGTCCGGCGACACGTCGAGTTCGGTCAGCATCGCGCCCATGATGATCAACAGCGGCAGGCCGGGAATGGTCATCAGCAGATCGGCGAAGCGCATGATCAGCCGGTCCGCCACGCCGCCCAGATAACCGGAAAGCGCCCCCAGCACGTAGCCCAGCGTCACCGACAGCAACATCGACACCAGGCCGATGGTCAGCGATATCCGCCCCGCCAGCAGCAGCCGGGTGCAGATATCGCGGCCGAGAAAGTCGGTGCCCAACCAGTGCGCGCCGCTCGGCGCCTGATTGATATTCAGCACATCGCCGGCATCGTCGCGCCACGGCGACAACGACGGCCCAATCAGGCACAGCAACGCCAACAGCACCAGCAACGCCAGCGAAATCATCGCCGGCCGGTGGCGGCGCAGCCGCCGCCAGGCCTGCGCCGCGGGCGGTGGCGACAGTTGCGCCAGCGCCGGCAGTTGCGCCTGGCGCCAGCGGCGACGGCGGCCGAAAAACAACGTAGCCAACATCGTGTTACCTCAAGCGAATGCGTGGATCGGCGTAGGCGTACAGAATGTCCGCCAGCAGATTGCCGAGAATGGTCAAGGCGGCCAGAAACAGCGTGAACCCCATCAATACCGGGTAATCACGCGCCGCCAGCGAATCGATATGGATGTGTCCGGCGCCCGGCCAGTTGAAGATTTTTTCGGTGATCAGCGCGCCGGAGAACAATCCCGGCAGCTCGAACCCCAGCAGGGTGATGATCGGCAATAGCGCATTGCGCAGCGCGTGTTTGAGGATCACCGTTTTCTCCCTGAGCCCTTTGGCGCGCGCGGTGCGAATATAGTCCATGCGGATCACCTCCAGCATGCTGGCGCGGAAATAGCGCGTCAGGCTGCCGGCCTGCAACATCACCAGCGCCAGCACCGGCAACAGCAGGTGCGCCGCCACCTCCAGCGCCCAGGCCAGCCCGCTCGCCTCGCTGCCGGTGCGCAGCATGCCGCCCGCCGGCAGCCAGTGCAGATCGACGGCGAACCATTTGATCAGCAACAGGCACAGGAAGAACGTCGGAAACGACATGGCGGCGAACACCGCCACGGTGATCAGATGATCGAACAGCGAATAGGGTTTCATCGCCGAGATCACCCCCACCGCCAGCGCGATGCCCCAATACAACACCATCGCCACCGCCGCCAGCAGGAACGAATTCCAGATGTATTGGTTCAGCAGCGTGCTGACCGGGATCTGGTACTGCAGTGAAAAGCCGAGGTCGCCCTGCAGCAGCCGGCCAAGCCAGTGCAGATAGCGGCTGAACAACGGCTGATCCAGCCCGTACAGCGCCCGCAGCTCGGCGGCGCGTTGCGCGGTCAGATTGATGTTGCCGTCGATAAAATCGCCGGGCGCCAGGGCGAAAATGCAAAAAATCAGCAAGGAAGCCAACAGCAGCATCGGGATCGTCTGCAGCAGGCGGCGCAGGATAAAATTTCTCATCGCGGGTTCCATCGCCGCCGCCCGGAATGGCGCGGCGGCGTCAGGGCGTTACGGCGCCGGTTTGACGTTCGGCAGGCTGCCGACCAATCCGTTGTAGATATCCGGTTTAAAGCCGGTGACGCGCGCGCTGCTGGCGCTCAAAATCTCGCGGTTGCCGAGCAGGATCACCGGCGGATCGTCCGCCAGCGCCTGATACAGCTGATGGTACAGCGGCTTACGCTGCGCGATATCCAGCGTGGCATTGGCTTTGGCGATCAGCCCGTCCACCTGAGGGTTGTGATAGCCGGTCTCGCTCTCGCGGCTGATGAAATCGCGTACGCCGTCGTGCGGATCGTTCAGCGTGCTGGTGCTGAGAGACGCCAGGTCGTAATTGCCCGCCTTGCGCTGCGCCAGCAGCGCGTTGAAATCCAATACCTGCGGTTTCAGCACCACGCCGAGCCGGCGGTAGTTATCCTTGGCGATCGGCACCAGCGCGTCGTTGATCAGCTTTTTGGTCACCAGCAGCGTCAGCTCCAGCTTTTTACCGTCTTTCTGCCGGATGCCGTCAGCGCCCACCTGCCAACCGGCCTCGTCCAACAGCTTTTTGGCCTTATCGAGATCGTAAGCGTAAGGATTGATGCCGTTCGCGTCATAGGCCCAGGAGATCGGCGAAATCGGCTGGTTGGCGACTTTGCCGTAACCCTGATACACCACGGCGATCAGCTTTTGCCGATTCAGGCCGTAAATCAGCGCCTGGCGCACCCGTTTGTCCTGCAGCGCCGGGCGCTTGAGGTTGAAGTCGATGCGGCTGTAATCGCTTGAGCTGTAAAGGTTGATATTGGCGAAGCCGAGCAGCTTGAGCTGTTCGATATCGTCCGGCTTGGCGGTAAAGGCGTCGTAGTCGGTCTCACCGGTCTGGAACAGCTGGAAGTTGGTGGCCGGGTTGGTGACGCGGTAGATAAAGCGCGCCATCGGCGGCGTACCGAGGTAGAAGTTCGGGTTGGCGTGGAAGCGGATCTCCTGCCCCGGCACGTACTTGTCGTAAATATAGGGGCCGTTGCCGAGCGGTTTGCCGTTCAAGGCGCGCACGCCGTCGAGCTTGCCCCGCTGATAGTCTTTGCCGTAGTAAGCCCGCGACAGCACCGGGCCGCCGATCAGTTGCAGCGTGGTGGCGCCCGGTTGCGTGGTGACGATCTGAATGGTGCGATCGTCGATCACCTTCAGGCCGCTGATGCCGGCGGCGGTGCCGTTTTTATACTCGGCGCCGCCCTGAATGTGCGCCGGCGTGATGTCAGTGTCGCCGTCATAGGCCGGATCGTGCAACAGCGTCAGGGTAAAGGCGATATCGTCGGCCTTCAGCGGCGAGCCGTCGCTGTAGACCAGATTCGGCCGCAGCTTGATGGTGTAGGTCAGATTATCGGGGCTGACCTGCCAGGACTCCGCCAGACGCCCTTCCGGCTTGCCCTGGCTGTCCAGGCCGATCAGGCGGCTGAAGATCACGTCGGTCACGTTCTCGTCCCAGCCGTTGGTGAACAGATACGGGTTGAAAATCCCCTGCGGTTCCGAGATGCCCGCCACCACGGTGTCTTTGCGCAGCTTGGCGGCGGCCGGCACCCGGCTGGCGTCGCTGGCCGGCGTGATGCCTTCGGCCAGCGTTTCCGCCTGCGCGCCGGCGCTCAATCCCAGCGCGCAGATCAACGCCAGCGGCGTCAACCGATAACGCAACAGTTTGTTTAGCTTGTTTTTTATTCTACTCACCCACTGCCCCTCGTCTACCCGTTGATAAAAATGTGACAAAATTTATCGCAGAGTAATGGGCGGCTGGAGGGCTGTCTAACAACGAAACCGGCATTCCATTGCCGAAAAAAGCATTATGAATTTTTCTGGGGCGAAGCGGCGTGAAAAACGCGGCTCAACCGGCCGCCGCCAGCCCCCGGATAAGTTTGGCTAAGGTTTTGATCGCCTCTTCAAAGCGATCATTCCATTCAAAAGAGGCGTTGAGACGGAAGCAGTGGTTGAAATGGTCGCCGGTGGTAAACATGCGCCCCGGCGCGATACTGATACCCCGGGAAAGGGCCCGCCGGTACAGCTCCATCGACGACAGCGCCGGATCCAGCTCCAGCCACAGGAAGTAACCGCCGTCGGGCTGGCTGACCTTCACCGTCGGCGGGAAATGGTGGGCAATCGCCTGACGCATCGCGCTTTGGCGCTGGGCCAGCAGGCGGCGCAACCGCCGCAGGTGGGTGTCGTAACCGCCGTGCAGCAGATAATCCGCCAGCGCCATCTGGGTCGGCACGCTGGTGGAAACGGTGCTCATCAGCTGCAAACGCTGGATCTGCTGCGCATAACGCCCCGCCGCCACCCAGCCGACGCGAAAGCCCGGCGCCAGGCATTTGGAAAACGACGAGCAGTGCAGGATCTGGCCGCCGCTGTCGAGCGCCTTGGCCGGCAGCGGCCGTTCGGCGCTGAAGTACAGCTCGCCGTAGACATCGTCTTCGATCAGCGAGATCAGCCGCTCGCGCAGCAGCGCCACCAGACGCTGTTTGTTGGCCTCCGGCAGGGTGGCGCCCTGCGGGTTCTGGAAGTGGGTCATCAGCCAGCAGGCTTTGATCGGATACTGCTCCACCGCCTGTTGCAACGCGTCCAGATCGATGCCGTCCTGCGGATGGGTGGCGATCGCCACCGCCTTCAGCCGCAGCCGTTCCAGCGCCTGCAGCGCGCCGTAAAACGCCGGCGACTCGATCGCCACATAGTCGCCCGGTTGGGTCACCGCCTGCAGGCTGAGGCTGAGCGACTCCATCGCCCCGGCGGTGATAACGATTTCGTCCGGCGCAACCTGCATGCCGCTCAGCGCATAACGTTGGGCAATGTGCCGCCGCAGCGCGTCGTTGCCCGGCGGCAGGTTGGCCAGCGAACTGTGCGGCGTGAACTTGCGCGCTACGCTGCTCAGCGCCCGCGCCAGCTTCGGCTGGGCGAACAGCGTGGCGTCGGGAAAGGCCGAACCGAAAGGCACGATGTCCGGATCCTTGCAGGCCTGCAGCACGTCAAAAATAAAGGCGTTGATGTCCACCTGCTCGCTCAGCAACAGTTTTTCGCCGCGCGAAGGCTGAGGCAGCGGCTGCGGACGCGCCGCCACGTAGTAACCCGACTGCGGCCGGGCGACGATCCACCCCTGGCTCTCCAGCAGTTGGTAAGACTGCACCACCGTCATCAGGCTTAATCCGGCTCGTTTGCCACTCTCGCGCAGCGAAGGCAGCTTGTCGCCCGCCCGCCACACCCGGTTCTGGATCTGTTCTCTAATCTGTTGCGCAAGCTGCTCGTATCGGGTCATAACCATTAACTGTTATATGAAAAAGTAAAATAACTGTCACTATTATAGTCACTGTACTTCGTGATTAACTTCACGCCAAGCTTTTCACATAAAAATGACAGCTATACTCAAGAGGTTAATTTATGTTCAACCCTAGGAGGCGCCATGCTGGGTCTTGATGCACTGGAACTCGCCAGAATACAGTTCGCCTTCACCGTGTCTTTCCATATCATCTTCCCCGCCATCACCATCGGCTTAGCCAGCTATCTGGCGGTGCTGGAGGGATTATGGTTGAAAACGCACAATGAAGCCTATCGTGAGCTTTACCATTTCTGGTCAAAGATTTTCGCCGTTAACTTCGGCATGGGCGTGGTTTCCGGGTTGGTGATGGCCTACCAGTTCGGCACCAACTGGAGCTTCTTCTCCGAGTTCGCCGGCAGCATTACCGGGCCGCTGCTGACTTATGAAGTGCTGACCGCCTTCTTCCTCGAAGCCGGTTTCCTCGGCGTGATGCTGTTCGGCTGGAACCGCGTCGGCCCAGGGCTGCATTTCTTCGCCACCTGCATGGTGGCGCTCGGCACGCTGATCTCCACCTTCTGGATCCTGGCCTCCAACAGCTGGATGCAGACCCCGCAGGGACACGAAATCATCAACGGCCAGGTGGTGCCGGTCGACTGGCTGAAGGTGATCTTCAACCCGTCCTTCCCGTATCGCCTGCTGCATATGTCCACCGCCGCCTTCCTCTCCTCGGCGTTCTTCGTCGGCGCGTCGGCCGCCTGGCACCTGCTGCGCGGCCGCGACACGCCGGCGATGCGCAAGATGCTGTCGATGGCGATGTGGATGGCGCTGATCGTCGCGCCGGTGCAGGCGCTGATCGGCGATGCGCACGGCCTGAATACGCTGAAACATCAGCCGGCGAAGATCGCCGCCATCGAAGGCCACTGGGAAAACCCGCCGGGCGAAGCCACGCCGCTGATCCTGGTCGGTTGGCCTGACATGCAGCGTGAAGAGACCCGCTTCAAGCTGGAGGTGCCCTATCTCGGCAGCCTGATCCTGACGCACAGCCTGACCGAGCAGGTGCCGGCGCTCAAATCCTTCCCGCCGGAAGATCGCCCCAACTCCACCGTGGTGTTCTGGTCGTTCCGCATCATGGTCGGGCTGGGCATGCTGATGATCCTGGCCGGGGTGTGGAGCCTGTGGCTGCGCTGGCGCGGCGGGCTCTATCAGTCGCGCCCGTTCCTGTACTTCATTCTGTGGATGGGCCCATCCGGACTGCTGGCGCTGCTGGCGGGCTGGTTCACCACCGAGATCGGCCGCCAGCCGTGGGTGGTGTATGGCCTGCTGCGCACCAAGGATGCGGTCTCCGCGCACGGCGATCTGCACATGAGCATCAGCCTGCTGGCGTTTATCATCGTCTATTGCTCGGTATTCGGCGTGGGCTACTCCTACATGATGCGCCTGATCCGCAAAGGGCCGCAGCCGCATGAGCACCAAGAAGACAATACCGAGGGCCGCCCGGCGCGTCCGCTGTCCGCGGTCAACGACACTCTGGACGACAGGAGCTGAACATGGGTATCGATCTTCCGCTGATTTGGTTTGTGATCATCGTGTTCAGCACCATGATGTATGTGGTGATGGACGGTTTCGATTTGGGCATCGGCATCCTGTTTCCGTGGGTGAAAGAGAGCGGCGATCGCGATCTGATGATGAACACCGTCGCCCCGGTGTGGGACGGCAATGAGACCTGGCTGGTGCTGGGCGGTGCGGCGCTGTTCGGTGCCTTCCCGCTGGCCTACTCGGTGATCCTCGACGCGCTGGCGATCCCGCTGACGCTGATGCTGATCGGGCTGATTTTCCGCGGCGTGGCCTTCGAGTTTCGCTTCAAGGCGACGCCGCAGAAGCGCCATATCTGGGATAAAGCGTTCATCTGGGGCTCTCTCTTCGCCACCTTCAGCCAGGGGGTAGTGGTGGGCGCCGTGATCAACGGTTTCCCGGTCGAAGGCCGCACCTACGCCGGCGGCGCGCTGGACTGGCTGACGCCGTTCGCGCTGTTCTGCGGGCTGGGGCTGGTGGTAACCTACGCCCTGCTCGGTTGCACCTGGTTGGTGATGAAAACCGCCGGCGATCTGCAGGCGCGCATGTATTACCTGGCGACGCCGCTGCTGGCGATCCTGTTGCTGGTGCTGGCCGCAGTCAGTATCTGGACGCCGATCGCGCATCCGGAAATCGCCGCCCGCTGGTTTACGCTGCCGAACCTGTTCTGGCTGCTGCCGGTGCCGCTGCTGGTGCTGCTCAGCGCCTGGGGTATTCACCGCGGGGTAAAACGCGGCGCGCACTACTCGCCGTTCATGCTGACGCTGTTGCTGGTGTTCCTCGGCCTGAGCGGGCTTGGCATCAGCATCTGGCCGCACCTGATCCCGCCGGCCATCAGCCTGTGGGACGCCGCCGCGCCGCCGCAGAGCCTCGGCTTTATGCTGGTGGGCGCGCTGTTCATCATCCCGATCATCCTGGTCTACACCTTCTGGAGCTACTACGTGTTCCGCGGCAAGATCAGCCATGAGCACGGCTATCACTGAGGAGGGAGGACGCTATGCAAGATAAAACGGCAGCCGCCGCTCCGGCGCCCTGGTGGAAACGCATCGGTTGGCTGGTGATCATCTGGAGCGCCAGCGTGCTGGGGCTGTTCGTGGTCGCCTCGCTGTTCCGCCTGCTGATGACTGCGGCGGGCATGAAGTCGCATTAACGCGGCGCCTTATCTGGACGCGCTGTTGGGAAAGTAAAAAGAGACCACCAGCGTGACCAGCGGCAAGGCGCCGATCTTCACCAGCTCGAACACTTGACCGAGCGCTTCGTTTTTGTCCCAATATGCGTGGGCGGCGAATACGCCCACGCTGACCGCAAATATCCCGCACAATACCTGGCGCGCCAGGCGCAGCCGCTCCATTTCGTCGAAGACCAGCGAAGGATCCAAATACAACCTTTCAGCATCGAGCTGCGGGCGCTCATGTTGCGGCTTCATGGAAAAATCCCCACCACCACGGCGACTGCCTCCAGCCCCTCGTCGCTTTCACGCACGATACCGAGGCGGGAACCATCCTGTTTCATCCACTCACGGTCGGCAATCGTCATCAAAGCAAACGCCAGGCGTATGACGTCGGTTTTGGCCATCCCGTGACGCCGGGCAATATCGTTCAAACTGTCGTCGATTTCATTGGATAACCGAATCGGTAAACTCCGCATACTCCACCTCCTGTGGCCATTGATTCACCGGGAGAAAGTCTACTGGAAGGGTAAATATCGTTCAATTAGTGAACTGCGTAACGCCTCGCATAACCCGCATGCAACGCTAGTGCGGCTTGCGCCCCATCGCGCTGAGGAAGCGCTGCTGCAGGCGCAACAGCTCCTCTAGCTCAAGCAGCCGGTAGTCGATGCCGAAACGCGGCGCCACCTCGCCGATAATGCGGCTCAGCGCCGGGTAATGGCGGTGGCTCCAGTGCGGGAACAGATGATGCGTCAAATGCAGGTTCGCCCCGCCGAGCCAGTACCCCAGCCAGCGCGGCCGGGTCAGCCAGTCGAAGGTAGTGGCGAACACATGATGATACCAGCCGTGCGGCATTGCGCCTTGTTCTGGCGCCTGGTAGAAGTTGGCCTTGGCCCAGTGGGTGCCGATGATGAGCATCACGAACAGCAGTGAAGAAAGCATCTGGCTCAGCAAATAGACCAGCAGGATTTGCCCGATGCCGATAGCCGGCGGCAGCAGCCAGCACGGGATCGCCAGCGCCAGCAGCAGGTGCGCCGCCTTCCCCGCCAGAAACCCGATCCAGCCACGCACGCCCTGCTGCGCCATGCGCGCCGCCACGCGGGTGCGGCCCGCCCTGTCCAACCAATCGAACAGCCAGATGTAGTACGGAAAAGTCAGCGCCGCCACCAGCGGCCAATAGTAACGCTGCGCGCGCATAAAGGGCCGCCAGCGCTGGAACGGCGTTTGCCGCAGCACGCCGTTGGCGTCGATGTCGGGATCGTAATGTTCGATGTTGTTATGGGCATGATGGAACAGCACGTGCCGCACGCGCCAGCAGTCAGGATCCAGCCCCAGCGGCACGCTCACCAGGGCGTTCAGCCCGCGGTTGGCCCAGGGGCGGCGGAAAAACGCGTTGTGCGAAGCATCGTGCACCACGTTCACCGTCAGGAACATGCCGATAAAGATAAAACCGAAATAGCAGGCGAAAAACGCCCAGCCGTTATGCTGCTGCAGGCTCAGCCCGTAACACAGGCCGCACAGCGCCAGCAGCAGCGCGACCTTCGCCAGCATGCCGCCGTCGGCGAAACGGTGATCACCGTTGGCCGTCAGATAATGCTGGGCGGCCTGCATCAGCGCGCGGTGCAACCCGTTGTCGTCGCGCCGATAGGCTAACGGACGCAGCGGTTTCACGGCTGCCCCATAAGGCGCAAGAAGCGCTGTTGCTGCGCCAGCAATTCGCGATAGCCGATGCAGCGGTACGCCATGCCGTGCCGCTGCGCCACCTCTGCCAGCGCCGCGGCCAACGCCGGGTAGTGGCGATGATTCCAGCCGGGGAACAGGTGATGCGTCAGGTGATAGTTCAGCCCGCCGGTCAGGTGCTCCAGCCAGCGCGGCTCAGGTTGCCAGTCGCAGGCGGTGGCGAAATTGTGCCGGTACCAGCCTTGCGGCATGCTGTCGCCCGTCGGCGCCGGGTAAAACTCGGCCTGCGCCCAGTGGGTGCCCAGCAGCAGGAACACCACCAGCAGCGAGGCGCACATCTGGCCGACCGCATAAGCCAGCAACACCCAGCCCCAGCCGATGCCGTGCAGGTGGCCCACGACCAGCGGCGCCACCAGCACCAGCGCCAGATGCGCGAGCTTGCTCAGCACGAACAGCGCCCAACCGCCGCATCCCGCCAGCACGCATTTTTCCCGCAGCGGCGTTTTATCGAGCCGATCGGACCAATCGAAAATCCACGCGATGTAGGGCAAGGAGAGCGCGGCGATCAGCGGCCAGTACAGATGCTGATAACGCATATGCGGTCGCCAGCGCTGGAACGGCGTCTGGCGGAAAAAACCGTTCTCTTCGGTGTCCAGATCGTAGTGTTCGACGTTGGCGTAAACGTGGTGGTAATCCACATGCCGCGTGCGCCAGTAGTCCGGATCGACGCCCAGCGGCAGCGTCACCAGTCGCCCCACCAGGCGATTCGCCCAGGGCGCGCGCAAGAAGGCGTTATGCGAAGCATCATGGTTGACGTTGACGTTAAGCAGCATGCCCATGGCCACGAACAGGAAATAGCAGAGGAAAAACGCCCAGGGCTGGTGCTGCAGCAGACTCAGCGCGTAAAACCCGGCGCACAGCGCCAGCAACAGCGCAGCCTTGGCCAATCGCGCGGCATCGGCATAGAGATGATCGCCCGCCAGGCAGGCGTGCGCCGCGCGCTTAAGATCGCGGTGGAATGCCTGTTCGCCATCGGCGGGAAAACGCAGCGGCGGCAATGATTCAGCCATGCGGTTCCTCCACGGCGGCCGGTGCGGCTACTCTTCCCCAGCCCAATGCGACGCACAGGGCATGCAACGCCACGGCGGCCATGGCGATATGCCAATAGCGCTGCGGCCAACCTAGATAGCCGATAAACAGCAGCGGCATGCCCAGCGCGACCAGCAACCAGACGGCGCTCGCCCAAGGTCGCCCTTCCGTCATGCCGCCCAGCGCCACCGAGCCCAACGCCAGCAGCGCCAGCAGCGCCATTTGCGGCCAGCTGATGTCGCCGTAGCCGTAACCGTATTGGTAGACGTAACCGACCACCAGCGAGAACAACAGCATGGCGCCGCTGAAAACGCTGAGCGCCGAACGGCGGTCGCGCGGCCGGCCCGGCGCCGGGCGCCAGGCCAGACGGAAATAGCGCAGGAACGGCAGATTGCTCGCCCAGAACGGGTTGGCGGACGGCCTGTCGCCGCTGACGCCGTAGCTGAACGGCGTGGTCGGCAATGCCGGGCAGAAGGTGCCGAACAGTTTGTCCCAGAAGATAAAGCTGCCGCCGAAGTTCTTATTGGAATAGGCCATGTCCTTGACGTGATGCACCCGGTGATGCGCCGGCGTGACCAGGATTTTTTCCAGCACGCCAAGCTTCGGCGTCAGCGCATTGTGGTTAAACAGTTGAATGCTGTAGTGAAAAATCGAGACCGCGACGAACACCGACAATGGCACGCCCGCCAGCGCCAGCAGCAAAAAGAACGGGATCGACGTCAGCGACGAATACCAGGAGTTGCGCACCCCCAGCGACAGATTGAAATGCTCGCCCTGATGGTGCACCACATGCACCGCCCACAGCAGGCGGAAACGATGATGCAGACGGTGCAGCCAGTAGAAACCGAAGTCCCACGCCAGCAAAGCGAACAGCCACATCAGCAGCGGCGGCCAGGCATCCAGCAGCCCCAGGCTGAAATGCGCGGCCACGTAGCCGTAGCAGGTGATCTCCAACCCGCGGAACAGCCACAGCATGATATGGCCGGAATTCAGGTTGAACACCAGATCGTGCCAGTTGACCGGCTCGCGACGCCCCCACTGCAGCGCCACCGCCTCGGCCACCACGATGAACAGCATGAACACTATCGGCAACGCCAGATCGCTCATCCCATTTCTCCTTTAACCACGCGCCGGCGCAGGGTGTTCATACGCAGGGCCAGCCAGCCGGCGAACAGCGCCAGCAGCGCGCCGCCGGCCAAATCGACAAACAAATGGCGGCGCAGTTGTAGAATGGAGAATGCGATCGCCGCGCCCCACAGCATCCACAACGCCGTGCGCATTTTGCGCTCGCCGTCGCTCAGCGCCCACACCGCCAGCACCGTCAGCGCCATGTGCAACGAAGGCAAACAGTTTTGCGGCGAATCCACCTGGGTTAACGCCGCCAGCAGCTGCGCGCTGATCCCGACGCCATCGTTCTGCGGATAGGCCATGGTGGTCGGCCACAGCAGGTAAACCGCCCCGGCACCCAACGCGGTGAGCTGCATCGCCCGCGTCAGCCATTTTATCCGCTGCAGCGGCGCCAGCAGATAGCCCGCCGGGACGATGAGGAAGAACGACAGGTAGAGCCAGATGGCCGAGGAGCTGAACGGGATCGCCCGGTCAAGCGCCGACGGCGACAACAGGGTTCCCGCCCCCTGCAGGCGATCGGTCAGACTATACACCACCCCGACCGTCCCCCAGCCGAGTAACATGTGCCCTAGTCTGAACAGCGTATTTTTCATGCTTCCTCCGCCTGGCGCACGATGCGCCGCCGCTTGCGATCGAACTGCGGCAGCACCGCCTGCGCCGTCAGCCGCCATTCGAGGCGCTCGGTGGCGATGCCCTGGCGAGCGAACAGCGCGATCAGCTGCGCCTGACAGTGCGCCAACGCCGCCGGGCTGCAATCGGCAATCAGCTCCAGCCGCCGTTCGCCATGCTGGATCAGGCGGTAATCGCTGGTCAGCGGCAACGCATTGGCGATCGTTCGGCTACAGGCATCGGCGAACACCGCCTGCGGTTGCCGCTGCGCATCGGGCAGCATCAGCTGATCGTCACGCCGCCCCTCGATGCGGGCGATCGCCCGCGTCGGCTGCCCGCACGGGCAGGGTTCCTTGCGCAGCACCAACACATCATCCAGCCGATAACGCACGATCGGCTGCGTGCTGCGGGTAAAGTCGGTGATCAACGGCGTAAAACGCCGTTCGTCGATCCACTGCGGTTCGATATGCAAAAACTCTTCGTTCAGATGCAGCGTACCGTGCGCGCAGGTCGCAGCAAGAAATCCTTCGGTGGCCTGATACACTTCGCCGACCGCCGGAAATACCTGCAGCAGCAGGCGGCGGTCCTGCTCTTCAAGCACCTCGGCCACCGAGATCGCTTTTTTGACCGGCAACTTCACCTGCCCGGCCAGCACCGCCAGCGCCAAGGCGCGCAGCACCTGCGCCGGGGCCACGATGATGCTGGGCGCCTGCCGTTCCAATGCGGGCAAATGCTCGCTGAACGGTGCAAGCAGATCGTAAAACGCCAGGCTCAGCCAACGGTTGTTCACGCTGTGATAGAGATTATTGTCCGCCCGCAGAAACAGCGCAACGCGCTCGCCGGCCAACAGACCGTCCGGCAGCATCTTCGCCAGCATGCCGCCGGCCCACACCTGCTGTTCGCGCGGGCTGACGACAAACACGCCGCGCTGCCCGGAGGTGCCGGACGACAATCCGACGCTGTAGCGCCCGATCTTCGGCGTGAAATCGCGATCCGCCTCGCTGCGCTGCGCGCAGGCCAGCACCGCATCGCGCTGCAGCCCGGCGGTGTTCATCCGGTCGAACTGCGCCATCATCAGCGCCTTGTCCATCTGCGGCCATTCGGCGAACGGCCGGCGACTGAAGCGTTGAAAATAGGGGCTCTTGCTCAGCACCCGACGGGCGAAGCCCGCGAGCTGCCGGGCCTGATGCGCCTCCAGCGCCGCACGATCGCCAAAGCGCAGGCGCCGGGCGCGGAAATAGTGCCAAAGGGTCATGAACGGGATCACAGGTCCCCCTCGTGGCACAGCAAAATGTTGACCTGGCCGCCCGCCCACAGCTGGTTGAGCCGCTCCAGCGTGCGGATGTACGCCGCCGCGTCGTCCATCACCAGATTGGCCAGGCGCGAAGGCCCGCGCAGCGTCTGGTAACTCTGCGGCGACCAGGCGGCGTCGCTGGCCAACAGCGTCCAGCCGGCGTCGGTGAGAATAAAGGCGCCGATATGGCCGGCCGCATGCCCCGGCAGCGGCACCAGCACGATCTGCCCTTCGCTGCCCGGCAGCGCATAGCCGCGCTCGAACGGCGCCAGCAGCGCAGGCAACGCCACCGAGGGAAAAGCTTCCATAAACTGCAGGTTGCTCTCGAAATCCGCCGGGATCAGGCCGGGAATAAAGGCGCGCTTCAGCGCCGCGAAACCGCGCAGCCCGCGGGTTTGCCGCCAGGCTTCGCCGGAGCAAATAAAGTCAAGTTGGCTGAAATCCTGCAGCCCGGCGATGTGATCGGCGTGAAAATGCGAGACAATGAGCGCCTGAATATCCCCTTTGGCGTAACCGGCTTCGCGCAGCTGATGCGCCAACGACTCGGCGGGATCGAAATAGACCGGCGTCATCCGGCGATACAGGCTGAACACCCCCGACTGCGTGTGCTGCTGAAAATAACGCGCGTAGCCGGTATCCCACAGCCAGCGGCGCTCCCCCACCTCCAGCAGATAGGCGCGCGCCGGGAATTTGCACACCCGGAACCCGGCGCCGCGCAGCGCCATGCAGCCGATATGCGTGCAATAGCCCACTTCAAAAACGGTAACCTTAGCCATGCTGTATGCCTCCTTGCCGCCGCAGCCACTCGCCGGTCAGACGAATGCCCTCTTCCATCGAATAACGCGGCTGATAGCCCAGCTCTTCGATCGCACGAGTCTGGCTCAGCGTCATGTCAAAATGCACCGCCGCCACGCTGTAGCGCGTCAGCAGCGGTTCCTTGCCGCTCAGCGTCGCCCACAGCTCCATGCCGCCGGCCAGCGTATGCAGCAACGGATAGGGCACGGCCTGCAGCCGGTAGTGCAGCCCCAGTTCCTGACGCAGCAGCGCATCCAGCATCTCCGCCAGCCGCTGCGGCTGGTGGTTGGTGATGTTGTAAACGGCGCCGGACGGCAACCCGCGCTGCCGGCTGGCCAACTCCATGGCGTGCACCACGTTGGGGGCGAAGGTCAGGTCCAGCAGCGCTTGCCCACCGCCGGGCAGCCGCAGCACGCCGCGATCGCGTTCGAGCTGCTGCAACAGCCGCGGCACGATCACCCGATCGTGCGGACCAAACAGGCCGCGCGGCCGCAGCATAATGTAGGTGGTTTGCGGGTAGATCTTCGCCTGCGCCAACAGGCGTTGTTCGGCCGCATACTTGCTGGCGGCATAGTGATTGGCGAAGCGACGGGCACGATAACCTTCGTCAAGATCGTAATGCGGCTGAAAATCGAAGTAGATTGCCGGCGTGGAGATATGCACAAAGCGCCGCACGCCGCAGCGCCCCGCCGCCTCCGCCAGCTTGTCCGTCGCCGCGGCGTTGATGCGGTGAAACTCCGCTTTGCCGCCCCAGGGTGAAGACTTGGCCGCACAGTGCCACACCCACTCGCAGTCGGCGACGAGCTGCCGACACTGCTGCGGCGTGGCCTGCGCCAGATCGAGCGCGCAAAACTCGGCGCCCAGCTGACGCAACGCTGCGCCGGCCCGTTCATCGCGGCCGGTGGCGCGCACCTGATGTCCGGCCTCCAGCAGCCACTGCGCCGCGTTGCGCCCCAGCCCGCTGGTCGCCCCGGTCACCAGCACCCTCATGGCAGCAACACCATGCCAGCCAGCGCCAGCCCGGCGGCGGTGCCGATCAGCATCACCGGCTGGCCGGGGTTGAAGCGCCCGGTGGTCACGGCGGCATGCAGCGCCGTCGGGATGGACGCCGCCACCTGGTTGCCGTGGTGGCGATAGATATCCACCAGCGCCTCGCTGGAGACATGCAGCCGCTTGCGCATATGTTCGAGCGACAAATGGCTGGCCTGATGCGGCACCACGGTGGCGATCTGCGCCAGGGTCAGGCCGCTGGCGCTCAACAGCCGATCGAGGTAACCCTCAATCAGCGCCGACGCCTGGCGGAACAGCGGCTTGCCCTGCATATGAAACAGGAAGTCTTGCTCGCACATGCCGGCGCGCGGGTTGCGCCGCGTGCCGCCGGCGCGGATTTCGCACAGTTCGCTGCCGGCGGGATAGGTCTCCACCAGGCTGGCGAGGATGCCGCTGGCGCCGTCGCCGCGCTCCACGATGGCGCAGGCGGCGCCGTCGCCGAAGATCAGCGACGACTCTTCGTGCTGCCAGTCGATGCCACGTGAAGCGAGATCGGCCGAGACGATGGCGATGCGTCGGTACGTCCCGGCGTTCAGCAGCCCCGCCGCCACCTGCAGCGCAGAGATAAAGCTGACGCAGCTGCTGTTGATGTCGAAGCCCGGCGTGCCCGGCGCCAGCCCCGCCACCTTGAGAATGTGCGCGGCGGTGCACGGCAGCGCCTGCACCGAAATCGCCGAGGCAGAGATCAGCAGATCGATAGAGGCTGCCGGAAGGGCGCTGCGAGCCAGCGCGTCTTGCAGCGCGGCGGCGGCGAGTTCGGCCTGGCTGGCATCGTCGGCGGCGTGATAGCGGTAAACGATGCCCGAGCGTTTTTCAACGTAGCCGGCCGGTTTCCCCAGCCGAGCGTCGAGCGCAGAGGACGCCACGCGGTTAGACGGCAACGCGGCCCCGGTGGCGATGATTTTCAGAGGCAGCAGCTCGGGTGAGCGTAATTGTGTGGTCATTATTGTTATTGATTAACCTGACTATCCATAAAGCGATTCTCCCGTACGGCGCGAAGGCCACACGGATCATCCCCGGTTTTTATGTCCCAAAATGCCTTTCATCAAGGCGGTATCTCTTGTTATCGGCTACCACAGGCCGACGTCCGTCGGCGGAAGCATAAACGTAACATAACTGAGATAGTGAGTTTACGACAAGGTGACGAGAATGGGCAGACGGCGGGGGAATTATCGGAATAGCGCCGCCGCTGGCGATCGGCGGCGGCGGGGTCAGGCTCAGCGGCGGTTGCGCACCAGCTGGTAACGGCGGGTCAGGTACTCTACCGGCGCACTCCAGATATGCACCAGGCGGCAGAACGGGAACAGCACGAACAGCGTCATGCCCAGCACCATGTGCAGCTTGAAGATAAGCGCCACCCCTTCCAGGTGCGCAGAGGCGCCGGCGTGGAAGGTCACGACCGCCTGTGCCCAGGCCACCAGCTTCATCATTTCGCTGCCGTCCATATGCTGGGCGGAGAACGGAATGGTCAGCAGGCCGAGACACACCTGCACCACCAGCAACGTCAGGATCAGGATGTCGGCGAAGCTGCTGGTGGCGCGCACCCGCGGGTTGGTCAACCGGCGCTTCAGCAACAGCGCGCCGCCGATCAACGTCATCAGGCCGCAGGCGCCGCCGGCGATCATCGCCAGCTTTTGCTTCACGTCGATCGGCAGAAAGGCCTCATACATCCAGTGCGGCGTCAGCATGCCGAGGAAATGGCCCGCGAAGATGCCGATAATGCCGATGTGGAACAGGTTGGACGCCAGCCGCATGCCTTTTTTATCCAGCATCTGGCTGGAGCCGGCGCGCCAGCTGTATTGCCCGTAGTCGTAGCGCAGCCAGCTGCCGATCAGGAACACCGCGCCGGCCAGATAAGGGTAGATGTCGAAGAAGAACTGATTCAAAAATTGCATGATTAGCGTCCTTTGGTTCCGGTTAACGCATCCGTCAGATCCAGATACTGTGGCGCCACCGCGCCGGCGAAGCGCCGCTGGTGCGCCGTCTGCTGGGCGGAAGCGCAGCCCTGTTCACCGAGAAACTTGACCTGCTCCTCTTCCCACACCGCATCCAGCGCCTGCGGCGTATCGTCGCGCGCCTCTTGCGCGACCTGCGTCTCCAGCGCCTGCGCCTGCACCTCGCTGCCGGACAACGCCAGCAGCAAATCGAACAGCACCGCATACGGGCTTTCACGCTGCTGCAGACGCGCGCCCAGCAGCGCCAGGATCGGCGCGATGTCCTGCAGCCCTTCGCGCGCCTGCGCCGCGTTGCGGCTGGCCAAATACTCCAGGTACAGCGGCAGGAAATCCGGCAGCTCGCGGCTGTCGATCTCCAGCCCGGCGGCGCGGTACTGCGCCATCAGGTCAACCATCGCCTGGCCGCGATCGCGCGATTCGCCGTGCACGTGTTCAAACAGCAGCAGCGAGGTGGCGCGGCCGCGATCGAACAGTTCGCAATAATCGGCCTGCGCGTCCAGCAACGGGCGCGCGCACAGGCGGCGGATAAACAGAATCAGCTGCGCGCTGTGGTGCAGATCCAGCTCGCTGGCCGGCTCCAATGCTTCGATCAGCGCCTGCTGATGGTCAAACAGCGCCTGCTCCGGGTAATCCAGCAGGCGGGCGATCACTTTCAGGCTGATCATGAGGCGTCCTCCGGCCGCGCGCTTCTCGCGCTCACGTCGATGGCGTCGATACGGCGGCTGTTGAACAGGTTGAACTTGCCGTCGCTGCCGTGGCAACCGTCGCCGAAGCTGAAGCCACAGCCTTTGCTTTCCGGGAAGGCTTCACGCGCCAGCTCGCGGTGGCTCGACGGCACCACGAAGCGATCTTCATAGTTGGCGATCGCCAGGTAGCGATACATTTCCTGCGCCTGCGCTTCGCTCAGACCGACCTGCTCCAGCGCGCTGGTGTCCACCACGCCGTCGACGGTTTCCGCCCGTTTGTAATGGCGCATCGCCAGCATGCGCTTCAGCGCCAACAGTACCGGTTCGGTATCGCCGGCGGTCAGCAGGTTCGCCAGATACTGCACCGGGATGCGCAGGCTCTCGACGTCCGGCAATACGCCGCTGTGCGCCAGCTCGCCGGCGTCGGCGGCAGACTGAATCGGCGACAATGGCGGCACGTACCACACCATCGGCAGCGTGCGGTATTCCGGATGCAGCGGCAGCGCCAGCTTCCAGTCCATCGCCATTTTGTACACCGGCGACTGCTGAGCGGCTTCAATGACGCCCTGCGGCACGCCGTCCGCCAGCGCCTGAGCAATCACCTTCGGATCATGCGGATCGAGGAAGATATCGAGCTGGCTCTGGTACAGATCCTTGTCGTTCTCCACCGCCGCCGCCTGCTCGATGCGATCGGCGTCGTACAACAGCACGCCGAGATAGCGGATGCGGCCGACGCAGGTCTCCGAACACACCGTCGGCTGCCCGGCTTCGATGCGCGGGTAGCAGAAGATGCACTTCTCGGACTTGCCGCTCTTCCAGTTGAAGTAGATTTTCTTGTACGGGCAGCCGGTCAGGCACATGCGCCAGCCGCGGCACTTGTCCTGGTCGATCAGCACGATGCCGTCTTCGCCGCGCTTGTAGATCGCCCCGCTCGGGCAGGTGGCGACGCAGGCCGGGTTGAGGCAGTGCTCGCACAGGCGCGGCAGGTACATCATGAAGGTGTTTTCGAACTGGCCGTACATCGCCTTCTGCAGGTTCTCGAAGTTTTTGTCCTGCGAACGTTTTTCAAATTCCCCGCCGAGGATCTCCTCCCAGTTCGGGCCGCTTTCGATCTTGTTCATGCGCTGGCCGGTGATCAGCGAGCGCGGGCGCGCCACCGGCTGGTGCTTGCCCTGTTTGGCGGTGTGCAGATGCTGGTAGTCGTAATCGAACGGCTCGTAGTAGTCGTCCAGCGCCGGCACATCCGGGTTGGCGAAGATTTTCGCCAGCACGCCGACGCGGCTGCCCATGCGCGGCTCCAGCTTGCCGTTGATTTTACGGATCCAGCCGCCCTTCCATTTTGCCTGATCTTCCCAGGCGTGCGGATAGCCGACGCCGGGTTTGCTTTCCACGTTGTTGAACCAGGCGTATTCCATGCCTTCGCGGCTGGTCCAGACGTTCTTGCAGGTGACCGAACAGGTGTGGCAACCGATGCACTTGTCCAGATTCAGCACCATGCCGACTTGCGAACGAATTTTCATTTGTGGTTCTCCTGCTGACTGCCCTGCGCGTAGTCGTTGCCTTCATCGTCCAACCAATCAATACGGTTCATCTTGCGCACCACCACGAACTCGTCGCGGTTGGAGCCGACGGTGCCGTAGTAGTTAAAGCCGTAGGCCAACTGCGCATAGCCGCCGATCATGTGGGTCGGCTTCGGACAGGCGCGGGTCACCGAGTTGTGGATGCCGCCGCGTTGGCTGGTGATCTCCGAGCCCGGCAGATTCACGATGCGCTCCTGTGCGTGGTACATCATGGTCATGCCGGCCGGGATACGCTGGCTGACCACCGCGCGCGCCGTCAGCGCGCCGTTGGCGTTGAAGGCCTCGATCCAGTCGTTGTCCGCGATGCCCAGATCTTTGGCGTCGTCTTCGCTCAGCCAGACGATCGGCCCGCCACGCGACAGCGTCAGCATCAGCAGGTTGTCGCTGTAGGTGGAGTGGATACCCCACTTCTGGTGCGGCGTCAGGAAGTTCAGCGCCTTCTCCTTGTTGCCGTTCGGCTTGCTGTTGAGCAGCGGCTGGGCGGCGCGGGTGTCGATCGGCGGCCTGTACGCCAGCAGGCTTTCGCCGAAGGCGCGCATCCACTCGTGGTCCTGATACAGCTGCTGGCGGCCGCTGAGCGTGCGCCACGGGATCAGCTCGTGCACGTTGGTGTAGCAGGCGTTATAGGAGACGTGTTCGTCTTCCAGGCCGGACCAGGTTGGGCTGGAGATGATTTTGCGCGGCTGCGCCTGAATGTCGCGGAAGCGAATTTTCTCGTCTTCCTTGTTCAGCGCCAGATGTCGGTGATCGCGGCCGGTGACGTTGCTCAGGGCTTCCCAGGCTTTCACCGCCACCTGGCCGTTGGTTTCCGGCGCCAGCGACAGGATCACTTCCGCCGCGTCTATCGCGCTCTCGATCTTCGGCCGCCCCACCGCCGGGCCGTCGGCCTTGACGTAGTTAAGCTGCTTGAGGAAATCGACCTCGGTCTGGGTGTTCCAGCTGATGCCCTTGCCGCCGTTGCCCAGTTTGTCCAGCAACGGCCCCAAGGAGGTAAAACGCTCGTAGGTGGCCGGGTAATCGCGCTCCACCGCAATGATGTGCGGCGCGGTTTTGCCGGGGATCAGTTCGCACTCGCCTTTCTTCCAGTCCTGCACGCCGTAAGGCTGCGCCAGCTCGGCGGCGGAGTCGTGCTGAATAGGCAGGGTCACCACGTCGGTTTCCTGACCCAGATGGCCGACGCACGCCTCGGAGAAGGCTTTGGCGATGCCCTTGTAGATCTCCCAGTCGCTCTTCGAGTCCCAGGCCGGATCGACCGCCGCCGACAGCGGATGAATGAACGGGTGCATGTCGGAGGTGTTCATGTCGTCTTTTTCGTACCAGGTGGCGGTCGGCAGCACCACGTCGGAATACAGGCAGGTGCTCGACATGCGGAAATCGAGCGTCACCACCAGATCCAGCTTGCCTTCGCCGCCCTGCTCGCGCCATTCCACTTCCTGCGGCTTCACGCCGCCCTGCTGGCCGAGATCTTTGCCCTGAATGCCGTTTTCGGTGCCCAACAGGTATTTGAGCATGTACTCATGACCCTTGCCGGAAGAGCCTAGCAGGTTGGAGCGCCAGACGAACAGGTTGCGCGGGAAGTTCTGCGGATTGTCCGGCTGCTCGGCGGCAAAGCCCAGCGAGCCGTTTTTCAGGCTGTCGACGGTAAATTCGACCGGCGACTGACCGGCCGCGCGGGCCTGCTCCGCCAGGCGCAGCGGGTTAGCGCCCAGCTGCGGCGCCGACGGCAGCCAACCCATGCGCTCGGCGCGCACGTTGAAGTCGATCAGGCTGCCGCCGAAGCGCGACTTGTCCGCCAGCGGCGACAGCAGCTCATCGGCGCCGACGGTTTCATAACGCCATTGGCTGGAATGGTTGTAGAAGAACGAGGTGCTGTTCATGTGGCGCGGCGGGCGTTGCCAGTCGAGGCCGAACGCCAGCGGCAGCCAGCCGGTTTGCGGCCGCAGTTTTTCCTGGCCGACGTAGTGCGCCCAGCCGCCACCGCTCTGGCCGACGCAACCGCAGAAGATCAGCATATTGATCAGGCCGCGGTAGGTCATGTCCATGTGATACCAGTGGTTGACGCCGGCGCCGACGATGATCATCGAACGGCCGTGGGTCTTCTCGGCGTTTTGCGCGAATTCGCGGGCAATGCGGATGATGTTGTGGCGCGATACGCCGGTGATCTGCTCAGCCCAGGCCGGGCTGTAAGCCTTGACCTCGTCATAGTCGGCGGCGCAGTTGGCGTCGCCCAGTCCGCGCTCCAGGCCGTAGTTTGCCAACGTCAGATCGTACACGCTGGTCACCAGCGCTTCGCTGCCGTCCGCCAACTGCAGGCGTTTCACCGGCAGCTTGTGCAGCAGGATCTCGTCCAGCGCCACGCTGTTGAAATGCTCGCTGTCGGCGCCGCCGAAGTACGGGAAACCCACCTCGGCGACGTCGTCATGCCTGCCCAACAGGCTGAGCTGCAGCTCGACTTCCTGTTGCGCCTTGCCTTCGCGCTGTTCCAGGTTCCACTTGCCCTTCTCGCCCCAGCGGAAACCGATGGAGCCCTGCGGCGCCACCAGCTCGCCGCTGCGGCTGTCGATAGCGACGGTTTTCCATTCGGGATTGTTTTCCTGGCCCAATCCGTCCACCAGATCGGCGGCGCGCAGCAGGCGACCGGCGGCGTAGTGGCCGCCTTCACGCGGCTCCAGCAGCACCAGCATCGGCATGTCGGTATAACGACGCACATAGTCGCGGAAGTAGCCGACTTCGCGATCGAGATGGAACTCTTTCAGCATCACGTGGCCCATCGCCAGCGCCATCGCGCTGTCGGTGCCCTGCTTCGGATTCAGCCAGTGGTCGCACAGCTTGGCGACTTCGGCATAGTCCGGCGTCACCGCCACGGTTTTGGTGCCCTTGTAACGCACTTCGGTAAAGAAGTGGGCGTCCGGGGTACGCGTTTGCGGCACGTTGGAGCCCCAGGCGATAATGTAAGAAGAGTTATACCAGTCGGCAGACTCCGGCACGTCGGTCTGCTCGCCCCAGGTCATCGGCGAAGCCGGCGGCAGATCGCAATACCAGTCGTAGAAGCTCAGGCAGGCGCCGCCGATCAGCGACAGGTAGCGGGCGCCGGCGGCGTAGGACACCATCGACATCGCCGGGATCGGCGAGAAGCCGATAATGCGGTCCGGGCCGAAGGTTTTGGCGGTATAGACGTTGGAGGCGGCGATCAGTTCATTGACCTCCTGCCAGCTGGAGCGGACGAAACCGCCGCGGCCGCGCGCCACCTTGTAGCTTTTGGCTTTTTCCGCATCGCCGACGATAGAGCCCCAGGCTTCGACCGGATCGCTGTGCTGCGCTTTCGCTTCGCGCCACAGCTTGAGCAGGCGCTTGCGCATCAGCGGGTATTTCAGCCGGTTGGCGCTGTAAAGGTACCAGGAGTAGCTGGCGCCGCGCGGGCAGCCGCGCGGTTCATGGTTGGGCAGATCGGGCCGGGTGCGCGGATAGTCGGTTTGCTGGGTTTCCCAGGTCACCAGACCATTCTTCACGTAAATCTTCCAACTGCAGGAACCGGTGCAGTTCACGCCGTGGGTGGAACGCACCACTTTGTCGTGCTGCCAACGGCTGCGGTAGCCGTCTTCCCAGTCGCGGTTGGTGTTCAAGGTCTGGCCGTGATCGCCAGAAAAAGGCTCCGCCAACTGCTTGAAATAGCGGAAACGGTCTAAAAATTTGCTCATCCGGAATGCTCCTGAAGGCTCTTGTCGTTATAAGAAGACATGCTCAATCTGCCGCCAGCCTACTGACGGCCAACCGGCGGCAAATTGATTGCGATCAAGAGAAAGCGGGAGGCGCCGCGCGCGTCGGCTGAGAAATACCACCAAAGTATAGGTGTGAAAGATTAAGTTAATTGATTGAATTAAAACGAGTAAAACAGAATATAGAGATAAAGGTGGGCAGGCGGGAGGCAAGGCGAGGTATTTGGGGGTAGGACGCGGGAGAAACCTCCCGCGTCAGACTGTTGACAAAGGGGGAAAAAGCGTGGTTTTTCCCCCTTTGTGGTGAGCGGCCGAAAATCAATAAATTGATTTTCCTTGTTTTTTATTTGGTGCTCTCTGCCAACCCGGCAAGGGTATAAGGTTTGTCATCAATCTCACGCGGGAGAAACCTCCCGCGTGATGCTGACTCGTCGCTTTCAGCGTTGAAGCCACAGCGTCGCGGTACCCACGGCGGGCAACGTCAGCTTGACCTCCGTGCCCTCTCCCTGCTGCCGCCAACCTGCCGGAAGGCGCAAGCGGGTGCTTCCCTCCCGATAGTAAGGATTGGCTACCAGCAGCAAGGCGCGATCGCCCAGAATAAACATCCGCGCCGGCATTTGCGGGTCGCTTCCCGCCAGCGGCGTTGATTTTCCCGTCAGCAGATAAGGGGTGAAGGCGGCGATTTGCTGCGACACGGCAGCCACGCCACGCCAGGTGGCGTCAAACTCCCGTTGGTCGAAGCGGCCGGTTTTACGCTTATAAAACAGATCGGTATAAGAATAAAACAACAGCCCCTTGGCGCCGCCGATCAGCGCCTGCCAGGCCTGATTGCGAATTTCCGCCTCTGACGGCGGATGTGGCTTGCGGCGGGCGTCATAAGCGGCGTGATCCATGATTTGCATCACCACCCAGGCCCCGCGTGCCTGGCGGGCGGCCTGCACCGTCAGTGCGGTATAACGCGTGGTGCGCGTCAGATCGCTATCGTTCCCCACCGGATAAGGGTCGGTCGCCAAAATGTCGCTGCTGTTGAAGTGAGCGTCCAACTCCCCGGTTTTGTTCAGCACCTGGAAAGTCGGATGATCGCCGTCAAGTCGCTTTATTTGCAGGTTTTTTTCCTCGATTTTATCGAGATATTCCGGCCCCAGCTCATCGTTGATGTACCAGGCAAGCAGGTTGGGCTGAGAGCGCAAACGCTGCACGTACCAGGCAGTCAGCGCCGCGTAGTCGCCACCGCGGACGGCCGGCGCGAAGCGGCTGCCGCGGTACTGATCTTTGACGGAGTAAATGACCAACAGCCCGCGCTTGCGTGCGTTGCGGAAAAAGGCGTATGGATCTTTCTTTTCCCCGTAATCATAGTTCAGCACCGTGTTGAATCCCGCCGAGGCGATGCGCGCCAAATGCTCATCGGTAGCCACGTTGGCGTAAATGCCCAACGGGAAAAGCCGTTGACCGTCGCGCAGGGTAAAACCTTCGCTGTCGATCGCCACTTTGGCCGCAGGCTGCCCGACGCGAAAAGACAGCTCGCTGCCCTGAGCCTGGCGGGATTGTGGACCGGTAACCTGCTGACGCAGGCGGTATTCACCCTGGGCCAGGCCGGCCGGCGGTTGGTATTCGATACGGCGTTGTCCTTCAACCTGATAACGGTCGCGGCTACTGTGAACAACCTGCCCCTCGGCATTGAGCAATTCGCTGTCGACCTGCAAATGCTGCGGTTGCGAAGTGACGACCAGCGTGTCAACTTTCCCCTGCGCCGACGCGCCGAGCTGATACAACGCCGGCATAGACGCTCGAGCACAGGCATAGGCGTCGTCAAACCAGGCGGTACCGGTGCTCCCCTTACGCAGATAAACGCCAAAAGTGATTCGCGCCGCCTGAGGCGGCACGGTATAGCTGGCGTTCACCTGCCGCCAGCCGCTGTCGCCGGTCACCCCAGCCGGATAGCTGCCTTCCAGAAAGCGCCCCTGCGCATCAAAGCTCTGCAGATAAACCCCAGCGCCGCCGTCGCGGCTTTGCCCGCGTACGCCGCGAGTCTTGAGCCAGACGCCGAAATCTATCGTCTGTCCGGGCACAACCTGCAGCGCCTGGTTGAAGGTACGGTATTGCGCTACATCTGCATTGTCATAACGCAGACTCCCCCTGCCACTGTGCGTATCGCCGTCGGCCTGCGCGCCCTGCGCTCGCCAGCCGCTGAGCCCCTGCTCAAAGCCGGGGTTGGTCAACAGATTGGGTTGGCAGTTCTGCGCCAGAGCCGCTGCGCCCCACAAGGCGCAACAGCCCAGAGCCGCCCGCCGATACATCCCCCTCATGGTCATTTCCTTTTCACTACGGCATTGAACAGATAGGTGGCGAACAAATAGCAGGATTTCTGGTACGACAGCCCCAAATGCTGACGGTAAATCCGCCATTGCCAGTCCGCAGCGCGGATTTTGTTGCCCGACAGCGAATGGGTAGACAATCGGTAACAGGCCAGCGGTTCGGGAATACAGTAGGCCAGGCCGTTACGCGCCTTCTGCAGCACCGCCAGCCACATCAAATAGTCCTCATGCCCCACTTTTTGCTGATACACCTTACCGATGCGCTTCTGGTTATAGATGCCGGTGAGATTGCCGATCCAGTTGCTTTTCAACATGTCCTGATAGCCGATAAGCTCATCCGCACCACGGGTGTTTTTGATCAACTTCAGATCGTCTTCGAAGGTGTAATAATGGGAACACACCACGTCATAGCGGCGGGTTTGCAAAATGCTCGCCTGGCGCGACAGCTTGTTGGGGAGCCATACGTCATCACTGTCGCAGAAGGCGATATAATCCCCGCTCGCCGCCTCAATGCCGATGTTGCGCGTTTCCGCCACGCCCTGGTTATGCTCATTGCGTATATAGGTGAGGCGATCGTGGATAAACGGCCGCACCACCTCGGCGGTGTTGTCGGTGGAGGCATCATCGATCACATACAGGTGATAGTCGGTAAATTGCTGGTTCAGCACACCAAGAATCGATTCTTTGATTGAGTTTGCCGCGTTGTAAGCGGGCATTATCACGGATATCTTTTCCATTCGGTCCTCACTCAATGAGCTGTTGCCACTGGGGATAAATACGTTCGGGAGAAAAACGGCGAGACTTATCAAGCGCAGCGACAGAAAAGCGATCGCGCAGAGCCGGATCGCGCATCAGTTCGAGCACGCCTTCGCTGAAGGCGGCGGCATCGTCATCGGGCACCAGATAGCCGTTGACGCCGTTGTCTATCAGCTCGGCCGGGCCGGTCTTGCAGTCGTAGGCCACCAGCGGCAGGCCGAAACTCATGGCTTCGATCAGCACCATCGGCAACCCCTCATAGCGCGACGTCATCACGTACAGGCTGGCCTGGCGATAATAGGCCGCCACGTCGGCGGTGGCCGGCAGCAGGCTCACCTGCCGCTCCAGCCCGGCGCCTTCAATCTGCCGCCGCAGTGCGTCGCGCTCAGGGCCGTCGCCAATAATCAACAGCCGCCAATCCGGCATCTGCGCCGCCACCCCTCGCCACAGCGCGATCAGACGATCGAAGCCTTTCTGATTGCTCAACCGCCCCACCGCCAGCGCCACCTTTTCCTGCAGCGCCGGCGTCGGCGCCTGTGCGCCGAACGGCGAAACGTTCTCGATCACCCGGCATTTCCCGGCGCCCACCCAGCGAGCGATGGCGTCGCTATCTTGCCGCGTCAGGAAAATCACGCGATCGCTCAACCGGTAAACCAACAACTTCAACCACTTAAATACGCGCGGATACTGGTGAAAGCTGACGTGTTCGCTCAATAACAGCCGGCTGCGGGCACAGAACAAACGTAGAAAAGGCGTCATCACCACCGACAGTTTTCCCATGGAAACGGTAATGATCACATCCGCGCGTTCACGCCGCAGTGCCAACGCCAGCCGCCATGGCCAGAACAGCGAATCGCCGCCGCCACAGCGTAGCCGGACGTTGCTCGCCAGCGGAAAGAAGCTCCGTTCGCCACACAGCGAAAACACCGCCACCTCGTAATTCGGCAGACGCGCCAGCGCATTGGCCAAACCGCTGGCGACCCGTTCAGTGCCGCCCTTGCCCGCCATATTTTCGATGACGATGATTACCTTGCGTGCTTGCATATCATCTCCTGAATCCCTGGCGCACATTGCGCAACAGCCGGCCGCCAACCGAGAACAACCCCAGCCGCGTCAGACAATCGCCATACCATTTGATCATCTTGAACTTGCCGCTCAGGCTGTGCCGCACGATGCGCGACGAGTAATAATTGAACGCCTGGGCGTTTTCCGAATACAGCGAGGCCAGCAGGTGCTTGCAGGCGAATCCGCTGATATGGCGATCGCTGGGGCTGAGGAAGGTATTGATAAAGCGGTCGCTGGCCTCCAGGTTAAGCTTCGCCGTCATGCGTCCGTAGCGCCCCACGTCGAGAAACACCCCGCCGCCGGCGTCATGCGCCACCTGCGCGCCCAAATTGGTGGCGTTGACCAGAAAGCCCCAATCCTGATGTTTGTTGAGAAACTCGGGAAATAAAAAGCGGCGATCGCTTTTTTTACGCATGCTGATGGTGGATGACCGAATATCGCCCATTTCCAGAAAAAGAAAATCCTCGCCGGAAGAACCGGATTTGTAGTGGAAGTTGAAGTCGCGTACCGAATCGCCGCTCACCTCTGCATAATTACCGAAGATAATATCAATATGGCGATCTTCATGCTTCTTCATGCGGCGAATAATATAGTTGGTAGTGAAGTAATCATCCGAATCGAGAAAAAACACGATCTCCGATTGCGCTAAATTGGCACCCAGGTTGCGCGATACCGCCGCATTGCTCTTCTGTTTTTTCTCATGCAGCATCACGTTGCTATTAGTCGCCGCTATCTGGCGAATATATTTGATGTCATCCTCGTCAGAGCAATCATCAACCAAAATCACCTGATAGTCGAACCCTTGGCAAGCGTTGAAAATCCGCTTCAGAGTTTTAGGCAGGTAACGCGCACTATTATAAATAGGAATCACGATCGAGAAATCCATTTCTTAACCCTCCAACTTAGAATTTATCATTTCTTTTCCACGGCAAAGCAGCAATAACGACACGTTAAATACCGGGACCAAAAAATAGGTTTCCGTAAAAGTTGTCAGCAGGAAAACCACCACTACCCAGCGCATGAATCGACTCAGCCTGCACATATTCCCCAACAGGTGAAAATAACAAAAAAGCATGACAACAGAGGCGATCCCACCAGCCGAATAAAACATGGCGATGAAGAAAAAATCGACCGGCTTATAGGGTTCGATATTCATGCCGAACAGCGGATTGGGTAGCCCCACCGCCTGAAACATCTGCCAGGAGAACCAAATGCGCCCGGTCAACGCCTGGTTCAACAGCGCGTCCAATGCCGGATTGTTCCCCCAGCGTATAACGCTGGCGAACTGAAAGCCTATGATGGCCAACGTCAGCGCAATGCAGACTTTTCTATTGGGGGTAAAACGCAGCAGCGGCGCCAGCCAAAACAGCAACAACATCAACAGCGCCAACATAAAACAGGTGCGGGAATAGGAATACATCAGCACCGGGATAATTAACGCCGACACCGCCAGTGAGGCGATATTTTTCATTCCACGCGTTAATTTCGCATGGTCGATCAGGCACAGCAGCATGGCGAACAAGGCAAAAGAGTAATACGCCAAGGTGTTCGGGTTATCGAAACCCAGCGTTAATCTGTTGCCATAGCGCTCATCAAGGTAAACAAATCCCTCGGTGTAAAAGGTATAGGGGACAACCATCAACAGCCCGGCAACCACAAAAGCGATAGCGAACATTTCAGCGCCGCGCACCATCTCGATGCGGCGGAATAAAATTATCACCGCCGAGCTGAATACCGCGCCAAAAAGGTAATCACCATGTCCGGTGGCGATATTAACCAGAAACAGCAGAACCAAAAAACCCGCAACCGCTTTTTCCGCCATCGTAGCGATGAAAAATGCATAACCGACATAGAGCAACATCAGGGCATTAAGCCCCGTCACGGTTTTATTAATCAGCTCGCTGTTGAACGATCCCGAGGTCAGGAAAGTTTTCACGAAAAAGATCAACAGGAAGGTCAATATGATTGATTGATTGACCAAATCCCGCGACTGATTATAACCGACATTGGCATGCATGTGAAAATTGGAGGCGACTCTCTGCATAAGCGTTTACTCAGTAAAATAACTGCCCCATTCCTGCTCGATGTTTTCCGGCTTAAGCTTGCTTAACCCCGCACCAGGCGTAAACGTCAATTCACCGAAATAGACCTTCTCACCGACCTGGTAGAAATCCACGCGGACATAAGAGAACTGCTGCGCAACCTGGCGAGCCAAGCGCGTCATTTCTTCCAGCCGCGTAGGCCGCGGCATCGGTTCGTCGGCATTCGGCAAGCTGATGCGGATTTCGGTGCGGTTCCAGTCGATATCAAAAATGTCGCGCCGATGGGTGCCAAAACGCTGGTAATCCACCTGGATGAACATGCGAATTTCATGGTTATCGTTGAAACAATGAAACTTGATATCGTTCGGCACCTGCTCACCATCCAGCAACATGCGTTCCACCATGATGCAGGGTTCGATGTCCAGATAATGCTTTTCGCGACTCTGCTCGTAAAAGTTGCTGCGCATCCACGCACTGCTGAGATCGTACAATTCCGCGTAGCTAACCTGTTGCTTGTCGAACACCAACCGGTTATAGCCGCTGCCATGGTTGGCCTTAAGCACGAAGGCGTCGGGCAACTGCCTGAACGTGTCGTAGCTGAGTTCAGTGCCATGCGCATACAGCTCCACCAGATACTCTTCGCCCCACAGGCCGGCAATAAATTCACGGACCTTGTATTTGTCCGACAAGGTGGTGTAGATGCTGCGCGGATAAATTTTGCGGCGCATGATCTTTTCGCTGAAGCCGGTCGGTTTTGACAAGTGCGGCAGTTTTTTGAAATAGAGCGCGTATTTAACCTGATGGTGCCAGGCATCGGGCAGGCGCTTGGAAATGCTTTTAACCAGGGTGTTTAACATGCTCTCTCCTTAATTTGCTGACAAGACGCGGCAGGCAGTAAAAACAGGTCAGCTGCAGTCGGGTAATTTTCCCGCCACGGAATAAACTGTTCAGAACGAAGAATGAAATGAATTCCGCCAGTAGCGTAGACACCGCAGCGCCGGTCAGGCCGTAACGCGGGATCAGCAGCAGATTCATCGCCACGTTCATCAGAGCCACCAACGGCATCTTGATGGCGATAAAGCGATAACCGGCGAACAGCACGATGCTGCGGTACGAAACCGTCCCCATCACCGAGAACAGCGAGGTCAGCGTACAAATAGCCAGGATGTCGGCGGCCGGTTGAAAAGCGGCGCCATACAGCAGCGCAATAGCCGGCTGGGCGAACCACCACAGCCCCAGCAGCACCGGCAACGACAGGCCCAATACCACCAGATACAGCACCCGGATGCGGTACTCCTGCTCCAACGGATCGCGACAGTTGGCAATACCCGGCATCAACGAGGTGATCAGCGCCATCGGCACAAAAACCCACCCCTGACTGAGGGTGGTAGCGGCGCTGAACCAGCCCACCGCCTGCTCGCCGACCAGATTGCCCAGCATGATTTGATCGATGCGGGTATAAATCACTATCGCCAGACTGGAGATGGCCAACGGCAGACCCACTTTCAGCAAATAACGGCCATAGCGCCCGGCCTGGCGCGGCGTAACCCGCGGCGTGGCCGCAGCTTCCCCACGGAATAGCCAGAGGCGCGCCAGATAAGGTACGGCGCTGCTGAGGATGTAGGGTACCGCGAACCACACCAGCGGCAGCGCGGCGCTCACCAGCGCCAGCCGCAGCCCGATCGACAGCAGCAGCGCCAGGTTGTTGATCAGCGTATTGCGTTTCGACTGCAGGCGGGCATCGTAATAAATTTTGTACACGTCCTGAATCGAGAAATAGGCGCTGATAAGCAGCAACAGCGTCATCAGTTGACTGGCTGGCGGCTGGCTGAAATAGCTCCATATCAGCATCGGCAGCGCCACCACCAGGAACAGCCGGCGGCGCAAACGCATCGAAGCCAACATCAGGCGAATGCCGCTCGGCTGGCGGCGGGCGACGCGGTTGAAAATGATGCTGTCGGCGCCCAGCTGCACCAGCGGCACCACGATGGCGATCGTCGCCAATAGATAGTTGAGAGCGCCAAACTGGGCGGGCCCCAGATAGCGCGCAACGTAAATGGAGACGAAGATGCCGGACAGGCTGAGCGAAACGCGTTCCAGCATCAGCCACAGGGCGTTGGTGATAATGGCCTTCACCCGCTTATTCCTCTGCCTGCCGGTGATCTTCCCGATGGCTTGGATAGGCGAAGTTGTAATAGCTCATGTCGGTCGCCGCCCTCTTCACGATGCCGTTGAGGATTACGCCTCTGATCGCCACGCCATTCTGTTCGAAACGGCGCATGCTGGTTTCGATCTGCTTGACGGTGTTCACCTCAAAACGCACCACCAACAGTGACGTACCGGCGTGATTGCCGACGATGGCCGCGTCCGTCACCGCCAGAATCGGCGGCGTATCGATCAGCACCAGATCGTAGTTTTGCCCGGCCCAGCGCAGGAAATCGGCGAAACGGCGATGCATCAGCAGCTCGGACGGGTTCGGCGGCACCTGGCCACGTGGCACGAAATCCAGATTGGCAATGGCGGTTTTCCGCACCGCCTGTTCCGTCGTCACTTTGCCCACCAGCATGTCGGACAGCCCTTGATGAGCGTCGTCCGATAGCCAACGATGCAAAAATCCTTTACGCATATCCGCGTCGATCAACAGCACCCGCTGCCCGGCCTGCGCCACCACCACCGCCAGGTTGGTGCTGGTAAAACTCTTGCCGCTTTCCGGGCTGGCACCGGAGACCATCAAAATGTTGTTTTTGGCCTCCAGCATGGCGAAATGCAGGCTGGTGCGCAGGCTGCGAATGGCCTCCACCGACAGATCCGCCGGCTCGGCCACCGCCAGGATCGGCAGGCGACGACCGCCGGATTTGGGCAACAGCAGGCGTTGTTCGCGATTGCGTTTCGCCTGCCATGGCGACAGCGGCACGGTGGCGTAGACGTTGATGCCTCGCTTCTCCAGCGTATCGATATCATTGATGCCGCGATGGAAGGCCGTGCGCAGCAGCACCACGGCCGCGGTGCCTGCAGCGCCCAATATCAACGCCAACAACACGATGAGCATCTTTTGCGGCTGAATCGGTCGGATAGCGGTTTCCGCCTCGTCAACGATGCGAATATTGCCCACCGTGCCGGCCTTGCTGATGCTCAGCTCCTGCTGTTTGTTCATCAGTTGCATGTAAACCTGCTGATCCACCTGCACGTCGCGGGTGAGACGCAGGATCTCCTGCTGCATTTTCGGCAGCGTCTGTACCTGTTTGCCGAGCCGCGCCTTTTCCGCCTCCAGCGTGGCGCGCTTTTCCAGCAGCGCCCGGTAAGCCGGGTGCACGCGGGTATAAAGCTTGGAAATCTCCGCCTCTTTGAAGGTCAGCTCGTTGAGCTGGGCTTCGAGCTGTACCTGCGTGTCCAGCACCGATTTGGCTTCCAGCGACAGATCCACCGAGTCGTTTTGCTGGCGGAACTGGTTGAGCTGGGTTTCGGCGTTGTTGAGCGAGGTTTGCGTTTGCGGCAACTGCTCCTGCAGGAAGGCCAGCATTCTCTGCGCCTCTTCCGTTTTGCGATCCACGTTCTGCTGCAGGTAGTTATCGGTGATGTTCTTCAGCACCGCCTCGGCGCGCTGCGGATCTTCGCTCGGCAGCGTAAACGTCATGATGCCGCTGTCTTTGCCGCTCGGCACTACGCCCAGGTATTTACGCAGATCGTCCACCGCTTCTTGACGCGCGACTTTCACCACGGTGAAACTGGTGCCCGGCGCCGCGTCCAGCGCCGAAACGGTCATGCCCCACTCGCCCTGCGCCACCGGTTGCCCAACCACGCCACTGAACAATTTGGCGCCGTCATGGCTCAGCTCATAATGTTGCCCATCGCGCACCGTCAGCGTCAGCGCTTCGCCCTGCATGTCCGCCGGCGTTGTCAGCGTGGCGATGTCCAATACCGGCGCCTTTTCACCGCTCAGTCGGGCAAAGCCTTTACCGAATACCGGGAAATAGTCCGGTTCGACGCGCACCGTCAGGCCGAGGGCATCCACCGTTTTGCCGAGCACGTAGCGCGACTTGACCAGCGTCACCTCATCCTGCGTCGCCGAATTTTGCCCCAGCGAACTGTCCAGCGTTTCACGCAGCAGCGAATCGCCGGACAGCTGATTCTCCACCTGCACCACCGCCGTGGCCTGGTACACCGGGGTAGCCAACAGGGCGTAGGCGACGCCCAGCGCACCCGCCACGCCGGTCACGACGGCGATCCGCCAGCGGTTATCCCACAGCGGCCCTACCAGACGCTCCCACTCCAGCTTTTCATCTTGTTCGGCCACCATCACGGACAGCGCATTGTTTTTCATCTTCTGTTCCTTATTCACCCTGCGGAGTTACCAGTTGCGCACGCGCAAGGTAGCCTCGCTGAGATCGTTAAAACTGCTGATGGTCGGCACCAGCTGGCTGATCAAACGGTTCCAGCGCGCGATAGGCGCCGCGGTGACGTACACGACGTCGTAAGGGTGCAGCTGAAATTCAGCGCCCATCGCCAGCGCGCTGGCGTCGGAGAGATCGAACTGATACAGCGTCGCCAGCCGCTGCGGGGGATTGCCGCCGCTCGGCCGGATCACGAACACCCCGGTCGCATCCGCCACCGTCTGGCTGATCCCTTCGGAAGATCCGAGGGCTTCGGTCAGGGTCATGCCGCTGCGATCCATCTTCAGCGTCGCTTGCTTGCCCACCTCGCCCATCACGAACACTTTCAAGTTGTCATTGCGCGGAATGTAGAGGATGTCGCCCGGCTGCAGCAGCGCGTTCTGGCTGATGTCGCCACGCTGCATCAGCGCCTGCAGCGAGATGGCCCGCTCTTTGCCCTGATGGGTCAGCACCACGTTGCGCCAGTCGGCATTGTCCGTCAGGCCGCCGGCGGCGTTGATCGCATCCAGAATGGTCAGCGGCACGTTGGTGATCGCCTGCTGACCGGAGGTTTTCACCTCACCGGTCACATAAGCCTTCTGCGAGCGGAACGCGGCAATGCTGACATCCACCTGCGGGCTTTCCACATACTGCGCCAGACGGCCGGCGATCAGGCTGCGTACTTCGGTGACGGTTTTGCCCACCACCGCCACGCGCCCGATATAGGGGTAAAAGATCGTGCCATCCGCATGCACCCAGTTACCGGTGTCGCTGGCGCTGCGATATTGCCCGGCCGGCGTGGTCAACTCGGGATGATCCCAGACGGTGACGTTCAACACGTCGCCAACGCCGATACGGTATTGGTAGCTCTGCAACCGCTGATCCAGTGCCGGATTCGGCTGGGCGACCGGTTCAATACGCCGCATTTTCTGCAGCAGCATCGGTGACATGCGGTAGACCTGTACCTGGCTGTTCAAATCGAAATCGTCGTCTTGTTGCACGACGATGGCTTTTCCGCTGGTCGGTAAATGTGAGCCGGGAACCACCGTACAACCGCTCAACAACGCGGAGGTGAAGGCCAACGGCATCAAAAGAGGCAAATGAAAATTCATGGAAATACCGTGATAAACGGGCTGCTGCCGCAGCCCGTGAGAGGATTAACGCCCGACGGTTGGATTATCGCTGAGCATCGTCGCCTGACGCGGTTCGCGCAACATGGCGAAATAACCGCAAAAACAGAACAGAAACGCCACCAGCATCAGGCTTTCCTGCAGCTGCAACACTTCACTGCAAATGCCGATGCAGGCCAGCGTCACCGCCAGCATGGTGCTCATCGCCAGTGCCTGACGCGCATTGAGCCCGCGACGCATCAGAATATGGTGCAAATGATCGCGGCCCGCTTTGAAGGGGCTTTGGCGGCGCAACAGGCGGCGCACCATCACGGTCACCATGTCCATCAGCGGAATGGCGATCAGCCACAGCGCGGTGACCGGGCGCATTACCGCCTGCTGCCCCTGCGTCGCCAGCAATACCAGCCACAGCACGCTGAAGCCGATCACCATGCTGCCGGCGTCCCCCATAAAGATTTTGTTACGCGCGCCGAACAAGCTCAGGTTGAACAGCAGATAAGCCGCCAGCGCGACGATCATGCCCAGGCACCACAGCGCCAGATCTTCCCGGCCACCCAGTCCGAACACGATGGCCAGCGCAACAAAGGTCACGCAGGACAAGGCGCCCAGTTGCCCGTCGATGCCATCCACCATGTTGTAGGCGTTGATCGCCCCCCATACCGCCAGCGGCGTGAGTAGCAACGCGCCATAACCGAGCATCACTTCCTGATGGCCCCAGGCATGGCCCAATGAGGAAAGCTGCATCCCTGCCGCCAGCATCATCGCCAGCGCGATCCCTCCCTGCACCATGACGCGCGGCGCCACGGGCAGATCAAAGCGGTCATCCAGTACGCCCAACACCACCAGCGCCGTGATGCACAGCAGGTAGACGGTGTTGTCGGGCAGCCAGTCGGGTTGCCACAGCGTCATCAGCATCAGCGTCAGGTACACGGCGATGCCGCCGACCAACGGAATATGTCCCAGATGTTGCTTGCGCGCATTGGGCTTATCCACTAATCCCACCGTCAAGGCGACCCGGCGGGCAATAAGGATCCACGCGACCGCCAGCACAAATATCACGCTCAGTTGATATAACATCGTTCCTCCAGCGAATAAGCACGCTACCGCCCTTGAGTTACAGCTCCCAATGCGCTATTAACAAAAACAAAATTGATCCTGCCAGGATATAAGTCAGCATGAATTTATCCTGAAAAATACAGATTTATCCGCTTGTCGGCGGAATAATCAAATAACGTCAGCGTGCGATTAAGTTATCTATCAGAAAACTCATGTTTAATGGTTCTTTCGATTGCCGAATCAAGTTCAACAGGCGCCACGAAATTATTTTTCACATTACTTTTAAACTGCGTTCTGGCGCAGAATTTCTGTACTCTGACGCGACTGATTGGGAATTTTTTGCGACTTATTTTACTCACAACATCCAATGCGGTTGCGCCGCATATGCCTACGGCATAAGGAATGCGAATCGTCTTATTTTCTCTCCCCAATGAAGAGGAAATTACGTCAACCAATTGATTCATCGTAAAGTCCGGTTTATCGACGTAGTTGCTGACCTGATAACTTGACTGTTGATCCAGCGCATATTCCAGCCGCGCGGCAATATTTTCAACGTAGGCCATCGACTTCATATTATTGCCGCTGCCAATCATCACGAAACGTCCGCTGGCGATCTGACGGAACAGGTTATACACGTTGCCACGGTTGCCTTCGCCGAATACCACCGTTGGGCGGATGATAGTCAACCGATTTTCCTCATCGGCCTTGCGCCAGGCTTCATAAACGTATTCCGCCTCAAGCTTGGATTTGCCGTAATGGTTGAAAGGCTCGAAACGTCCTTCTTCGCCGGTCTCCTGTTTGACGAAGCCGTAAACAGCGACCGAGGAGGTGAAAATGATTTGACGGATATTCAGGGCGGAGGCGGTCATGCAGACATGGCGCGCGCCTTCGACATTAACCTGATAATAGAGCGAAATAGGATCGACATTGTCCTGATGCTCCGCCGCCAGATTAATGATGGCGTCGCAGCCCGCCAGCGGTTCTTGCAAGGTCTGGGGTTGCGTCACATCGCCATACTGATAAAGGGATGGAAAATGTGCACTGGGTTGCTTATCGACGATGACCAATGTCAGATCATCGCGCTTACTGAGACGTTTCGCCAGGCGTGTTCCGATAAAACCGGAACCCCCGATAATAGCTACTTTACGCTTATCCATAATTTGTCACTCAGCAGGTTCTCATTATTCCCGTCACCCGATTGGGGCAGGACGCTAATACGCGTTAGGTAATGAGTTCCAGACTGGACAAATCGAACCTGGCTTTCAAATAACAAATAATGAAATAAAAGATTTCATCAAATGTAAAATTATCGCTATAGATAAAACCTCATTCAACGCTAATTTTTAACATCGTAAGCAACTTGATATTGCAAGGTTTTATTCGGCAATATAAGATTAATCCGACCCTTGCCGGTGGACGAAGAGGTCTCATATTTTACCGGCAATTTCAGCTGGCCTTGCTTAGGATCGACACATTCGATGGTCGCCTGCTCCATGCTCTCGCCCTGGTACAGGCAGAACAGAGTTTGCGGGCTGTTGGTATGGGGGTTATTCAGCGTCAGCGTCAACACCACACGCGTGTTGTTCTGAATATCATTGATCACCGGGGGGCGAGTTTGGTTGCCAAGCACGTATGAAAAATGTGAAATAACCAGCAAAGAGGCGAATACCGTCAGGTATTTCACTACACGGCTGGCGGGCATGCTGAAAAAGCGACGCGCCGCCGCCGACTTTTTTTCACGCGCCGGTTCTTTGGATGACTCCACCGTTGCAACAGGCGCAGCAACCAGCGTCGATTTATGCGGCTTATCTATTTTTTCATCGTTTGTTTCAGACGACTCACTTTCACTTTCAGAAAGTTCCGCTTGAATATTAACGCCAATATCTTCACCGCCATTTAATATATCATCATCAGCGTAGTCTTCATCCTCGGATATAAAGTGAAAAGCCGCTTGATTTTCCACCTTGTAACCCAAACGAGGAATGGTTCTGATAAGCGTGTGTTCCGTATCGCTAATCTTTTGGCGAATAGATTTAATTGTTTGATTTATCGTTGAATCTGAGCAATAGGTTCCTTTCCAGATATTTTCTATAATTTCCGTTCGGGTAACCAGTTCTGGCGATCTGGCGACAAGCAGCGAAAGAATTTGATACTCCTTCCAACGCAGACGAAATTTCTCCCCGGCAGGAGTCAGAACATCTAGATTCCTAATCTTTATTCTTTTATCAAGATTCACTTTTAATTTCCTTAGCGTGCCTGTCCTGCACACTTTGTATAGAAATATCAAAAAATGTTCAAGAAATTAAATGTAAACTCAACAGGTTGCATTCATCGGATATTGGCCTTTATAAAAATTTTCTGATTTCATTTTTTACATTAGGCCATATTAAGGATGTTCCGTTTATCCAAATGACTCTTTTTCCCTGTTGGCAACATGGATTTCTTTCATGGTTACCGTAAAATTCAAATGAACACCTCATTGATTTAAAAAGAAAAAACTAACCATGTTGTTCGATTGTTAATCGAATGAAATTGTGAAATTTCATTCTTATCCGTGAATTCATGGTGTTTTCCCACCTAATCTGATTGTCAGATAGACTACAAAAAGCCGAAAAAAACAGAATGAGAGTTATCTGATTTAACCCCGTTACACATTCCACTCGGTGTGTGCTGCATCTAAGACAAAATCCTATTACTGATTTTATAACAATCGCACTAATTATGCTTTGCCCTCCCGGAAATTTCATTTAATCTGCGAAAAAACATTAACGCCTTAATGTAAGAATACTCTCAATAAAACGAAAAAAACGTGCAAATAATATAATCCGTTTTGGCGAAAACATTCTCACATTGAGAGATAGTGCTATAAAAAAAGAAAAAAACGGCAAGCTAAGATGAGAATTTTACCTAAAGACAGAAAATTTCACTGAGGAGGCGAGGAGAGATGACTCGGAATGAGAGAAATATCCCTCCCCTGGCGGGAGGGATTGAGAAAGCAGTTTGATACTCAGGCCTTTTTCTTGCGGCCATACACCGCCCAGGTGATGACCACACACAAGATATAGAACACCAGGAATACTTTCATTGCCCCCGCCGGCGAACCGGTCAGCGCCAGCGAGGTACCGAATGCCTGGGGAATAAAGAAGCCGCCTGCAGCGCCGATCGCCGAGATAAAGCCCAATGCGGCGGCGGAGTCCGTCACCGCTTCACGCTGTGCGCTTTCGTCACTACCGCCGGCCGCTTTCACGCGATCGACAGTGATTTTACGGAAAATGACGGCGATCATTTGGAAAGTCGATCCGCTGCCCAGCCCCGCCGTGAGGAACAGCACCATAAAGATGCCGTAGAAGGCGATGAACGAACCGCCCTCGCCCGCCGTCGGCAAGGTCAGGAACAACAGCGCGGCGAACACGGCCATCACCACAAAGTTGATCAACGTCACCCGCACGCCGCCGAAACGGTCAGACAGCGCGCCGCCGACCGGCCGCGCCAGCGCCCCGAGGAACGGCCCGAAGAAAGCGTAATGCAGGATCACGACCTCCGGAAATTGCGTCTTCGACAGCATGGCGAAACCGGCGGAGAAACCGATGAAAGAACCGAAGGTCGCGAGGTACAGCAAACTCAGCATCCATAAATGCCCACGTTTGAGCACTGGCAGTTGCTGGCGCAGCGATGCCTTGGCCGCCGCCAGATCGTTCATGCCGAACCAGGCCGCCAAGGTGGCAACCAGCAGGAACGGTACCCAGATCCAGGCGGCGTTTTCCAGCCACAGCTGCCCCCCTTCTGCCTGATCTTGCGCCGTGCCGCCAAACAGACCAAACAGGCTGAAAGAGATCGCCAGCGGCGCGACCAGTTGCATGACGCTGACGCCCAGATTCCCCAACCCGCCGTTGAGACCCAACGCGCCGCCCTGACGCGCTTTCGGGAAGAAGAAGCTGATATTGGCCATGCTGGAGGCAAAGTTGGCGCCCGCAAAACCGCACAGCAGGGAAATGATGACGAACACGCTGTACGGCGTGCTGCTGTCCTGCACCGCGAATCCCAGCCACAAGCACGGCACCAGCAGGAAGCAGGTGCTGATAGCGGTCCAGCGACGGCCGCCAAACAGCGGGATCACGAAGGAATACGGCACGCGTAAAATAGCGCCCGAGACCGACGGCAGCGCTGTCAACAGGAACAGTTGATCGGTGGAAAAGTTGAAGCCAACCTTGTTCAGGTTGACCGCAACGGCGCTGAACAGCATCCAGACGCAGAAGGCCAGCAGCAGACAGGGGATGGAAATCCACAGGTTGCGGGTGGCGATGCGATGGCCACGCTGCTGCCAAAAGGCGCTGTCTTCAGGATGCCAATCCTGAATCAGCGTACCGGTTTTCTTTGATGAAGGCGTTGCAAGTTGCGACATAAAAACCTCAGACACGGGGGATTATTCCGACACCCTAGGGGGCTGCCCCGGCGGCAAAGTTGATGTATATCAACCCGAATGCAAGTAGTTGGCGGCACAAATAGCGCCTTCATCCCCTTAGGGGTACGTTCCGGATAAAAATTAAATCATTTATAATCAATAAATTATAATCAACCACTTCGTCATCCTCACCGCTTCGCCGCCCCGCTGGAAACTAATGGGTACTTCATTCGAGGTATGGGGTTATGCTCAGGGATAATCAAAAATACGGCTGAATCGTTACTTGTTTACCCCATCGCCGCCTTCGCCCCTGAGCTTCTGCGGCGCCAAATGCCAGGAACCCGCGCTTATGAAACGCCTGTTGGCCCCGCTTTCGATCGTAAATCAGGTCGCCCTGCTGATGTTGCTGTCGGGCATTCTGGGCGTGGCCGGCATGGGGATTTCCGCCTGGATGTCGCAAAGCATTCAAGGCAACGCGCATGCCATCAACAAGGCCGGCTCGCTGCGTATGCAAAGCTACCGTCTGCTGGCGCAGGTGCCGCTGGATGAACGGCATGAAGCGTTGATCCGCGAACTGGAGCGCGACGAAAACAGCCCCGACCTGCAGCGTTCGGTGGAACAGGAAGGGCTGACGCAACCTTTCGACACCTTGCGCGACTACTGGCAACAGACCCTGCAACCTCGCCTGCGTAGCGCGCAGCGCCCGGCCGACGCCGCGCCGCAGGTAGCGCACTTCGTGCAGCTGTTGGATAAGCTGGTCTCGGATATCGACAGGCAAACCGAACGCCGCCTGCTGATGGTGACGCTGGTGCAGGCCGGCTTTATCGCGCTGACCCTGCTGCTGCTGATCGGCACCACCTGCTACCTGCGCCGCCGGTTGCTACATCCGTGGCGGCAGCTGGTGGAAATGGCGTTGGCGGTGGGCCGCGGCGACTTTAGCCGCCGCTTCGCGCAGCGCGGCCATCAGGATGAAATGGCGTCGCTCGGCGGCGCGTTGAACACCATGTCTGACGAACTGTCGGCCACCTACAGCGGGCTGGAGCAGCGCGTAGCCGAGAAGACCGCGGACCTGCAGCAAAAAAATCAGATGCTGAGCTTCCTCTATCGCGCCAGCCGCCTGCTGCACGCCAGCGAGCCATTGTGCAGCCGCCTGACGCCGCTGCTCAACCAACTGCAAATCCTGACGCCGCTGCGCGCCATTCAGGTGCGGCTGTATGAAAACGACAGCCGGGAGCCGCTGCTGCAGCTGAGCGGCAACCAGCCGTTGCGGCCGGAGCATTGCCATAATCCGGTGTGCAGCGCCTGCCTGCACGACAGCGACCGCCAGCATCCCGACAACCCGTCGCTGAGCTGGAGCCTGAGTGACAAACTTGGCGACTACGGCGTGATCGTGGCGCAACATGCGCCGCAACAGCCGCTGAACGATGAGCACCGCCAGCTGGTCAACACTTTGGTGGAGCAACTGACCAGCGTGCTGGCCATCGAACGTCAGGTAGACCACCAGCAGCAGCTGATGCTGATGGAAGAACGGGCGGCAATCGCCCGCGAGCTGCACGACTCCATCGCCCAATCGCTCTCCTGCCTGAAAATGCAGATCGCCTGCCTGCAGATGCAAGGCGAAACGCTCTCGTCCGCCAGCCAGGCGCTGGTGCAGCAGATGCGCGAAGAGCTGAACGGCGCCTATCGCCAGCTGCGCGAGCTGCTGACCACCTTCCGCCTGCAGCTGACCGAACCGGGCCTGCTGGCGGCGCTGCAATCGACGGTAGCGGAGTTCAATCCCAAACTGGGTCTGAACATCAGCCTCGATTACCAACTGGGGCCGCGCACGGTGCCCGCCTACCAGGCCATTCATCTGCTGCAGATCGCCCGCGAGGCGCTCAGCAACATCCTTAAGCATGCCGCCGCCAGCGAGGTGAGCATTCAGGTCATCAACAAACGGGGCGAAGTGACCCTGAGCGTATGCGATAACGGACGCGGCCTGCCGGCCGAAACATCCCGCCCCGACCATTACGGCTTGATCATCATGCGCGATCGCGCCAAGAGCCTGCACGGCCGTTGCGACATTTTACCGCGCAGCGGCGGCGGCACCGAGGTGCGAGTCAGCTTCACGCCGGATAACCACGCCATCGACTAACGGAGACACCATGACGACAGAAACCGCCGCCACCATCTTACTGATCGACGACCACCCGATGCTGCGCAACGGCGTAAAACAGCTGATTGGCTTGGACGCTCGCCTGCAGGTCATCGCCGAAGCCAGCAACGGAGAACAAGGGGTCACGCTGGCGGAGCAGCACGATCCGGATCTGATCCTGCTCGACCTCAACATGCCCGGCATCAACGGGCTGGAAACGCTGGATCGTCTGCGCCAGACCGACCTGTCGGGGCGCGTTGTGGTGTTCAGCGTGTCCAACCATGAAGACGACGTCGTCAGCGCGCTCAAACGCGGCGCCGACGGTTATTTGTTGAAAGACATGGAGCCGGAGGATCTGCTGAAGGCGCTGCATCAGGCGGCGGCCGGGCAGATGGTGCTCAGCGAAACGTTGACGCCGATCCTCGCCGCCAGCCTGCGGGAAAACCGCCCCAGCGCCGATCGCGATATTCAGCAATTGACGCCGCGCGAACGGGATATTCTGAAGCTGATCGCCCAGGGGCTGCCGAACAAGCTGATCGCCCGCCGCCTGACCATCACCGAAAGCACCGTCAAGGTACACGTCAAACACCTGCTGAAAAAGATGAAGCTAAAATCCCGCGTCGAGGCCGCCGTGTGGGTGCTGCAGGGTAAAAACGGTTAGTCGCCGCCGTACAGCGGCCCGGTTTGCGCCGGGATCGGCGGCGGCGTCAGGGTTTTGATCGGCGGCAGGCCCGCGTCATCACCGGCGGTCGCCGTCAGCGGCGGCGCCACTTTCAGCTCTATCCAGTTGGACGTCACGCGCTGCTGTTTATCGTCCTCCAGCGTGACCGATAGCCGGTAGCTGTTGGCGGCGCCCGGCGCATCGTCCCACGGCGGCACGATCGCCGTCCAGCCCTGCGGATCGTTGGCGTTGTGCGGCGGCGTCAGGCTCAGCGCCTGCGTATCCCCCTGCCAACTGACGTGAGAAATCCCGTTCAATGCCTTGATTTCCAGCACCAGCGGCACGGTTTCCCCCGCCTGCAGGCTCCACGGCGGCGTGGCGAGGAACACCTGCAGCGTTTTGCGCTGGCGGAACTCCAACACCGGCACGTTCTTGCGTTCGATAGGATCGTAGCGGCTGCCGCGCAGCGACTTGGCCTGCGCCACATACTCCGGCGAAATCTGCTTCACCAACGGCACCCCGAGCCGATAGCTCAGCGCCAGCTCGATCTGATCCTGGCTCTGCCCGCCCGCGCCAATCTTATGCAGCGCCTTCATCGTCACCAGCGGCACCGGGGTGTAATTGAGCCCCAGCTGCATCGCGCGCGGATCGTTTTGTTTTTTGCCGCTGCCGAACAGATCGACATTATCGCCGAGATACTGCTCATAGCTGAGCGAACCACCGATCTGGCGATAAAACGGCAGATAGCCTTGCGTCGTAATGTCGTAACCGCGCGCCGGGCGGCTGAAAAACACGCCATCGCCAGGCTGTTGCGCCAGCGCCGACAGCGGGTAGTAATAGTTGGTGGAGAAACGCAGGTAGTCTCCCCAGGCCTCCGCGCCGACGCTGCCGCGATTGCGCTGCCGGGCGAAATCGCTGTCGAGCGCCGTGTTGTACCCCAGCAGCCAGTCACCGGCGATCCAGCGCTGCCCCAGCGCGAAATTACCGAGCGCCCCGGCGCTTTGCTGTAGCCAGCCGATCTGGCTGTAGGTCAGCAATCCGTCAACGTCGTACAGCGGGCTGAATAACTGCCCGTTGCTGCCGGTAAAGTCCCCCTCACCGGTCATCTTCAGCGATAATCGGGCGGTGCCCAGCGGCGACAACAGTTCCTGCGCCTGCTGTTGCAGCGCGCCGGTCGCCTGGCCCAGCAGATAATCCTCGGCGCGGCTGCGCATCTGCTGACGGGAAACGTTATTCAGATCTTTTTCGCCGAACTGCTTGGCCATCTCGGCCCACTGCTTCTCGCGCGCGGCGTCATCGGGCGCGCCGCCCAGTTCGGGCAAGTTCGCCGCCGGATCTGCGGCGGCCGGTGCGGAAGAGACAACGCTCTCCGGCGCCGGCGGGGATTCGGCACAGGCGGGCGCCGCGCCGGCCAGCCACACCAGCGCCCCGGCCAGCCACGCCGTCTGGCGTCGGCGCCAGAGTCGTTTTTTAGTCTTGATGAGTACTGCCTGAATAACGTCTTTCATGACACCGTTGGCTTCCCTCCTTCCTGGAGCACGCCAACCCACTGCTTTGCTGTCGCCTTTCCCGCGGCAGTTCTGGAAACCCTACGCCCCGTCCAGGCCGGGGCGCCTCTCCCTTAAAGTCTAACGGCTTGACGAACAGAAACAATAGGATAAACCCCAATCACTCCCCAGTGACGCCGTCACTTACGCCATTTGCCGATCCATTCCGGCCGCCAGGTGAATTCACACCATTTCAGCACCGATTTTGCCGATAAAAAGCGCAACACCCCACTGCTGCGCGCCTCCGCGCATGACATTGCCTCACTCTGCAATACGTGAAGTGGCGATGCGTACAACTGCGCATTCCTCACAGCCCACCGCATTTCACCCCGATGAAATACGCATTTTGCCGTTATTTTAAACATCTATTTCACGACTGACGGAGCCCCGATGTTTCTTTCCTTACTGTGGCCCGCGCTGTTTTTCACCGCGCTGCTGTCGGCAGGTGCGGTCGCCTTCACGCTCATCACCCGGTTGGAGCGAATGGCGGCCGGGCGCGCCAGCCCACCGAAATTGCGCCGCCGTAGCCTGCTGCTGACGGCCTTCGGTTTGGCGTTGACGGCGCTGCCCTTCGACCTGCCGGCAGCACACCGGCTGTGGTTACCGCCGGCCGCGGCGTTGCTGATCGCCCTGGCCTGGCTAGACTGGCGCCACCGGTGGCTGCCGGACCGGTTAACCCAGCCGCTGCTGTGGGGCGGGATGCTGTGCAATCTTGATGCTCGCTGGGCGACGCTGGGCGACGCGGTTATCGGCGCCGCCGCCGGCTACGGGGGTTTGTGGCTGCTCAATGCGCTTTATCGGCAGGTGCGGCGGCGTAACGGCATCGGCCAGGGTGATTTCAAACTGCTGGCGGCGCTGGGCGCCTGGCTCGGTTGGACGATGCTGCCGCTGCTGGTCTGTCTGGCGGCCATGTTCGGATTAGGCATGGCATTGACGCGCGGCCGCCGCAACCGCCGCGCCTGGCGAACGCGGCAACCTTTCGGCATCGCCTTGGCGGCCGCCGGCTGGCTGTTGCTCTTGATGGACGCCGGCCAGAATGCGCCGGCGTTATTCGGTTAGTTCTTCAGTGTCTCGATCAGCCGATTGAGCAATCCGGCCACTTCCGCAGTGCTGGCCGTTGTCGGATTGGCCAGTGGCTGGATCACCGCGAGCCTGGTGGTGGATAACACCTCATCGCTGCGGATTTCCAACGCATCGGCGGGTGGCGTGCTCAATGAAACGCCGTCCGGCCGCCAGTAGCTGCCGCGCGTAGTCTGCACCTGATAACTGCCAAAGCCGAAATCTTTCTCGACGCGGTAATATATTTCGCAGCTTAACGGCCCGGTGCGCCGCAACATAAAGGCGCCTTTCGCGCTATAGCTGCCTTTATTGACGACAAAGGCGGTCGCCTGCGAAGACAGATCGAACGTGATATATAAATCGCACGCCAGCACCTTGGTGCTTACGCCCTGTTGCAGAGTAATGCGCGTTGTTGGTTGCCGATCCGGCGCGGTCAGGGTGCCTAAAAAAGTCCACGATTGCTGTTTCGAGATATTGCGCGGCAAATGGTTGCTGGTGGCGGAAGGGGCAATTCCCCGCTCGCCCAGACTGTACATCGCTTCGACCCCGCTTAAAAACGACGTAACGTCGACGGTGCTTTTGCCGGCCACCGGGACGCCGCCGTTGTATACGTTACTGAAGGTTACCTCGGTATTGTTGCTGCAGGCGGCGATCGCCGCCGGGAACGGCGTCTTAGAACCGCTGTAAAGAGTCAACTGACCGATGTCCCAACGAGATTCGTTGATGAATCGGCACAACACGCTCCCGCTCTCCACATTCTGCGCGTCCTGGATATTGATATTGCCTATCGTGCCTTGGGCAAAGTTGGTGGACAACACGCTGACATTGGCGGCGCGCTGCGTGTTGCGGTTCTCGCAACCCAACGAATTGATCGTGCCGTTAAAATCTTTGAACGAGTAGATATCGCCGATGCAGTCATCCGCAGCCAACGAGCCGATAGTAGAGTAAAACCCTGAAATTCTGAACGCAGTCCCCTTGGCACGAGCGGCGTAGAGGCCGTCTATAAAATTGGTGGTGCCGGACTTGTCCATCCACAGCACCCCATCGCCCGGGCGATTGGCGTTTGCCTCCATCTGCACGTTCACCAGCCAGTTAATGAACATGTCGCCCGAGACAAACAGCGAATAACCGCCGACCTTGGTGTAGATGTCGCGAATATCAAACTTCGTCATATTGCGATCGCTGAACCACACGCCGTGAGTGTCGTCTACGCCGGTATCATCCCGCAACGTCAAGCCGTGCAGCGTCAGATTGGCGAAGCCTTTCACCACGATCACCGCTTTCTTCGTTTCGCCCTGTTCGTTGGTGTAACTGCTGTCCGCCGTCTTGACAATTTTGGTCGCCCGTCCCAATCCGACCACCCGCAACCCGATGCCGCCGTAGATGTCCGTTGTCGTCTGAATGAGTACGTGTCCGGCGACCGTATACACCCGCTTCCCAAGGGACAGCGTACCGCCGGCTTGCAGCGCCGCCGCCGCCGCTTTGTTGATCGCCGGCCCCCAGTTGCTTCCGTCGCTGTCCTGATAAAACTGTTCCGGCGTAACAACCTCACCGGTGGCGATCAAGGTTGCTGCGCGCGCTCCTGAAGCGTTTTCGTTATTGTCCATAATATCTCCTGACGTGATGTGTCCGCATCATTGCGGACGGCCGCGGTGAAAGGCGTAAACAACGCCGCCTTTCAGTGCCAATCTATCACCGTCATATGAGCGCGTTATGAAATTTCATTTTATTTCACCCTGACACAACATCTCGCGATCCGAGGTAGCAACAGCCAGCGATTTCACTCGCCGTTGGCCTTTGGTGCGACAGAAAGCTCGGCCAGGCCCGCTACTTGCTGACCCGATCCAGATACAGCATGCTGTTGGCGATATCCAACCGGGCACCTTCGACGTTGTCCCGCAATGCCACCAGCGTTTGCCCCTGCAGCGCCACCACATACGGCGAACTGGCCTGCAGTTCCCGTTGCAACGTGACGTAACGTGCGCTGCGCGCGGCGCTGTTCCCTTCCGCAGCCGCGGCGCGCGTTTCCGCGCTGATGGCGGGAATGTTCCACTGGGTGCGCCAAGCCAGGGTTTTCGGCCCACCGGGCACGTTATAGGCAAAGGCGCTGGCGTTGGTGTTCGGATCCAGGTAGTCGGCGCCCCAGTAGGTGAAGATCGCCTGAAAATCGCGGCCGCGCATCTTGCCCCACAGATCGCTTTCTACCACCGGATGGATATCCAACCGCAGCCCGGCCTGCGCAAAACTGGCCTGCAGCGCCTGCGCGATGTCGGTATACGGCGGTTGGTTGATGACGATAAGATCGATGCGCGTGCCTTCAGCGATGCCGGCATCGCGCAGGATCTGTTTGGCTTTGTCCACGTCGAGCTTAAACGGCCGATCGTCGAGTGCCCCGTCCAATCCCTGCGGCAAGAAGGCCTGATGCACGCGATATTGCCCTTTCAGCAGTTGCTCGGCGATGCTCTGATAATCGACCAGCCAGCGCGCCGCCTGCCACAACGCCGGATTGCCCAGCGCCGGATTGTCTTTGCTGCCGGTGTTGAAACCGAGGTAATAGATCCGGGGCGCATCGGCCTGCTCAATGCGCACGCCAGACGCGTTACGCAGTGAGTCGAACTGGTCGGCCCCCAGATCGTAGGCCACGTCGGCATCCCCTTTCAGCAACAGCAAACGGCGGGTACCGGCGTCGCTGACGTTCTTGAACAACACCGTTTTCAACCTTGCCGGCGACGGAGCGTAGTCATTACGGCCAAACAGCAGCGCTTCATGCGGCACATAGTTGTTCACCCGATACGGGCCGCCGCCGGCGGAATGGCTGCGCAGCCAGCCGTTACCGTAGTCCCCCTGCTGCGCGTGCTCGTTCAACAGCTTTTCATCCACGATCGAAGCCACATTCGCCGTCAGCAGCCGCAGCGCCAACTCGCTGCCGATGTTGGCGGGCCAACTGAGTTGCACCTGGTTATCTCCCACCTTCTTCAGCTGTTGCTCAACGTTATCCGGCGTCCAGCCAAACTCGCCGAGAATAAACGACGGCGCCTTGTTCAGCTTCACCGCGCGAACCAGCGAAAAAATCACATCTTCTGGCCGCAGCGGGTTGCCGGAAGCGAAACGCTGCTGCGGTTTCAGGGTAAAGGTCAGGCTGCGGCCATCGGCGCCCGCTTGCCAACTGCCTGCGGCGTCCGGCGCCAGCTTTTGCGGCGCGGCGCGATCCGGCGCCACCAGGCGCTGATAGAGGTTGACCAGATTGGCCGAACTGACGGTTTCAAAGCTCTCCGCCGGATCGAGGCTGATAATGCCCTCCAACGAACTGACCACCACCAAGGTATCCTGCGGGGTGGCAGCCTGCGCACCGAAAGCGGCCGCCAGCGCGCCATACAATAAGGTTGGAATTAACCGTTTCATCGATACACTCTCCACAATCACGCGGTTGCGCTGTTTTTCGAGTGTAGGGGGTAAGAATTAACAGAAGAACGACGATAAATTGCTTTATTTATTACCAAGATGGATATGCCCGCCGCGTTGGCGGGCACAGGTTTAAATGATGATGCGGCCGTGCGCCATTGCCACCGAACGATCGCACATATGGTCAATCACGTCCGCATCGTGGCTGACCAGCACCATAGTCAGATCGCCCGCCTGCTTCAGCTCGTTGAGCAGATTGAGGATCTCCGCCTGCACCGACATGTCCAACGCCGAAGTCGGTTCATCCAGCAACAACAACTTAGGCCGCAGCAACAATGCGCGCACGATCGCCACGCGCTGCCGCTGGCCGCCCGACAGCTGATGCGGGTAGCGATCCAGCAGGCGCGGATCCAACCCCACCTGGCGAAAGCCCGCGCTGATCTTGCGTTCGATATCGCTTTCCTGCAGCAGTTTGAGCGGTTCCGACAGCGTGCGCAACAGCCGGTGCTTGGGATGTAGCGAAGCATAGGGATCCTGAAACACCATCTGCACCTCGCGCCGCAGCTCGCCGGTAAATGCCTGCCCCGGCTGCAGCCGCCGCCCCAGCAGCTCAAAACCGCCCTGCCAGCTGCCATTCAGCCCGGCCAGCACCCACAGCAACGAGGACTTGCCGCAGCCGGAAGGCCCCACCAGCCCGAAACACTCACCCGGTTCGATGTGCAGGTTAACCTCATGCGCCACGGTGCGCAGCTCGTAGCCCTGGCGGTGACTGACGCTCAGGTTCTCCAGTGCAATTACGCTCATTTCAACGTCTCCAACAGCGCGCGGTCCAGCACCGGCAGCGGTTTGCCGCGCGTCTCGCGGCTCGGCCGGCACGCCCACAGCGTGCGAGTGTAAGGATGCGTAGCCTGCGCCAGCTCTGCCGCCGGCAGTTGATCCAACAGCTCGCCTTTGTACATCACCAGCACCCGCTCGCAGTGGTGCGCCACCTGCTGCAAATCGTGGCTGATCAAGATCAGCCCCATGTTGCGCTGCGCCACCAGATTGTCTATCAGTTGCAGCACCTGATCGCGCATCTGGTGATCCAGCGCCGAAGTCGGTTCGTCGGCAATCAACAGCTGCGGATCGTTGATCAACGCAATGGCCAGCATCACCCGCTGCCCCATGCCGCCGGAGAGCTGATGCGGATAACGGCCGCACAGCGCCGCCGGATCGGGCAATCCCACCGCCGCCAGCATCTCCAATACCTTTTCACGCCGCTCGGCGCGGCTCAGCTTGGCATGCAGCACCAGCGGCTCCTCCACCTGACGGCCGATCGGCTGATTGGGATTCAGCGCATGTTTGGGATCTTGCATCACCATCGCCACCCGGTCGCCGCGCAGGCG